>NZ_LT607410.1:6049422-6674134 GCF_900091515.1 Micromonospora purpureochromogenes | reverse complement strand
CGACCTGAACCCGGCGAACAACTCGCGCCAGGCGGTCACCAGCTACCGCCCGCAGGGCACCATCGAAGGCACCGTCTGGTACGACGAGGACCGCGACGGGCAGCGCGACGCGGGTGAGCCGCTGGGTGGCTACGGCGAGGCGACGTACAACGTCGAGTTCCTTCCCGAAGGTGCGGCGACCACCGAACTCCGTGCGTACCCGTACGTGGGCGCGTACGCGCGCGCGGTGCCGCCGGGGCGGTACGTGGTGCGCGTGAACCTGCGCTACGGCTGGCAGGTGACCACGCCGAACGTGGGCGACGACGCCACCGACTCCGACGTCACGTCCGTGCCCACCGCCCCGTACAACGCTCCGTACGCGGACAGCACGGTGATCGAGGTGACCGACGGCGGCACCGTGGTCGTCGACGTCGGGGTGATCCCGGCTCCGTAGACCACACTCCGTACGCGGGCCCCGGGCGATCGCAGGCCGCCCGGGGTCCGCGCTACTTGAGGATCAGGCGGTTGGTCTGCTCGAAGACGTCCAGGTCGGCGAGGTCTCCGGGACCGAGCGAGAGCGCGAGGGAACGCGTCGCGGGGGAAAATCGGCGTCGGTCGTCTCGTCGGTGACCCGGCCAGGTCGCCGTCCAGTCCTCGACCCGGAACGCGGTGGTGAAGATCTGGTAGGTGTGGCGTACATGTTGGTGTGGGTGCGGTCCGGCCCGGTGTAGAGGGCGAACGCGCCGACCCGCAGCGCGCGCAGCCCGGTCTCCTCGCGGACCTCGCGGACGGCGCAGTCGGCGACCGACTCGCCCAGCTCCATCGCGCCCGCCGGCAGGGCCCAGTGGCCGTTGTCGGAGCGCTGGATCAGCAGCACCCGGCCGCGTTGTCGCGGACCACGGCACGGGCCCCGACGAACATCAGCGTCCGGTCACCGGCCAGGGCCCGCAGCTGCCCACGTACGAATCGGCCCACGAGATGCTCACCCGGCCAATTTACGCAGCTTCCCGCGGCGCCTCCGGCGTTCCGGGGTTCCCAACCTGTGACCGGCGACACTAGCTTGTTACTCATGCGTAGCACGATGATGGACGCCCCCTCCAGGTCTCCCGGATCCTCGAACACGCACACCGTGCACGGCACGGCGAGGTCGTCACGTGGACCGGCGGCGAGCCCGCCGGATGTCGTACGCCGAGGTGGGCCGCGCCGCCGCCCGGCTGGCCCACGCCCTGCGCGACGAGTGCGGGGTGACCGGCGACGAACGGGTCGCCACCTTCATGTGGAACAACAACGAGCACCTGGTGGCGTACTTCGCCGTGCCCAGCATGGGCGCGGTGCTGCACACCCTGAACATCCGGCTCTTCCGGACCAGGTCGCTACATCGCCAACCACGCGAGGACCGGGTGGTGCTGGTCGACTCGACGCTGATCCCGCTGCTGGCCGGGTGCTCGGCGAGATGACCACCGTGCGGCACGTGGTGGTGGTCGGCGGCGGCGACCCCGCCCCGCTGGTCGCGGCGGCCGGCGACCGGATCACCGTGCACCACTGGGACGAGCTGCTGGCCGGCCGCCCCGACAGCTACCAGTGGCCCGAGGTGGACGAGCGGGACGCCGCCGCCCTCTGCTACACCTCCGGCACCACCGGCAACCCCAAGGGCGTGGCCTACTCGCACCGCTCGATCTACCTGCACTCGTTGCAGGTCTGCATGCCGGAGGGCTTCGGCCTCGGTCCGGTCGACCGGGAGTTGGCCATCGTGCCGATGTTCCACGCGATGTCGTGGGGCCTGCCGTACGCGGCCTTCCTCTCCGGCGCGTCGCTGATCATGCCGGACCGGTTCCTCCAGGCCGCGCCGATCGCCGAGATGATCGCCGCGGAGCGGCCCACCCTGGCCGGCGCCGTGCCGACCATCTGGAACGACCTGCTCTCCTACCTGGACAACCACGACGTGGACACGTCTTCGCTGACGGAGGTGATCGTCGGCGGTTCGGCCTGCCCGCCCGCGCTGATGCACGCGTTCGCCGAGCGGCACGGCATCGAGGTCATCCACGCCTGGGGATGACCGAGATGTCCCCGCTGGGCTCGGTGTCCCGGCCGCCGGCCGGCGCCGCCGGCGACGACGCCTGGCGCTACCGCTACACCCAGGGCCGGGTGCCGGCCGGGGTGGCCGCGCGGATCGTCGGCCCGCTGGGCGAGCCGCTGCCCGCCGACGGGACGTCCGTCGGCGAGCTGGAGGTCCGGGGCCCGTGGGTGACCGCACGGTACGTCGGCGACGACAACCCGGACGAGGAGAAGTTCCGCGACGGCTGGCTGCGTACCGGTGACGTGGGCACCCTCTCGCCGGACGGCTACATCACCCTCACCGACCGCGCCAAGGACGTGATCAAGTCGGGTGGGGAGTGGATCTCCTCGGTGGAGCTGGAGAACGCGCTGATGGCTCACCCCGACGTGCAGGAGGCCTGCGTGGTGGGGGTGCCCGATCAGCGGTGGGACGAGCGTCCGCTGGCCACCGTGGTGATCCGCGAGGGCGCCTCGGTGACCGCGGAGGAACTGCGGGCGTTCCTGGCGAAGTCGGTGGCGCACTGGCAGCTGCCGGAGCGGTGGGCGTTCATCGACGCGGTGCCGAAGACGAGCGTCGGCAAGTTCGACAAGAAGGTGGTCCGGTCCCGCTACGCCGACGGCGGGCTCGAGGTGCGGGAACTGACCGGGCCGTAACGTTTTCCGGCGGCTCGTCGCCGTTAGGGGCAGGGACGTACTCCAAGAAGCATCCCTCCCCAGGGGCGGCCCCGGCGTTCGCACCGCGCCGGGGCCGCCCGCTTTTTTGCGGGGCGACCCGCACAGTCATTCTTGCGAAACATGTTCGCCTCTGTCCCGCTGACGGGGAAATCCACCCAGCTCACGGTGTCGGTGCCGGCTCGTACGATCGGCTTGAACCGGCCGCCCCCGGGTCGGCCCGCCGTCGAGTTCGGAGACGTCATGGCAACCCTGAAGACCGCACCGACCGCCGCCAGCGTGGACGACTTCCTCGCCGCCGTGCCGGACGAGACCCGCCGCCGCGACGCCATCGCCGTCCGCGACCTGATGCGGCAGGTCACCGGCGAGCCGCCGACCATGTGGGGGGACGCCATCGTCGGCTTCGGGCAGCGGCACCTGCGCTACGCCAGCGGTCGCGAGTTGGACTGGTTCCTGGTCGGGTTCTCGCCGCGCAAGGCGGCCACCACCCTCTACCTCGGCGAGGGATTCCCCGAGAAGGAGCAGTTGACGGCCCGGCTGGGCCGGCACACCGTCGGCAAGGGCTGCCTCTACGTCAAGCAGCTCGCCGACGTCGATCTCGACGTGCTGACCGAGCTGGTCCGCGCCTCCGTCGCCCAGGCCCGCGCCGAGTGACCGTCACTGCGCGCTGGTGGTGATCAGCACCTTGCCGACCACCGAATCCTCCACCGCCTGGTGCGCGGCAGCCGTTTCGGCCAGCGGGTAGTGGTGCAGGGGCAGGCCGACCTCCCCGCCCACCCGTACGCCGCCCTGTGCCACCGCCGCCGCCACGTCGGTGACCGCCCGCGCCTTGGCCGCCGCCGGCTCGGTGTAGACCAGCACGAACTGCCAGCGGGCGTTGGGCACCATGAGCGGCCGGATCGGCAGGGTGACCTCGGCGCCCCCGTCGTCGGCGTACACGCAGACCGCGCCGCCGGGGCGGAGCAGTTGGACGTCGGTGGCGGCGTTGCGGGCGGCGGAGACCTCGACGATCGTGTGCACCCCCTCGGGGGCGATCTTGCGGACCTCCTCGACCACGTCCTGTTCCCGGTAATTGATCACGAAGGACGCGCCGGCCGCCGCCGCGAGCTGCGCCTTCTCCGGGCTGCTGACGGTGGTGATCACGCAGGCGTCCGCCCAGCGCGCGAGCTGGATCGCCGCGTTGCCCACCGCGCCCGCGCCGCCCTGCACCAGCACCACGTGGTCGCTGAGCGCACCGGCGTGCAGCTTGGTCGGCATGTACTCCCCGGCCGTCAGGCAGCGGTGCGCGGTGAGGAACGGGATGCCGAGGCAGGCGCCCAGGTCGAAGTCGGCGGAACCGAGGCCTACCGCCTGGCGCACCGGGACCACGGTGTACTCGGCTGCGGTGCCCCAGGGGCGCTGCCAGGCGGCCTCCCAGAGCCACACCCGCTTGCCGATCAGGATCTGGTCGACGCCCTCGCCGACCGCCTCGATGACCCCGGCGCCGTCCTGGCCGGGGGTCTGCCAGCCGGCCGGCAGCGGCCACTGCCGGCGACCCTTCCAGTCGGTCGGGTTCACCCCGGAGACGGCCACCCGGACCAGCACCTCGCCGCGCCCGGGTTCCGGCACCGGCCGGTCCACCAGCTTCAGCACCGAGGGGTCGCCGGTCTCCTCGTAGACGATCGCCTTCATCCCCGTCTCCCTCCGACAGTCGCGTCCCCCATCTTCGCCGATCCCGCGCGGGTCGGGGTGGCGTCGCCGGTCGCGATCACCTCCGGCCCGCGCACCCGCACCTCACCGGGGCGACCGTCGACCTCACCCTGTGTGACGTCGCCGGGCTGGAGTGCGGGGTCCGGTGCCGCCCGACCGATCCCGCCGGGCCCGCCGTCCGTATCACCGGATAGCCGGCGGAGGAGGGGTCATGCGGGACGTACCAGAGGTGGCGTCGACGCCACCCGTGACGCTCGGTGGCGGGGCCGGTCCGACCGACGCCGGGTGCGCGGCACCGGCTGAGGCGACCGGCGAACCGGGTCCGGCCCCGGCCGGCGACCGCCGCGACACCCCGTTCCTGCCCCGGTCCAGCCGCAGCCGCCGGATCTGACGGCCGGCCGCCTGCGCCGGGCGGAGGCGGGTCAGCCGAGCCCGGCCACCAGGTCCGGAGTGAGCTCGTGCACCGACGACAGCACCACGGCGGCGAGGGCCGCCGCATCCGGGTCCAGCGGGTACGACCCGTGCGGGATCGCCACCACCCGCATGCCGGCGGCGGCCGCGGAGCGTACCCCGTTGGAGGAGTCCTCCACCGCGACGCAGCGGGTCGGGTCGACGCCGAGCCGGTCGGCGACGGCCAGGTAGACGTCCGGCGCGGGCTTGCCCCGCGCGGTCTCCTCGGTGGAGAGCGTCACCCGGAAGGCGTCGGTCAGGTCCATGGCGGTCAGCGCCGCGGCGATCAGCCGGGTCGGCGACGAGCTGGCCAGCCCCAGCGACCACCGCGCGGCCACCCCGCGCACGACCCGGTCGGCGTCGTCGATCAGGGGTACGTGCCGCGCGTACCGCCGGGTCATCTCCTCGACCACCTCGGTGGCCACCTGCCCGGCGTCGCGGTCGACGCCCAGCTCGCCGCTGAGGTAGTCGGCCCACTCGCCGGTGCTCATCCCCATCAGCCGGCGCTGGGTGTCCGGCTGCCAGGTGCCGCCGTGCGCCGCCACGTACGCCCGCCGGACCTCCTCCCAGACCGGCTCGGAGTCCACGATCACGCCGTCGAGGTCGAACACCACCGCATCCACCGTCACCCGCCCATCCTCCCCGACCGGGGCCGGGGGCGGGGGTGTCAGCCCTGCAGGGCGGGCAGGCCGATCGGGCTGTTCTCCGGGATCACCGTGTGGCAGGCGCGGGCCATCGGTTCGAGCAGTTCGCGCAGGCGGTCGGTGCGGTCCGGCCCGAGGGTGCGCCAGGGGCGGGCGGCGGCGAGGTCGGTGGCATCCTCGACGGCCTGGAACCGGGCCCGCCCGACGTCGGTCGGCTCGCCGTCCGGGCCGAGCCAGCCGCGCTCGGCCAACCGGCCCCGCGCCGCCTGCCACTGCTCCTCGGACCAGCCCCGGCCGAGCAGGTTCTGCAGGGGCATGTCCACCGCGACCCGCCAGGCCAGCGTCTCCACCGGATCGAGGTCGGCGGCGACCAGGGCGGCGACGTGCCCGTCACCCCGGTGCTCGCGCAGCGTGGTGGCGGCCTGCCAGAGCCGGGCCAGCGGGTATTCACCGCGCGGCAGGGCGGCGTTGGCCGCGCCGAGCACCCGGCCGGCAGGCTCCACCGCCGCGGCCGCCTCCTCCAGCAGGTCGGCGGCCTCGACCAGGTGGGACTCGGGCAGCTCGTAGGTCAGCTCGGCGAGCGCCTGCACGGCGCCGGTCAGCCGGGCCCGCAGCGCCTCCTGCGGGGTGGCGAGCCGCCAGACCGCCGGCAGCGCCCGGCTCACCATCGGCGGGGCGAAGTTGAAGAACGCGGCGAGCACCGGGGCCGCCTCGGTGGGCCCGAGCGGGGCGGCCCGGCCGGCGAAGTACCCCCGCCAGTAGCCGCGTAGCCCGACCGCCTCGTACGCGGCGCGGGCGCGCGGATGGAAGTAGGTGACCGCGTGGACGGGTTCGAAGTGCGTCCACATGAGCCGGGCGGTCCGCCCGGGGTCGTCCAGCGCCGGCACGCGTACCTCCACGATGGTGAGGGGTCACCGTGCGGCGGTGTGGACCGCCCACGGTGACCCCGAACCTACTGCGCGTAGGTGACAGCCGGGAAGACCTCTGTGGGCTACTGCACCGCCAGCACGTCGACGATGAAGCGCAGCGGGCCGGACGGCGCGCCCGGGCGCTGCGGCTTGTCGCCGTACGCGAGGTCGGCCGGGATGTCGAGCTGCACCCGGCTGCCCACGGTCTGCCCCTGCAGGCCCTGGTCCCAGCCCGGGATCACGTTGCCCTGGCCGAGCATGAAGGAGAACGGCTCCGAGCGCTTCCAGGAGGCGTCGAACTCCTCGCCCGTCCGGTACGACACCCCGACGTAGTTCACGGTGATCTGCTGGCCGCTCTGGGCGGCGGCGCCGGTGCCCCGGATCAGCGGGGTGGCCTTCAGGCCGCTGAGCTCGCCCTCGCCCTTGCCGGCCGGCGGCTTGGTGCAGAGTGCCCGGTCGGCGCCGTCGGGCAGGGTCGGGAAGCCGCCCGGGCAGCCGGCGGGCGACGCGGCCGGCTTCGCGGCGTCGTCGTCACCGCCCCGGGTCACCACGAAGACGCCGACGATCACCGCGATCACCGCGAGGCCGGCGAGCGCCCCCAGCCAGGCCTGCCGGCGCTTCTTCGCCTCGGCGGCCTTCTGCGCCGCGAGCTGGGCGGCCAGCCGCCGCTGCGCCTTCGTCTCCGGGCCCTGGCCCGCCGACCGGTTCTGCGTACGCTCGCTCACGTCCTCGACTCCCTGCTGGTGTGGGTGGACCGGCCCGACGACCCGCGGCCAGCGCACACGGTACCCGGATCGATGCCGCCGGTGTCCCGTCGCCCGCCCGCTCTCCCACCCGCCGTCCCGCGCCTCCCCGTCATCCCGGTTCGTCCGGGTGCCGGAGCGCTTCCGGCGGTAGGTTCTTGACCATGGCGATCCTCACCGACGAAGACCTGGCCCTGCTCTCCGAGCCCCAGCTGGCCCACGTGGCCACCGTCGAAGCCGACGGCACCCCGCACGTCACCCCGGTGTGGGTGGACACCGACGGCGAGCACATCGTGTTCAACACCGCCCGGGGGCGGCAGAAGTACACCAACATCGAGCGCAACCCGGTGGTGGCGGTCTCGGTGGTGGACAAGGCCGACGACTTCCGCACCCTCTGGGTGAAGGGCACCGCCGAGCTGATCACCGAGGGCGCCGACGAGCACATCGACCGGATGGCCAAGAAGTACCTCGGGCAGGACACCTACCCGTTCCGGCAGCCGGGCGAGGAGCGGGTGATCGTCCGGATCACCCCCACCCAGAAGCTCGGCCGCGGCTGACCCGCCGGCGGGGTCTCCGGCGTACGACGGCGGAGACCCCGGCGTTCAGGCGGTCTTGCGGGGCGCGGCCTTCTTCGCTGCGGCCTTCTTCGCCGGCGCCTTGGCGGCCTTCTTCTCGGCGGTCTTCTTGGCGGCGGCCTTCTTCGCCGGCTCGGCCTTCTTGGCGGCGGCCTTCTTCTCCGCCGCCTTCTTCGCCGGGGCCGCCTTCTTCGCCGCCTTCGCCGCCTGCTGCGCGGAACGGGCCGACGAGATCGGCGTCGGCTCACCCGCGCCAGCGGCTGGCTGCTCGCCCCGGGCGGACCGGGCCCGCTCGACCGAGGCCTTCAGCGCCGCCATCAGGTCCACCGCGGCGGCCGGCGCGGCCTCTACCTCCTCCGGCTGCACCACCTCGCGCCCCTCGACCTTGGCGTCGATGACCTCCTGCAACGCCGCCCGGTAGTCGTCGGTGAAGGCGTCCGGCTCGAACGTGCCGGCCATCGAGTCGATCAGGGAGCTGGCCATCGCCAGCTCCGGGGGACGGACCTTCAGGTCCTCGTCCAGGAAGCCGAAGTCGGGGGTACGCACCTCGTCGGGCCAGAGCATCGTGTTGAGCAGCAGCACGCCCTCGCGGACCCGCAGGGTGGCCAACTGCTCGCGCTGGCGCAGCGCCACCTTGACGATCGCCACCCGCTCCGAGTCGGCGAGCGCGTCCCGCAGCAGCACGTACGGCTTGGTCGCCGAGCCCTCCGGCTCCAGGAAGTACGCCTTGTTGTAGAGGATCGGGTCGACCTGCTCGGCGGGGACGAACTCCAGCACGTCGATCGCGCGCGAGCTGGTCAGCGGCAGTTCCGCGAAGTCCTCGTCGGTCAGGATCACCATCTCGCCGCCGCCGAGGTCGTAGCCCTTGGCGATGTCGTCGTAGGTGACCTCCTCGCCGCAGACCTGGCAGGTGCGCTTGTAGCGGATCCGGCCGCCGTCGGCCCGGTGCACCTGGTGGAATCGGATGTCCTTCTCCTCGGTGGCCGAGTAGAGCTTCACCCCGATCGACACCAGCCCGAAGGACACAGCCCCCTTCCAGATCGCCCGCATGCCGCGCTCCTCTCCCCGGTTCTGCCCAAGGATCCCAAACGATCGAACGGGGCGCACGCTCTTCGCTGCCCAACTACAGTCGAAAGGTGCCCGGCGCGCCGCTGAAGCCGATGCTCGCGATGACCGGGCCGCTCCCGGTGGGTGACGGCTGGGCGTACGAGTTCAAGTGGGACGGCGTCCGGGCGCTGGCCGACATCACCGGCGGCCGGCAGCACATGTACGCCCGCAGCGGCGTGGAGATCACCGCCGCGTACCCCGAGTTGATCACCCTGGCCGAGCAGGTCGACGACGCGCTGCTCGACGGCGAGGTGGTGCTGCTCAACCAGACCGGGCAGCCCTCGTTCACCGCACTGGCCGAGCGGATGCACGTCCGGGACCCGGCGAAGGCGGCCCGGCTCGCGGCGGCGGCCCCGGTGACGTACATGATCTTCGACCTGCTCCGGCTGTGCGGCGAGGACCTGACCGGACGCTCCTACCGGGAGCGGCGGGCGGCCCTGGAGGCGCTCGGGCTCGGCGCGGCCCGGTGGGCGGTGCCCCCGGGCTTCGCCGACGGCGCGGCCACCTACGAGGCGGCCGGCGAGCACGGGCTGGAGGGGGTGATGGCCAAGCGGGTCGACTCGGTCTACCGGGCCGGCGTGCGCTCGCCCGACTGGCTCAAGGTCAAGCTGGAGGTGACCGGCGACTTCGTGATCGGCGGCTGGCGGCCCGGCGCGCGGAAGATCGGCGGGCTGCTGGTGGGGGTGCCCGGGCCGGACGGGCGGCTCATCTACCGGGGCCGGGTCGGCGGCGGGATCGGCGCGGCGCTGGAGCGGGAGCTGCTGCGCGAGCTGGAGCCGCTGCGCGCGGCGGCGTCGCCGTTCTCCGGTGACGTGCCACGCGAGGATGCCCGGGGCGCGATCTGGGTAACACCTTGGGTCGTGGTGGAGGTCAAGTACGGCCAGCGCACGCCCGACGGGCGGCTGCGGTTCCCCCGGGTGCTGCGGCTGCGGCCGGACAAGCCAGCGGAGGAGGTCGACGATGCCGGCTGAGCGGTTCCGGGTCGAGGTCGAGGGGCGGACGCTGGAGCTGTCCAACCTGGACAAGGTGCTCTATCCCGAGGCCGGGTTCACCAAGGGCGAGGTGATCGACTACTACACCCGGGTCGCCCCGGTCCTGCTGCCGCACCTGGCCGACCGCGCGCTGACCCGGATCCGCTTCCCCAACGGGGTCACCGGCGGCTCGTTCTTCGAGAAGAACGCCCCGGCCGCGACCCCCGACTGGGTACGCACCGAGACCCTGCCCGCCCCGGGGTCGAGCAAGGGACGGGAGACCATCGACTACGTGGTCGCCGACGATCTGCCCACCCTGGTCTGGCTGGCCAACCTCGCCGCGCTGGAGCTGCACACGCCGCAGTGGAAGGTCGGCGAGCACCCGGACATGATGGTGGTCGACCTGGACCCGGGCGCGCCGGCGGCGCTGCGGCAGTGCTGCCAGGTGGCGCTGCTGATGCGGGATCGGCTGGCCGGCGACGGGGTGGAGTCCTATCCCAAGACGTCGGGCAAGAAGGGCATGCAGCTCTGCTGCCCTATACGCGGCACCCAGTCCGCCGATGACGTGTCCGCCTATGCGCGTCGCATCGCACAGGAACTGGAGAAGGCGCACCCCAAGCTGATCGTGTCGAAGATGGCGAAGAACCTGCGGCCGGGGAAGGTCTTCATCGACTGGAGCCAGAACAACGCGGCGAAGACGACGGTGGCGCCGTACTCGCTGCGCGCCCAGTCGGTGCCGTCGGCGTCGACGCCGCTGACCTGGGACGAGGTGGAGGCCGGGGCGGCCGGGAAGCGACCGGCGACGAAGCCGTACACGGCGACCGAGGTGCTCAAGCGGGTGGAGAAGCAGGGCGACCTGCTCGCCCCGCTGCTCGAGGGCGGCCCGGAGCTGCCCGCGCCCTGAGGGGCATCCTCGCGGGTCGATGTCCCGATACAGTTGCGCATGGACAGCGGTGAACTCGTCAGCGCACTGCGCACCCTGCCGGCGCTCCAGGTTCGGCCCGACGGTCCCGAGCTGCGCGTGGCCGTGCCGGCCATCGCCGACGCCGTACGGCTGCACCCGGACTCCGTTCTCCGCGCTTCACAAATCTTCTCCCCGCGCGGAGATCCGGCCTTGGAGCTGGTGGTGCGGCAGGACGAGGCGCTGCTGCCACTGATCGTCCTGAACGACGACGTGGTGTGGGCACCGGTCGACCCCGCCGCCCAGCTCGACAGCGTCATCCCGGTACGGATCGCGGACGCGCCGCCGCTCGTCGCGTACACGGAGATGGAACGGAACGCCGTCGGCGCGGCG
Source organism: Micromonospora purpureochromogenes (assembly GCF_900091515.1). NCBI lineage: Bacteria > Bacillati > Actinomycetota > Actinomycetes > Micromonosporales > Micromonosporaceae > Micromonospora > Micromonospora purpureochromogenes. The sequence continues at coordinate 6,663,047 of NZ_LT607410.1, read as the reverse complement.
CGCGCCATGGACGGGCCGATGGTCGACGTGGATGCCGTCAGCGCCACCCTCGTGCTGCACCGCTGCTTCATCGTGGGCGCCATGCGGTTCGGGCTGCGGCCGGTACGCGCGGCGGCCTGGTGGCAGCACCTCGCCGCCAAACTGGGCGACGACTTCTGCCTCGGGCGGTTCCGACCCGACCGGGACTGGGACGGGCTGCTGGCGGAGGCCGGCGGGGTACGACTGCTCCACCCGGCGCCACCCCCGGCGCGGGATCTCCGGGCCGAGATCGACGCCATCACGATCGCCGACCTGACGGCGATGGAGCCGGTGATGACGGTGGCTCGGGCGGACGAGGAGTTCATCGCGTCGTGGCGGCGCTGGGTGCCGATTCCGCCGCGCCGGTTCCGCGAGCTGATGTCGGCGGGTCTGCCGGAGGCGCGGTTCGAGGTCTCGCTCTACCCCGACGGCGGCTGTGCCGTCGACCTGCGGATCGCGCCGGCCGGCACCGTGCACGCCCTGCTCGGAATGCGGTTCTCCTTCCCGGAGCGGCGCGCGTCGCTCGACGAGATCCGCCTCACCGACCAGGCAAGGGGCACCGGGCTGTTCCAACGACTCATGTTCAACACCGAGGAACTCAGCCGGGAACTCGGCATGGCCTCGCTCAGCGTCCTGGCCACGGGCGTCGGCTCGTACGCGCTGGCCAGGTACGGCGGCTATCCCCGGGACCCGGAGCTGCGCCGGTCGGGTGGGCTCAGCGGCGAAGCTCCCGACCCGCCAGGTTTCGCCGCAACTCGGCGAACGCCTCCGGCCCGACGGTCTCCCGAGTCGCCGTGAGCAACCCGGCGCAGAGCTGCGTCGCGGTCTCCAGCCTGGCCCGGGCCTGTTCGATGTCCCGCAGCACCGGGTCGCGCTCGGCGTCGGTGGCCGTGCGGATGTCCCGTACCTCCCGCCGGCGCACGCTGCGCATCTCGTCGGCCACCACCAGCACGAAATCTGTCCGGTCCAGGTCGAGCGAGGTGGCGTCGGGGCGGGGCCGGCTCGCCGCCACGGCCCGGGTGACGCTCTCGGCGGGCAGGAAGAGCAGCGTGGTGGTGGAGAACTGACTCGTGGCCGCCTGCTGCTGCCAGCGGGTCAGGAGCCCCGACTTCGCGTCGAGGAACGGCGCCACGCTCAGGGCGAACTCCACCTCGACGGTGGCGAGCAGCGGGCGCGCGGTCTCGATCCGGCTTCTGAGCTGGTCCACCAGCGTGGACTGCCGGCGGAGGGCGGCGGCGAACTCCGTCACGTCGTCGGGTCGCGCGGTGCCCGAGACGATCGTGGTGGCGAGGGCGAGGATCCGGTGTCCGGTGAGGCACACCTCCTGGAGGGCCAGGACGACGGCCATCAGTTCGGCGGCGACCTTCGCGTCCCGGGACACCGCCCGCCGGTCCAGCATCCTGGTGAAATACGAGCTGACGAGCTGCACGACTGTCGACAACAGTTCGCCCATTCGACTGCCCCGTTCCAGAGCGGATGTGGCCGCGAGTGTAGTCGGCCTGGCGTGGTGGCCGGCGCCGTCGGCGTTCTCGCTGGTCCCGCTCGGTCGGTAGGGTGAGGCGTCGTCGTCACGAGGAGGACGCCCGATGGACACCGTCCAGGACCCGGTCGTGTGGGGGCGGGCTGCGGCGGACGGCGGCGGCCCGCCGCTGCTGACGTACCTGGACGGGGCGACCGGCGAACGGACCGCGCTGACCGCGCACCAGCTCGGCGGCTGGGCGGCGCGCTGCGCCGGGCTGCTGCGCGACGGCTGCGGGCTGGGCCCGGGCAGCCGGGTGGCGGTGCTGCTGCCGCCGCACTGGCGTACCGCCGCGGTGCTGCTCGGGGCCTGGTCGGTCGGGCTGGCGGTGTCGTTCCGGCCGCGGGCCACCGCAGGGCTGCCGGTGCTCGAGCCGGGCGGCGACCGCCCGTACGACGCGGTGTTCGTGACCCCGGGGCGGCTGGACGACTGGCTGGAGGACGTGCCCGACGGGACGCACCGCTACCTGGTCGGCACCGGGCCGGGGTCGCTGACCGACGTGCCGGTGGGCTGGCTGGACTGGTCGGCCGAGGTGCTCCGGCACCCGGCCACCCCGCCCGACCACCGCGCCATCCATCCCGCCGACCCGGCCACCCCGGACGGCACCAGCTATGGCGAGTGGGGCGCGCTGGCGCACGAGGTCGCCGCCCAGCTCGGCCTGCGGGCGGGCGACCGCCTCCTGGTCGACGCGGGCGAGCACGAGCAACCGCTGAAGTGGCTGCTCGCCCCGCTGTCGGTCGGCGCGTCCGTGCTCATTCACCGCACCGTGGACGCCGACCGGCTCGCCACCGAAAGGGCCACCCACGTCCTCTGAACCCCGCACCGCGCCCGGTCAGGCGCGGCGTACCTCCATGACCATCACCGGGTACGGCCCGGCGGCCATCGCGGCCGTGGCCTGGTCGGCGGGGATCACGTTGTCCATCCGCATTCGCAGGGTCGCGGTGTCGGCGGCGTCGAACACGATCCGTCAGCGCCAACCGCCGCCGTAGTCGCCCTCGAACTGGAACGTGTCGCCCGCCCCCCGGCCCGCCGGGCAGCGCGACATCGGCACCGGCTTCTGATGCCAGGAGTCGCCCCACACGGCCGTGAGTGAGCCGTCCTCGCCGGCAGCGGCGATGAGGAGCAGGCCGTTCTGGTGTCCGTCGTCCGGGTGCCGCCAGGAGTAGGCGATCGAGGTGAGGTGTCCGCCGGCGGCCGTCGCCACGGTCATCGTGGCGGGAAACTCGGCGAGCAGATGATCGGGCATCAGCCGGAAGCCGTTGCTGCCCACCCAGGACCCGGCGAACTCGGAAAGGACCATCCGTCGACCGTAGGCCGCCGCGGGCGAGCCGGGAAGCGTCGTCGGTCCGACCGTTGCGAAACCGGCCCTTGCCATCTGGCAATCGACCCGCTCGTGGTCTGTTGTTAACGCCGCTGACGTGTTGTTATGACGGAACGACGATGTCGGTCCCGTATCCCGGTGACCCTCGTCCCTGCCGCTGACGTGGCTCATCCCCCGTACGTGAAAGGGCAACTATGCGCAGAAGAAGATCGGCTTTCCAACTGGCGGTCCTGACCGCCACCGCCGCCACCTTCCTGGGGGCCGGCGGAGCTTCCGGGGCGGTTGCCTCGGCAGCGCCCGCGACGACCTCGCCGGGTGCCGCGGCCTGTGCGCCCGGAGCTGAGGCGCAGAGCGTGGCCCGGGTAGCCGAGGGCGCCACTGCCCAGGAGCCGGAGCTGTACTCGAAGAACGAGGCGAACGCCTACGGCGTGATCAAGGATTCGCCGCGCCTGGCCAACGGCAGCGTCACCGTGCCGACGGTCTTCCACATGGTCTCCGACCACCCGCTCAGCGCGGCCGAGACGACCAGGTTCAACACCCTGATCGCCAACCAGATGAAGGTGCTCAACGACTCGTTCGCCGGCAGCACCGCCGCGAACGCCGCCGACACGCCGTTCCGGTTCGACCTCGTCAACACGACGTGGACGGTGAACAGCGACTGGTACACGGTCGTGCCGGGCAAGAACGAGCGGGACATGAAGCAGGCGTTGTACACCGGCGACGCCCGCACCCTGAACGTGTACGCGGCCAACATCGGCGGCGGGCTGCTCGGCTGGGCGTACTTCCCGAAGGGTTACAACAACGGCCGCGACTTCATCGACGGCGTGGTGATGCTCGACGAGTCGATGCCGGGCGGCACCGCCGGCAAGTACGCCCTGGGTGACACCCTGACGCACGAGGTCGGGCACTGGCTGATGCTGGAGCACACCTTCGCGCACGGGTGCTCTGCTTCCGGCGACTACGTCGCGGACACCCCGCGTGAGGCGCACCCGCAGTTCAACTGCCCGGTGGGCGCGGACACCTGCACCGCACCCGGGGTGGACCCGATCCACAACTTCATGGACTACTCGCAGGACTCCTGCATGGACATGTTCACCGCTGGACAGGCGGACCGGATGAGCGACGCCTGGGTGGCGTTCCGGGCCGGCGGCACCAAGTAACCCAAGCATTGCCGGGGGCTGGCGGGCCGCACTCAGCGGCCCGCCAGCCCCTTTCCTGTTGCGCCCACGTTCCCGGCCCCTTTCACCGCCGGTTGAGCCAGGGCGCGCGCCGGGAGCAGGGCGCGGTGTGGTCGGCCGGCAGGGCACACCGCCCGCCGCCGGGCAGTCGCCGGTCGCAGAAGACCCAGTGGCGTACGCCCTGCTGGTCCTCGGCCGAGACGGTCACCCCGCCCGGCTCGACGCGGGCGCTGAGCCGGGCCAGCACCCGGGCGGCGGTCCGGGCGAAGATCCGGGCCCGGAGCAGGTCGGGTGCGGTGACCGGCAGATGGATCACCCAGCGGTCGCTCATCGGTAGCGGTGGTTCGCCGACTGGGCGCTCTGCCATGCGCGCAGCGCGTTCTTGATCCGTACGTTCTCCTCCTGCACCGCGACCAGGGCGGTCTGCGCGACGGTGAGTTCGTCGGCCACGCGGTGCAGGAAGGTGCGGATCTCGACGGGGTCGAGGCCGCGCCGGCGCACGTTGAAGCACCGCTCGCGGATCTGCCAGGGCCGGAGGGGGTGTTTCTGGTTGGCTGCTGCCATCGGTGGTCTTTCCTCGCGTCGGCTCACCAGCCGGCGGATCAGGTCGCGCACGGGGGGACCGCCCTTCGTCGGGTCGCGTCGGAGTGGAGGGGGCGGCCTCCGCCGGTTGCGGTCGACGGAGACCGCCCCGCCCTGCCACCGCAGCCTCGATCGGCGGTACGGCAGCAGGGCCGCGCCGGGGGAGCGCGGAGGGTGGGGTCTCGGCGGCGATGCGAGACCGGTACGAGAGGCGCCAACCGACCGCAGCAGCACCGCATCACCGAGAGCGACGCTACCGACACCTCTCACCTCTGTCAACGCTCTCTTACCTGTCGAATCTGGCTGATGCTCCTGCCTGCTGCTCCTACGTCAGTTATTGCCGCTGTTTCACCTGTTGCTCGATACTGGGAGGGCCAACCGACTGCAAGGGGCCTCCACGTGCCGATTCCGCCGACCATGAACGAGTTGATCAACGATCTGCTGAGGCGGATCGAGGTGGGTGAGTTCCCGCCAGCGTCGCAGATACCGTCCACGCAACAGCTGGCTGACCACTATGACGTGTCGGTCTCGACGATCCACCGGGCGGTAGCGGCGTTGCGCGAGCAGGGCGTGCTGGTCGGCCGGCCAGGTCGCCAGGGCCCCGGCAAAGTCGTCAGGTGATGCCGAGTAGGGCCAGTGGTCGGTTGCTGTCGCGGGCGTGGTGGCGGTTGCCGGCGGCGATGTTGGTGACGCCGGCCTGGCGTAGGGCGCCGATGGCGGCGTTGCGTAGGGCTGCCATGACCTGGGGTCCGGTGCCGGTACGGATCTGGGATCGGTCTTCGTCGTAGGTCACGTCGCGGACCCAGTGGACTCTGTTCTCGATCGACCAGTGACCGCGGATCCACGAGGCGAGCTGCGCCGGCCTGGCCTGGTGAACGAGCAGGTCGGTGATCGCGTAGACGGTCTCGGTGGTGAAGCGTTTCGGCTGGTCGAGCCGGCGTCGACGCCGTCGGATCTGCAACGCCTGGGCGGCGTGGGGAAAATCGATCCCGGTGGAGACGGACAGGATCTTCAGGGTGCGGATCTCCCGGCGGCCATGGCCGCGGCAGGTGTCACGGTCGGCGTCAGGCACGGCCCGCCAGGGCAGAGCGGCCAACTGGTGGTGCAGGCTGGGCTGGTTGCCCTTCACCGTGAGGATCCAGTGGGCGCCGCGCTCGGCGAGGTAGGCGACGTGCTCACGTTGGCAATGCAACGCGTCGGCGGTCACGACCACGCCGTGCAGGTCTGGGATCTGGTCGAGCAGGGGTGCGAAGCGGGTGATTTCGTTGGTCTTACCGTTGACGTCGGTGCTGGCCAGCACGACACCACTGGCCTGGTCGGCGGCGGCGAGGACGTGCCGGGCGGTCGTGTCGCCGGTGCGGGAACCGCGGATCGTCTTGCCATCCACGGCGATCGCCCTGCTCGACCCTGCCGGCGCTGCGGGAGTGCATCCGGCCAGCCAGGTCCCGATCACGACGGCGAGCACCTCGGGGTCCAGGGCCTGCAGCAGTCGGCGGATCATGGCCTCGGACGGCCGGCGGCTTGCGTCGATCCCGAGCAGGACGGCGGTATCGGCGGGCAGGTCAGCGACCCACTCCCCGATCGCCGTGTAGGAGCGGTAACCGGCCACGACCGCGCAGACCGCCGCGGCGACCACGGTCACCAGACGGTGCCGTACTCCACGGCGGGCGCGAGGATCGGGCAGATCCGCCAACGCCGTGAGCAGCCCACCCGCACCATCCTCCACAGAGGTCCCGGCCGGTGCGGTTGACAACGATGAGATCAGCGATGATGGCAACGCGGGCATGACTCACTTCAGATAGATCAACAGGCCTCGAGAACCTCGATGATCTTCCGGAGCGGTCATGCCCGCCTTGCTACCCACACCCAGGGCGCGTCTGCACCAACCACCTCAAGCCGGACACCCCTCACGACTTTGCCGGAGCCCTGGCCAGGTCGCGGCGTCTTTGTCGCCGCTCAGAACCCACAACGCTGACCTGCCTCGCCATGCCGCTGGCAGCGTGATGACGATGTGGGCATCCGGGCCCGCTGCGCGGAAGCCGGTTGACCGGCCGGCCGGGGATCTTCGTCGGTGTTACGGTCGCGGAGAGGCGACTCTGGATGATGCCCCGTAACGCCGCAAGCGCGGCGACGGCGAGACCATGGTCTTTTGCCGCCGTCCTTTGCCGACGCGCATGTGCTTCTTGGGTGCGCCGTCTGGCAGACTCTGTCCATGCCGACCATGAACGCTGCACAGCCTGCGCCGCGAGGACACCGCATGAGCCGGCTCGCCGAGGGTGGCAGCGCAGAGCAGTCGGCTAAGGTCTCCCTTCAACGTGTGACCCGCCAATTCGCGCCTAGGCACCAGATCAACCCTTCTGAAAGTGAACGGTTCATACGGCGGCTCGCGTCGTGGTGCCGCGCCAATAGGCGTGATCCCATGCCTAAGTCGGCGGTTCCCGGTCCTACCGAGAAGGAGCGCGGCTTGCTAGCCGCGCTGGGAGGGGTTGCCGGTGCTCTACTCGACACCATCGATGAAGGCGACACGCGAAACTTGCCGCCTACTGTGGTTGCTTGGGCAAGTTCCGCTCCTCGATTAGACACCGATCTCCTTAATGAACTTCGCCGCAACTTAGAGCGTGGCTTGGAACCTCTTGCTGAGGTATACGAGCGCCTCGTTGCCGCCCCGCGACGCCGGCCGCTCGGCACATTCTTTACGCCTCCGTCAATTTCAACTTACATGACGGAACTCGTTAAGTCCCGCGGACTGCGGTTCGCTACGGTTGCCGATCCCGGTGCAGGAGTGGGCGCTTTCACTCGATCAGCGCTTGAAGCGTGGCCGAATGCCCACGTACACGCGATCGATGTCAATGTGGTGACACTCGGCCTTCTGGCTGCGACACCAGCCATCAGCTCATACGTGCCTAACCGGCTGAGCTTGCATGACCAGGACTTTTTAGAGTGGCTGTTTAACGGGTGGAAAGGAACCCCTGGGCCCCGGCTTATCTGGGGAAACCCCCCGTACACCAGACACCAAGGCTTGAAACCAGAGGTGAAGTTGCGCGCTCGCGCTGCATCAGGAAACCTCGCACCGGGCGGCCGCGCAGGGCTCTCGACCTATTTCCTCGCCGCCTCTCTCGCAAACCTAGCACCCCAAGACAGCTTGTGTCTTCTATTGCCTTCGAACTGGCTTGAGGCGGAGTATGCACAATCTGTCCGTGAGTATCTGTGGCGCGCAACTAGGCGGCCGATTGAACTGCACATATTTCCACACGGACTTAACCTCTTTCCCGTCGCGTCGGTTGCTGCGATGGTCATTTGGGTGGGGCCTGAGACGGGGCGCGAATCCCCGCTTCTGGTTCACCGGCTAGAGGGGCACTTGAGCTCGGGGTTTCGGACGGTGCAGACTGAAGCACGTGACCGAGTCGGTATAGCTCCAAAGAGCTTCCTGTTTAGTAGGAAGCAGTCCGGTGGTTGTAAGGAGTCGGGACAAGCGGTGGAACTTGCCCGCCTTGTGCAGATACGACGAGGTGTTGCTACCGGTGCCAACCGCTTCTTTCTGCTTACGGACGATCAGGTGCGCTGCCTCCCTCCCGGCACATTCGTCCCGGCCGCCACTCGTCTACGAGATCTAGCCAGCGACACGTTGGACCACCCGACCCACGACGCGCTAGGTCTGAAGGGCGATCGCCGGTGGCTCCTCTGGCTGACGAAGGAGGACGCAAACGATCCAGCTGTCAGCCAGCTTATTGATCTAGGCAAGTTCAATCGTGTCCACGAATCGTACCTGTGCTCGAGTCGCGATCCTTGGTACGCCGTCGAGCGAATCCCGGCACCCGACCTGCTGTTCGGACCGATGGCCAAGGGGCGATTCCGGATAATTCGAAATGACATCGGAGCCATCCCGACGAACACTTTCTATGGCATTACGTTCCGACGTCGACCGGCTAGTATGGATTCCATTGAAATCCTTGGGAACTGGATTCGGGGCCCCTTGGGGCAACGGGCACTTTCGGAACTCGCCCGACAGCATGGTGGTGGCACTCTCAAGATCGAGCCACGAGACCTGGCTCAGCTGCAGATCCCGGTCGAAGTCTTGGAGCGTCTAGACCGAGCGTAGCGGTGCCGCTACGTTCAACGAGCCGTCGAAAGGAGCAGGTGTTGGCGCAACGGGAGATCCGGGAGCAGTTCGGCTTCTCGGTAGACACCCACCTCTTCAGAGAGTTGGGCGAGCTTCTCGTGGGCCGCGATAGCACTGCCTTGATCGAGCTGATCAAGAATGCGTATGACGCGGACGCATCCTTGGTCGTGGTACGTGGTAAAAGACTCCGCTACGACGACGGACATATCGTCGTCAGTGACAACGGCGTTGGTATGACTCCCGAGGTGTTTCGCGGCGCCTTCCTGCGCATCGCGGGACGTTATAAGGAGAGAGGCAGCAGGCGAAGCCCAAAGTACGGCCGCCAGTACACGGGCGCGAAGGGCGTCGGTCGCCTCAGCGCCCACAAACTCGCCCGACGTCTAACCATCAAGTCCATACCAGCACAGGCACTCACTGTGCGCCGAGGCGTACAAGCGCTGATCGACTGGGAGCGAGTCGAAAACGACTATGAAACCATCGACGATGCCAAAAATGGTCTTGATGTTTTCACCTTCGACGTGCGGCACGATCAATCGCATGGTACAGAACTCAGGCTAGAGAAGCTCAGGCGGCGGTGGACTTCGCAGGCTCTGTCGACCTTCGTTACGCAGGTTGCCTCATGCAGGCCGCCGAATGAGCTTCTAATTGATCCACCCGGAAAGCTATTTGCTCCCGAAGCGTTCTTGGGCGAGTTGACCGTCTCCTCTCAGACCGACGGAGACCCAGGCTTTCGCATCAAATTCGAGGGCGATCTCAATGCAGGTGACGATCTCTGGCCGCTACTTCTTGAGCAGGCGGATTGGTTACTTGAAATATCCGCCCGGCCGGACGGTGTCCGCTTCAACATCCAACCATCGATAGCGCAGCAGACTAGCGACCACGAGCTGCGTTCGTACAAGCTTCGGCGGGAGCATCCAGACCCAAAGAATGGGCCGTTCTTTTCCGCGAGAATCTACGCCCGCGTTGGGCGGATCGGCGGAATCGGGGAGCGAACTGCAGCGCTTCAAAAGTTCGCAAGGGCATCGCGTGGGGTACGCGTCTACGTCGAAGGTTTTCGCGTCCTGCCCTATGGCGATGGTGGTGACGACTGGCTCTACCTTGACCGAGACTACTCGCGGCGGGAGCGAAGTTTCGAGGATCCAAAGCTTGATGCCGCGTCGAGCCGGCTATTGGAACCAGTTGGCACCGAAACCTTCTTGATGCAAGGCAACGATCAATACGCTGGCGCCGTCTTTATGACTGGGGATGACGCTGCGTCGTTACGCCCTGTGGTTAACCGCGAAGGCTTCGTGCAAGATGCTGCGTTCGAGACACTCCGGGAACTGGTCCGTAACGGCATTGATTTGCTTACGCGGGTTCGAGCGGCTCACAGGAACGCAGCAAAGCAACAGCGACAAAGCGCACTGAAGGAGGACCTGCAGCGCGCTGTTTCCTCGTCTGGCACCCAAACGCCTACTGCGGATCCGGGAGAGCGGCCAAGCTCAACGGCCCCCCCTTCGGGCGATGTCAGTGTGAACGAAGACATCAAGATGTCCATCTCAGTAACCCGTCGGCAGCTAAAAAGTCTGCAGAGTGAATTCGGCAGTGAATCGGAGGCAAGTGTACGACTGGAGATAATTGAGCGGGCGATCGACTATATTGAAGAAGCCCAAAAAGGTGATGAAGGGCGAGCCACCCTTCAGATTCTCGCCGGTGTTGGACTGCAGCTCGCTGCGTTCGTGCACGATATCAATGGCATTCTTGGACTTGCCCAGTCGGTCCGCACACTCGCCGTGGCGGCCCGGCGAGAAGATGATGCTACTCGACGTAGATCACTGCTCAAGGATGCCGAGGCTGCAGCTGACGAACTCGTCCAGTCCCTCGCTCGCCAAAGTAGCTATCTAGTGGAGGTTGTAGGCCCGGACGCACGGAGAAGAAGGCGTCGTCTGCCGTATGGTCAGGCGATTGAGCCAAGCCTTCGGTTGCTTACTACCTCCATTAGGGATCGCCAAATCGAGGTCTTACAGCAGCTTGAAGGCAGCGCAAGGACGCCTCCAATCTTCCCGGCTGAGATTACCATCATCATGACGAATGTTCTCACCAATGCAATCAAGGCAGCGGGAGACAAAGGCCGGATCCTTATACGGGCAGAACCATCTAGCGACGGGGGGCTTATTCTGCGTGTCGAGAATACCGGCGTTAAGGTTGACCTCGCGAACGCGGAACGGTGGTTCAGGCCGTTCGAGTCTACAACCACTGACGTTGACACTGTCCTAGGTCAAGGCATGGGCATGGGTTTGCCGATCGTGCGGCGGCTTCTCACCGAATACAACGGGAGCGTACGGTTCGTTGAGCCGTCCCCCGAATACCAGACCGCAATCGAGATACGAGTGCCGGGTCGGAGGATAGGCGAGTGAGCTCAAACACCCCTCGAGTTCTTGTGATCGACGACGAGGTCAAGAAGGAGGAATCAGTTGCCGCTGGCCTGCGTGCGTCCAATCTCGAGGTAGAGGTGCGCCCGCCGGACGCGGTAACGGCAGATGAAATGCAGTGGGCTGACGTCATCGCGATCGACCATCGGTTTGACTGGTCGACGATCTCGCATCCTCCTGAGTGCCTGTACTGGCCTCAGGATGGTCTCGCGATTGCTGCCGTGGTTTCGGGTCACCTGCGGAAACGTGACCATCACGCTGCGGTAGTCCTGCGCACGGGCGAACTTCCTGCACTTGCCGATGGACTTCCAGTAGAGATCCGCAAGCCTGCCATCGCCGCCCAATACGGCCTGGACTGGGTCCTTAAGAAGGAGGACGGCAATGTTGCGGATCAGCTCCACAGCCTTGCCGAAGCGGTCGAAGGGCTACGGCCACTGCTTTCTGATCCGTTGCGATGGAACGAGGGTAAGGGTTGGTTGAACTTGCCCGACGCGAAATGGACCGAGGGGGCATTAGCGGACGTTCAGGTGTGCAATCCCCCCGAAAATACTGTTGCCGCATATACCGCGGGCACCGCTTGGCTCCGATGGTTCGCACATCGCATCCTTCCTTTCCCGACGTTCCTCCTCCCCAGGCATTGGGCGGCGACCCTTCTCCGGCTCGACGTGGTTGACTTCGATGCGATCCTCCGAGGCACGTCCCCGCTCTCGGCCGCGCTGGGTGAGTGTAGGTATACGGGCCACCTCGCAGCATTGAGCGATGGGCGTTGGTGGCGTGCGGGTCTGGATGCGTTGGTTGACGATCTCCTGATGGAGGCGTCCCCCGAGCTCACCGAGGCGGCGGCCCTCGCGGAACAAATGACAGCGATGCACGGACAGCCGGTGCGCACGCTCAGCATGGACGCGCCCGTTATGACCATTGACAGCGACTACGCCCCGATTGACGTTGCAGATGCCTCTAGCTGTGTCCGCTTAGCGCCTGACTTCTGGCCAGTTTTCGCTCAGGAACCGTGGGCTCGGTTCGACGAGCTCCAGGACGACCGGGCTCTATACCGTATGATTGCGCGAGGCGACAGGCGGCGAGCGGAGGCGGGCAGCCAAGATGTCTGAGACAGCGTCTTTCCCAACGAAGATGGTCGCGTTCGACACTGGCCCGCTTTTGTGCTTTGGCGGCATGCCTGGCGGAGTTCGATTTATTCGAAGTAGATACCACCAGCGCATGCGATGGACTGCAGCGGTTGCGGACGAGGTTGCACATCACGCGCAGAGGCGTCCCTCAAGCCAGCGGAACCTTGAGCTTGCTGCTGCTGCACGACCGTGGATCGGAACCAGCAGGAGCGCTCTGGGGGAACCGCATGTGTGCGCGGACCGCGCACAGGTTGACAAAATGCGGGACCTTGTTCGTGCCGAACAGCGGGAGCCGTCCGCAGGAAATACGGATCTCGGTGAGTCGGAAACTCTAGTGTTTGCGCAGGAGACGGCGTCTATAGCGCTGATCGACGAGAGCCCGGCACGGAAAGTGGCCGATAATCTGGGAATTCGAGCGCATAGCACCGTAGATGTTTTGATTGCTGCTCTGCAGGAGGACGCAATCGCGCGCGTTAAGTTGAGAAGCATGTGGGAGCAACTTAGCGACAAGGGCCTCACTGGAGGGCTCGTGTTGCCGATGAGTCGGGAACAGTTGAAGCGGTGGCCAACCCCGGCGCCCAGGTAGCCCCTACTGCAGCATAGCGAAAATGAGAGGCGTGCTCTTGGTCTCCATTCGCATGGGCGGTAGGAGCGCGTTGCGGAAGAGCAAGAGGGTGCGTGTGGGGTGAGCCCGACGCCGCAATATCGCGGGAGCGGTCGACTGGCACGAAATCAATCGACGGTGGGCAGCTTCGGCCCCAGTACGTCATCCGCGTCCACGATCGTGTACGCGTACCCCTGCTCCGCCAGGAACCGCTGCCGGTGCGCCGCGTACTCCGTGTCGATCGTGTCCCGGGACACCACCGTGTAGAAGTGCGCCTGCCGGCCGTCGGCCTTCGGCCGCAGCACCCGTCCCAGCCGCTGCGCCTCCTCCTGCCGCGACCCGAACGTCCCCGACACCTGAATCGCCACCGCCGCCTCCGGCAGGTCGATGGAGAAGTTGCCGACCTTCGAAATCACCAGGGTCCGCAGCTCACCCGAGCGGAACGCGTCGAAGAGCCGTTCCCGCTCCTTGTTGGTGGTCGAGCCTTGAATGATGGGCGCGTCCAGGTATTCGCCGAGCTGATGCAGCTGGTCGATGTACGCACCGATCACCAGGGTCTGCTCGGCCGGGTGCCGGTCGACCAGCGCCTTCACCACCGGCAGCTTGGTCCGGGCGGTCGCCGCCATCCGGTAGCGCTCCTCGGCCTCCGCCGTCGCGTAGGACATCCGCTCGGCGTCGGTCAGCGTCACCCGTACCTCGGTGCACTGGGCCGGGGCGATCCAGCCCTGCGACTCGATGTCCTTCCACGGCGCGTCGTACCGCTTGGGGCCGATCAGGCTGAACACGTCGCCCTCCCGGCCGTCCTCGCGTACCAGAGTCGCCGTCAGGCCCAGCCGGCGGCGGGCCTGGAGGTCCGCGGTGAACCGGAAGATCGGCGCGGGCAGCAGGTGAACCTCGTCGTAGACGACCAGGCCCCAGTCGCGGGCGCCGAACAGGTCCAGGTGGGTGAAGGCGCCGCCGCGCCGCGAGGTGAGCACCTGGTACGTCGCGATGGTGACCGGCCGGATCTCCTTGCGCTCGCCCGAGTACTCGCCGATCTCCTCCTCGGTCAGCGAGGTGCGGGCGATCAGCTCCCGCTTCCACTGCCGGCCGGCGACCGTGTTGGTGACCAGGATCAGCGTCGTGGCCTTCGCCTCGGCCATGGCCGCCGCCCCGACCAGCGTCTTGCCCGCGCCGCAGGGGAGCACGACCACGCCCGACCCGCCGGCCCAGAACGCCTCCACCGCCTCCCGCTGGTACGACCGCAGCGTCCACGGCTTGCGGCCGTCCTTGCCGGCCTCGGCCAGCTCGATCTGGTGCGCCTCGCCGTCGACGTACCCGGCCAGGTCCTCCGCCGGCCAGCCGAGCTTGAGCAGCGCCTGCTTGAGCCGGCCGCGCTCGGAGGGGTGCACCTGGATGGTGTCGTCGTCGATCTTGTTGCCGAGCATGCCGGCGAGCTTCTTGCTCTTGGCTACCTCGATCAGCACCAGCCGGTCCAGTGCCCGCAGCACCAGGCCGTGCGCCGGGTCGTTGGCGAGCTGGAGCCGGCCGTACCGGTCCATCGTCTCGGCGACGTCCACCAGCAGCCCGTGCGGCACGGGGTAGCGGGAGTACTTGATCAGCGCGTCCACCACCGCCTCGGCGTCGTGGCCGGCGGCCCGGGCGTTCCACAGCCCCAGCGGGGTGAGCCGGTAGGTGTGCACGTGCTCCGGGGAGCGCTCCAGCTCGGCGAAGGGGGCGATCGCCATCCGACAGGCCTGCGCGTCGGGGTGGTCGATCTCCAGCAGCAGGGTCTTGTCCGACTGCACGATCAGTGGTCCACCGCTCACGCCAGCGTCCTCTCCTCGGCCGGGCTTGTCGGCTACCCGTCATCGGCGGGGACACCCCCGCCGCAGGCCGACCATCCAGTGTTGCACGGGGTCGGGGGCGCACAGAAAAATGCCCAAACGACGCAACGTTTCCCAACGGCCGAACGTCTACCCAGTGGGACGGCTATCGGGAGGCTCAATGAGGCATAGAGGTTTCACCATCCGGATGGCCGCCCTGGCGGTGGTCACGCTGGTCGGCGCCGGTGGATGCGCGCTCGACCCGCAGGCCGATCCGGGTGGCACTGGAGGAGGGCTCGCCCCGGTCGGCAATGCGGAACAGGTAACGGGGGCGAGCGGCGTCGCGCCGCCCGACCAGCTGACCCAGCCCACCACCCCGGCCCCGAAGCTGAAGGCCGCGGCGACGACGCCGCGCCTCACCACGCCGCCGAAGCCGGAGCGCGGCCGCCGGATCGCCAACCCGACGCCGCAGAACAAGACCCGCTGCGAGCAGGGGGAGTACCAGCGCGAGGTGGAGGGCTACCTCGCCCGGCTGGGCGGGTTCGGCACGGTCAGCGTCGACGGCCGGCAGTCCGACGCCGACTGCGCGGCGATCAAGAAGTTCCAGCAGCGGTACGACATCCGCCCGGCCGCCGGCCGGGCCGGACCGCTCACGTACGACGTGGCGAAGCGGCTGGCGAACACGGACACCAGCCGGTGCAACGCCGGCTCCGGCACCACCTTCTGTGTGGACCTGACCAAGCAGACCACCTGGGTGATGCGCGACGGCAAGGTGGTGGCCAAGCCGACGGTCACCCGCACCGGCATGTCCGGCTACGCCACTCCCGCGGGCACCTACAAGGTCAACCTCCGGAAGCTGAAGGAGTGGTCGGACCCGTACGACGTGTGGCTGCCCTACTGGCAGCGCTTCAACGGCGGGATCGGCTTCCACGAGACCACCACCTACCTGCACAACTCCTCGATCGGCTCGCACGGCTGCGTCAACCTGCTGCACACCGACGCGGTCCGCTGGTGGGAGCTCGGCTCGGTCGGCTCCCGCGTGACGCTGGTCGGCCGCCGCCCCGGCACCTGAGCCGCGGCCCGCAACATGAATCGCCGCCCCGACAGTCCGACTGTCGGGGCGGCGATTCAGGGTTTTGGCCCCTGGGCGGCCAGGAATCCGGGTGCCACGCTGGAGGGCGGGAGCCGGACGGGGCGGGAGGGCTGGCAATGAGCGTCGACCAGGAAACGGCCACCGACGACGAGCCGCCGCCGGCCGACGAGGTCTCCACGGCGACGCTGGTCGGCTACACCGCCGCCGCGCTCGCCCTCGTCGCCTGGTTCCTCTTCGGCTGGCTGGTGCAGCGGCAGGGCTTCGTCGCCTCGGGCGGCGAGACCGCCGGCGCCGCGTTCGCCCTGCTGCTCGCCGTCTCCGTGATCGGCACCGTGCGCCGCAGCCGGCGCTGACCGCTCAGTCCTCCCGCACCGCCGCGGTGATCCGGTGCAGCGCGAAGGTGTGCAGCATCTCCGTCCGGTCGTCCTCGGCGCGCAGGTAACCGGCGCCGATCGACACCGGCCGGAGCAGCCGGGACGCGGTCGCCCCGTGCGCGTCGACGTAGCCGACCCAGACCAGCGCCTTGTCCCGTACCGCCTGTTGCAGCACCGCCAGGGCCTCGCTGTGGCTGTGCGCCGGCATCGGGCCGGCGGCCACCCGGGCCGCGCTGCCGCGCACCACCGCCGGGGCCCGCCGGGCCGCCCGCGCCGCCGCGTCGCCCCGCCGGATCTGCTCCACCACGCCCAGCAGCCGGGGCATCGCCAGCTTCGGCGCGGCCAGCGGATCCAGCGCGCGGGTACTCACCGACGCCCGGGCGGGCGCCCGCCGGGTCTTCGGCCGGGACAGCACCGTCGCGCCGCTGGTGTCCTCCGGCACCGGCGCGTACCCGGCGTCGCGCAGCGCGATCAGCATCCGCCCCACCTGGTACGGGGTGACCAGCACCGTCGGCGCCAGCCGGCGGAACGCCATCGACTCCAGCCGCCGGTCGGCCAGCACCTCGGCGAGCAGCGCCTCGTCGTCGCTGCGCACGTACCCGCCGGCGGAGCCGAGGCGCAGCCCGCCGTGCTTGCGCGCCACGTCGTCCACCAGGTACGTCAACCCCTGCGGGATCGGGGTGCGCGACCGGCGGCGGAACAGGGCGTGCAGGTCGTCGGCGGTGTACCCGGCGTCCAGGGCGCGCCGCACGCTCGCCGTCGTGATCCGGTGCACGCTGGCCCCGCCGGCCGACTCGTGCTCGGCCACCACGTCCAGTTCGGCGGCGAGCGCCGGGTCGGGCGGGCCGGGCACCACCACGCTCAGGTCGGCCTGCACCAGGAAGTGGTCGACCGGGGCGGGCAGCAGCGCGTCCAGCGCCCGCACGGCGTTCGACGGGTCGCCGCTCTCGGCGTCCGAGCGCAGGCCGAGCGGGTCGTCGCCGCCGCGCTCGTCCGCCTCGGTGACGTCGGCCAGCAGCAGCCGCCCGTACGAGGTGAGCGCGCCGAGCCCGGTGACGCCCAGCTGGGCCGCCTCGGCCAACACCTCCCGGTGCGCGGCCTCCCGGCCCCGGCTGCGCCGGGGAGCGCGCCAGTCCAGCAGCTCCAGCACCTCGTCCGGGGTGGGTGCGGTGGCCGGCTCCAGGTCGGCCAGCACCCCGAGCACCGCCCGCCGGGCGGCCGGCGCACCGGCCCGTTCCGCCTCGGCGGAGAGGGCGCTGATCGGCCGGTCCCGGTCGTCGCGCTGGCCGACCAGCCCGACCTGCCGGGTCATCGTCAGCCAGGCCCGGGCGAGCTGCTCCCAGCGGTGGGCCAGCGACATCGCCCGCCACACCTCGTACCCGCCGGTGGGCAGCACCTGCTGGTCGGCGCCGTAGCGGCCGGTGGTGGTCCCGGGCAGGTCCAGCTCGCCGACCAGCCCGGCCGCGTACGCCACCTCGAAGACCAGCGCGGTGGCCGGCTCGTCCAGCCCGACGCCGCGGGCCAGCCGGCGCAGGTCACGGACGCCGACACCGCCCGAACGCAGCACCGGGGCCGGCTCGGCCGCCAGGCTCTCCAGCAGCGCCTCGGTGTGGCGTACCAGCTCCATGGTCTGCCCGGCCCCGGCGGAGTCGACGGCCTTCGGCTCGCGCGGCGGCGCGGTGACCGACGGCGGGCTGGTGCGCAGCGGGCCCAGCGGGCCGCTGTCCCGGCGCAGCAGCAGCCCCACCTCGCGGGGCAGCTCCACGGTGCCGGCCGAGACCGGCACGAGCAGCCGGGCGTCGACCAGCCAGCGGATGGGCGAGCCGGTGGGCGCGCCGCCGTTGGTGGCGTCCGGCGGCAGGTCGTCCTCCGCGCCGACCGGGGGCGCCTGGAGGGCGCCCGGCGGCACGCTGCCCACCGGCGGCCCGGCGGCGAGCCGGTCCAGGATCGCCCGGGCCGAGGGCGGAGCGGCCAGCAGCGTCCGCCGCAGCTTCGCCGGGTCCGCGCAGAGCGCCGCCGTCCGCGCGTCCAGCTCCGCCGCCGGTCGCCCCAGCCCCGCCGGGTACGCGGAGACCTCGTCGACGCTGCCCGCGACGTGCAGGGCGTGCTCCGGGCCGTACAGCAGGAAGCGCGCGCGCAGCCGGTCCACTGCACCCCGGACGGTGGTCGGGGCGGGCGGGTGCGGCCCGGCGGTGGCCATCGCGAGGACGGCGTCGGTGGAGGTGGTGCCCTCCTCGGGGTGCCGGGTGAGTCGGGCGGCGTCGAGGATCTGGAGGGTGAACTGGTCGAGCCCGTCCAGCGCGCGGGCCACGGAGACCCGCGACTCGGCCCGGATGGCGAGGGCGGAGACGTCGGCGGGCACCGGCACCACGAGGTCGGGCCGCAGCTGGAGCAGGGCGGCCAGCGACTCGTCGGGCAGGGCGCGCAGGTGGTCGGCGAGTGAGGTGGTCATCGTCGTTCCACGCTAGCCCGCTGCGAGCCTGTCCCGCCCCTCGGACGTCCGGCTCGGTCCGGCTTGGGCGGGTACGTTCTCGGGGTGCTTCCACTGATGGTCGGTTTCGACCTCGACATGACCCTGGTCGACTCCCGCCCCGGCATCGCCGCCTGCTTCCGGGCGCTCACCGCGCAGACCGGCGTACCCGTCGACGCGGACCTCGCGGTCTCCCGGCTCGGGCCGCCCTTGCGCACCGAGATCGCGCACTGGTTCCCGCCTGAGCGGGTGGAGGAGGCGGTGACGATCTACCGCGAGCTGTACCCGGCGTACGCGATCACCCCGACCGTCCCGTTGCCGGGCGCGCGGGAGGTGGTCGAGGCGGTGCACGCGCGCGGCGGCCGGGTGATGGTGGTGACCGCCAAGCTCGGCCGGCTGGCCCGGCTGCACCTGGAGCACCTCGGGCTGAGCGTCGACGAGGTGGCCGGGGACCTCTTCGCCAAGGAGAAGGCGACCGCGCTGCGCGAGCACGGCGCGACCCTCTACGTCGGCGATCATGTGGCGGACATGGCGGCGGCGGGCGCGGCCGGGGTGCCCGGCGTCGGGGTTGCCAGCGGGCCGTGCAGCACGGACGAGCTGTGGGCCGCCGGGGCGTACCAGGTGTTGGACGATCTCACCGGATTCCCGGCGGCGCTGGACCGGATCATCGGGCTAGCCTTGAGGCAGCAGTAGACGTCTCAAGCGAAGCAGGGGTTCTCAGGTGCCGACGGGTCGAGTGAAGTGGTATGACGCGGCCAAGGGATACGGGTTCGTCACCAGTGACGAGGGTGGCGACGTGTTCCTGCCCAAGGGCGCGCTACCCGCGGGTGTCACCGACCTGAAGGGTGGGCAGCGGGTCGACTTCAGCGTGGTGGACAGCCGCCGGGGCGCCCAGGCGATGGGGGTCAAGCTGCTGGACGCGCCGCCGTCGATGGCGGAGCTGCGCCGGCGCCCGGCCGAGGAGCTGCACGGCCTGGTCGAAGACATGATCAAGGTGCTGGAGGCGAAGGTCCAGCCGGACCTGCGCCGGGGCCGGTTCCCGGACAAGAAGACCGCGCAGAAGGTCGCTCAACTGGTCCACGCGGTGGCGCGCGAGCTCGAGGTCTGAGGGCCGGAGGTCGGTGGGATCAGCCCGGCGTCGGCGGCCCGGCCCAGCAGCGCCTCCACGGCGGCGAAGCCCGCGTCCCCCAGGTCCGCGGTGAACTCGTTGACGTAGAGGCCGATGTGCCGGTCCACCACGTCGGGCTCCATCTCCTGCGCGTGCGAGAGCACGTAGTCCCGGCTGGCGGCCGGATCGGCCCAGGCCTGGCGGACGGACTCCCGGATCCAGCCGGCCGCCGCCACCGGGTCGACGGCGCCCTTGCGGGCCAGGATCGCGCCGAGCGGGATCGGCAGGCCGGTGTCGCCCTCCCACCACTCGCCCAGGTCCACCAGCGCGGTGAGCCCGTGCCGGTGGTAGGTGAACCGCGCCTCGTGGATGACCAGCCCCGCGTCGTACTTCCCGGCGGCCACCGCCGGCATGATCTCGTGGAACGGCACCACCTCGATCCGCGCCGGCGGCCGCTCCGCTGACCAGAGCCGGAACAGCAGGTACGCCGTGGTCCGGTCACCGGGCACCGCCACCGTGGCCCCGCTCAGGTCGGCCCGGTCCGGCCGGCCGGCACCGGCGGTCGCTCCGTCGCCGGCTGCGCTGTCGCCGGCTGCTCTGTCGCCGGCTGCGCTGCGGGTGAGCACCAGCGGACCGCAGCCGCGGCCGAGCGCTCCGCCGCAGGGCAGCAGGTGGTAGTCGTCCAGCAGCCAGGGCAGTGCCGCGTAGCTCACCTTGACCAGGTCGAACGCGCCCCGCTCGGCGGCCGTGTTGGTGACGTCCACGTCCGCGTAGGTCACCTCGACCGGCGGCGCGCCGGGCACCCGGCCGTGTACCAGCGCGTGGAAGACGAACGTGTCGTTGGGGCAGGGCGAGATCGCCAGGGAGAGCGCCACGCTCCCACGGTAGCCCCGCCCGCGCGCCCCCACTCCACCCCGCCCACCCCCCTGTGACCCCACCCGCTCGCCGCCGCCGGTTGCCCGCCGCTGCCCGCTCGCCGCCGCGCTGCTTCCCAGCGCCCGCCGCTGCCCGCTCGCCGCCGCGCTGCTTCCCAGCGCCCGCTGCTTCCCGCTCGCCGCCGCGCTGCTTCCCAGCGCCCGCTGCTTCCCGCCGCCGTCACCTGCCGCCCCTGGTTTGCCGCCATGTCACCCGCCCGGCGTCGCGTCCGGCCCGGCGTCGCGACCCGCCCGGCCTTTCCGCGGCCCCCCGACGGGACGTGAGGTGTGCGTGTATCGCGCTACCAATCTGATGACGTGGACGAATCACCGGCACGACGGTCCGGTGACACCGCGTAGCGCCGACACCTCACAGCCGAGTCCCCGCCACCAGGGCGACGTCGCGGCGGGCGGTGATTGACGCCCTGGCTGCCGGTGCGGGAGTGGACAGCTGCCGGCTTGCCAGCTCCGGGTGAGAAGCGCACTTGGCGTGTCGGTGCCAGGTGCCCGGGGCCGCCGTCGGCCGCATGTCAACCGCGACGGAACGGTGAGTCATCCCCGTCATCAGGTCGGTAGCGACTCTCCGGGGCCCTTGTCCCCAGCTCCGAGCGTTGTCCACAGGGTTTTCCACAGGTTCCGGTGGGCTGTTGAAAACGGGAGGCCGCGCGGTCGAGCATGGTGTGGTGACGGAGCGGACACCCTCGGTCGATCTCGCCGCGGCGCTGCGGGCGCTGCGCCGGCAGGCCGATCTGAGCCAGCGGGAGCTGGCCGAGCAGTCGGGGGTGCCGCAGGCCACCATCGCGCGGATCGAGTCGGGGCGGACGACCGACCCGAGGTTCCGCACGGTCGAGCAACTCGTCCGAGCGGCGTCCGGGCAGCTCCGCATCTCGTTGGCGGCCCCTGGTGCACCCGTGGACGTGGGCGGCCCGGACCGCTCCGCAGGTGGCGCGAATGGCGGCGAGGTGAGGGAGGGCGCGTTGCCGGCCGTGCCGCACGAGGAGCAACGGAACGGCGCGTTGCCGGCCGTGCCGCACGAGGAGCTACGCGACGGCGCGGGGCGGCACTGCCCCGCGCACCTGGACGCCCGTGAGGTGCGGGAACCGAAGGACTGGCCGGGCGCCTGGTGGGCGCGGTTTTACGACCTGCCGCCCGAGCGGTGGCCGGCGCCGTTGCCCGCCGTCACCTACGAGCGGAACCGGGAACGCCGGGACCGGAGCCGTCGCCGGGAACGGGTCCGGCGCGAGGTCCAGGTACGGCGCGTCGGCCGGGACGAGCTGCCGGCGACGTCCTGGCGTCTGATCGCGGAGCTGCCCGACGGCGAGCTGGTCGGCGAACTTCGGGCGCACGAGCGCAGCGTGGACCTCCTGCTGGGCTACGACCTCGGCGATCGGCGGGAGCTGCTGCTCGACGGCGTGCTGGTCGCCGCCGACCATCGTGGGCTCGGCATCGGCCGCCGGCTGCTCGACATGCTCGTCACGGAGATGGACCGGTTCGGCGTCACCACGGTCCACGCGATCGCCGAGTGCGGCGGGATCGCCTTCCTCCTCGCCTGCGGCTACCGCCTCCAGGCCGGCCGACCCGAAGCGCTCCGGCTCGACCGGCCGGTCAGCGCAGGACGCGGGCGGCCGCCGTGAGGGCGGTGAACGCCTCCCGCATCCGCCACGCCCCCCGGTCCCGGGGGCCGATCGGGTTGGAGATGGTCCGCAGCTCGGCGAAGGGCAGGCCGGCGTGCGCGGCGGCCACCGCCACGCCGTACCCCTCCATGGCCTCGGCCACGGCGTCCGGGTGACGGTCGGCTAGGGCGCGGGTGCTCGCGGCCGTGCCGGTCACGGTGCTGACGGTCAGCACCGCGCCGACGACCGCCTCGGGGAGCGCCGCGCACAGGGTGGCCAGCAGCTCGGGGTCGGCGTCGACGGTCGGACCGCCACCCAGCAGCTCCGGCGGCATGCCCAGCTCGTCGACCGGGATGAACCCCTCGGGCGACTCCGCGCCCAGGTCCGCCGCCACGCTGCGGGTGCCGAGGACCGTCGCGCCGACCGCCACCCGGCCGGCGAAGCCACCGCCGATCCCGGCGCTCACCACCGCCCGGTACGGGCGACCCGCCGCCTCGGCCAGCGTCAGCAGCCGCGCGGTGGCGGCACCGGCCACCGCCGGCCCCACCCCGACCGGCCGTACGGTCACCGTCGGGTCGGTGAGGCCGGCCCGGACCGCCTCCGCCTCGGCCGGCACGGCGGTCAGCACCAGCAGACCCGTCACGACACCGACCCCGGCGACTGCCGCCGCTGGTCGTCGTCCGCCCCGCCGGGACGCGCCACGGCGGAGGACGGCCGGTAGATGTGGTACCCGGGCGGCGCCAGCCCGGCGTCGTCGCCGGCGGTGTCGGGGGAGCGGTGGCCGGTCGGTGCCGGTGAGGTCGGCGCGGCCTGGGCGGCGGCCGCCGTGGCGGCCTCCTCCGCCGCGTCGCGATCGTGCGAACCGGCGGTGTGCGGCTCGTGGGTCCGCCCCGGCCGGTCCCGGCCGGCGCCGTGCGGCTCGTGGGCCGGCCCGGGTCGGTCGCCGTTCGGGCCGTGGGCCGGCCCGGGTCGGTCGCCGTCCGGGCCGTCCGGGGCCGACGTGCCGGGTGTCGCGTCCTCCGGCACGTCGTGGTCCGCCAGTTCCTCGTCGGTGAGCGGGCGACCGATCAGCCGTTCGCCGCGCAGTCGACCGGCGACCACGATGCCGCGGACGGCGGCGAGCACGCCCACCCCGGCGGCGACCGCGATGCCGACCCGACCCTCGAAGGGGACCAGGCCCAGACCGCCGCCGGCCACGAAGGCCAGCATCAACGCGGTCTCCGAGTGGGCGAAGGAACTGGCCCGCAGCCGCTCCGGGATCCGCTCCTGGATCGAGGCGTCCACGGCCAGCTTGGAGATTCCGCTGGTCAGCGCGGCGACCAGGCAGAGCACCGCCACCATCGGCAGGGAGAACTTCACCGTGGCCAGGACGGCCACCCCGGCCACGATGACCATGCTGCTCGACTGGATCGCGGCGGGCCGGTGGATGTGCAGCCGGGTGCCGAGCGCGGTGGCCAGGAAGCCGCCCACCGCCAGCGCCCCGCCGACCAGGCCCAAGGCAGCCTGGCCGTTGAGTTCCCGACCGAAGAAGTCGGTGTTCAGGTCGCCCTTCTTGAGCGCGAACGCGAGGAAGAGCAGCAGGAAGCCGTAGAGCGCACGCGGTGCCGCCGCGCCGATCAGGGTGGCGATCACCAGGCGGCCGGCCGGGCGACCCCGGCCGAGGGGCCGGTCCCGGTCGGGGTTCAGCCCGCGCCACGGGCGGGGCACCCGCTCCGGCGGTTCGGAGTCCGCCTTCGGTGGCAGCCGCAACGCGATCACCATGCCGACCAGGAAGATCACCGAGGCCACCCGCAGCGGCCACTGCGGCCCGAACCAGAACGCGGCCAGCCCGATCGGCGCCACCAGCGCGCCGGCCACCGTGCCGTAGACGCTGGCCCGGGCACCCACCTGGGAGAGGCCGAGCCCCTCGGGCAGCAGTCGGGGCACGGCCGCCGAGCGGGCCACCCCGTACGCCCGGGAGAGCGCGAGCACGCCGAACGCGGCCGGGTAGAGCCCGAGGCCGCCGATGTAGTCCGAGATCAACCAGGCCAGGAACGCCCGGCCGAGCATGGTGGTGGCCAGGGCGTACCGGCGGCCGTGCCGGAAGTGGTCGAGCAGCGGGCCGACCACCGGCGCGAGCATGGCGAACGGCACCATCGTGACCAGCAGGTAGAGCGCGACCTTGCTGCGCGCCTCGCCGAGCGGGACGTCGAAGAAGATCGTCCCCGCCAGGCCGATCGCGATAAGCGTGTCACCGGCGCAGGAGACCGCGTGCAGGTCGAAGAGGCGGACCATGCCGACCTCACCGCCGGCTCCCCGGGCCCGCGCGGATCCCGCCCGGCGGGTCATCCAGCGTCCTCCGCGCAGTGATCCGCGGAACAGCAGACGTACGGAGCGGATGCCCGTGCCGACGGTCCGGCCGAGGACGGACCGCCCGGAGCGGGAGGAGAGCGGCATGTGCACCATCCTCGCCCATCTGATCCACGCCCGTCGCGCCACCTGCGGAAGACGTCATCGGGGAGTCCCTGTCAGGCGGCGACGCGCATGGGGAACAATGGACGGGTGACCAGGCCCGCCTCCACCCGCGCCGCCCGCCTCGACCAGGTCTGCGCCGCCGCCGTCGACGTGGCGCGCGACGCCATCACCGAGGTGGAGCCCTCCGACGTCGGTGATCACCTGCGCGCCGTCGCCGAGGGCGACCGGGTCGTCACGCACTACTTCGAGTGCCGGCTCGCCGGCTACCGCGGCTGGCGGTGGGCGGTCACCGTGACCCGGGTGCCGCGCAGCAAGCACGTCACGGTCTGCGAGACCGTGCTGCTGCCCGGCTCCGACGCTCTGCTCGCCCCGAGCTGGCTGCCCTGGCAGGAGCGGCTCAAGCCGGGCGACCTCGGCCCGGGCGACCTGCTGCCCACCGCGCCGGACGACGAGCGGCTGGCCCCGGGCTACCTGCTCTCCGACGACCCGGCGGTCGAGGAGGTCTCCTGGGAGCTCGGTCTCGGCCGGCCCCGGGTGCTGTCCCGCGAGGGGCGCTCCGAGACCGCCGAACGCTGGTACGAGGGCGACCACGGCCCGTCCGCGCCGATCTCGGTGGCGGCACCCGCCGCCGCCCGCTGCGGCACCTGTGGCTTCTACCTGCCGCTGGCCGGCGCGATGCGGCAGGCCTTCGGCGCCTGCGGCAACTTCTACGCCCCGGACGACGGCCGGGTGGTCAGCGCCGACCACGGCTGTGGCGCGCACTCCGAGGCGCTGGTCGAAGCGGCGGAGTCCCCGGTCGACGAGGCGCCCACGGTCTACGACGACAGCGCGGTGGAGGCCGTGTCGGTCAGTCGCGCGCCCGGGTCGGTGGAGTCGGCCGAGCCGGCGGAGCCGTACGGCCACTCCTGACGGTCAGTCCCGCGGGGACGATTCGCGACGGCGGCGCCGGTTGGCGTCGTGCCGCATCATCACGGCCAGGCCGGGAAAGCCCCACAGGAAACCGGCCAGGCAGGTCCAGAGCCAGTTCTGGTGCCCGTGCTCGGTGAGCCAGCCCCGAAAGAAGACCAGCAGGACGAGGCCGACGACCGCCCAGGCGATCAGCCCGGCGACCGCGAACGGGACCATCGGCGGGTCGAGCGGCTCGGGCCGCGGCGCTTGCTCCTGTGGCACGGGGAAAAGCGTACGCGATCAACTTTTCCTGCCGGCCGGTGATCTGGGACGATGCGCGCGACAACCGAAGATCACCTGCGAGGGACCTGATGGCCATTGCGCCGCCGGACAACGGCACTCCACCCGATCCCGCCCACCCCCGCACCGGTTTCGACCGGTTCTTCGAGATCACCGCCCGCGGTTCGACGATGAGCCGCGAGGTACGGGGTGGTCTGGCGACCTTCTTCACGATGGCGTACATCGTGGTGTTGAACCCGCTGATCCTGGGCGGCGCCGTCGACGGTGACGGCAAGAAGCTCTCGATCCCCGCACTGGCCGCCGCAACTGCCCTGGTCGCCGGCCTGATGACGATGCTGATGGGCGTCGTCGGACGATTCCCGATGGCGCTGGCCGCCGGTCTCGGCGTGAACGCGCTGGTCGCGTACGAGATCGCCCCGGAGATGACCTGGGCGGACGCGATGGGCCTGGTGGTGATCGAGGGTGTGATCATCGCCGTGCTGGTCCTCACCGGGCTGCGTACCGCGGTCTTCCGCTCGGTCCCCACCCAGCTGAAGACGGCCATCGGCGTCGGCATCGGCCTCTTCCTCACCATCATCGGCCTGGTCGACGCCGGCTTCGTCCGACGCGTTCCGGACGTGGCCAACACCACCGTGCCGGTGGGCCTGGGCATCAACGGCAAGATCGTCAGCTGGCCGATGCTGGTCTTCGTGGTCGGCCTGTTGCTGACCCTGGTGCTGGTGGTACGCCGGGTGCGCGGCGCGATCCTGATCGGCATCCTGGCCTCGACCGTGCTGGCGATCATCGTGGAGGCGGTCGCCAACGTCGGGCCGTCCTTCGTCGACGGCAAGCCCAACCCCAAGGGCTGGTCGCTGAACGTGCCGGAGCTGCCCAAGCAGATCGTGGACGTCCCCGACCTGTCGCTGCTGGGCAACTTCAACGTGCTGGACTCGTGGAGCCGGGCCGGCTGGCTGGTGCCGCTGATGTTCGTCTTCACCCTGCTGATCACCGACTTCTTCGACACCATGGGCACGATGGTGGCGATCGGCCAGGAGGGGAGCATGCTCGACGAGCAGGGCACCCCGCCGCGGGCGAAGGAGATCCTGCTGGTCGACTCGATCGCCGCCGCAGCCGGTGGCGCGGCGAGCGTCTCCAGCAACACGTCGTACATCGAGAGCGCCGCCGGTGTGGGGGAGGGCGCCCGGACCGGTGTGGCCAACCTGGTCACCGGCGCCATGTTCCTGCTGGCGATGTTCCTGGCGCCGCTGTCGGTGGTGGTGCCCTTCGAGGCGGCCTCGACGGCGCTGGTGGTGGTCGGCTTCCTGATGATGACCGCGGTGCGCACCATCGACTGGACCGACTACGAGATCGCCATCCCGGCGTTCCTCACCATCACCTTCATGCCGTTCACCTACTCGATCTCCAACGGCATCGGTGCCGGCATCATCAGCTACGTGGTGCTGAAGCTGGCCAAGGGGAAGGCGCGGGAGATCCACCCGCTGCTCTACGGGGTGGCCGCGCTGTTCGTGCTCTACTTCCTGCGCGGGCCGATCGAGTCCGCGGTGCTGTAGCTCGACCGCCGCTCCGGGCCGGGGCCGAACCGGATACCCGGCCCGGAGCAGCACAAACCCCTCGTGAGCCCGGTCATATCGCGTGTCGTTAGCCAGGCTCATTAGTTATGCTAACTACTGTGACGGAGCGGACGGTGACGGCGAAACGCGTGCCACCGGCGCAGCTGGCCCCTCAGCTGCGTGATGCGATCACCCGACTCAACCGGCGGGTCCGACAGGCCCGCCCGGTCGGCGACCTGACGGTCACCCAGCTCTCCGCGCTCACCAGCCTCAAGCTGGCGGGCGCGCTGACGCCCCGGGAACTGGCCGACGTCGAGCGGGTGCAGCCACCGACGATGACCAAGATCGTCGCGAAGTTGGAGGAGCGCGGCCTCGTGCAGCGCACCCCCCACCCGACCGACGGTCGTCAGGTCATCCTGGCGGCGACCGAGGGGGGCCTCGCCGTGCTCGAACAGTTCGAGCGGGCCAGGAACGAGTGGCTGGCCAGCCGACTCGCCGCGCTCACGGAGGACGAACGCGACACGCTGCGGCGCGCCGCCGAGATCCTCCAGCAGCTGGCAAGAGCCTGACACACCCGCACCTCGGGGTCCGCACCGTCCGTTGTGGATGAGGCGTACCACTGAGGAGGCGCACCAAGAGTGCAGGCGAAGCTGACGACGATGTTCCAGTCCCTACAGGTCCGTAACTACCGGCTATTCGCATCCGGGCAGCTGATCAAGCTGATCGGCGTCTGGATGATGTTCATCGCCCAGGACTGGCTCGTCCTCGAGCTCTCCGACGACTCCGCCACCGCGCTCGGCGTGGTGACGGCGCTCCAGTTCACCCCGGTGCTGCTGCTCACCCTGCTCTCCGGCCGGCTCGCCGACCGGTACGACAAGCGACTGCTGCTCTTCGTCGCCAACGCCTTCTGGACGGTGCTCGCGCTCGGGATGAGCGTGCTGGTCCTCACCGACCTGGTGCAGCTCTGGCACGTCTTCGCCTTCGCCGCCCTGCTCGGCGTCGCGAACGCCGTCGAGACCCCGGTCCGGCAGGCGTTCGTCTCCGAGCTGGTCGGCATGTCCCTGCTGCCCAACGCGCTCTCGCTCAACGCGGCGGTGTTCAACTCGGCGCGGATCGTGGGCCCGGCGGTGGCCGGCCTGGCGATCGCCGCCTTCGACGTCGGCCCGGTGTTCCTCTTCACCGCGGTCAGCTCGATCGCCCCACTGGCCACCGTGGTACGGATGCGCCCCGCCGAACTGCACCGCAAGGACCTCCCGCCGGTCGGCGAGCGCGACTCGGCCAAGGTGGTCGACGGGCTGCGGTACGTCTTCCGCCGTCCCGACCTGCTGCTGCCGATGGCGGTGATGTCGGTCATCGGGATGACCCTGTTCAACTTCCAGCTCACCCTGGCCGCGCTGGCCAAGACGGTGTTCCGTACCGGTGCCGCCTCGTTCGGCCTGTTCAGCACCGCGCTGGCGATCGGCGCCCTGGTCGGGGCGCTGGCCGGCACCGGGCGACGCAGCCGCCCCTCGGTCTGGGTGGTGCTCGGCGCGGCGGTCGGCTGTGCCGTCTTCGGCACCCTGGTCGGGCTGGCTTCGGCGTACTGGCTGGTGGTGGCGCTGCTGCTGCCCACCGGCTTCTTCATGGTCTTCTTCGCCCAGGCCGCCAACCAGCGGGTGCAGCTCGGCGTCGACGCCGCCTTCCGGGGCCGGGTCATGGCCCTCTGGGTGCTGGTCTTCCTCGGCACCAACCCGGTCGGCGCCCCGCTGATCGGCTGGGTCGCCGAGACCTACGGCGCCGGGGCGAGCATCTGGATGGGCGGCCTGATCTCGCTGGCCACCGCCCTGCTCGCGCTCACCTGGCAGCTGCGGCGGTCCGGTGCCCGGCTGCGCTTCCGGGTGCTGCCCATGCCGCGCTTCTACGTGGTCTCGTCGCCCGACTGCTGACCGACGCGCCGCCGGCCCGCCCCCGCCACGGAAAGGTGGGCCGGTTTCGCGTCAGATACCGGCAATCCGGTGGCGGGAGCCGGGCGTGGGCCTTAGCGTCGATATGTGGCAGGCGGTGGCGCACTGACGCTGGTACTGGCGATCCTCGCCGTGGCATGTCTGCCGGCGGCGTTCGCTCTGCTCTTCTGCCTCGACGAGATCTTCGACCGGGTGGCCTGCGGCTGGGCCGAGTGGCGCGACGGGCGACGCGAGCGGCGCACCATCGCCCGGCTGGACCGGGCGATCGAGGCGGACGCCCTCACCCGCGACATCGACCTGACCCAGCTCGACCGGGACGACCGGCAACCCCTGGAACGCATCGCCGCCGACCTGCGCCGCCTCGGCGGGCACCGGCTCGCCGCCCGCGGCCGTTCGGTGGTCTGGCACACCTCGGTCATCGACGCGTACGACGACCGGCTCCGGGCCGCCTGCCGGGCGCTGGCGATCACCGAGCACCTCACCGAGCTGGAGGGCGTGGACCGGGAGATCGAGCGGGTCCGGGTCGAAGGACTGCTCGCCCAGGCGGGGCTGGCGCTGCCGGCCGCCGCTGCCGGCCGCCGACCCCGTCACCGGCGGGCGTGAGACTCTTCGTCGCGGTCTACCCGCCGCCCGCCGCGGTCGCCCACCTGACCGACCGGCTCGCCGGGCTGCGGATCGGTGCCGCCTCCGCCGCCGGCATCAACGTACGCCTCGCCGACCCGGCGAACCTGCACGTCACGCTCGCCTTCCTCGGTGACGTGGAGGCGGACCGGCTGGTGGACGTGGAGAGCACCCTCGGGCTCGCCGCCGAGACATCCCGCGCGGGGCGCGTCGGCGCACCCCGGCTCCGGCTCGGCGGGGGCGGCCGGTTCGGCCGGGGCCGCTTCACCGTGCTCTGGGTGGACCTGCTCGGCGACGTCGAGGCGTTGAACGTGCTGGGCCGGTTGATCCGGATGGGGCTGCGCCGCAACCGCCTCCCGCACGACGAGAAGCCGTTCCGCCCGCACCTGACGATCGCCCGCCCCGGTGACCGGATCGACCCGACCGACGTGGAGGCCGACCGGGCCGCGCTCGGCGGCTACGAGGGGCCGGAGTGGCCGGCGACCGAGCTGGTGCTGGTCCGCAGCCACCCCGGCCCCCGGCCGACGTACGACCGGCTAGCGGCCTGGCCCCTCTGACCGGCCCTCCGAGTTCGGGGAGGCCCCGAGATGCGGCGTGTCGAGGTCATCCGGGACCGCGAACCGCGACACGCCGCAACCGGTGCGGAGCAGGTGCCTAACCGGCTTGGGTCACCAGGCCCAGGCCTCCGGGCCGGGGCCGCCGTTGCCGACCGGCGGGAACAGCTCATCGAGGCGCTTCTCCGTCGCCTCGTCGATGTCGACGGTCAGCGCGCCCAGGCTCCGGTCGAGCTGGTCCACGGTGCGCGGGCCGATGATCGGGGCGGTCACCCCGGGCCGGGAGAGCAGCCAGCCCAGCGCCACGTCGGCCGGATCGTGCCCGAGGTCCGCGCAGAGCTTCTCGTACGCCTCGATGGTCGCCCGGTGCTCGGCCAGCGCGTCGGCGGAGCGTCCGCTGGCACCCCGCGCGGCGCCGCCCTCGGCCATCTTGCGCAGGACCCCGCTGAGCAGGCCGCCGTGCAGCGGCGACCAGGGGATGACGCCCAGCCCGTAGTGCTGCGCGGCGGGGATGACCTCCAGCTCGACGTGCCGGGTGAGCAGGTTGTAGATGGACTGCTCGGCGACCAGGCCGAGGAAGTTGCGCCGGCCCGCGGCCGCCTGCGCCTGGGCGATGTGCCAACCGGCGAAGTTGGACGATCCGACGTAGATCACCTTGCCCTGGGCGACCAGGGTCTCCATCGCCTGCCAGATCTCCTCCCACGGCGTGCTCCGGGAGACGTGGTGCATCTGGTAGAGGTCGATCACGTCGGTCTGGAGCCGGCGCAGCGAGTCCTCGCAGGCCCGGATGATGTGGCGGGCGCTCAGGCCCTGCTCGTTGGGCCAGTCGCCCATCTTGCCGTAGACCTTGGTGGCGAGGACCACCTTGTCGCGCCGGCCGCCGCCCTGGGCGAACCAGCGGCCGATGATCTGCTCGGTGATGCCCTCACCGGTCTGCCAGCCGTACACGTTGGCGGTGTCGAAGAAGTTGATGCCGTGTTCCAGCGCCCGGTCCATGATGGCGAAGCTGTCCGGCTCGGTGGTCTGCGGCCCGAAGTTCATCGTGCCGAGGCAGAGCCGGCTCACCGACAGACCGGTGCGTCCCAGATTCGTGTACTCCATGGGTCCACCCTGGCACGCGCGCACTTAGAGTGCCTCGCGTACCAGGGTGGCCGGCCGATGGGTCAGGAGGACTCGCGGGCCGCCGGGCCGCTGCCGAAGAGGACGTCGTCCCAGCTCGGCAGCCGCTTGCGCGGCTTGCCGGAGGCGTCGGTGGAGTCGCCGCCGGCGGCCGCCGCCGAACCCGTGCGGCGGGGCCGGAGCACCGCCAGCGACGGTACGGCCGGGACCTCCTTCGGCGCGTCCGAGTCGTCGTCGAACGCCGAACCCTGACCGCCGCCGAGCAGTGCCGCCGCGCCCCCGCCGACGGCCCGCTGCCGGGGTGCGTCGGCGCCGGCCAGCGCGGCCGGGGAACGCGGGTCGAGCCCGCGACCCGAGGTGCCGCCGAGCGGCCGGTCGAGGGAGGCGAGCAGGGCGTCCCGCCCGGCCCGGATCGGGTCCCGCCCGGGACGGCTGTGCTCGCCGGCCGCCGGCAGGCCGTGCCCGCCCCGGCTCGGCTCGCCGCGCGACGGGCCGGGCAGCGCGTGCCCGCCCCGCTCCGGCGCCGGCTCCTGGCCGAGGATCGGCGTCGGACGCTCGGCGCACAGGTATTGCGCCATGTCGTCGTGCGGGGTGACGTTCTGCCGCAGCTTGTCGAGGTCCCAGACCGCCTGTGCGGTGGCCTTGCCCGACGGCCAGGTGGCGATGATCCGCCAGGTGCCGTCGTCGCGCCGGTACGCGTCCCAGGAGATCTTCTCGGTGTCTATCCCGTGCTGGGCCAGCCGGCCGTTGACCACCTCGGCCAGCGGGGTCGGCTTCTCCGCGCCCTTGAGCCGGGTGCGCCGGGCGTGCTGGGCGAGCATGGCCCGCTCCTGGAGCACCGGGCCGGCGTAGCGCAGCACCCGGTCGACCGGGACCCCCGCGATGCGGGCGACGTCCTCGGCGGACTCGCCGGAGCGGATCCGGGCCTGGATGTCCCGAGGGGAGAGCGACGGTGTCGGGTCGGCGGCGGTCGGCACCACCGCGAGCGGCGCCGCGCCGGGCTCGGCGTGCAGCACCGTGGCGATGCGTTCGTCGATGGGGAGGGCGAGCAGGCGCCCGACCTCGTCGGCGAGCACCAGAGCCTGGCCGTCCTCGGAGAGGGCGACGAAGCGTACTGGGCGCATGGCGTAGCCTCCGTCCCGCTTCGCTGGCCGTCACGCCACGAGCCGGCCACCCGGGCGTCCTCGGACCACCGTACGCTCTCCTACCCGAAGGTGGGGGATGCGACACCCGCATGTCGGGACTGAGCTGCGACGATGATCACGGTGGGTGGTCGACGGAGCCCCGTCGGCCACCCACCGTGACTGTCTACTGGAGCCGGTCCACCACGTAGTCGATGGAGGCGGTCAGCGCCTCCACGTCGGCCGGCTCGACCGCCGGGAAGAGCGCGACCCGGAGCTGGTTGCGGCCCAGCTTCCGGTACGGCTCGGTGTCCACGATGCCGTTGGCGCGCAGCGCCTTGGCGATCGCCGAGGCGTCCACCCCGTCGGCGAAGTCGATCGTGGCGACCACGTTGGAGCGCAGCGCCGGGTCGGCGACGTACGGCGTGGCCACGTCGGAGCGCTCGGCCCAGCCGTACACGATGCCCGCGCTCTCGGCGGTGCGCTTGGCCGCCCAGGCCAGCCCGCCCTGCGAGTTCATCCAGTCGGTCTGCTCGGCCGCCAGGAAGATGGTGGCCAGCGCCGGCGTGTTGTACGTCTGCTCCAGCCGCGAGTTGTCGATCGCGGTGACCAGGTCGAGGAAGGCCGGGATGTAGCGGCCGGATCCCTTGATCTCGGTGGCCCGCTCCAGCGCGGCCGGCGACATCAGGGCCAGCCAGAGGCCACCGTCGGAGCCGAAGCACTTCTGCGGGGCGAAGTAGTAGACGTCGGTCTCGCCGACGTTGACCTCCAGGCCGCCCGCGCCCGAGGTGGCGTCGACCAGCAGCAGCGAGCCGGGGTCGGCGCCGGGCACCCGGCTGATCGGCACCGCGACGCCGGTGGAGGTCTCGTTGTGCGGGGTGGCGTAGACGTCCACGCCGGCCTCGGCGACCAGCGTCGGCGCGCTGCCCGCCGCGGACTTGCGGACCGTCGGCTCGCCGAGGAACGGCGCGTCGGCGACCGACTTGGCGAACTTCGCGCCGAACTCGCCGAAGCTGGCGAACTGGGCGCGGTCGCGGACCAGGCCGAAGGTGGCGACCTCCCAGAAGGCGGTGGTGCCACCGTTGCCGATGATCACCTCGTAGCCCTCGGGGAGGGAGAAGAACTCGGCGATCCCCCGGCGCAGCCGGGCCACCTCGTCGCGGACGGTCTTCTGCCGGTGCGAGGTGCCCAGGTAGCTGGTGGCCACGTCCGCGAGTGCGGAGACGGCCGCCGGACGGACCTTGGACGGCCCGCAGCCGAACCGCCCGTCGGCGGGCTTGATGTCGTCGGGAATCCGGATGGTCGGTGCGTCAGCCACGGTTGTCGAGATCCTTCCGCAGGGGCGAGGGCGGGCCCTTCACCGGGCGGGGACCTGCGGCGGACGCGTGCGCGGACGCACGGGCGGCCGGGATCTCCAGCCCGGTCCGGCGGCACTGCCGAGCCTTCATCCTCGCACTTCGCCCCGGCCGTCCGGCGGCTGGTCCCGCCCCGCGCGCTGAGGGATGCGCCACAACCCGGCCGCCGCGGGAGCCGGGGGCACGCGAAGGGGCCCCGTCCGCGCGGACGGGGCCCCTTCGACGGGTACGCGGGTCAGACGCCGTGCGGAATGGCGTCCCAGCCCTCGACCTCCCGCGGCTTGCGGGGGTTGGGGCCGACGTAGCGGGCGGACGGCCGGACCAGCCGCTGGAGCTTCTTCTGCTCCAGGATGTGCGCGCTCCAGCCGCCCATCCGGGCGCAGGTGAACATCGAGGTGAACATGTGCGCGGGCACCTCGGCGAAGTCCAGCACCACGGCCGACCAGAACTCGACGTTGGTGGCGAGCACCCGGTCCGGGCGGCGGGCCTGGAGCTCGGCCAGCGCGGCCTTCTCCAGCGCCTCGGCGATCTCGAAGCGCGGCGCGCCCAGCTCCTTGGCGGTACGGCGCAGCACGCGGGCGCGCGGGTCCTCGGCCCGGTAGACCCGGTGACCGAAGCCCATCAGCCGCTCGCCGCGGTCGAGGACGCCCTTGACGTACCCCTCGGCGTCGCCGCTGCGCTCGACGGCCTCCAGCATGCTCAGCACCCGGCTGGGGGCGCCGCCGTGCAGCGGGCCGGAGAGCGCGCCGATGCCGGAGGAGATGCAGGCCGCGGCGTCGGCGCCGGTGGAGGCGACGATCCGGGTGGTGAAGGTGGAGGCGTTCAGGCCGTGCTCGGCGGCCGAGATGAAGTACGCGTCGACGGCCTTGACGTGCCGGGGGTCGGGTTCGCCGCGCCAGCGCTTCATGAAGCGCTCGACGATCGTCTCGGCCTTGTCGATCTCCTTCTGCGGCACGGCGGGCAGGCCGAGGCCGCGAGCCGACTGGGCGACGAAGGACAGCGCGGTGACGGAGACCCGGGCGAGGTCCTCGCGGGCCTGCTCGTCGGAGATGTCCAGCAGCTGGTCGAGCCCCCAGTACGGGGCCAGCATGGCGACCGCGGACTGCACGTCGACGCGGATGTCGCCGGAGTGCACCGGCACCGGGAACGGCTCGGCCGGCGGCAGGCCCGGGCCGAACCGCCCGTCGACCAGCAGTGCCCAGACGTTGCCGAAGGAGACCTGGCCGATCAGATCCTCGATGTCGACGCCGCGGTAGCGCAGCGCGCCACCCTCGCGGTCCGGTTCGGCGATCTCGGTCTCGAAGGCTACGACGCCCTCCAGGCCCGGTTTGAAGTCAGACATGTCGTCTCCTGGCTTCCGGCTCGGTGCGCCCGCCGCGGGCTCTGTCCGGCCCAGACCTTAGGCGACCCTCAGGGATGGTTTCGTGACATCTTGCCTGCTCGGTAACCAAATGCGCGACCCGCTGCGACTGTGCCGCACGTGACATCCCCGCCGGTGGAGGCCGTCACGCCCTCGGTGACACTCTTTCCTGGGGGCTGGCCAGCGTCGGGGGACGTGGGCGCCGCCGCGAGAGGGAGAAGCGACGTGACGGGCGACACACCACCGCCGGCGGCCATGCGTAACGAGTACGCCGCCGACCTGGGCCTTTCCGAGGCCGATCTGGCCGCGGACTGGTACACCCAGTTCGACCGCTGGTTCGCCGACGCGGTCGCCGCCGGGCTGCCCGAGCCGAACGCGATGATCGTCGGCACCGCCGACGCCGCCGGCCGCCCCAGCGGCCGCACCGTCCTGCTCAAGGGCTACGACCCGGAGGGCTTCGTCTTCTACACCAACTACACCTCCCGCAAGGGCGGCGAGGCGACCGCCAATCCGCACGCCAGCCTGGTCTTCCCCTGGTTCCCGATGCAGCGGCAGGTGGTCGTCGCCGGTCCGGTGGAGCGGGTCGACCGGGCGGAGACCGAGGCGTACTTCGCCAGCCGGCCGCGCGGGTCGCAGCTCGGGGCCTGGGCCAGCGCCCAGTCCCAGATCATCCCCGACCGGGCGGCGCTGGACGAGGCGTACGAGGCGGTGGTGGCGCGCTTCGCCGACGTGGCGCAGATCCCCGCGCCACCGCACTGGGGCGGCTTCCGGGTCCGGCCCGAGTCGGTGGAGTTCTGGCAGGGCCGGGTGAGCCGGCTGCACGACCGGCTGCGGTTCCGCCGTGCCGACGGCGGCGACTGGATCGTGGAGCGGTTGGCCCCGTGACCGCGACCAAGGAGACCCGGCCGCGCGGGGCGCGCCGCTGGGCGATCGACCTGCGTCCGCTGGCGGTGCCGGAGTTCCGGCGGATCTGGCTGGGCGGCGGCATCGCCATGCTCGGCTTCCAGTTCACGGCGGTGGCCGTGCCGGTGGAGATGTACGCGCTGACCCGGGACTCGTTCTGGGTCGGCCTGCTCGGGGTGGCCGCGTTCCTGCCGCTGCTGGTCTTCGGGCTCTGGGGCGGGGCGGTCGCCGACGCCCGGGACCGGCGGGGCGTGCTGCTGGTCAGTCAGGCGCTGCTCTGGGCCTCGATGCTGGCGCTGCTGCTGCAGGCGGTGCTCCGGGTGGGCAGCCCGGTGCTGCTGCTGGCCCTGGTGGCGCTCCAGTCGGTCGGCTTCGCGGTCAGCGGGGCGGCCCGCACGGCGAGCCTTCCCCGGCTCGTGCCGGCCGAGCTGGTGCCGGCCGCCAGCACGCTGAACTTCACCACGTACACCGCCGCGTCGGTGGCCGGGCCGCTGCTGGCCGGGCTGATCTTCGCGAGCTGGCGGACGGACGTCGCGCTGCCGATCGCGTACGGCCTGGACACGGTCCTGTTCACCGCCGCCGTCTGGGCGACCGTGCGGATGCCGGCGCTGCCGCCCGAGCCGGACCCGGACGGCGACGGCAGCCCTCGCAGAGCGGGCCTGGCCAGCATCGTCGACGGGCTCCGCTACCTGGCCACCACGCCGGTGCTGATGCTCTCGTTCGCCATCGACCTGATCGCGATGATCCTGGCCATGCCCCGGGCGCTCTTCCCCGAGGTGGCCCAGGAGCGGTTCGGCGGTGGCGCGGCGATCGGCTGGCTGTACGGCGCGATCTCGCTCGGCGCGATGCTCGGTGGGCTCACCTCCGGCTGGATCGGCCGGCTCCGCCGGCAGGGCCTGGTGCTGGTGGTGGCGGTGGTCGGCTGGGGCCTCGCGGTCGCCGCGGCCGGGCTGGCCCGCCAGCTCTGGCTGGTCGTGCTGCTGCTCGCCGTCGCCGGGGCGTCCGACCTGGTCAGCGCGGTGCTGCGGCAGTCGATGCTGCTGGTCTACGCGCCGGACCGGATGCGCGGCCGACTGCAGGGCGTCAACACGGTGGTCATCGCCGGCGGGCCACGCCTCGGCGACCTGCGCGCCGGCGCGGTGGCGGCCGGGTTCGGCACCGGCGTGGCCTGGGTGGGCGGCGGTCTGGTCTCCGCGGTGCTCGCCGTCGCGCTGGTGGTGGTCTTCCCGGCGCTGCTGCGCTACCGGGCCACCCCGGCCGCCGACCGGGACTGACCCTCCGCCGCGGGCGGGTGGGTCGCGGCGGACCGGGCGACCGCTGGGCGGGAAGCGGCTCGGCGGGTCCGACGGGGGCGGGGGCGGGCGACTAAGGTCCCCTGACATGGAGAAGGCCGGAACCCGCCCGCCGTCCGGGACACAGTGGACCATTGCCGCCGACGGCCACGAGGCGGTCATCGTCGAGGTCGGCGGTGGGCTGCGGTCGTACCGGCACGACGGCGTGGACTACGTCGACGGGTACGCCGTCGACGAGATCTGCCCCGGATCGGCCGGGCACGTGCTGGCGCCCTGGCCGAACCGGATCCGGGACGGGCAGTACACCTTCGGGGAGCGCTCGTTGCAGCTCGACCTGAGCGAGCCGGCCCGGCGCAACGCGATCCACGGCCTGGTCAACTGGGTGTCGTGGCACCTCGTCGAGCAGTCCGCCGACGCGGTCACCGTCGGGTACGACCTGCCGCCCAGCCCGGGCTACCCGTGGCCGCTGCGGCTGCGGAACCGGTGGAGCGTCGGCGCGGACGGCCTGCGGGTCGAGCACGAGGTGACGAACCTCGGCGCGGAGGATGCCCCGTACGGCTACTCGATGCACCCCTACCTGCGGCTGCCCGGCGTGCCGGTGGACGAGGTGTCGCTGCGCGTACCGGGGCGGATCCGGGTGCTGCTGGACGGCCGCCTGCTCCCCATCGCCGCCGCGCCGGTGGCCGGCACCGAATACGACTTCACCGAGCCCCGCCCGATCGGCGACGCGGTGCTCGACCTGGCCTTCGGTGACCTGGTGCGGGACGCCGACGGGGGCTCGGCGGTCACCCTGGCCGCCCCGGACGGCTCCGCCGCGGTGCACATCTGGGCGGATCGGGAGTTCGGTTGGTGGCAGGTCTTCACCGGGGACACGCTGACCGGAGAGCGGCACCGGCGGTCGGTGGCGGTGGAGCCCATGACCTGCCCGGCGGACGCGTTCCGCTCCGGCAAGGACCTGATCACGCTGAAGCCCGGCGGCACCTGGCAGGGCGCCTGGGGCCTGCGGCCCGGCGTCTGAGCGGCGGGGGCATGGAGTTCGGCGAGGTCGTCCGGCGACGGCGGATGGTGCGCAACTACGACCCGGACCGCCCGGTCCCGCCGGACGTGGTGGACCGGCTGCTCGACCACGCGGTCCGGGCGCCGTCGGCCGGGTTCGCGCAGGGCTGGGGCTTCCTGGTGCTGGAGACCCCGGCGGACCGGGAGCGGTTCTGGACGGCGGCCACCCCGGGCGGCGGTGGTCGGGAGCGCTGGCTGGCCGGGATGCGGCGGGCCCCGCTGATCGTGGTGCCGCACGCCAACCGCTCCGCCTACCTGGAGCGCTACGCCGAGCCGGACAAGGGCTGGGCGGACCGGACGGCGGAACGCTGGCCGGTGCCCTACTGGTACGTCGACACCGGCTTCGCCGCGCTGCTCATGCTGCTCACCGCCGTCGACGAGGGGCTGGGGGCCTGCTTCTTCGGCATCCCGCCACAGCGGCTGGACGCCTACCGGGAGGCGTTCGGGGTGCCCGAGGAGTACCAGCCGATCGGCGCGGTGACCGTGGGTTACCGGGCGCCCGACCACCGGTCACCGTCACTGCGTCGGGGGCGTCGCCCGGTCGGCGAGGTGGTCCGGCGCGGCCGGTGG
The DNA here is from genome assembly GCF_900091515.1 of Micromonospora purpureochromogenes. Taxonomy (NCBI): domain Bacteria; kingdom Bacillati; phylum Actinomycetota; class Actinomycetes; order Micromonosporales; family Micromonosporaceae; genus Micromonospora; species Micromonospora purpureochromogenes. The sequence goes on along the minus strand of NZ_LT607410.1, from coordinate 6,623,704 downwards.
AGTTGAGCGTGGTTCATGCGGTCCCGGGTGGGTATCGGCGGAAGCGAAAGCGACATGAGGGAGTAAAACGCAGTGTGGCGGAGGCGGTTAGGCTGGCACGGTCATCGGTGCCGCACCTCGCGGCACCACGGCGTGACCCGGCTCCGCGCCGTCGGTCGGCCCGGCCACGGGGAGGGGAGCGTGCCGTGATCTTCAGAGCGGTCCGGGACGGGCGTCCGTACCCGGAGCACAACTACACGCTCAAGCAGTGGGCGGAGATCCCGCCGCGCCCGCTGCGGCTGGACCAGCTCATCACCACCAAGCGGGAGCTGGCGCTGGACAAGCTCCTCGCCGAGGACTCGACCTTCTACGGCGACCTCTTCCCGCACGTCGTGCAGTGGAACGGCGGGCTCTACCTGGAGGACGGGCTGCACCGGGCGCTGCGCGCGGCGTTGCAGCAGCGCAACCAGATCCACGCCCGGGTGCTGGTGCTCGGCGGCCACGAGGGATGACGCCCTCCTGACGACTGGTTAAGGTGGCCCCCATGACCGCACCCCTGGACCTGCTCGACGTGGACGCCTCGCTCAGCGAGGAGGAGCGGCAGATCCGCGCCGTCGTGCGCCAGCTCATCGACGACCGGGTACGCCCGCACGTCGCCGACTGGTACGAGCAGGGCCACGTGCCGGCCCGCGAGCTGGCCCGGGAGTTCGGCAAGCTCGGCCTGCTCGGCATGCACCTGACCGGGTACGGCTGCGCCGGCGCCTCGGCGGTCGCGTACGGGCTGGCCTGCCTGGAGCTGGAGGCCGGCGACTCCGGCATCCGCTCGCTGGTCTCGGTGCAGGGCTCGCTCGCCATGTACGCCATCTGGCGCTACGGCAGCGAGGAGCAGAAGCAGCGCTGGCTGCCGGCGATGGCGGCCGGCGAGGCGATCGGCTGCTTCGGCCTGACCGAGCCCGACCACGGCTCCGACCCGGCCTCGATGGCCACCCGGGCCCGCCGCGACGGCGACGACTGGGTGCTCAACGGCGCCAAGATGTGGATCACCAACGCGCCGATCGCCGAGGTCGGCGTGATCTGGGCGCGCACCGACGAGGGGGTACGCGGTTTCGCCGTACCCATGGACACGCCGGGGGTGACGGCGCGCGAGATCCGGCGGAAGATGTCGCTGCGCGCCTCGCTGACCGGCGAGATCGCCCTCGACGACGTCCGGCTGCCGGCGGACGCCCAGCTGCCCGGGGCGATCGGGCTGAAGGCCCCGCTGAGCTGCCTGACCGAGGCCCGGCACGGCATCGTCTGGGGTGCGCTCGGCGCGGCCCGCGACTGCCTGTCGACGGCGCTGGACTACGCGACCACCCGGACCCAGTTCGGCCGGCCGCTGGCCGGCTTCCAGCTCACCCAGGCCAAGCTCGCCGACATGGCCGTCGAGTGGAACAAGGGCTACCTGCTGGCGCTGCACCTGGGCCGGCTCGCCGACGCCGGGAAGCTGCGCCCGGAGCAGGTCAGCGTGGGCAAGCTGAACAACGTGCGGGAGGCGCTGGCGATCGCCCGCCAGTGCCGCACGATCCTCGGCGCGAACGGCGTCTCGGGCGAGTACCCGGTGATGCGGCACGCCAACAACCTGGAGAGCGTGCTGACCTACGAGGGCACCTCGGAGATCCACCAGCTGGTCATCGGGCAGAAGCTGACCGGGGTCTCCGCCTTCGCCTGACCGACGCTTCACCCGATCGGGTCGCTCGACGCGCGGGTGTCGTATCCGGCCCGTACCGTCATCGGTAGACGACGTGTCTGACGAGGACGGTGAGGGCCATGGCCCGCGACGGTGACATCAACGAGCCCACCAGGGAGTTTCCCGGCTACCCGACCGCCGACACGCTTCCGGCCCGGTCGGACGACACCTCCCCGCCGCGGCCGGGCGGGTCGGCGCCCTCCGGCGGGCCCGCCCCCCGGGGCCTGCTCGTGTGGCTGGGCGCGGCGGCGCTGGCGGTGGTGGTGCTGCTCGGCGCCCAGGCGACCGGAATCTTCCCCGACTTCCGCAACCCGTTCGCCAAGGAGCAGACCGACCGCAGCCAGCCGCCGCTGCTCAAGTCGATCCAGGACCTCAGCCGCTACGTCGCCGCCGAGGGCAATTTCCAGGTCGTGGTCGACCTCCAGAACGACCGCAACAACGTGCCCGAGTTCCTGCTCAAGCAGCGGACCCTCTTCGTCGGGGCGGGCAGCGTGGAGGCGTACGTCGACTTCACCAAGATCTCCGAGGGGGCGGTGGTCGAATCCGCCGACGGCAAGTCCGTCGAGATCAAGCTGCCGGCGCCGCAGCTCGGCAAGACCAACCTCGACCTGCAGAAGAGCTACGTCTTCGCCGAGGAGCGCGGCCTGCTCAACCGGCTCGGCGAGCTGGTCAACGGCGACCCCAACCGGCAGCAGCAGGTCTACCAGCTCGCCGAGGAACGGATCACCGCGGCGGCGCGCGACAGCGGGTTGACCCAGCGCGCCGAGGAGAACACCCGCAAGATGCTGGAGGGCCTGCTCCGCTCACTCGGCTACGAGAAAATCACCGTCACGTACGCCGCTCCCTGACCCGAAACCGGCAGCGCCCGCCCCGAGATATCGGGGCGGGCGCTGCCGTGCGGGGAGGTCATTGACTTCCTCCACCGCCATGAATGGCGGGGATTCCCTCCGCGCTGCGCGCGGAACGCGCAACGCCCAGTTGGGTTCCTGCTTCACCGCGATCAGCCGGAGCGTGCTCCGGTCTTACGTCCGCTCCACAGGCGTTTTCCGTCTCCGCATGCCCTGCGGCGACGTCTGGTGCGGCGGGCTCCAGCTTGGTTATCGCTGGAGCCCGCCCAGATTTTACCACGGTCAATGGCACGCTCGGGGCCTGGCGGCCCCTCCAGTGCGGGCCTTCACCCGCCCTGAAGGGCGGAGCACTGGCCCGCATCTTGCTAGCGGGTGGCGGCGCGGTCCTCGTTCGGCATCAGCACCCAGAGCACCAGGTAGACGATCACCTGGGTGCCGGGCAGCAGCAGCGACAGCAGGAACAGCAGCCGGATCATGAACGCCGAGGTGTTGAACCGGCGGGCCAGGCCGGCGCAGACGCCGGCGAGCATGCGCCCCTCGCGGGGCCGGACCAGTTTGCGACTCATCGTCGTACTCCCACTCTGCGGCGATCCGCCGCTCTGCAACCAACGGTAGAAAGGGGTGGCCACCGCGCCCTCCGTCCGAAGACCGATCCGGCGGCCCCGGACCCGTAGGTGGTTACCCGCGCCGCCCCCGCCCGATGCACCCTTGGAAGGTGTCGTCACCTGCGGTGGAAAGGCGGGAGGTGCGGCGGGCGGGTAGGCTCGCCGGTCGGATGCCGTCCACCACCCCGGGCGGTGCCGACGGCCGCCGGAGACCTCGGCGGGCGGAACCCGAGTCGGACCCGGCACCACCGGGCGCGACGGCGAGGAAAGTGCAGCCATGATCAGTGTTTTCGACCTCTTCAGCGTCGGCATCGGGCCGTCCAGCTCGCACACCGTGGGACCGATGCGGGCCGCGCGGACGTTCGTCGCCGGGTTGAAGGGCGACGGGCTGCTCGCCGACGTCGTCCGGGTCCAGGCCGAGCTGTTCGGGTCGCTCGGCGCCACCGGGCACGGCCACGGCAGCGACCGGGCCGTGCTGCTCGGGCTGGAGGGCGAGGCACCGGAGACGGTCGACACCGACACCGTCGGCCCCCGGGTGGCCGCGATCCGCGCCGAGGGCCGGCTGCACCTGCTCGGCGTGCAGGAGATCGACTTCGACCCGGGCCGGGACCTGGTGCTGCACCGCCGCCGGTCGCTGCCGTACCACCCGAACGGGATGACCTTCGCGGCCTACGACGCGGCCGGGGCGCAGGTCAGGGCCCGTACCTACTACTCGGTGGGCGGCGGCTTCGTGGTGGACGAGGCGGCCGCCGGGGCGGACCGGATCAAGCCCGACACGACGCGGGTGCGGTACCCCTTCTACACCGGCGCCGAGCTGCTCGAGGTGACCGCCGCGACCGGGCTGTCGATCAGCGAGGTGATGCTGGCCAACGAGTGCTCCTGGCGCAGCGAGGCCGACGTGCGGGCCGGCCTGCTGGAGATCTGGCGGGTGATGCGGGAGTGCGTGGCGGCCGGCTGCGAGCACGGCGGCGTCCTCCCCGGCGGGCTGAAGGTTCGCCGCCGCGCCGCCGAGCTGCGCCGGAGCCTGGAGGCGGAGATCGACTCCACCGACCCGCTGCGCGCGATGGACTGGGTGACGCTCTTCGCCCTCGCCGTCAACGAGGAGAACGCCGCCGGCGGCCGGGTGGTGACCGCCCCCACCAACGGCGCGGCCGGCATCATCCCGGCGGTGCTGCACTACTACACCCGGTTCACCCCGCACGCCGACGAGGACGGCGTGGTCCGCTTCCTGCTGGCCGCCGGCGCGATCGGCGTGCTGTTCAAGGAGAACGCCTCCATCTCCGGCGCCGAGGTCGGCTGCCAGGGCGAGGTCGGCTCGGCCTGCTCGATGGCCGCCGCCGGGCTGGCCGAGGCCCTCGGTGGCACGCCGGCGCAGGTGGAGAACGCCGCCGAGATCGGCATGGAGCACAACCTCGGGCTGACCTGCGACCCGGTCGGTGGGCTGGTGCAGATCCCGTGCATCGAGCGGAACGCGGTGGCTAGCATCAAGGCGATCACCGCCGCCCGGCTGGCGCTGCGTGGGGACGGGGTGCACGCCGTCTCGCTGGACAAGGTCATCAAGACCATGCGGGAGACGGGCGCCGACATGAAGGTCAAGTACAAGGAGACGGCGCGCGGCGGCCTGGCCGTCAACGTGATCGAGTGCTGAGGGGCGTTCGTTCACCGACTGCTAACCTGTCGTCCGTCCTGGGAGGCGGGAGGCGACGGTGACCGCTGGCGTCGCGGCGTTGTGGTCGCACCGCAACTCGCTGCGGATCCTGGTCAAGCGGGACCTGGCGGTGAAGTACCAGCAGTCGGTGCTCGGTTACTTCTGGTCGCTGATCGAGCCGCTGGGCATGGGGGCGATCTACTTCTTCGTCTTCGGCGTGCTCTACTCCGGCGACACCGAGCGGCACCTCGGGCAGGCCGCCGAGTCGTACCCGCTCTTCCTGATCACCGGGATCTTCGCCTGGATGTGGACCAGTTCGGCGCTGAGCGAGGCGACCAACGCGCTGACCGGCCAGTCCCGCCTGATCACCACGATGAACGTGCCCCGGCAGGTCTTCCCGATCGGCCGGGTCACCGGCCGGTTCGCCGAGTACGCCGCCGGCCTGCCCATCCTCTTCGCCGTCGCCGCCGGCTACGCCGCGCACGGCAGGATTCACCCCGGCTGGTCGCTGCTCGCCCTGCCGCTGGCCGTGCTGGTGCAGGCCACCCTGCTGGTCGGGCTGTCGCTGCTGCTCTCGGCGGTCAACGTGCTGATGCGCGACGTCGAGCGCTTCATGCGGCTGATCATCCGGGTGCTCTTCTACGCCACGCCGATCATCTACCCGCTGAGCCTGGTCCGGGAGTCCGGGATGCCGGGCTGGGTGAAGGTCGGCTACGAGCTCAACCCGCTGGTCGGCATCTTCCAGCTCCAGCACGCGATCTGGTACCCGGACGAGTTTCCCGACGCCCGGCTGCTGGCCACCACGGTCGCCGGCAGCCTGCTGCTGCTGGTCGCCGGCTGGTGGGCGTTCCGCCGGCTCGAACCCGCCGTGCTCAAGGAGCTGTGAGGTGGCGCCGATCATCGAGGCCGAGGGCCTCGGTATCCGCTTCGTCCGCAACCGCCGGCGCCAGTTGCGGCTGCGTGAGCTGTTCATCCACCGTGGCGGGCGGGGCGCCGCGGCCGGGCAGTTCTGGCCGCTGCGGGACGTCTCCTTCACCGTCGAGCCCGGCGAGACGGTCGGGGTGATCGGGCGCAACGGCACCGGCAAGAGCACCCTGCTGCGGCTCATCGCCGGGGTGCTCATCCCCGACGAGGGGCGGATCCGGGTGCGCGGCGACGTCGCGCCGCTGCTGGAACTCTCCGCCGGCTTCTCCAACGACCTCACCGGGCGGGAGAACCTCTACCTCGTCGGCGGCCTGCACGGGCTGTCGTCGGCGTACCTGAAGCGGCACTTCGACGACATCGTCTCGTTCGCCGGCGAGCAGGTGGAGCGGGCCATCGACACCTCGGTCCGGCACTACTCGTCCGGGATGAAGGTCCGGCTCGGGTTCGCCATCATCTCCCACCTGCCGCACCCGATCCTGCTGATGGACGAGGTGACCGCGGTGGGCGACGCGGAGTTCCGCAAGAAGTGCTATTCGACGATCGACCGACTGCTCGCGGAGGGGCGCACCTTGGTGCTGGTGTCACACAACGAGAAGGACCTGACCCGGTTCTGCCGTCGGGGGCTCTACCTCGACGGCGGGCGGCTGACCGTGGACGGCACGGTCGCCGAGGCGCTCGACGCGTACCACGCCGCGGTCCCGCGGTGACCCTCGCGATCGTGCTCGCCGCCGGTGCGCCGGCCGCGGGCCTGCCCACCGGCGCCGGGGAGACGCTCGCCGACCGGCTGGCCGCCCAGTGGCGCCGGGCCGGGGCGGACGAGGTGCGCGCCGCCGCCGACCTGGACGAGCTGGCCGCCCTGGTGGGCGCCGCCAGCGGCCCGGTGATCGTCAGCGGGGCCGACCTGGTCGCGCACACCGCCGTACTGAAGCACCTGGCCACCAGCCCGGTCGGCCCGACGGTGGCCCTGGTGCTCACCGACCCGCCGGTCCCCGGCCGCACGGCCGTGCGCGAGGAGCGCGGCCAGGTGGTCGAGGCCGGGCCGGAGCTGGCCGACGCCACCGGAGTGTTCGGCGGCGCGCTGCGGGTCGGCGTGGAGGATCTGCCGGCCCTGGCGGCCGCCGCCCGGGCCGCCGCCGCCCGGCCCGCGACCGGGCCCGCCGTGGACGGGCTCTTCGCCGCGCTCACCGCGCTCGGCACGCTGACCTTCGCCCACCGGGTACGCCTGCTCGTGGCGCACCGGATCGGTGACGCCGCCGGGCTGCACACCGCCGAGGCGGCGCTGGCGGGGGTGAACGAGGACAAGGCCGAGCTGCGGCTCTCGGTCAAGGAGCGGGACGACTTCTTCACCACCTACTTCGTCAGCACCTGGTCGCCGTACGTGACGAAGGCGGCGGCCCGGATCGGGCTCGGCCCGACCGCGGTGACCATGCTGTCGGTGCTCTTCGCGGTCGCCGCGGCGGTGCTGTTCGGGGCCGGCGGCCGGCCCGCGCTGGTCAGCGGGGCGGTGCTGCTCTACCTCGGCTTCGTGCTCGACTGTGTGGACGGCCAACTGGCCCGCTACACCCGGCACTTCAGCGCCTGGGGCGGCTGGCTGGACACGATGGCCGACCGGGCGAAGGAGTACGTGGTCTACGCCGGCCTCGGCTACGGGGCGACGCACGCCGGCTTCCGGTACGGCTGGGCTCTCGCCATCGCCGCGATGACGCTGCAGACCGTGCGGCACATGACCGACACCTGGTACGGCGTGCTGCACGACGAGGCGGCCCGCCGGCCGAAGACGGCGGTGGGCGGGGGTGGCGGTGGCATCGGTGACCGGCTGAACGCCGCCTCCACCCGGGTGCAGGCCGACACCGGCTCGGTGTCGTACTGGCTGAAGCGGACGGTGGTCTTCCCGATCGGCGAGCGGTGGGCGCTGATCGCGCTGACCGTGGCGCTGTTCAACCCGCTGGTCAGCCTGATCGCGGTGCTGGTCTGGGGGACGCTGGCGTTCGGGTACACCGGGGCGCTGCGCACCTTGCGGGCCCGCTGGATGTGGGTGCCGGTGCTGGACACGGTCGACGCCACGCTGCACCGCGACGACGGTCCGCTGGCGGCGCGGCTGCCGGTCGTCCGCCCGATGGGACCGCTGACCCTGGCGGTGCTGGCGGCGCTGGGTCCGGCGGCGCTGCTGGTCGCGGCGCTGCTGACCGACGACGGCGGGCTGCGCTGGTGGGTGCCGGCGGCGCTGCTGGTGCTGCTGGTCGGCGGCCTGGGGGCCGGCGCGGCGCACAACGGGCCGCTGGACTGGCTGGTCCCGGCCGCGCTGCGGGCCGGGGAGTACCTGTTCGCCATCGCCCTCGGGGTGGTCGGCGGCGCGCCGGCCTGGCTGGTCTTCGCGTACGTCCTCGTGCTCACCCTGCACCACTACGACCTGACCGCCCGGCTGGAGAAGCGGCAGGCGGCCCCGCCGCTGCACCGCTGGACGCTGGGCTGGGAGGGGCGGTCGGTGCTGCTGGCACTGGCGGCGATCGCCGGAATTGTGAGTATCGGTCTGGCTACACTCGGTACGTACCTTCTCGTGGGATTCGTGGCGAGTGTCGTCCTGGCCTGGGTGGTCCTGCCGGCCCGCGCCGCGCGGGTGACGGCCGTCCCGGTCGGAGGCGGTTCGCCGGGCTGACCAAGGGGGCGGCCGGGATGACCCTGATCAGCTTCGTCGTGCCGGCCTACCGGGTGCAGGGCTACCTGCGTGAGTGCCTGGACTCGATCCTCGGGCAGCCCTTCGACGACCTCGAGGTGATCGGCGTCGACGACGCCTCGCCGGACGCCGTCGGCGACGTCCTCGACGAGTACGCCGCCCGCGACCCCCGGGTCCGGGCGCTCCGGCTGCCCCGCAACGTCGGGCTCGGTCCGGCCCGCAACGCCGGGCTGGACCGGGCCGTCGGAGAGTACGTCTGGTTCGTCGACGGCGACGACTGGCTCGCCCCGGACTGCCTGCCCGAGGTCGCCGGCCGGCTGCGGGCCGCCCGCCCGGACGTCCTCGTGGTGGACCACGTCCGAGCGCACTGGAACGACACCGCCACCCGCAGCGCCATGACCGAGGTGTTCCCGGAGCCGCCCGCCGAGGCCACCTTCCGGCTGCGGGACCGCCCGGAGACCATGCACCTGCTGCACACCGCCTGGAACCGGGTGGTCCGCCGGGAGTTCCTGGTCGACCTCGGGCTGCGCTTCGCCCCCGGCTGGTACGAGGACGTCTCCTTCACCTATCCGGTGCTGCTGGCCGCCGAGCGGATCGCCGTGCTCGACCGGGTCTGCGTCAACTACCGGCAGCGGCGGGCCGGGGCGATCACCCGGACCCGGGGGGACCGGCACTTCGAGGTCTTCGCGCAGTGGCACCGGGTGTTCGCGCTGCTGGACCGCTGGGGGCCGGCGGTGGCCGAGCTGCGGCCGGCGGTCTTCGAGCGGATGGTCTGGCACCACCTGACCGTGCTCGGCAACGGCGAACGGATCGCCCCCGCGTTGCGCCCGGCGTTCTTCGCCCAGATGACCGCCGACCACCGGCGCTTCCGGCCGGCCGAGGGCTACCCCGCGCCGGACGGGCTGGAAGGGCTCAAGCACCGGCTGGTCGCGGCGGGACGGTGGCGGACGTTCAGCGCGCTGCGCGCGGCGAACCAGGCCCGGGCGACGGCCCGCGGCACTGCCCGGCGGGCGCTGCCGGTGGCCCGGCGTACCGCGCGGCTGACCCGGGACGCGGTGCTGCGCGAGTACTACCGGGCCGAGCTGCGCCGGCCGATCGACCCGACGCTGGCGGTCTACGCCGCGTACTGGTACCGCGGGTACGCCTGCAACCCGGCCGCGATCCACGCCGCCGCCGGCCGGCTGGCCCCGCAGGTCCGGGGGGTGTGGATCGTCCGGCGGGACCGGGTGGACACGCTGCCGCCCGGCACCGAGTTCGTGGTCGCCGGCACCCCCGGCTACTACCGGACGCTGGCCCGGGCCCGGTGGCTGGTGAACAACGTCAACTTCCCCGACTTCGTCCGCAGGCGACCCGGCTCGGTGCACGTGCAGACCCACCACGGCACGCCGGTGAAGGTGATGGGCCTGGACCAGCAGCGCTTCCCGCTCGGCGCGGGCGGGATGGACTTCGCCGGGCTGCTGCGCCGGGTGGACCGCTGGGACTACAGCATCACCTCGAACAGCTTCTCCACCCAGATGTGGGACCGGGCCTACCCGGCCTCGTACACCACGTTGGAGGTGGGCTACCCGCGCAACGACCGGCTGGTCACCGCCACCGCCGAGGAGGTCCGGGAGATCCGGGACCGGCTCGGCATCGGGCCGGACGAGCGGGTGGTGCTGTACGCGCCGACGCACCGCGAGCACCTGCCCCGCTACCGCCCGCCGTTCGACCCGGAGCGGTTGCTCGACGTGCTCGGGCCGGCGGGGCGGCTGCTGGTCCGCAGCCACTACTTCCACGATCGCGCCGGCCGGGCCCGCCGGCGTACCGGGGGCCGGGCGGTCGACGTCAGCGACCACGGCAGCGTGGAGGACCTCTATCTCGCGACGGACGTGCTGGTCACCGACTACTCGTCGGCGATGTTCGACTACGCCGTCCTCGACCGCCCGATCGTCGTGTACGCGCCGGACCGCGACGCGTACGCGCTGGCCCGGGGCGTCTACTTCGACGTGACCGCCGAACCGCCCGGCGCCGTCGCGCTCACCTTCGCCGAGCTGTTGGAACTCTTCCGCTCCGGCGCGGTGACCGGGGCGGAGGCACAGCGGGCGCGGCAGCGGTTCCGGGACCGCTTCTGCACCTTGGACGACGGGCACGCCGCGGAGCGGGTGGTCCGTCGGGTCTTCCTCGACGACCCCGCCTGACAGTGGTCCCGCCGCGGCGGCCGCTGCCGGTAATCGGACCGTCATGACCGCAACATCGCACGTTTACCCGATGTGCTGATCCGATGATGCTCGTCACAGTCAAGCGGTCGGCCGAACTGGGGGAGGAGACGGTGACCACCGTCGCGCTCAAGGATGTCACCAAGGTGTTCCCGGACGGAACGGTCGCGGTCGACAGCGTCAATCTGGACGTCAACGACGGCGAGTTCATGGTGCTGCTCGGTCCGTCGGGCTGCGGCAAGTCCACCGTGCTCCGAATGGTCGCCGGCCTGGAGGACCCGAGTTCCGGTGCCGTGATGCTCGACGGCGAGGTCGCCAACGACCTGCCGCCACGGGAGCGCAGGATCGCCATGGTCTTCCAGGACTTCGCGCTCTATCCGCACATGACCGTCGGGGACAACATCGCCTTTCCGCTGCGACTGGCCGGGGTGGAGCCGGCCCCGCGCGGGGAGCGGGTGCAGGACGTCGCGGGCGCGCTCGGCATCGGCGACGTCCTCGGCCGCAAGCCGAGCCAGCTCTCCGGCGGCCAGCGGCAGCGGGTGGCCATGGGGCGGGCGATAGTGCGCCGGCCGGGGCTCTTCCTGATGGATGAGCCGCTCTCCAACCTGGACAGCGGTCTGCGCGCCGAGCTGCGCGCGGAGATCTCCGGGCTGACCCGGGAGCTGGGTGTCACCACCATCTACGTCACGCACGACCAGGCCGAGGCGCTGACCATGGCCGACCGGGTCGCCATCATGCGCAAGGGCGTCCTGCAGGACGTGGGCACGCCGACCCAGGTGTACGGCCGGCCGGCCACCCTCTACGTCGCGGCGTTCCTCGGCAGCCCCCGGATGAACCTGCTGGAGGCGTCGGTCTACGTCCACCTCGACCGGTACGTGACCCTCACCCTCGGCGAGCAGGCGCTCTACCTGCCCTGGGACGACATCCGCAGCCGGGCGGTGGCGCACTACCACGGCGAGCGGATCGTGGTCGGGATGCGGGCCGAGGCGCTCACGCCGGTCGCCCCGGACACCCCCGGCGACGTGCTCCGGGGCCGGGTCCGCTACCTGGAGCACCACGGGCACGAGTCGCTGGCCTTCCTCGACATCGGCGCCACCGCGATCGTGGTGGACGAGATGGGCGCCACGACCGACGACGCGCCGGCCGGGCAGCGCGGGCTGCGCCGCTTCGGGCAGGTCATGCAGCGGCTCACCGGCCGGGCCGGCGAGCTGGAGCCAACTTCCGCCCCGACCGGCGGGGGCGGCAACCGGACCAGCGTGCTCCCCGACCTGGGGCGGCACCACCGCCGTCCCGCCGAGCTCGGGGTACGCCTCGCCCCGTACCCGGCGATCTCGGCGGGTCACCCGATGTCGGTCGCCGTACGGATGGACGCCCTGCACTTCTTCGACGAGCGCGGCGACCGGATCGACGTCGGCTGGCGCTGAGCCCTCGGGCTCCGGCGGGGCTGCGGGCGAGCGCGCCCATGCCCTACGGTCAGCGCACCCAGTCCACTGAGCACCGCCTGTAGAGAGGGGCCCGTCGTGTCGGGTGACCGTCCGAGCCCGCTCGTGATCGAGCGGATCCTGCGTGACCGGCAGGGCATCTGGCAGCAGATCGTCGCCGACGACGACCTGAACGCGCTGACCGGGCGGATGCTGGCCAGCTCCGCCGTCGCACTGGCCTGCTACGGGGCGGTGCTCGGCGCGTTCCACGGCGTGCTGATGGCGTTGACCTCGGCGGTCAAGCTGCCGCTGCTCTTCCTGATCACCCTGGCCATCTGCCTGCCCACGCTCTACCTGTTCAACCTGGTCTTCGGGGCCCGGCTCTCGGTACGCCAGTCGGTGGCCCTGGTGATGGTGGCGATCACGGTGACCTCGATGCTGGCGGTGGCGTTCGCCCCGATCAGCCTCTTCTTCCTGATCACGGCGCCGGACTACGGCTTCTTCAAGCTGCTGAACGTGGCGATCCTGACGCTCTCGGCGGTGGTCGGGCTGCGCTTCCTCACCGGCGGGATGCAGGTGCTCAACGCGCACGGCCTGCTCGCCCCGTCGACCGCCGCCGCCCCACCGGCCGCCGCCGCGGCTCCGGCCGCGCAGGCCGTCGTACCCGCCCAGCCGGCGGCCGGTGAGCCGGTCGCGGAGCCGGTCGCCGTGGGGGCGAGCGCGAACGGCGCCACCACGCCGGCCGCCGAGGCGCAGCCGGTGTCCGTCATCCCCGCGCAGCCGGCCGCCGGCGTCCCGGCGCAGCCGGTCGTGCTGGCCGGCCACCCGGTGGCGGCCTTCCCGCCCGGGATGATGTCGCCGGGGTACGCCGGGGCGGGCCGGCCGTGGGGCACCCCGCCGGTGCGGCGCGGCGAGTCGGAGCGGCCGGCCAGCATGACCCTGCTGTACGTCTGGATCCTGCTCTTCGGCTTCGTCGGCACCCAGCTCGCCTGGACCCTGCGTCCGTTCGTCGGCAGCCCGGGCGAGGACTTCGCGCTGTTCCGCAGCATCGAGGGCAACTTCTACGCGGAGATCCTGCGCACCCTCGGCAACCTGTTCTGACACGTCGCCGGGGCGGGCGGCGAGAGCTGCCCGCCCCGGTGAAATTCCTGGTCCGCCGCGCCTTGCCGGAGAAGTTACCGACTAGTAACGTCGGGGCATGTCCATCGACTCGCGCCAGGTGGCGGCCGGGATGCTCCAGGCCGTGCCGTTCGCCCGTACCCTCGGCTTCGAGTTCGTCGAGGTCGCCCCGGAGGCCCAGGGCGGGGTCCGGGCCGTGGTCCGGCTGCCCGACACGCCGGCCACCCACAACCACGTCGGCGGCCCGCACGCCGGAGCCATGTTCACCCTCGGCGAGACCGCGTCCGGCACGGTGGTGATGGCCGCCTTCGGCCACCTGCTCGACCGCGCGGTGCCGCTCGCCGTCCGGGCCGACATCGCGTACCGGAAGCTGGCCATGGGGCCGGTGCTGGCCACCGCCCGGCTCGGTCGTACACCGGCCGAGGTGGTCGCCGAGCTGGACGCCGGGCAGCGGCCGGAGTTCCCCGTCGAGGTCGAGATCGGCACCGAGGACGGCACCGTCACCGGCACGATGACCGTCGTCTGGACGCTGCGCCCCAACCGCTGACGGCACCGGCACCTGACGAAACGCGTTTGTTCGGGCGGTGCGCTGGATAGATTCGTACCGTGCTGGGCCTACCTGCTCATGTGTCCGCCTGTCTCTTCGATCTGGACGGTGTGCTGACGCAGACCGCCAAGGTGCACAACGCCGCCTGGAAGCAGACCTTCGACGCGTTCCTGGCGCGGCGGGCGGCGGCCACCGGTGAGCCGTTCCGGCCCTTCGACCCCGGGCCGGACTACAACCGGTACGTGGACGGCAGGCCCCGCGCCGACGGGGTCCGGTCCTTCCTGGCCTCGCGCGGGGTGGTGCTGCCGGAGGGCAGCCCCGACGACCCGCCCGAGACGGACACGGTCAACGGGGTCGGCAACCGCAAGAACGTCGTCCTGCTGGAGCGGATCCACCACGACGGTGTCGAGGTCTACCCGGGCTCGGTGACGTACCTGCGGGCGGCCGTCGCGGCCGGGCTGCGCCGCGCGGTGGTCTCGGCCAGCGCGAACTGCCGCGACGTGGTCGCCGCCGCCGGCCTGGAACCGCTGCTCGAAGCGCGGGTCGACGGTCTGGTGGCGCGGGCCGAGGGGCTGCGCGGCAAGCCGCACCCGGACACCTTCCTGGCCGGCGCGAAGCTGCTCGGGGTCGACCCGGCCAACGCCGCCGTCTTCGAGGACGCCCTCGCCGGGGTGGCCGCCGGGCGGGCCGGCGGCTTCGGCTACGTGGTCGGCGTCGACCGGGTCAGCCAGGCCGACGAGTTGCGCGCCCACGGCGCCGACATCGTGGTCACCGACCTCTCCGACCTGCTGAAGGGGACGGCGGCATGATCCGCGAACGCGCCTATCCGGTCGAGCCCTGGCACATCCGGGAGACCCGGCTCGACATGGACGTGCTGGCCCAGTCCGAGTCGGTCTTCGCGCTCTCCAACGGGCACGTGGGGCTGCGCGGCAACCTCGACGAGGGGGAGCCGCACGGCCTGCCCGGTACCTACCTCAACTCCTTCTACGAGCTGCGCCCGCTGCCGTACGCGGAGGCCGGGTTCGGCTTCCCCGAGTCGGGCCAGACCATCGTCAACGTCACCAACGGCAAGCTGATCCGGCTGCTGGTCGACGACGAGCCGCTCGACGTCCGGTACGGCGAGCTGCTCAGCCACGAGCGGATCCTCGACCTGCGCGCCGGCACCCTGCACCGGGAGATGCACTGGCGCTCCCCGGCCGGGCGCCAGGTCAAGGTCCGCAGCACCCGCCTGGTCTCCTTCACCCAGCGGGCGGTCGCCGCGATCAACTACGAGGTGGAGGCGGTGGACGGGCCGCTGCGCCTCATCCTCCAGTCCGAGCTGGTCGCCAACGAGACGCTGCCGGCGCAGAGCCGCGACCCGCGGGTGGCCGCCGTGCTGGAGTCGCCGTTGCTGGCCGAGGAGGAGTTGACCACCGACGACGGCGGGCTGCTCATCCACCGCACCAAGGTCAGCAGCCTGCGGGTGGCCGCCGAGATGGGCCACGACGTGTACGCCCCGGCGAAGTTCACCGTCGAGTCCGAGGGCTACGAGGACTGGGTGCGGACCACGGTCGGCTGCGTGCTCAAGCCCGGCGAGACGCTGCGGGTGGTCAAGTACCTCACGTACGGCTGGTCGAGCAAGCGGTCGCTGCCGGCGCTGCGCGACCAGGTCGGCGCGGCGCTGGCCGCGGCCCGGCTGGACGGCTGGGAGGGCCTGCGCCGGGAGCAGCGGGAGTACCTCGACGAGTTCTGGGACGCGGCCGACGTGCGGGTCGAGGGAGACCCGGAGGTGCAGCAGGCGGTCCGCTTCGGGCTGTTCCACGTCCTGCAGGCCGGCGCCCGGGCCGAGCGGCGACCCATCTCGGCCAAGGGCCTGACCGGCCCCGGGTACGACGGGCACGCGTTCTGGGACACCGAGATGTTCGTGCTGCCGGTGCTCACCTACACCCAGCCGTCCGCCGTCCGGGACGCCCTCTACTGGCGGCACTCGACGCTCGCGCAGGCCCAGGAACGGGCCCGGACGTTGAACCTCCAGGGCGCCGCGTTCCCCTGGCGGACCATCGAGGGCCCCGAGTCGTCGGCGTACTGGCCGGCCGGCACCGCCGCCTTCCACATCGCCGCCGACGTGGCCGACGCGCTGCGCCGCTATCTGCTGGTCACCGACGACGACCAGCTGGAGCAGGAGATCGGCCTGGAGCTGCTGGTGGAGACGGCCCGGCTCTGGCGCTCGCTCGGCCACCACGACCGCAGCGGTCGGTTCCACGTCGACGGGGTGACCGGGCCGGACGAGTACACCGCCGTCAAGGACGACAACATCTACACCAACCTGATGGCGCAGCGGAACCTGCTCACCGCCGCCGACTGCGCGATGCGCTACCGGGACGAGGCGATCGACCTCGGCGTGACCGAGGAGGAGGCGGCCCAGTGGCGGGACGCGGCGAACGCCATGTACATCCCGTACGACAAGGGGCTGAAGGTCCACCAGCAGGTGGAGGGCTTCACCCGGTTGCAGGAGTGGGACTTCGAGCACACCCCGGCGGAGAAGTACCCGCTGCTGCTGCACTACCCGTACTTCGACCTGTACCGCAAGCAGGTGGTCAAGCAGGCCGACCTGGTGCTGGCCATGCACTGGCGGGGTGACGCCTTCACCGCCGACGAGAAGCTGCGCAACTTCCTCTACTACGAGCGGCGTACCGTCCGGGACTCCTCGCTGTCGGCCTGCACCCAGGCGGTGATGGCGGCCGAGGTCGGGCACCCGGAGCTGGCCCACCGCTACCTGCGCGAGGCCGCGCTGATGGACCTGCACGACCTCAACGAGAACACCCGCGACGGGGTGCACATGGCCTCGCTGGCCGGCGCGTGGATCGCGCTGGTCTCCGGCTTCGGCGGGCTGCGCGACCACGACGGGACGCTGTCGTTCTCGCCGCGCCTGTCCAGTCGGCTCAGCCGGCTGGAGTTCTCGTTGCAGTGGCGCTCACTGCGGCTGCGGGTGGACGTCCGGCCGCACCAGACCACGTACTCGCTGCGCAACGGCGGGCCGGACACGGTCATGGAGCTGCACCACCACGGCGAGAAGATCAGCGTGACCAGTGCCCTGCCGGTAACCGTCCCGGTGCCCACGCCCGACCCGCCCGGCCCGGCGCCCGAGCAACCCCCGGGTCGTGCCCCGCTGCTGCACCTTCCGGAGGACAACGTCTGACCAGCCCGACCGGCCACGAGGTCGGCTGGTCAGGGGCTGGTCAGGGGCTGGTCAGGCCGACCGGCCACGAGGTCGGCGGCGTCCACCGCCCACCTCGTGGCCGGAATGGGTCAGAACTGGCGGCCGTTGGAGGGCCGGCCCCCCGCGTCGCGCGGAGCCATCGCGGCCGGGTCGTCCGCCGTGCGGGCCCGGGCCGCCTCGTCCGCCCAGTCCCGGCCGCGCTCGGCGTCCTGTTCGCGTTCTTCCTGCTCGGCCGTCCGGGTCTGCTGCCTGGACTTCTGCTCAGCCATGGCGATCCTCGCGATCCGTCGGGGCGCCGGGCACGCCGGCGCCGTCCTGCGGTCACCCTGCGGCTTCCCGAGGTCGTCGGCGGCAAACGCCGCAGGCGACCGCCGCAGCCCGTCGGGGCGCCCCGGCTTGGGTACCGGCGGCGCGGGTATGACCGCCGGGCCGGTTTGGATCGACGGTACGGAGGGGTGCAGATGCGGACAGGAAGCAACGAGGTGACCATCCCGGTGGCCGACGTCGGGCTCCCGGCCGACGTGACCGTCCCGGAGGGCGCCAACGGCGTGGTGCTCTTCGCCCACGGCAGCGGCAGCTCGCGGCACAGCCCGCGCAACACGGCGGTGGCCGGGGTGCTGCGGAGTCGGGGCGCTGCCACGGTGCTGGTCGACCTGCTCACCCCGGAGGAGGACGCGGTCGACGCCGTCACGGCCGAACTGCGCTTCGACATCGGCCTGCTCGCCGACCGGCTGGCCGGCATCGTCGACTGGCTGGGCACCGAGCCCACGCTGGGCCGGCTGCCGGTGGGCCTGTTCGGGGCGAGCACCGGTGCGGCGGCGGCGCTGGTCGCCGCGGCGGGGCGGCCGGACCGGGTGGCGGCGGTGGTCTCCCGGGGCGGACGGCCGGACCTGGCGGGCCCCGCGCTCAGCGGGGTACGCGCGCCGACGCTGATGCTGGTCGGCGGCCTGGACGAGCAGGTGATCACGCTCAACGAGCAGGCCGCGGCGGCGCTCACCGCGCCGCACGAGCTGCGGATCGTGCCCGGCGCCACCCACCTCTTCGAGGAGCCCGGCGCGCTCGAGCAGGTGGCGGCCGACGCGGCCGACTGGTTCGCCACCCACCTCCGCGTCCCCGCCTGACAGTGAGGATGTAGGTGGGGTCACCCGGTCTGGTCTGACTCAGCGCCTGACCGACGATGCTGTCCTGCTGTGGGATTCGTCGACCGGTTCCGGGTGACCCCGTTCCTGCACGTCACTGGCAGGGGCGTCGTGACCTGATAGGAGCCTGTGCAAGAGGCCCCTTCACTGTCCTGTCCGCCCGTCCCGGCGAGTGCGTGCCGACCCTGTCGGTGCAAGCGAAAGGGACGACGGTTCCAGGATGACAGCCAAGAAGCGCCAGGTCACGGGTGGGGTTGATACCCACGGCAAGACTCATCACGCCGCTGCCGTCGATCAGGCGGGGCGGTTCCTCGGTGATCGTGAGTTCGCCGCCACCGCCGCCGGATATCAGCAGTTGCTGGCCTGGCTGGGTGCCTTCGGCCGGGTGGTCAAGGTCGGAGTGGAGGGCACCGGCGCCTACGGCGCTGGCGTCATGCGGCACCTGAGCGGGTCGGGCATCACCGTGGTGGAGATCGACCGCCCCGACCGCAAGATCCGCCGGACGAGGGGCAAGTCCGACCCGATCGACGCCCTCGCCGCCGCCCGCGCGGCCCTGTCCGGGCAGGCCGCTGGTGTCCCGAAGACCCGCACCGGCCCCGTCGAGGCGATCCGCGCCCTGCGCGTGGCCCGCCGAGGCGCCGTCAAGGCCCGCACCGCCGCCCTGAACCAGCTCCACGGCCTGCTCACCTCGGCACCGCAGGAGATTCGGGAAGACCTGGCCGGCGTCACCGGGGCCGCACTCGTGCAACGATGCGTCGAGCTGGGCATCGACGAGTCCGCACTCACCGACCCGGTCCACGCCACGAACGCCGCCCTCGCCGCGATCGCCACCCGGATCACCGCACTCAACGTTGAGATCACCCGAGCCGACCGGCGGCTACGCCCCGCCGTCGCCCGCACCGCCCCAACGCTGAGCAGTCTGTTCGGCGCCGGTCCCGAAGTCGCCGGGCAACTCCTGAACACCGCCGGCGACAACCCCGACCGGCTGCGTTCCGAGGCGGCCCTGGCCCACCTCTGCGGCGCCGCCCCGATCCCCGCCAGCAGTGGACGCACCGACCGGCACCGCCTCAACCGCGGCGGTGACAGAGCCGCGAACAACGCGCTGCACACGATCGTGCTCAGCCGGATGCGCCACGACCCCCGCACCCGCGCCTACGTCGACAAACGCACCAAGCAAGGCCTCAGCAAGAAAGAAATCATGCGATGTCTCAAGCGATACGTCGTCCGCGAGGTCCACACGGCTCTCCTCGCCGACTTCGCCGCCCTCAACACCGCTTGACATCCATAGGAGCATCCTCCCCACCCACCCCGCTGCGCGAGCGCGGCCGGCTGCGCGAGCGCGGCCCGCTGCGCGAGCGCGCACTTTCACGGAAAGTGGGGCTATTCGGCGCGCGATAGCCACTCTTTCCGTGAAAGTGCGTGCCCGTGCCCGTGCCCGTGCCGTGTGCCGGGGCCGGGGCCGGGGCCGGGGCCGGGGCCGGGGCCCGGGGCTGGGGGCGGTGGATTAGGCGTGGGCGGAGGGTGGGTTGGGACGGGTGGTGGTGATTCGTTCGCGGTGGCGCTGGACGGTGTCGACGACCCGGTAGGCGACGGCGGCGATCGGCACCGAGACGAAGGCGCCGGCGACCCCGGCGATCAGTGTGCCGGCGGTGACCACCACCAGGATCACCGCTGGGTGCAGCTGCACCTGCCGCTTCATGATCAGTGGCTCCAGCAGGTTGCCCTCGATCTGCTGGACGGCGATCACCGCGATCAGCACCAGCAGCGCCGTCGTCGGACCCTTGGCGGCCAGTGCCACCAGCACGGCGACCGTACCCGCGACCGTGGCGCCGATGATCGGCACGAAGCCGCCGAAGAAGGTGATGAGCGCCAGCGGCACGGCGAGCGGCACCCGCAGCAGTACGAGGGACAGCCCGATGCCGATCGCGTCGATCGCCGCGATGATCATCGTCCCCCGGCTGTACGCGCCGAGGGTCTGCCAGCCGGCCCGGCCGGCCTCGGCGGTCAGCTCGCGGTTCGGGCCGGTCGTCCGGCGCAGCACCCACTGCCACATCGTCCGGCCGTCCTTGAGCAGGAAGAAGAGCAGCACCATGGCGAGCAGGGCGGAACCGGCCACCTCGGCTGCCGTGCGGGCCCCGCCGACCGGGTCGAAGCCCCCGCCCATGCCGGAGCGCACCTGCTGGATCAGCTTGTCCAGCTGCGCGTCGCTGACCGGCAGGGTGGAGGTGACGAAGTCCCGGCTGCGTTGGACGCCCTCGCCGAGTTCCTCGCTCAGCTCGCTGAACTGGGCGGCGGTCAGGTTCCACACCAGCACGCCGACCCCGATCAGGATGCCCAGCAGCAGCAGGAGCGACAGCAGCGCCGCCAGCGCGGGCGGCACCCGCAGCCGGCGCAGGCCCAGCAGGACCGGATCGAGCAGCGCGGTGAGGAAGAGCGTGACCGCCACGGCGATCGCCAGCGGCGCCAGCAGCACCGCCACCCGACCGAGCAGGTAGAGCGCGAGCACCACGACCACCAGGCAGGCGCTCCACACCACCGCCGTACGGACCAGCCAGGGCAGCGCCGCCCAGGCCTGCCGTGGCCCCGGCCGGGCGCCCGCCGCCGTCACCTCGGGCGTACGCCCGGCACCGTCCTCGTCCACGTCGATCCTCCTCGGTCTCGGCGGGATCGATACCCGTACGGCCGCGCTCCGACACCCGTCGGTGGATCAACGCCGTCCCGGGCACGTGGTTCCGCTCTGGACAGTCTCGCCATGCGGGCGGACCACCGCCGCCGGCATGGGCGGCGAGGGACGGTCGCCCGCGAGCCACTGCTACGGCGGCGGCCGAGGTTACGCCCGGCGCACGGCAGGAGCCGGGGTGTTTGCGGCCGGAACCGAAGGGAACGCAGCAGGTACCGAGCGAGGAGGACCGTGGTGAGTGACTTCATGGACAAGGCCAAGGACATGGCCGACAAGCACGACAAGCAGGTCGACCAGGGCCTGGACAAGGCCGGCGAAGCCGCCGACAAGCGCACCGGCGGCAAGTACGACGAGCAGACCGACAAGGGCGTCGACATGGCCCAGGCGCGCACGGGTGAGGGCGATCAGGACCGCTGACCTCGCGTTTCCGCTGCCGGACCGCCCTCGGGTGGTCCGGCAGCGGCGTGTCCGGGGATGGGCACGGTCTGGTCAGCATCGACCGGGCTCGCTACGATCCGCAGTCGTGGCATGACTCACCGTGGAGTCGTGCGGAGCGGACGGCCTCGCCCGGCGTGGCGGGCCGCGGACCAGAGGGAGCCACCCCCGGTGACCGAGACTGCCCAGCCGACCATCCCGCAGCCCTACCCGTTCAGCGACCCCCACCGGCTCGATATCGACCCCCGCTACGCCCGGCTGCGTCAGGAGCAGCCGTTGACCCGGATCCGGATGCCGTTCGGCGAGCCCGCCTGGCTCGCCACCCGGCACGCCGACGTCCGGACCGTGCTCGGTGACCCCCGGTTCAGCCGGGCCGCCTCGGTGGGCCGCGACGAGCCCCGCAACAGTCCACGACAGACCGACACGGGCATCCTCCAGATGGACCCGCCGGAGCACACCCGGCTGCGCCGGCTGGTGGCGAAGGCGTTCACCGCCCGCCGGGTGGAGGAGCTGCGCCCGCGTACCCGGGCGGTCGCCGAGGAACTGGTCGAGGCCATGGTCGACGCCGGATCGCCGGCCGACCTCGTCGCCCACCTGGCCACCCCGCTGCCGATCCGGGTGATCTGCGACCTGCTCGGGGTGCCGGTCACCGACCAGGATCGCTTCCACACCTGGTCGGAGGCGGTCGTGTCGACCACCTCGCTGCCGCCCGAGGTGGCCGGGAGCTACGTCGAGCAGCTGCTGGGGTACATGGCCGGGCTGATCGCCCAGCGGCGCACCGCGCCGACGGACGACCTGATCGGCGCGATGGTCCGGGCCCGGGACGAGCACGCCGACCGGCTCAGCGAGGAGGAGGTGGTCCGGCTGGCGGCCGGCCTGCTCGCCGCCGGCCACGAGACCACCGTGACCCAGATCCCCAACATGGTGTACGTCCTGCTGACCGAGCCGGACGGCTGGGAGCGGCTACGGACCGACCGGGCCCTGGTGCCGACGGCGGTCGAGGAGCTGATGCGTTTCATCCCGCTCGGCGCGACCGCCGCCTTCCCCCGGTACGCCCTGGAGGACGTCGAACTCGGCGGTGAACTGGTCCGGGCCGGCGAGCCGGTGGTCGTGTCGATCCACTCGGCCAACCGGGACGAGCGGGTCTTCGCCGACCCCGACCGGCTGGACCTGGGCCGGGAGGTCAATCCGCACGTCGGGTTCGGCCACGGCGTGCACCACTGCGTCGGCGCGCAACTGGCCCGGATGGAACTCCAGGTGGTGCTGGAAACCCTGCTGCGGCGTACCCCGGGTCTGCGGCTGGCGGTGCGGGAGTCGGAGCTGAGGTGGAAGAGCGGCCTGCTGGTCCGGGGCCTGACCGCGATGCCGGTGTCCTGGTGAGCGCGGAGCAGGGTCTGGCGGTGGCGGCCGGCCGGTGGCGCCGGTGAGCGCCGGCAGCGCGGCGGGCGACGCC
The DNA here is from genome assembly GCF_900091515.1 of Micromonospora purpureochromogenes. Taxonomy (NCBI): domain Bacteria; kingdom Bacillati; phylum Actinomycetota; class Actinomycetes; order Micromonosporales; family Micromonosporaceae; genus Micromonospora; species Micromonospora purpureochromogenes. Next base: position 6,601,112 of record NZ_LT607410.1, on the reverse strand, counting down.
GCCCGCTGGCGGGTCTTCGTGGATCCGACCCGGTGCATCGGATCGGGGATCTGCGCGGGAGCCGCGCCCGCCCACTTCGTGCTGGTGGACGGGCTCTCGCGCCCGCTGGCCGAGCGGGTCGCCCCGGCGGACGAGGTGCTGGACGCCGCCGAGTCGTGCCCGATGGAGGCCATCATCGTGTCGGACGCCGAGGGGAGCCGGATCGCGCCGGAGCCGTGAGGGCGGCGCGCCCGGGTGGCCGGCGACACCGGCCACCCGGACGCCCACCGGTCACCAGCCCGGGTAGCGGACGCCGCTGACGTTGACCCGCAGCGTGTAGAGCGAACTGGAGGCGCAGAGGTAGAGGTGGTTGCGCTTCGGGCCGGCGAAGGTGAAGTTGGCGACCACCTCCGGCATGTGCAGCTTGCCGAGGAGGGTGCCGTCCGGGTCGAAGCAGTGCAGGCCGTCGTGCGCGGCCACCCAGACCCGGCCGGCCTCGTCCAGGCGTACGCCGTCGAAGGAGCCGGCGTCGCAGGTGGCGAAGACCTCGCCCCCGGCGAGCGTGCCGTCGTCGCGGACGGCGAAGCGGCGCAGGTGCTTGTGTCGGGTGTCCACCACGTACAGGGTGGACTCGTCGGCGTTGAACGCCAGGCCGTTGGGCTGCCCGAAGTCGTCGGCGACCAGGCGCACCTCGCCGCTGGTCGGGTCGATGCGGTAGACGTGGTTGCCGCCGATCTCCGACTCGCCCCGGTTGCCCTCGTAGTCGCTGTCGATGCCGTAGCTCGGGTCGGTGAACCAGATCGACCCGTCGGAGTGCTCGACCACGTCGTTCGGGCTGTTCAGCCGCTTGCCATGCCACCGGTCGGCCAGCACGGTGTCGGAGCCGTCCGGCTCGGTGCGGGTGACCCGGCGGTTGCCCTGCTCGCAGCTGAGCAGTCGGCCGCGCCGGTCGACGGTGTGCCCGTTGGCGTACCCGGCGCTGTGCCGGAACACGCCCACCGCGCCGGTGGTCTCGTCCCAGCGCAGCACCCGGTCGTTGGGGATGTCGCTGAAGAGCAGGTACCGCCCGGCGGGGAACCAGGCCGGCCCCTCCAGCCACCGCCCGCCGGTCCACAGGCACTCCACCCACTCGTCACCGTTGACCCGCCGGAACCGCTCGTCGCACACCTCGAACCGGGTCCTGAACCTGTCCACCGCCTGCCACCCCCTGTAATTGTGTTCGGCCAAACGCTAACATGGCCGAACTACAGTCGGTCAGCTCACAAGTCGGCCGGATCATATTCAAGGAGGCCCGGTGGACGACATCGACCGCGAGTTGCTGGCGGCCCTGCAACGGGACGCCACCCAGTCGTACGCCGCGCTCGCCGCGACGGTCGGGCTCTCCACCGGGGCGGCGCACGAGCGGGTCCGGAAGCTGCGGGAGCAGGGGGTCATCCGGCGTACGACGGTGGACGTCGACCCGGCGGCGGTGGGCCGGGGCGTACTGGCCTTCGTGATGGTCGAGGCGAACGCCTGGATGGGGGACCGGCCCACCCGCGAGGCACTGGCCGCCCTGCCCGAGGTGGAGGAGGCGCACGTGGTGGCCGGCCCCGCCTCGGTGCTCGTGAAGATCCGCGTGGGCACCCCCGAACAGCTCCAGGCCAGCCTCCGTCGGCTGTTCGGAGTCGAGGGGGTCACCGGCACCCGGACCATCGTCGTGCTGGAGACGTTCTTCGAACGTCCACTCGATCCCCGCCCGCCGACGGCCGCTCCCTGAACGACGCGACGGCCACGCCTGGGCGGGCGTGGCCGTCGCGAGACGATCGGGTCAGTGCTGCTTCTCGCGCAGCTCCGCCATCGAGGTCGGCCGGCCGCTGAGCGCGTCGCGCATCCGGTCCACCAGGCCGGCGCCGGGAGCGAGCAGCTTGTTCGCCGGCGGGTGGTCCGGGGCGGCCGGGTGCGGGCGGGTCGGGGCCGACTTCTTCGCGGCCTGCACCTTGCCGGCGAGCTCGACCAACTCCTCGCGCGCCACCGCGGCCCGCAGGCGCGGGAAGAGGTCGGCCTCCTCGTCCTGGATGTGGTGCCGGATCGTACCGGTCAGGTGGGCGAGCAGCTCGTCGAAGCGAGGGTCGGAGGGGTCCACGGACTCCAGGTCTTTCATGGTCCGTTCGGCGTCGGCGTGCTCGGAGATCTCGTGCTCGGCGACCCGGTCGCCGTCCGGCAGCGCCTTGCGGGCGGCCGGGTAGACGTACGCCTCCTCGGCGACGGAGTGCCGGACCAGCTCGGCGATCACCACGTCGGCCAGCTGGCGGCGGTGCTCCGGCGTGCCCCGGCGGCTCTCCAGCTCGACGAAGATCGCCTCGACCTCGCGGTGGTCGGCGGTCAGCACGTCCACGACGTCCTGGTGGCTGTTCTCGTGATGGCTCATGTTCTCGTGCCCCTTTAACCGGTGCGGACGGTCGGATGGGGGGCAGGTACCCGTCCGTGGCCGACCGAATCCCCTTCGGCGCGATCCGACCCGGCCGGGCCGCCGGCGGGACGGGCCCGAATCGGGCGTTGTCGCGCCGGCATCGTGGGCCTCTCGGCGCGGGCCTCGGCTCGCCGCTGAACAGCGACGAGGGCCGGCCTCCCCTGTCGGGGAGACCGGCCCTCGGTCGATCAGGTCTGGATCAGGAGCTGTAACCGCGGCCCGCGATCCAGTTGGCCAGCTCGGCCACGTCCATCCAGTACTCCTGGACGTCCGGCGCGGCCGGGTCGGCGATCTTGACGGTGTTGCCGTCGTCCTTGTACTCCACCACGGTCAGGTAGTGACCGGGGTAGTAGTGCTCGACGCCGTCGACGTCCACCGCGCCGCCGAGGATGTTGGCCACCACCGGGTCACCGGCGTCCACCGCGGCCTTGACGTCGGCGCGGAGCCGCTCGATCTGCTCCTTGGACGCGACCTCGTCGCTGATCTCGGTGGTCTTGTACCGGCCGCCGGTGTACTCGTTGAGCACCCGGGTGATGTCGATGGCCGAGTCCGTGCCGTTCTCGGTGGTGCCGAGCTTCTCGGCCAGCTCGTCCTGGCTGACCGCCTTGCCCTCGGCCGACAGCGCCATCCGGGTCGACGCCGGGCCACAGTAGAAGAAGTTCGGCTGCGCCTGGTACTCGTAGCCGGCGCGGCGCTCGCCCTTGCCCTTGCCCTTCTCGGACACGACGGACGCGGACGCCTTCTCGGCCGGCGCGGCCTGCGCGGCCACGGCGGGGCCGACGATGGCGCCACCGGTCATGACCAGACCGGCCACAGAGAGCATGCCGTTACGGAAAATCGTCTTCATGGTCGCAGCTCCATTCGGGGGGTTTGCCGCCCGGTCGGGAAGACCCGGACGCAAGCACCGGGAAAGGCGCTCGGATCATCAGGGGACGCGGACCCCCTCGGCCCGCGCTCACCAGCAACGCAACGACCGACGCCCCGGACCCATTCCGGCCCGTCACCTGCCCTGCCCCGGTCGTACGCAGAATCCAACGACCCGCCCCACCCCCTGATTCCACCGCCCCCGAGGCCCACCTCACCCCCAACCCGGACACCCGGGGCGAGACCTCCCACCCCCCAAGAGCCGCGCACTTTCGCGGAATGAGTGGCTATTCGGCGCGGAATGGGCACGCATTCCGTGAAAGTGCGCGCACGCGAAGGGTGGGGGGTGGCGGGTCAGGGGGGTGGGGGGAGGGTGCCGAGGAGGCGGGTGACGGCGATCTCGATGACGACGCGCTCGGGGTTGGGGCGGGGCTGGCGGTAGCGCTCGGCGTAACGGCGTTCGGCCTCGGCCACCGACGCCGGGTCGGTGCGGAGGGTCGCCCGGCCCTCGATGGTCAGCCACCACCGCCCGTCGAGGTGGCACACCGCGACCGGCGTGCCCTCGGGGCCGGCGGCGGCGACGTGCCGGGCCTTGGCGGAGCCGCCGGAGGTGATCACCCGGGCCAGCCCGGCGTCCGGGTCGAACGTCACCCCCACCGGCACCACGTGCGGGGTGCCGTCGGCGCGCAGGGTGGTCAGCGTGGCGAGGTGCCGCTCCCGGCAGAACGCGACGACCCGCTCGTCGTGCGGGTCCAACCGGTGGTCGCCGGCCATGTCCGTCCCCTTCCGGCCGGATGCTCGGCCGGCCCGCACGATCATGGCACGGGGCGGCGTACCCGGTCCTGACCAGGGGGAGTGTCCGGCTGGCCGGGCAACCGGCGGGCCTGCGCCCGGCGCTGGTGGGCCAGCCGGGTCAGGTAGATCAGCGCCCCGGCGAGGATCCCCATGTCGTCCAGGTAGATCGGGTCGGGCAGCACGTCCACCGGGAAGATCGTGTAGATCAGCGCGCCGTAGAAGGCCACCTTGCCCCCGACGCCGAGCGTGCCGAGCAGCCGGCGGGTGCGGACCACCCGGATCGCCAGCAGCACGGCGCCGACCAACGTCGCCAGCGCCAGGATGCTGCCGATGACGACGAGGACCAACGTCTCGCGGGACATGCCGTCACGCTAGCGGAACCCCGCATCCACCGCCGACGAGCGCGGCGGTGAGACCCGGCGATCGACCGCCACCGCGCCGGCCACGGCGTGCGTGCCGACGAACAACCCGAGCGGGGACAGCAGCCGGGCCGGCTCGCGGTCAGTAGGCGGCGACGGCGGCCCGACCCCGGGCCACGCCCGCCGACTCCCGGGCCGGCTCGGCCACCCGGGTCTCCGGCATCGGCACCACCGACTCGACCTCCTCCGGCCTGCGGTCCAGCGCGGCGAACGCCTCCTCGCGCAGGCTGCGCGCCGCCGCCGCGGCCAGGTCGGCCGCCCGCCACGCCGCCCGCTCCCGCTCCGACGCGGCCCGGTGCCGGGCGGCCAGGTTGTCCCGGATGGCGCGGCGCAGCACCAGCTCCTGCTCGACCGGGTGCCGCCGCGGGTCCCAGCCGTTGCGGTGGGCGAAGACGTCGCTGAGCTGCTCCACCGAGAGCTCCTTGCGCCAGTACGCGTCCAGCGCGGCCCGGTGCAGGTACCGCTCCCGGTCGGCGTACTCGGCCGGGGTGCGGACCGTGCCGGGCAGTGGCATCGCGGCGGCGGCGGACAGCCGGCGGACATCCGCCTCGGCCGCCTCGTACGCCGCCCAGGCCGCCTCGACCTCGTCCTGGGCGGCCAGCCACTCGGCGCGCCGCCGCCCGGCGGTGGCCGACGCGCGCTCGGCGGCGACCGCCACCTCGCCGGCGTACCGGGTGCGTTCCCGTTTCTCCTCGGCCAGCTCCATGGTGCTGGGCATCGCGGCCTGCCGGATCCGGCCGGCGACGGCGGAGCGCAGCCAACCCGGACGGGCGACCAGTGCGCCGAAGGCGACGGCCGCGACGGCGAGCAGAACCAGCCAGATCACGGCGGCGGCGGGAACGTCGGGCAGGACGGAGGAGAAGACGGTCTGCATCACCAGCACCTCAGGGCGGGAAACGATGTGGACGGGCGGGCCGGGCGAGCGGAGCGGCGGGCGTATCCGGGGCGGACCCCGCGGGCGCGGCGGTGGTCCGGTGCCACGGGGGCGCCGCGTGGCTCAGCGCCGGGGCGGGCCGCGCCGGCCGGTGGCGTCCCGGACCGGGTCCGTCGTCGCCGCCGGCGCCACGAGCGGCCGGTCGGTCGAGACGGCGTCGCGCCGGGCCGGGATCGGCCGGGCGGGGAAGTCGGCGGGCTGCTCGTCGGTCGGCCGGGCGGTGGCCGGCGACTCGGGCACCCGGGCGGCCGACACGGCGGGCCGGGCCGGCGCGGCGGCGGCGGGGCCGGTCGTCGGGGCGAAGACGCCGCCGAGGCCGACCGCGAGCACCAGGGCGGTCAGCGCCAGCCGGGTCAGGTCGCGCAGCGTCGCCCGCCGAAAGGGGCGGATGGACGCTACGGGCAGCACCTCTCCAACCTATCGCCACCCAGGGGCCGGTGCAGCGCACCGAGGGCGTCCACGGGCGTGACCCGGCCCACTCGTCCTAGGTGGACGGATCATCCAACGGCACGGCATGGCGCGGTCGCGTTGGCCGCTGGCTTCCGCTGAGCGCCGCGGGGCCGGGCGGGCCGGACGACTTCTGCCGACCACTGCCCCGGACCGAGCAGCGGCCCACCCGGAGGTTCCCGGGTGGGCCGCTCGTCGTGCGTCAGGTCAGCGATCGCCGCCGAGCACCGGCGGGGCGGTGTCGGCACCGTCGTGCCACACCATCTCGTCCTCGGTGAGCCAGGTCAGCCGCTCGTCGCTCTCGTCCTCGCCGTCCTGGCCGCGCCCGCCGATCACACCGTTGCGACCGGCGCCGCCGGCCGTGGCCGCCCGGTTGGTCGGCGTCCCGCCCGTGCCCGGCCGGCCGCCGCCGTTGGCGCTGCCCAGCTGTCCGGAGGCCAGCCGGCCGGTGCCGGCGGCGGACCGGTTCTCCATGCCGGTGGCACCGGTGGCCGGCCGGACCGGCGTCGGGGCGGACGCCCGGCCCGAGGAGGCCAGTGCGCCGGTGCCGAGCACCCCGCCGGCCGCGATGCCGGCGGCCGCGCCGAACGCCATGCCCGAGCCGCCGCCCGTCGCGCCCCCGGCGCCGGCCAGGCCGGCGCCGCCGAGAAGCGCGCCGCCGGTGAGCGGTTCGGCGCCCGCGAGCGCGGTGCCGGTGCCGACGAGCCCACCGCCGGTTACCGGCGTGGTCGTCGTACCCGTGCCGGTGCCGCCCGTGCCGGTGCCGGTGCCGCCGGAACCGGTCGTCGGACCGTGGGCCGGGCTGCTGGGGTTGGACACCGTGGCGCCGCCGCCCGGACCGGCGATCCCGGTGCCGGGCGCGGAGGCCGGGCTGCCCACCGACGGGCCGGCCTTGGTCGTGGCGCCGTTGCGGTCGGCCTCACCCGGCAGTCGCGGCGGCGGGGCCGGCGGGTCGACGACCCGGCCGTACGAGGCGACCTCGTAGCCCGCGGCCAGGTTGGCCACCACCTGCACCATCCGCTGGTGGGCCTTCTCCTGCTCGGCCTTGTCCTGCTGGTGGCCCAGGATGCCGCCGACGATCATGCCCGGCACGCCGAGGACCAGGCCCTTGGTCGCCCCGTCCACCGCCTTGTCGTGGTCGTCGGTGGCCTCCGGGCTCTCCGCCTCGCGCTGGGCGGTGCGCAGCTGGCCGGCCATCAGGGAGAGCGCCTGCCGCACGTCGGCCGTGCCCTCGGCCAGGTCGGACGAGTAGCGCACGACCAGGGAGAGCCGGTCGTGGAACTCCCGCGCGGCGTCGCCCGTCCAGGCCGGGGCCAACTTGTCCAGGTCGGCGCCGAGATCCCGGGCGAGGTTGTCGAGCGTGTCCCGCAGGGAACTCCACTGGCTGGCCAGGTTGTCGATCTGCTGCGGGTCGCCGGCGTGCACCGCGTCGTACAGCTCGCGGTGGCTGACATGTTGATAGCGCTGGGTGTACTCAGACACGCCCGTCCCCCCGCTCGTTGAGCGCCTCGTCCACCCCGTTGAGCGCGGCCTCGATGTCGGCGGCGTTCGCCGCGTTGCGCGCCTCGGTGGTGCGGTAGTTCGTCATGATCGTGTGGGTCGCCGTCCGGGACGCCTCGACCGCGCGGCGCAGCCGGGCGACCTGCTCGGCGTAGCTCGCCTGCATCTCGCTGTAGCGGCGGGCGTTGCTGCTGGCGTCGGTGAAGGAGCCGAGCGCGGGCGGACGGCACTGGAGCTCGGTGTTGAGCTTCTTCAGCGCCGCCTCCGCCTGGGCGAGCCGGTCCGCCATCCGCTGGTGAAAGTCCTCCAAGGACAGAACGTCGACTGTCGTACGCCCGGTCATGGCAGCATCCCCGTTGTCCATAGTCGATACGTCGGCCACGCCCAGGTTAGTCGACCGGCGCCAGCCGGGGCGACCCGCGGATCGACCGTCGGCACCCCTCAACCGCCCTGCGCCGGCGCTCCGGTGGCCGCCTTCGGCTGCGCTGACGGGGTGCCGGGGCCGTCGCCCGGGGCGAAGTAGGACAACGCGTCCTGCCGCTCCAGAGTCGGCCCGGTCGGGATCAGCGAGAGCAGCGACGCCGGCACGACCAGGGGCTTCACCCCGCCGTACCCGAGCGCGGTGACCGCGTCACCGGAGCGCTTCCCCAGCGGGTACCGGACCCCCTGCGGGCTGATCAGGTAGACCGTCGCGCCGGCCGCCGCCTCGGTGCCCTCACCGGCGCCGGGGGCGGCCTGGACCAGCACGCCCTTGCCGCCCGGCAGCAGCACCTCCTCGGCCGTCTCGACGGCGTCGCGCGAGCCCTGCCGCACCGCCGTCGCGCCGGTGGCGCCGGCCAGCTCGGGTGGCGTCCGGTCGAAGACCTCCAGGGTGGTGGTCGGCGCGCCGCCGGCCGGACCGGACCGGTAGCTGGCGCAGACCACCGTCTGCCCGGGGCGGACCGGATGCAGCGCGGGCAGCGCCTGCGGCATGCCGTCGGGCTCCACCCGCCGGTCGGACAGCTCGCCCACCTGGTCCGGGCTGATGTCGGTGACCTGACCGCCGTCGCTCTGCAACAGCAGGGCGCTCACCTCGCCGATGGAGACCAGGCCGTCGCGGGTCAGCACGTAGTGCTCGCCGGCGGCCCGGAACACCTGGCCGATCCGGGCCGGGCGGCCCCCGACCGACCGGCTGCTCGGCGTGCCGTCGCCGTCGATGCCCAGCTCCCGTAGCGCCGGCCCGGCCGGGACCGCGTTGAGCAGCTGCGCGCCGACGTCGAGCGCGGTGGCGTTGGCCATCCGCAGCGCGGCCAGCGCCGGGTCCCCGCCGACGATCTGGAGCCGGGAGCCGCCGGTGAGCAGGAAGCGCTGCCCGTCACCCCGGACCAGCACCGCCCGGTCGGCCAGCGGCGTGCCGCCGGTCAGCGGCCGGTCGATCACCACCCGGGTGGTCGACCGGCGGGAGTCGCCCGGGTCGGGCACATCGCAGACCGACCAGGGGAGGCCGACCAGCGACGTGCGGTCCGGCAAGGCGTCGGGAGCGCCGACGATGCCGACGGTACGACCCCGGGGCCGGTCCTCGATCGACGCGCGCGACATCGTCCGGGTCGGCGGGTCGGCCTCGTTGAGGATCAGCCGCGCCGAGGCGTAGTTCAACGTCGGGTGCAGCACCCCGTCGGCGAAGACGTACGTCGCGCCGGTCTCCCGCTCGATGACCAGCGTGTTCGCCTCCAGTGGCGCCGTGTTCCCGGTGAACTGGCCGTACGCGCCGGCCCCGCCGAGCACGATCGCGGCGGTGAGCACGCTGCCGATCACGGCCATGCCCAGCCGCCGCATCGGCAGGTTGGTGGTCTCGGGATCGCCGGAGAGCAGCGCGGAGACGATGCGGCGGGTGACGAAGCGGTACGCCTGCACCTGATCGCGGCGGGTCCGCATGTTTGACCTCCGGCGGGGGTGGGTCCGCGACGATCAGGTCCGAACTCCGCCGCGGGCTTCCCTACGATAAGGGGCCACGGGCGGGTCATCGGGACCCCCGCCCGTCCTCCGGCACCGCACCGCCCCGCCGGATGCCCATGATGTCCAGAAGGGACGCTCACCGATGACGCAGCTCCAGGCGCCACCCGGTCGTACCCCCGCCGCCCCCGACGCCGTGGCCGACCGGCCGGTGGTGCCGGCCGACCGGCGCGGACGCGGCCGGATCGGGCCGGTCGCCGTCGGTCAGCTCGTCGTGCTGGAACTCTGCGCGCTCGCCGTCTGGGCCGCGTTGGGCGGGCCCGGCTGGGTGGTCGGTGTGGTCGGCGGCCTGGCCCTGTTCGCGACGGCGGCGGCGTTCGGCCGGCGCGGCGGCCGCTGGTGGTACGAGGACCTGCTGCTGCGCCGCCGGTTGGGGCGCCGCCGCGAGCAGGCCCGGGAGGCGGTCGCCCAGGGTGCCGTGGTCGATCCCCGGCTGGCGGCGCTCACCCCCGAACTCAACGTGATCGAACTCACCGAGCGGGGTACCCGGCTCGGCATCGGCCAGGACGGGCGCGGCTGGTTCGCCGCGGTGGCGCTGACCGGGCGGCCCGGCGCGCCGGCCGGTTCGATCGAGGCGTCCGTGGTGGACCGTGCCCTCCAGGTGCTCACCGACTTCGCCGGCCCGGTCACCCTCACCCAGGTGGTGTCGCACACCCTGGTCTGGTACCCGGCGCCGGGCGCGCCACCGGCCGCCCACCGGACGGTCTGGGTGGCGCTGCGCCTGTCCGTGCGGGACGCCCGGACCGAGACGGTGACCCGCGGCGGCGGGATGCGCGGCGTGCATCGCACGGTCGCGGCCGGCGTCGGGCGGCTGGGCAAGGCGCTGAACGCGGCCGGGCTGAGCCACCGGGTGCTCGGCCGGGACGAGCTACGGGCCGCGGTGGTCTCCGCGGCGGGCCTCGACCTCGCCCCGGCGGCGCCCGCCGAGACCTGGACGGGCCTGCGCGGCGGCGGCTGGACGCAGCTCTGCCTGACCCTGCGCAAGCGGCCGGCGGCGTCGCTGGGCACCCTGGTGGATGCGATCACCTCCACCTCGGCCCCGTCGCACACGGTGGCGGCGGTGGTGGTGCCGGGCGGGCGGCCGGTGCCGCCCCTGCTGCGCGTCGCCGCCCAGGACGGCCACGTCGAGGCGCTGGTCAAGGTAGTCCGCGACATGGCCCGCCGGTGCGGCATCCCGGCCGGGCCGCTGGACGGCCAGCACGGGCCCGGGGTCTACGCCACCACGCCGGTCGCCACCGCGGCCGGCACGTTCAGGGTCGGAGATTGACGATCCAGCCGTAGAGCCCGCACACCCAGAACGCCAGCGGCACCAGCGAGACGATCAGCAGGATCTCGACGATGTCCAGGGTCCGGCCCCAGACCGGCGAGATCGGCTTGCCCGCCACGCTCAGGCCGTAGATCAGGCTGACCACCGCGGTCAGCAACAGGCCGCCGAGGACCAGCCCGAGCCGGGTCACCAGCGAGCCGCCGGCGAAGGTGGCCGCCGCGGTCAGCGCCAGCCCGGCGGTCCCGGTGACGAGCACCGGGGTGCGCTGGGCGCGCCCGATGAACGGCCGGGCCCGCAGCAGCGACAGCAGCGCCAGCACCAGGCAGAGCAGCACCGCCGGCAGCCGGCCGTTGCCGGCGAGCACCACCTGGCTGCCCAGCACGAGCAGCGACACCGTCCACAGCAGCCCGGTGAGGAACGCGTCGGCGCGCTCGCTGAGCCGCAGCACCCGGCGGCCGTCGACCGTCTCGGTGTCGGTCTTCAGGTCGTCCGGGCCGGTGGGGATGGACGGCACGGGCAGCCGGGCCAGCCGGTAGGCGGCCATCGGCAGCGCCGGCAGCGTCGCGAACGCGACGGTGGCGACGATCGCGGCGGCGGCCGCCGCGCCGATGCCGAAGGCCAGCGAGAGCAGCGCACCGAGTGCCACCGCCGCGCCGACCGCGACGGCCCCGAAGAACAGCGGCATCCGGTCGCCGACCGCCAGCGCGGCGACCGCGGCGAAGAGCACCACGGCGGTACCGGCCAGCAGCACGTGCGGACTCGCCAGCTCGGTCAGCGTCCGGTCGCCGGCCAGCACCAGCAGGCCACCCACGGCGGCGTAGCCGAGGCCGGCCATGGCGAGCACCGAGCCGGTCCGGCTGTCACCGGCCGCCCGGGACAGCACCGCCGCGCCCACCACCAGCATCACCGCCATCAGCAGGGCGGCCACCGCGCCCGGCAGCTGCGGCGGGCCGGCCAGCAGCGTGACGACCGCGCCGACCCCCAGCGCCACCGCCGCCATCAGCACCGAGAACGTGCGGGTGGTGCCGACCTGCCAGGTGCCCGGGCGCTGGTTGGTCGCCGTCGCGACCGCGTCCACCACGTCGTCGAAGACGATCTCCGGGGCGGCCGCCGCGCGCGGGTTGAAGTAGAGCACCTCGCCGTCGCGGACCCCGAGCTGCGCGGCGGTACGGCCACCGTCGAGCGGCTGGCCGCCGAGCCGGGCCAGGCTCCAGCCACCGTGCCGTACGCCCTCGTCGGCGAGGTCCTCGCCGGCGTATCGGAGCAGGGTGGGCAGCAGGTCAGCCAGGGGCACGTCGGACGGCAGTGCCAGATCCATCCTCGTCCGGGGTGCCACGATGGTGATCCGGCTCAACCCGCCGGTCGCCGACTTCGTCGCCACTGTGGCCTCCTCGTGCTCTCTCAGATCCACCTCGGCCGGCGGCCTCGCCCCCGTGGGTCCACGACGCCCACGGGAGATTACCTACGATGGCGGGCACGTACGATGCCCACCCGACGACTCAGGTCGGTCGCGAAACTGCATCAGGGCCGCTTCTGGGGAGGAGACAGCCGTGAGCACGGTGGTGTTCCGCCGGCTTCCGCGTCAACCGGGGCCCGCGCTGCCGCGCGGCGAGGTGCTGCTGGAGTCCCCTCCGGAGCTGCCCGAACAGACGCCCCGAGGCATGGGCCAGCTGTTGATGATCCTGCCGATGGTGTGTGGGGTCGGCGCCATGGCGTTCCTCTACGCCGGTCGGGGCGGCGGCATGATGACGTACGTCGCCGGTGGCCTTTTCGGGGTGTCCATGTTGGGCATGGCGATCGGCTCGCTCGGCAACGGCGGCAACGACAAGGCCGAGCTGAACGCCGAGCGGCGCGACTACATGCGCTACCTGGCCCAGATGCGTAAGCGCACCCGGCGCGCAGCCGAGCAGCAGCGGGCCGCGATGACCTGGCGGCATCCGGAGCCGGACGCGCTCTGGTCGATCGCCGCGTCCCGGCGGATGTGGGAACGGCGGATCACCGAGGACGACTTCGGCGAGGCCCGGATCGCCACCGGCCCGCAGCGCCTCGCCGTGGAGATCGTCCCGCCGGAGACCAAGCCGGTGGAGGACCTGGAGCCGATGAGCGCGATCGCGCTGCGCCGGTTCGTCCGGGCCCACTCCAGCGTGCCCGAGCTGCCCACCGCGCTCTCCCTGCGGGCGTTCAGCCGGATCGTGCTGCGCGGCGACCGCGCGCCGGTGCTGGACCTGACCCGGGCGGCGCTGGCCCAGCTGGCCACCTTCCACGCTCCCGACGACCTGATCCTCGCGGTGGTCGCCGCGCCCGACCGGCAGCAGGTGTGGGACTGGGTCAAGTGGCTGCCGCACGCCCACCACAGCGCGCGGACCGACGCCGCCGGCGCCCGCCGGCTGGTCTTCGCCAGCCTGGCCGAGGCCGAGGAGTCGCTCGCCGACGAACTGGCCGGGCGGCCCCGCTTCGCCCCGGAGGCCAAGCCGCTGACCAGCGCCCCGCACGTGGTGGTGGTGATCGACGGCGGCGAGGTGTCGGCGACCTGCCAACTGATGGGGCCGGGCCTGCTCGGCGCCACCACCATCGACCTGTCCGGCACCATCCCGCGCGACGCCGGCCGCTGGCTGCTCTGCCTGGACGCCGGTGACGGCAGCTCGCTGGAGCTGGTCCGGGGCGCCTCCAGCTCCCGGCTCGGCACGCCGGACCGGCTCAGCGCCGAGGCCGCCGAGGGCCTGGGCCGGCAGATCGCGCCGTACCGGCTGTCCCAGCAGCAGACCACCTCGGACGAGCCGCTGGCCCGCAGCATGGAGCTGCCCGACCTGCTCGGCGTCGGCGACGCGGCGGCGGTCGACGTGCAGCAGACCTGGCGGCCGCGCAGCCACCGCGACCGGCTGCGCATCCCGCTCGGCGTGGGCCCGGACGGCAACGTCGTCGAGCTGGACTTCAAGGAGTCCGCGCACGAGGGCATGGGCCCGCACGGCCTGGTGATCGGGGCGACCGGCTCCGGCAAGAGCGAGCTGCTGCGCACGATCGTCGGCGCGCTGGCGGTGACCCACTCGTCCGAGGAGCTCAACTTCGTCCTGGTCGACTTCAAGGGTGGCGCGACGTTCGCGTCGCTGGAGGCGTTGCCGCACACCAGCGCCGTGATCACCAACCTGGCCGACGAGCTGCCGCTGGTCGACCGGATGCGCGACGCGCTCGCCGGTGAGATGACCCGCCGGCAGGAGGTGCTGCGGGCCGCCGGCAACTACGTCTCCCGGTTCGACTACGAGAAGGCCCGGGCCGCCGGTGAGCCGCTCGCCCCGATGCCGAGCCTGCTCATCATCTGCGACGAGTTCAGTGAGCTGCTCGCCGCCAAGCCGGACTTCATCGACCTCTTCGTGATGATCGGCCGGCTGGGCCGGTCGCTCGGCGTGCACCTGCTGCTGGCCTCCCAGCGGTTGGAGGAGGGCAAGCTGCGGGGGTTGGACACGCACCTGTCGTACCGGATCGGTCTGCGGACCTTCTCGGCGGTGGAGAGCCGGATCGTGCTCGGCGTGCCCGACGCGTACGAGCTGCCGAACGCGCCCGGCCACGGCTACCTGAAGACCGACACCAGCACCATGCTGCGGTTCCGGGCGGCGTACGTGTCCGGGCCGTACCGGGTGCCGGGGGAGGGCCAGCGCTCGTCCCCGGCTCTGGTGCAGCGCCGGATCGTGCCGTACGGGGTGAACTTCGTGCCGGTGCAGGTCCCGCAGGCGCCGGTCGAGGTGGCCCCGGCCGAGGAGAAGCCGGCCGACGGCAAGGCCGTGGCGATGCTGGACGTGCTCATCGAGCGGCTCAAGGGCCGGGGCACTCCGGCGCACCAGGTGTGGCTGCCGCCGCTGTCCGAGCCGCCGAGCCTGTCCGAGCTGCTGCCGCCGCTGGCCGTGCACTCGACCTTCGGGCTCTGCACCGCGACCTGGCCGGGCCGGGGGCAGCTCACCGTCCCGGTCGGGGTGGTCGACCGCCCGTACGAGCAGCGGCGCGACCCGATGCTGGTGGAGCTGGCCGGCGCGGGCGGCAACGTGGTCATCGTGGGCGCCTCGCTCAGCGGCAAGAGCACCCTGCTCCGCTCGATGATCGCCTCGCTGGCGCTCACCCACACCCCGCGCGAGGCGCAGTTCTTCTGCCTCGACTTCGGCGGTGGGGCGCTGCGCAGCCTGGACGGGTTGCCGCACGTCGCCGGGGTGGCCGGCCGCCGGGACACCGAGGCGGTGCGCCGCACGGTGGCCGAGGTGGTGGCGATCCTGGACGACCGGGAGACCCGCTTCGCCCAGCACGGCATCGACTCGGTCGCCAGCTACCGCCGGCGTCGGGCGGCCGGCGAGTTCGCCGACGACCCGTTCGGCGACGTCTTCCTGGTGGTGGACGGCTGGAACACGCTGCGCCAGGAGTACGAGGAGCTGGAGCAGACGATCACCAACCTGGCCAACCGTGGCCTGGGCTTCGGCGTGCACGTGGTGCTGACCGCGGTCCGCTGGGCGGAGATCCGGATCAACATGCGGGACCTGCTCGGCACCAAGCTGGAGCTGCGCCTGGGCGACGCCAACGAGTCGGAGATCGACCGGCGGGCCGCGGCGAACGTGCCGACCGGCGCGCCGGGGCGCGGCCTCACCCGGGACAAGCTGCACTTCCTCACCGCGGTCTCCCGGATCGACAACCGCCGCGACATCGAGGACCTGACCGAGGCGTCGGCCAAGCTGGCCCGGCACGTCGCGGACGCCTGGCCCGGCGCCCCGGCGCCCAAGGTGCGGCTGCTGCCGCGCAAGCTGCCCTTCACCGAGCTGGTCCGGGTCGCCGACCGGTCGGCGCCCGGCCTGCCGATCGGCGTCAACGAGTCGGCACTCGCGCCGGTCCACCTCGACCTGGCGAACGAGCCGCACCTCACGGTCTTCGGCGACGCCGAGTGCGGCAAGACCAACGTGCTGCGGTTGATCGCCCGGGGCATCACCGAGCGGTACACCCCGGCGCAGGCGCGGATCGTGATCGCCGACTACCGGCGCGGCCTGCTCGGCGCGGTCGAGGGCGACCACCTGCTCGACTACGCGCCGTCCAACCAGGTGTTCAGCCAGGGCCTCGGGTCGATCCGCAGCGCCCTGCAGAACCGGCTGCCCGGGCCGGACGTCACCACCGCGCAGCTGCGCGACCGCAGCTGGTGGAAGGGGCCGGACCTCTACGTCCTGGTCGACGACTACGACCTGGTCGCCTCGGGCGGCAGCAATCCGCTCAGCGCGCTGCACGAGCTGCTGCCGCAGGCCCGCGACATCGGCCTGCACCTGATCATCACCCGTCGGGTCGGCGGCATCGCCCGGGCCCTCTACGAGCCGGTGCTGCAACGCCTGCGCGAGCTGGACTCGCCGGGCCTGCTGATGTCGGGCAACCGCGAGGAGGGGGCGGTCTTCGGCACGCTGCGGCCGAGCCCGCAGCCGCCGGGCCGGGGCACCCTGGTCCGCCGCCGGGACGGTCAGCAGCTGATCCAGACCGCCTGGGTCGAGCCGGTGTGAGCGGGATGACCGGCCTCGATCCGGTCACTCGACAGGGCAAACACGTCGGTCGATAGGTGGGAAGGGCTCGACGGGGGGCGAGCGGTCCGTCCACAATGAGTCATGGTGTGTGCGGTATCCCGCCCGGGCAGGGCTGCGCGCGCTGGACACGGTGGGCTACCGTCTCCTACGGAGTGTCCGTCGGTGGGGTGTTGGCCTTGCCGCGGGGAGGGCGCGGCAGATTCCGCCGCCACAACATGACGGAAGGGTGTGAAGCATGGCGTTCGAGGTCGAAGCAGCGACTCTGCATACCGCCGCGAGTGACGTGCGGTCCACGCGCAGCGAGGTCGACGGCGAGCTGAAGAAGCTGTGGAACGTGGTCGACGACCTGGCCATCGCCTGGAAGGGACAGGCGTCCACTGGCTTCCAGTCGCTGATGAACCGCTGGAACGAGGACACGGTCAAGCTGCTGACGGCGATGGACAACATCGCTGACCTGCTCGACAAGTCGGGTACGACGCACCAGGTCAACGACGAAGAGCAGCAGCAGATGCTGGACAAGTTCCACTCTGCTCTCAACCCGTGATCCGCCGAGAAGAGCAGGGGAGGAAATCATGAGCATCAAGGTTGACTACGCAGTTCTCGAGAGCGCCAACCAGCAGATGCAGTCCATCTCGAAGACCATCGACGAGAAGCTGGACACGCTGCGGTCGATGCTGTCGAAGCTCCAGTGGGACGGCCAGGACCGGGCCGCCTACGAGCAGCACCAGGCGCAGTGGGACACCGCTGTGCGCGACATCAACCGCGTCCTGAACGAGATCGGCGGTGCGGTCGGCGTGGCGCGCGAGAACTACGTCTCCACCGAGATGAGCAACTCCAAGGTGTGGGGCTGAGATAATCGCCCCGTCGCGGCTCCGGTCCGGCTCGACCGGACCGGAGCCGCACTGCGTTGCGAGTCGTCGAGGTCCTGGGAGTGTCATGCGTACGCGGAAGAGTCTCCGGCCGGTGCTGCGGTCCATTATGGCCGCGCTGGCCCTGGCGGTCGCCGCCGGAACGGTTCCACTGGCAGCGCCGGCCCCGGCCCGCGCCGCCGACACGGTACGCGGCCTCCAGTGGTACCTCGACGCGCTGAAGATCCCGCAGGCCCACAAGGTCACCAAGGGGCGCGGCGTGGTCGTCGCCGTCCTCGACACCGGGGTCGAACCCGAGGTCCCCGACCTGCGCGGCCAGGTTCTCCCCGGCTACGCCACCGGCGCGGACGGGTCCGCGAAGGGCTGGGGCACCGACGACGACATCGCGCACGGCACGGCCATGGCGGGCATCATCGCCGGGCGTGGCGGGGGGAAGATGCGCCAACTCGGCATCGCTCCCGAGGCCAGGATCCTGCCCATCTCCATCGGTACCCGGCTCCAGGCCGATGACATCGCGAAGGGCATCCGCTGGGCGGTGGACCACGGCGCCGATGTGATCAACATTTCGATGGGCACCAAGGAAGCCGCGAAGCCGGAAGAGGTCGCGGCCGTCGGGTACGCCCTCGAGAAGAACGTCGTGGTCGTCGCCTCCGCCGGCAACGTCCACCAGGGCTACGTCGGCGTCGCCTCGCCGGCGGACATCCCCGGAGTGATCGCGGTGACCGGGCTGGGCAGGAACGGCTCGTTCTTCGGAGACAGCGTGCGGGGCCCGGAGTCCGTGCTGGCCGCGCCGCAGGAAGAAGTCATCGGACCGCTGCCCACCTCGGTGTCCGACAACGGCTACGGCGTCAGCAGCGGCACCAGCGAGTCGGGCGCGATCGTCTCCGGGGTGGCGGCGCTGGTCCGGGCGAGGTACCCGGACCTGGACGTGGCCAACGTGGTGAACCGGCTCATCCGCACCGCCCAGGACCGCGGCCCCGCCGGCCGGGACGACGAGTACGGGTTCGGGGCGGTGGACCCGGTGGCGGCGCTGACCCGCTCGGTGCCGAACGTGTCGAGCAACCCGCTGCTGGCCGGCGCGCCCGCCGGAGGTGACGCCGAGAACGGGTCGCAACCCCTGCCGGAGCGGTCGAAGGACGACGGCCCGATCGTGTCGTTCGGCGTGAAGAACGGCACCGGTGCGCTGATCCAGGGCGCGCTCTGCCTGCTGGTGCCGATCGCGGTGGCGATCCTGGTGATCGTGCTGGTGCGCCGATCCCGCCGCCGCCCGGCCGCCCCGCCGGCCGGTCCCGGCTTCCCGCCGCCGTCCGGCCATCCCGTTCCCGCTGGCCACGCCGTGGCGCCGGGCACCGTCCCGGGCGCCCGTGGCCCGTACCCGCCCGCAGCCCCGCACGGCGTGCCCGGCCAGGTGCCGCCGGGTGCCTACGGTCCGCCCGGTGCGGCACCCCACGTTGCCCCGTGGCCGCACCCGGGGGCGACGCCCCCACCGCCGCCGGCCCCGCCGGGCTCCGGCGTGCACCACCAGTAAGCCAGAAAGTCTGATCGGCGACGGGGAGGAACCGATGACGGACGACAGGACGCAGCAGTCGGACAGGGTCGAGATCGACACGCCCAACGTCCCGGTGGCACCCACCATCACGCCGTTCGTCTACTACGACGGCGTCTCGCTGGACAACGTCAACAAGGCCCACCGACCGGCGCACCTGACGCCCGCCCCGGGCGGCGCGGGCGCCAAGACCGAGTGGGACGCCTCGACCCTCGACAAGGCCATCACGTGGCTCGACGACCACGCCGAGTTCCTCAACCAGCAGTCCTACAAGATGGAAGAGGACATCCGGAAGTGGATGGGCAACGCCACCGGGGCGGCGGCGGTGGGCGGGGGCGGTGAGAAGAGTCCGCTCGGCGGCTTCGAGCGGGCCAACGCCCTCGCCGCCAAGCACGCCGGTCTCTATGACAGCACCCAGACCAGGCTGCGGGAGCTCGCCCGTGAGCTCTGGAAGGCCGCCAACGCGCTCCGGAAGGTCAAGGAGAACTACGACACGGCCGATGAGCGCAACCGGATGAACGCCAACCAGATGCAGAACGCCATCAACAGCGCGTCCAGCCGCGCCGGGAAGAACTGAGTCGGGGGAGGCGGCAGATGCCGAGTTGGGAAGAGATGTGCCAGCAGATCGTCATCGACGGCAGGCCCGGTGACGTCACCAGCGCCGCCTTCGGCTGGGAGCAGCTGCTGAAGAACCTGAACACGGTCAAGCAGAACCTCGAAACCAACGTCAAGGACCTCGGCGAGACCTGGAAGGGGCCGGCGTACGAGGCGTTCAAGACCCACATCGAGGGGCTCGCGAAGGCCACCGGCGAGGTGGTCGCGGACGCCGAGAGCCGGGGCGGCATCGTGCACTCGCTGAAGGACGCCGCGGACAAGCTGAGCGCCGCGCAGGCCGAGTTCCCGGTCCCGGCGAGCTGCATCAACGACGTGCTGGAGGCCCGCAACGCCCGGATCACGATCAGCGCCGGGTTCTTCGAGATGAAGGTCAAGCCGGACTTCCTCGGCCTGGCCGACCCGATCAGCTCGATGGTCGACTGGTTCAACGACAAGACCGACGACGCCCAGGGGGTCTACGAGAAGGTCAGCGGCCACTACCTGACGATCGACGAGAGTCTCGACGTGCCGACCGGCAACGACCAACCCAGGCTCAGCGACACCGTCGAACGGCCGGACCTCGGCGGGGGTGGCGGCGGTGGTGGTGGTGGCGTGCCGGACATCGGCGGGGCGCCCTCCACCGGGGGCATCGGCGGCAGCCCCTCCCTGGGCGGCGTCGGCTCGCCCCCCGGCCTCGGCTCGGGCGGTCCGAGCATCGGCTCCGGCGCCCACCCCGAGCTCTCCTCCGGCACCGGCGGCTACGGCGGCGGCGGCACCGGCAGCCTCGGCGACGAGTACGGCAGCGGTCTGGCCGGTGCCGGCGGCGGCGTCGGCACCCTGCCCGGCGCGGGTGGCGGTGGACTGCCCAGCACCACCGGCCTCGGCTCCGGTGGCGGTCTCGGCGGTGGCAGCGGCCTCGGCGGCGCCGGTGGCATGATCCCCGGCGGCGGCTCCCTCGGCAAGGCGGTGAGCACCGGCATGCCCGGGATGATGGGCGGCGCGGGCGGTGCGGGTGCCGGCCGGGGCGCGGGCCGCGGTGCGGGCCGGCTCGGCGGCGGCATGGGCGGAATGGCCGGCGGCATGGGCGGTGCGGCCGGTCGTGGCGGCGCCGGCAAGGGCGCGGCCGGCGGCGTCCGGGGCGGTGCCGGGGCCAAGGGCGGCATGGCCGGCATGGGCGGCGGCCACGGCGCCGGCTATGGCGAGGAGGAGGCTCCCCGCAACACCTGGCTGGAGGAGGACGAGGACGTCTGGGGCGCGGACGGCGGTGCCGCGCCCGGCATCCTGCGCTGAGCGTCGACAGGGAGCGCCGTCCACGGTCACGTGGGCGGCGCTCCGCCGCTCGTGGGGGCGCAGTGCCTTTCGTGGGGGCGCAGTGCCGTTCGGGGAGCGCTCCGCCGTTCGTGGGGCGCTCCGCCGTTCTTGGGGGTGCAGTGCCGGTCGGGCGCTCCGCCGTTCGTGAGGGCGCTCCGCCGTTCGGGCTGCTCCGCCGTTCGTGGGGGAGCGCGTCGGCGGTCGGTCAGGCGTCGGCGGTCTCCGCGCGGCGGCCGGGCCGCCACTTCCGTCGGCGGCCCAGGGCCACGATCGGTCGGGCCGCCAGCAGCGCCAGGGCGAGCACTCCTGCGGCACCGGCGACCCAGAGCGCCACGGTGCGCTGCCAGCCCATCGGGTCCTCCGCCGCACCGGGTGGCGGCATGGCCCCGACCGGGGGATCGGTCCGGGTGCCGAGCAGGCTGGTCAGCGACCGGTACGGGTTCACCACCCCGTACCCGAGCTCGGGGTTGTGCCCCTCGGGCGGGTTGTCGGCGGTGCGGGTGAGCCGGTAGGCGACCTGTTCCGGAGTGAGGTCGGGCCGGGCGGCGCGGATCAGCGCCGCCGCGCCCGAGACGTACGCGGCGGCGAAGCTGGTGCCGCCCTGCGGCTCGGCGAGGTAGCCCTGGCCGCCCGGGGCGGGGCCGACGATGTCCAGCCCGGGCGCGGCGATGTCCACGTAGTTGCCGCTGACCGAGCTGCCGACGTGACCGCCCTCCCGGTCGACCCCGGCGACCGCGATGACCCCCGGGTACGCGGCCGGGTACGCCGGCAGGTCCTGCTGCTCCTGCTGCCGGTTGCCGGCGGCGGCCACCACCACGACACCCTTGCCGAGCGCGTAGTCGACGGCGCGGGCGAGTTCCGGGTGGTCCACCGTGACCAGTGACAGGTTGATCACCTGGACGTCCTGGTCGGCCGACCAGCGGATCGCGTTGGCGATCTGCACGGGCAGGCCGGGGTCGCTGGTGCGCTGGGTGTCGGGCAGGACCCGGACCGGCAGGATCCGGGCCGCGGGCGCGATGCCGCTGTACGGGGCTCCGGTGTCGTCCCGCCCGGCGATGATCCCGGCGACGATGGTGCCGTGGCCGGCCAGGTCGCACCGGCCCTGCATGGACGGCAGGCCGTTGAAGTCGCGGCCCTCGCGCACCTGCCCCTTGAGCAGCGGATGGCTGGGGGAGACGCCGGAGTCGATGACCGCCACGGTGACCCGCTCACCCCGGGTGATCCGCCACGCCGACGCCGGGTCGAGCCGGCGCAGCGCCCACGGTGTCTCGGCGGGGGCGACCCCGCCGGCCGGGCCGGGGCAGTTCGGGGCCGCCACGGCCGGTGCCGGCGGCACCACGAGCGAGGCGAGCAGGGCCGCCACCACTCCACCGAGGACGGTCCGGGATGGACGCCCGGAGGTCTCGGTCAGCGCCGTCCCAGTCGGCCGGAAGCTCTCGCGCACGCGCTGAGATTACCGCCGCCGCGCCCGGGACGGGGCGACGGGCGGTCCGACCTCCAGGCGCCCCGCGCCCGACCTTGCCCACCGACGAGGCAACCGGACGGGGCCGCGGTCGCGCTGTGGTCGACAGGACCGACGTCCGGGCAGGCCGGCGGTCGGTCGGGCCCGTGGTCGGGCCGTGGTCGACCGGACCGACGCCGGGGCGGGACGGCGAGTGCCGCGCGGTCGGCGCGGAGCGCTGGGAGCGGTCGTCAGGAGCTGGACTCGGCGCGCTCGCCGGTGAAGAGGGCGAGCAGGTCACCCACCTGACGGTCGGACTCGGCCGGGTGCCGGAAGTGGCCGCGCGGGTTGACCGTGTACTCGTTGCGCCGGCCCACCCGGGTGCGGTGGAGGTAGCCGCCGGCCTCCAGGTCGGCGACGATCGCCTGCGCGGCGCGCTCGGTCACCCCGACCTCGTCGGCGACGTCCCGCAGCCGGGCGGTGGGGTTGCGGGCGATGGCGAGCAGCACGTGCGCGTGGTTGGTGAGGAACGTCCAGTTCCGGGTGCTCCCGTTCTGCGCAGTCGTCGCCATGCCCGTCATGGTATGGCCAGTCCATCGGCTTTTCCGCCCTGGCTCCCCCCGCAACTGTTCCCGGCCGCCGGCACGTGGGACACCGCGGCGAAACATCACGCCGGTGCCGGCCCAAAGTATGAAATCCGTATCACGTAAACCTTGACGTACCTTCTGCTGCGTGTGACGGTGGGCGGCGAGGCCGCCTCCGTCGCCGGCCGGGTGTGACCAGGTCGATCTCGCGAGGGACCGAGGTGAGGCAATGACCCTGACCGATCCGACGCAGGCGCTCGCCGAGCTGCAAGCCGGCAACCGGCGCTTCGTGACGGGCGCGCCCCGCCACCCCAACCAGGACTCACTGCACCGGACGGCGGTCGCCGACGGCCAGCACCCGTTCGCGGTGATCGTCGGCTGCTCCGACTCCCGCCTCGCCGCCGAGATCATCTTCGACCGGGGCCTGGGTGACCTCTTCGTGGTCCGTACCGCCGGGCACACCGCCGGCCCCGAGGTGCTCGGCAGCGTCGAGTACGCGGTGAGTGTCCTGGGCACCCCGCTGGTGGTGGTGCTCGGCCACGACTCCTGCGGGGCGGTGCAGGCCGCCCGGGACGCCGCGCGGACCGGCACACCGCCGGACGGGCACCTGGGGGCGGTGGTGGACGCGGTGGCGCCCAGCCTCCGACGGGCCGCCGAGCAGGGCGTCGACGACGTCGACGGGATCGTCGACATCCACATCGCGCACACCGTCGAGGCGCTGCTGGCCAACTCCGCCGTGCTGGCCGCCGCGGTCGCCGACGGGCGGTGCGCGGTGGTCGGGATGTCGTACCGGCTCGCCGCCGGTGAGGTGCAGACGGTGGCCGCGGTGCCGAGCGTCGTGCCGGCCCAGGCCGGCGATCGGGCGACCGCCGTCGCCGGCTGAAACCCCTGTCGTACGCGACGAGGGCCGCCCCCACCGGGGGGCGGCCCTCGTTCCGTACACGTCGCGCGCTAGAGCATCGACATGTGCACGTGGTCGGTGTGGTTCGACGGTCCGCTGTACGACTTCCACCCGGTGGCCGGGAACCAGATCTGCCGGTTCCAGATCACGTAGTAGATGCCGAGCCGGTCGGCGTTGCGGATCAGGAACGCGGCGACGTTGTTGCCGTACATCCGGGTGTCGTTGTTGTGCCAGGGTGCGAAGCCGCTCCGCTGCAACGACCAGTCGCAGGCCTTGCCCTTCGGGTGCTCCCACGGCCCACCCGGCCGGTAGCAGCCCGCGAAGCGGTTGAAGCCGGCCCGCCGGACCTCCTTGTACGCGTGCAGGGTGCGCGGCGTGATGGTGCCGGAGGTGGTCGGGTCGTCCTCGGTACGCGACTCGGGCCGCCAGCTGCCGTCGGGCAACCGGCCGGGGCCGATCCGGGCGACCGGCGAGGTCGCGTCGACCAGGCCGCCGGTGAAGCCCCGGCCGCCGACCAGTTGGAGGGCCTTCTCCGCCTCCCGGCTTTCCCGGGCCATGTCGTTGGTGAGCTTCTGCTGCTCGCGCACCTCGGCGTCCAGCGCCAGCTTGGCCTGCTCCGCGCGGTTCTTGGCGGCGGTGACCTTGGCCAGCTTCTGCGCGTTGACCATGTTCAGCTCGTCCAGGGCGGCCGCGCGCCGGACGAACGAGTCCGGGGCGTCGCTCTCCAGCAGCATCGCCACCGCGCCGATCCGGCCGGTCCGGTACGACTGCGCCGCGATCTGCGAGACCGTCGGCTGCAACGCCGCCAGCTCGTCCTGCGCGCGCCGCACCTCCAGCGCGAGCTGCTGCTGGCGCTTCTTGGACTTCTCCAGCTGCGTCTTGGCCTTCGAGTACTCGCGGTTGCGCAGCTCGATGACGTCGGTGAGCAGCTTGGGCTCGTCGTCCTCCTCGTGCCCCGAGGGGGTGGGGGTCGAGGGTGCGGCGATCGCGGCTGTCGGGCCGCCGAGGATGGCCAGAGCGGCGAACACGGCCACCACCGGAGTCAACCAGCGGCGCAGGGGTGCCGTCACAGTGTTCCCTTCCGTCGACCGCCGACCGGGTTAGCTGACGGGTTCGGGACGGAAGTGGCCCCTACCGCTCGCGCGGATTCACCCCATGTACCTGGTTCCCCGGTTCGCCTCGCGGCGATTGGGCGGCGGCACCGCAGGCGCCGCTGCGCGCCTTCGGCGGTGACCGGCAGCGAGGTTACCCGAGAGTCGTACCGGGGATCTACGTCCAGAACCCGACTAAAACCGTTATTTCGTCGTAGCGATGCGTGACGAGTGACGCGTTCGTCAGGTTCCGCGTCGGCGTCGGTCACGCAGCGGAGTGTCACCATGCGGTGTCCGTGCTCCTTTCCGGGTCGGGCCACCGTGCGGGGGCCGGGGTGGACGGTCCGCCGGGACGCGACGCGCTCAGCGCCTCGAGCGCCGCGTCCCGGTCGGCGGAGGGGCGGGGCCTGGGTGCCGGTCCGGCATCCCGGGCCGGGTCATCGGCCGGGCCGCGACCGGCGGTGGCGACCAGCGCGGCCAGCGCGGTGGTCAGCGGTACGGCGGCGACCAGGCCGAGCGTCGCCACCGCGCTGCGGACGATCTCCTGGGCCAGGAACTCGCTGGTGAGGATCTGGCTCACCGGCCGGCTGTCGGCGGTGAGCAGGAGCAGCAGCGGCAGCGAGGCGCCCGCGTACGCGAGCACGATGGTGTTCACCGTGGAGGCGATGTGCGCCCGGCCGACCCGGGTGGCGGCCCGGTAGAGCTGCGTCCGGGACAGTCCGGGGTTGGCGTGCGCCAGCTCGGTGACGGTGGCGGCCTGAGTGACGGTGACGTCGTCGAGCACGCCGAGCGAGCCGATGATGATGCCGGCCAGCAGCAGCCCGTGCAGGTCGACGTCGTGCTGGTACATCGACAGCGTGGTGGCCTCCTCGCTGCCGAACCCGGTCAGGTGGGTGGCGGCGGTGGCCAGGCTGCCGAGCAGTCCGGTCAGCACCAGGCTGCCGAGCGTGCCGAGGACCGCCACCGAGGTCTGCGCGGTGATCCCGTGGGTCAGGTACAGCACCACGAACATGATCAGCGCCGAGCCGGTGATCGCGATCAGCAGCGGCGAGCCGCCCGCCGCGATGCCGGGTACGACGAAGGCCAGCAGGATGGCGAAGCTGGCGGCCAGCCCGGCCAGCGCGGCCAGTCCGCGCAGCCGGCCGAACGCCACGATCGCCGCCGCGAAGAGCGCCACCAGCCACACCATGGGCTTGCCCCGCTGGTGTTCGGCGATCTGATAGCTGGTGGCGGTGGGGTCGGCCGGGTCGGCGAGCTGGACCAGCACCACCTCGTCACCCACCGCCACGGTGGGCGCGCCCGGGCCGGCGGGCATCGGGGTCTCCACCTGCTGGCCGCTGTCCGGGCCCTGCTCGACCTTGACCGTCACGGTCCCGCACGGGCCCTCGGCCGCGCCGGGCGCCTCCGGTGTCGGTGGGCAGGGTTCGGTCACCACCCGGGTCACCGTGCCGTGGTGGCGCGCCGGCTCGGCACCTCCGTCGGCCGGCCGCGAGTCGCGCGGCCACAGCACCAGGGCGGCGATCACCGTGACGACGAACAGCGGGAGCACCGTCGCGACGAGGATCCGCCGCACCCCCGGTGGGGCGGACGGAGCGGGACGGGTGTGGTCGGCGCCCATTGCGAGTCTCCCAACGATCCAGAGCGGGGTACGTGTCAGCCGGCCGGTCGGTTCACCGGCGGAACGCGCGTGGCGGGACGCGTACCCCGGTGTGGGCCCTGGGTGCCGGCGGGGTCACCCAGGGCGACCGGACGGTGCGGTCGCCCGCGTGGCGACCCGCCCGGGCGGTCACCCCACGGCAGCCGGGCCCGGCGCGGTACGCGGGCCGGCGGCAGTTGCGGCGGATGGCGAGTCATGGCCGGAGAATCGTAGCCAGGTTCGGTGCGGGTCCGCCCGGTTCGTGCCATCGGCAGCGCGCCCACCGGGCATCGTGGGGCCATGGACCAGCACGCCGGACGGGCCGGGCACCCGGGGTCGGACCGGCACCGGCGCTGCCGCTGGCGGCCGGCGTGCTGGCCTTCGCGCGGGTGGCGTTGAGTCCGGCGCTCGCCGCGGCGCTGATGTCCGCCTCGACGATGGTGGTGGCGCTCAACGCCCAGATGCTGCGTCGGGTACGCCTCTGATCCCCGCCCGGATCGGGCTAGCCTGGTCGGGTGGGAACGGCGACGGCGCGGCCGGCCGGGTGGTGCACCCGGCTGCTCCTGCTCGCCTGCACCCTGCTCGGGCTGGCCGCCATGCACACCATCGGCCACAGCACGCACTCCGTCGCATCCCATCCGGACGGCCACGCCGCCGCCATGTCGCTGCGGGCGATGGCCGCTCAGGCCGCCCTGCCTGACGCGGTCCCGGTCATCCACGGCGCCGGGCCGGTGTCGTTCGCCGGTCAGGTCGGCGGGGTGGCGATGGGTGACTGCTCCGGGGACGGCTGCGGACGGGCCGCTCCTGCCGACCAGCGGGCCAGTGCCCGCCCGGGCGGCGCGGTGGCGCTTCCCGCCGACCAGCCGGGGGATGCCCCGCTTGGCTGGAGTGTCTGCCTGGCGGTGCTCGGCGCCTTCACGGTGGCACTGCTGGTGGCGACGCTGCTGCTCGGCCGTGCCCGCCCCGCTGTCGCGACCCGCCACGCGTCGGGGCGGTCGCGTGGGCCGCGCGCCCCGCCACCCCGCCCCGTCGGGCTTCGCCTCGCCACGGTGTCGGTGCTGCGCAGATAGGACGCCCCGACGCGGCCAAGCCGCGTCCGGAGTCCGCTGCGTACGTTCTCACACCGAAAGGTCTGATCGTGTCCACTCGTACCATCGCGCGCCGTGCCGCCCTGGCCGGCGTCGCTCTCAGCGCCGCTCTCGCCCTGGCCGCCTGCGGCGGCGACGACCACTCGGCCGGCTCCGGCCACGGCATGTCGGGCACTGGCGTCACCGCCGGCCCCTCGGCAAGCGCGTCCGCCACGTTCGGCGACGCCGACGTGATGTTCGCCCAGATGATGATCCCGCACCACCAGCAGGCGGTACGGATGTCGGAGCTGGCCGACAGCCGTGCCGAGGACCCCGAGGTCAAGCGCCTCGCCGCGCAGATCAAGGGCGCCCAGGCGCCGGAGATCGCCACCATGACCGGCTGGCTCACCGCGTGGGGCCGGCCCGTCCCCTCCGGCAGCCCGAGCGGCGGCCACCACGACCACGGCATGCCCGGCATGATGTCCGACGACGACATGGCGGAGCTGGCGGCCGCCTCCGGCCGGGAGTTCGACCGGCAGTTCCTGACCATGATGATCGCCCATCACCAGGGCGCGATCACCATGGCGAAGGAGGAGATCGCCAGCGGGGCCAACGCGGACGCCAAGGCCATGGCGCAGCAGATCGTCACCGCCCAGGAGAGCGAGATCGACACCATGCGGAAGATCCTCGCCCGGCTCTGACCGCCGCCGGCCGGGGCGTCCGGAGCCTCGTGGCTCCGGCGTCCCGGTCGGGCGGGGTGGCCGCGCCGGTCAGGCTGCGGTCCGCAGTGCCGACCGCCGCCGCTGGTACTCCTCGTCGTCGATCTCGCCGCGCGCATAGCGCTCGTCGAGGATCGTCCGCGCCGCGGTGGCGGCGGCCGTCGACGGCGGCTGTGCCAGCCGGTAGGTCAGGTAGCCCAGGGCCGCCAGGCCGGCCAGCGTCAGCACCGGCCAGATCCACATAAGGCCCGCCATCGGGCCGTACCCCATCATGGCCGCCCTCCTTCCGTGACTCGGGCGGCCGGTCCGGTGCCGGTGGCGCCGGTCCCGGTCGTCACCTCCGACGCTAGTCGCGCCGACGGCGGACGTCCGGGGGCGGCGGGCCCGGGTCGACCGGGCCGAACGTCCCGAAGCGGAAGGCGGGCTCAGCCGCGCTTCATCAGGCGGCCGACGGCGGCCATCATCTCGGCGGCCATCTCGTCGGCGCGCCCCTCGGCGGCCCCCTCGTGCATGCAGTGCCGGGCGTGGCCGTCGAGCAGGCCGAGGGCGACCTTGTCCAGGGCGGCCTGGATCGCCGAGATCTGGGTCAGCACGTCGATGCAGTACCGGTCGTCGTCGACCATCTTCTCCACGCCGCGGACCTGGCCCTCGACGCGGCGCAGCCGCGCGAACAGCTGGTCCTTGCTGGCGGTGTAGCCCCGGGTCGGGGTGCTCGGTGTGGTCATGACGACCAGGATAGCCTACCCCCTAGGGGTATGCTACTGTCCTCGGGAGAACTACCCCCCGGGGGTATAGGATGGAGGTGGAGGGAGAGTTGCCATGGTCACCACCACGTACCAGGTGCAGGGCATGACCTGCGGGCACTGCGTCAACTCGGTCGGCACCGAGGTGAGCGCGATCCAGGGCGTCAGCGACGTCCAGGTGGACCTGGCCGCCGGCCGGGTCACCGTCACCAGTGAGAGCCCGCTGGACACCGACGCCGTACGCGCCGCCGTCGACGAGGCCGGGTACGACCTCGTCGAGGCGTGACGGAACCACGACCCGAGAGAACCGAGGTATCACGATGAACACGGCGACGAAGCTGAGCGGTTTCGCCCTCGGCCTCGCGGCGGTGTTCGGCACGGCGTACGGGGTCGGCCACCTGGCCGGCCCCGTCACCCCGGCCGCCGACACCCGCCACGAGCCCGCCGGCGCCGATCACGGCTCCGACCCGCACGGCGGCTCCGACTCGCACGGTGGGGAACCCGCTGGTGCCGCGCATCTGCCCGGCGGGCTGCTCGTCTCCGACCGCGGCTACACCATGCAGCCGGTGGACGCCCCGACCGGGCAGTTCGCCTTCCGGATCACCGGCCCGGGCGGCGCCGCGGTGACCGGCTACGAGGTCGCCCACGACAAGCGGATGCACCTGATCGTGGCGCGGCGCGACCTGTCCGGCTTCCGGCACGTCCACCCCGAGCTGGGCGCCGACGGCACCTGGCGGGTGGACTCCCCGCTGGGCGGGCCGGGCGTCTGGCGCGCGTTCGCCGACTTCACCCCGTCGGGCGGGGAGCCGCTCACCCTCGGGGTCGACGTGACCGTCCCCGGCCAGCTCCAGCCCCGGCCGCTGCCGGCCCCGGCCGCCAGCACCACGGTCGACGGCTACACGGTCACCCTCACCGGCACCCCGCAGCCGGGCCGCACCAGCCCGCTGACGCTGACCGTCAGCCGGGACGGGAAGCCGGTCACCGACCTGGAGCCGTACCTCGGCGCGTACGGGCACCTGGTGGCGTTGCGGCAGGGCGACCTCGCGTACCTGCACGTGCATCCGGAGGGCGTACCCGGTGACGGGCGTACCCTGGCCGGGCCGGCGGTGAGCTTCGCCGCCGAGGTGCCCTCGGCCGGCAGCTACCGGCTCTACCTGGACTTCCGGCACGGCGGGGCGGTGCACACCGCCGAGTTCACCGTGCTGGCCGGCGACGCCCCGGCGGCCCCGGTGAGCACCCCGGGCACCGGAACCAGCCCGACCGCTCCCACCCCGACCGCCGACGCCGGCCACGGCGCCCCCGGTCACGGGCACAACTGATCGGAGGTGCCGCGATGACCCCCACCACGAACTCCCTGCGCGTCGCGCCGAACCAGATCGAGCTGGTGATCGGCGGGATGACTTGCGCGTCCTGCGCGGCGCGGATCGAGAAGAAGCTGAACCGTCTCGACGGGGTGAGCGCGACGGTCAACTATGCCACTGAGAAGGCGACCGTCCGGTACGTCGGTGAGGTCACGCCGGCGGAGCTGATCGCGACGGTGGAGAAGACGGGTTACACGGCCGTGGTGCCGGCTGCGCCCACGTCGGCGGGTGCGGCCGGGCCGGCTGGCGGGCCGGTCGACGAGCTGGGTGGTCTGCGGGTCAGGTTGTGGGTGTCGGTGGTGTTGAGCGTGCCGGTGGTCGTGTTGGCCATGGTGCCGGCCTGGCAGTTCACCTATTGGCAGTGGCTGTCGTTGACGCTGGCTGCCCCGGTGGTGCTCTACGGTGGGTTGCCGTTTCATCGGGCGGCCTGGATCAACCTGCGCCACGGTGCCGCGACGATGGACACGTTGGTGTCGGTGGGCACTTTGGCCGCGTTCGGTTGGTCGCTGTGGGCGCTGTTTTTCGGTGACGCCGGGGTGCCGGGGATGACGCACCCGTTCCGGCTCGACATCACCCGCACCGACGGGGCGGGCAACATCTACCTGGAGGCGGCGGCCGGGGTCAGCGTGTTCATCCTCGCCGGCCGGTATTTCGAGGCCCGGTCGAAGCGGAGCGCCGGTGCGGCCCTGCGCGCTCTGCTGGAGTTGGGCGCCCGGGACGTCGCGGTGCTGCGCGGCGGCGTGGAGACCCGGGTTCCGGTGGACCAGCTCGCGGTGGGCGACCGGTTCGTGGTTCGCCCGGGGGAGAAGGTCGCCACCGACGGGGTGGTGGACGAGGGCACCTCGGCGGTCGATGCGAGCATGCTCACCGGCGAGTCGGTGCCGGTCGAGGTCGGCCCGGGCGACCCGGTGGTCGGTGCGACGGTGAACGCCGGTGGCCGGCTGGTGGTCGCGGCCACCCGGGTCGGTGCGGACACCCAGCTCGCCCAGATGGCGAAGCTGGTGGAGCAGGCGCAGACCGGCAAGGCGGCGGTGCAGCGGCTGGCCGACCGGATCTCCGGGGTCTTCGTCCCGATCGTGATCGCCCTGGCCGCCGGCACGCTGGGTTGGTGGCTGGGCAGCGGGGCGGGTCCGACGGCGGCGTTCACCGCCGCGGTCGCCGTGCTGATCATCGCCTGCCCGTGCGCGCTCGGGCTGGCCACGCCCACGGCGCTGCTGGTCGGGACCGGCCGGGGAGCCCAGCTCGGCATCCTGATCAAGGGCCCGGAGATGCTGGAGTCCACCCGCCAGGTGGACACCGTCGTGCTGGACAAGACCGGCACGGTCACCACCGGGAAGATGACCCTGGTCGACGTGCTGCCCGCCGAGGGGGTCGGCCGGGCGGAACTGCTCCGGCTCGCCGGGGCGCTGGAGGCGGGCTCGGAGCACCCGGTCGCCCGGGCGGTCGCGGCGGGCGCCGCGGAGGCGGGCACGCTGCCGCCGGTGACCGGTTTCGCCAACGCCGAGGGGCTCGGCGTCACCGGCACGGTGGACGGGCACGTGGTGGTCGTCGGTCGGCTCCGGCTGCTGCGCGAGCGGGGCCTGGACGTACCCGAGGAGGTCGTGCGGGCGGTGGGCGACGCGGAGGCGGCTGGCCGGACGGCCGTGCTGGCCGGCTGGGACGGACGGGCCCGGGGCGTCCTCGCGGTCGCCGACGTGGTCAAGCCGACCAGCCGGGCGGCGGTCGCCGGGCTACGCGCGCTGGGACTGACCCCGGTGCTGCTCACCGGCGACAACGCGACCGTCGCCCGGGCGGTGGCGGCGGAGGTCGGCATCGCCGAGGTGATCGCCGAGGTGCTGCCAGCCGACAAGGTCGACGTGGTCAGCCGGCTCCAGGCCGAGGGCAAGACCGTGGCCATGGTGGGTGACGGGGTCAACGACGCCGCCGCGCTCGCCCAGGCCGACCTCGGGCTGGCCATGGGCACCGGCACCGACGTGGCGATCGAGGCCGCCGACCTGACCCTGGTACGCGGCGACCTCACCGCCGCGGTCGACGCCATCCGGCTCTCCCGCCGGACCCTGGCCATCATCAAGGGCAACCTGTTCTGGGCGTTCGCCTACAACCTGGCCGCGCTGCCGCTGGCCGCCGCCGGCCTGCTCAACCCGATGATCGCCGGCGCCGCGATGGCCTTCTCCTCGGTCTTCGTGGTCGCCAACAGCCTCCGGCTGCGCGGGTTCCGCCCGGTCGGCTGAGCACGGGCGCGCCGCCGCCGGTCCCACCGTGGGGGCCGGCGGCGACGTCGTTCCTCCCCGTCCCCACCCCGTCGCCCCGACCACGTTGCTGGTCACCGTGGGTGATCACGTATGGGTGATGGGTGTTTCCGGCGAAAAGGCCCGGGGTACATCCGGGACGTCGGAGGAACTGCAAACTGGAGGTTCGCATGGGTATCGACGACAAGATCGACAATGCCGGCGAGAACACCACGGGCAAGATCAAGGAGGGCCTGGGTCGGGCGACCGACGACGAGCGCCTTGAGGCCGAGGGCCGCAACGACCAGGCGAAGTCCAACCTCAAGCAGGCCGGCGAGAAGATCAAGGACGCTTTCAAGAGCTGACGTACGCATTCCGCACGCCGGGCCGACGATTTGTCGGCCCGGCGTGCGGCGCGCTGTGCCCGACGACGATCGCCGTCACCACCGCGGAGCCGATTCGCGGCAGCGGAGCGTGAGTGCCGCCGGCGCGACGGCCGCAGCACGCCGACGTGACCTCGCAGCGATCCTGGTCGTTGCCAGAACGACATCCGCCGCGTTCCGACCCGGCGGCCGGGCGATGAGATCCGGCCTGGGGGTCGACCCGCGCCGTCCCCTCCGGACGGCCGACACCCGAACGGGGAAGTCCATGTTCAAAAGCTCCGCCGCCGCGCTCGCCCTGGTGGCCTGCGCCGCCCTCGCCACCGGCTGTCAGCAGCCCGGGGACGACGCCGCCGCCCCGCAGGACGCGCCGGCCGCCGCGAGCGCCACCGCCACCGCGAGCGCCGCTACGACGCCCAGCCCGAGCGCGTCGCCGACCGGCCCGAGCGCCGCCAACACCGCCGCCGTCTGCCGGCGCGCCGATGAGCTGATCATCGAGGCCAGCCGGAGGATCACCGACGACTCGGCGGCGGCCACCCGCCGCGAACTCACTCCGGAGCAGCTCAACGGCCAGCTCAAGGGCACCCTCGCCGGGCTCGCCGACGACCTGCGCAAGCAGGCCGGCAACGCCGAGGACGCGCGGATCAGGGACCTGGTGACCGATGCCGCGAAGCAGATCGACGCGGGAGCCGCGGCGGCCAGCCCGGCGACCTGGATGGCGACCGGCTTCGTCCGCATCCCCGAGCGGCTCACCCGCGACTGCCACGTCTGACCGGCGGCGGCCCGGCGAGCGATTGGTTCCGTGGAGTCGGCCCGCCGAGCGGGAGCCACAGGCGTGCCACAGACGCTGTGGAGCTGATGTCGTAGATGAATCACCGTCGGGGCCGGCGGCCGGCGGCAGTCCATCCCACCCGTGATTCGTTCACGACATCAGCTCCACAGCGAGCGACCCCTGCCCCGACCGGCCGACCAGATGCTCAGGTCCGTATCCGGTAGGTCACGTGGGTGACGGTCGGGCCGGCGACCACCGACACCTGCTCCAGCCGCGGGTGGCCGACCTCGTCGAAGAGTCGTTCGCCGGCCCCGAGCACGATCGGCACCACGTGCAGCTGGAGGGTGTCCAGCAGCCCGGCCGCCAGGCACTGGTTGACCGTGCTCGCGCCGCCCGCCACGGAGACCACCCGGTCGCCGGCCGCCTCCCGGGCCTGCCGCAGCGCGGCGGCGAGTCCGTCGGTGACGAACCGGAACTCCGTCCCGCCGCGCATCACCAGCGTCTCACGCGGATGGTGGGTGAGCACGAAGACCGGCGTACGGAACGGCGGGTCCTCGCCCCACCAGCCGGTCCAGTCGAGGTCCCACGGCCCGTCGCCGCCGCCGAACATCCGGCGTCCCATCACGTACGCCCCGACGTCCCGGGTCATCTCGTCGACCAACTCGGCGTCGACGCCGCGCTCCCCACCGGCCAGCCCGTGCCGCTCCCGCCAGGCGTCCAGCCCGAAGAACCACTCGTGCAGGCGCAGCCCGCCCCGACCCAGTGGGTCCTGCAAGCTCTGGTCCGGCCCCGCCACGTACCCGTCCAACGACATCGAGATCTGACAGCTCACCGTAGTCATGCGGGGTGGACTCCCGTCGTCGCCGGAACTCATCGGTCGCCCGCCAGCCGGGCCGCGCGTACCTCCAGGTAGCGCCGCTCCGGCAGGCTGGTGGTCCTTCGGGCCGCCAGCAGGTACGCCGCCCGCGCCGCCTCCCGCTCCCCGGCCAGCTCCAGCAGGTGGGCCCGGACGGCCGCCAGCCGGTGGTGGTCGGCGATCCGCTCGTCGGCGTCGAGCGGGGCGAGCAGGGCCAGCCCGGCGCGCGGACCGTCCACCATGGCCACCGCGGCGGCCCGGTTGAGGGTGACCATCGGGTTCGGCGACACGGCCGCCAGCACCCGGTAGAGCGCGACGATCTGCGGCCAGTCCGTCCGCTCCGCGGAGGGCGCCTCGGCGTGTACCGCCGCGATCGCCGCCTGGAGCTGGTACGGGCCCGGTGGCGACCAGGTCAGCGCCTCGGTCACCAGGGCCACCCCCTCGGCGATGGCGGCCCGGTCCCACCGGCTCCGGT
This sequence comes from Micromonospora purpureochromogenes, assembly GCF_900091515.1. Taxonomy (NCBI): domain Bacteria; kingdom Bacillati; phylum Actinomycetota; class Actinomycetes; order Micromonosporales; family Micromonosporaceae; genus Micromonospora; species Micromonospora purpureochromogenes. The sequence goes on along the minus strand of NZ_LT607410.1, from coordinate 6,566,358 downwards.
CCTGTTCGGCGAGCGGGACCAGTTCCCCGCCCGGCCCGGTCCGCGCCGCCCGGTGCGCGTCGGTGAGCAGCATCAGCGCCAGCAGGCCGGCCACCTCGCCGTCGTCGGGCAGCGCCCGGTGCAGCTGGCGGGTCAGCCGGATCGCCTCGCCGGTCAGCTCGGCCCGGTGCAGGTCCGCACCGCTGGAGGCGGTGTAGCCCTCGTTGAAGATCAGGTACAGCACGTGCAGCACCGTCCGCAGCCGCTCGTCCCGCTCGGCCGGCGACGGCATGGCGAACCGCGCCCCGGCCGCCTCGACGCGCTGCTTGGCCCGGCGGATGCGCTGGCTCATGGTCGGCTCCGGCACCAGGAACGCCTGCGCGATCTGCGCCGTGCTCAGCCCACCCACCGCGCGCAGGGTCAGCGCCAGCTGCGCCGACCGGGGCAGCGCCGGATGGCAGCAGAGGAAGAACAGGGTGAGGCTGTCGTCCGCGGTGGACGGCGGCTCGTCGGCGGGCGGGGCGACCGCCGCGTACGCCGGCTCCCGGAGCGCGACGGCGACCTCGCGGTCGCGGCGGGCCCGCTCGCTGCGCCACTCGTCGGTCAGCCGGCGGCCGGCGACGGTGAGCAGCCAGGCGCGGGGATTGTCCGGCACACCCCGCTCCGGCCACTGCGTGGCGGCGGCCAGCAGCGCCTCCTGCACCGCGTCCTCGCAGGCGGAGAAGGCGCCGTGCCGGCGGACCAGGATGCCGAGGACCTGCGGCGCGAGGGCGGGCAGCAGGTCCTCCACCTCCCGCTGCGTCACATCTCGGTCCCGGCCTCGTCCATCACCGGGCGCACCTCCAGCACGCCGAAGCCCATCCGGACGTCGGGCCAGCGCGCGGCGATCTCGGCGGCCCGCTCCGGGCTGTCGCAGTCGACCATCAGGTAGCCGGCGAACTGCTCCTTGCTCTCCATGAACGGCCCGTCGGTCACCTCGGGGTGCTCGCCACGGAGCCGGACCGTCCGGGTCTGCGACGGGTCGGCCAGCGCCTGGCCGCCGACCAGCTCGCCGGACTCGGTCAGCTCCTTCATGATCTCGTCGACCTCGCCGAAGAGCGCGGTGCGCTCCTGCTCCGAGAGGCCCTCGACGAAGCCGGGCCGGTTCCAGATCAGCAACATGTACTTCACGTGGTGCTCCTGACGTCGTGGTGGCCACGCCGTTCGTGGCCCTCGATGACAGGTCGGAGCCCGCCCGGTGGATCCGACACCGTCGCCGGAAAAGAATTCTGCCGAGCGATCAGCTCCGGCCGGGCAGCGGCCGGGCCGGTGGCGTGCCGGCGCTCAGTGACGCCCGGTCGGCGGCGGAGGTGCCGGAGTGCCAGCCGTCGGCGTCCCGGATGGTCAGCCGGGCCCGGGTGACGCCGGGGAAGAGGGTCTCCATCCGCTCGCGGACCGCGTCCGAGCGGGCGGCCAGCACGGGGAGCAGCCGTTCCGGGCCGGTCACCTCGGCCGCCTGCCGGTCGGCCTGCTCGGTCGCGGCCCGCAGCCGTTCCCCGATGCGGAGCGCGAACGCGTGCAGGAACGACTCGTCGTACGCCTTGGTCCGCCGGCTGCTGCCCCGCTTGCGCTCGGTGCGCCCGCGCAGCATCGCGGCGGTGGCCTGCACCAGCAGCGACGTGTAGAGCAGCTCGACCGCCTCCAGGTCGCCGGCGAAGCCGAGCACGGTGGCGAAGCCCAGGTCGTCGTTCCAGACCGACTCGCACCGGTTCGCCGCCGCCACCTCCTGCACCAGCAGGGCCTTCGCCCCGGCGTACGGGGCGTCGGTGCTCAGGCGCATCCCGCCGGGCAGGTCGGGGCGTTCGGCGGTGGCATCGACCAGCGCCCGGTCCAGGCTGTGCCGGGCGATCAACTCCTGCGCCTTGCCGGTCAGCGCCTCCGCCTCGGCCGGGAAGGTGGTCGACTCGGCCTTGGCCAGCAGCGCCCGTACCCGGTCGAGCATCGGGGAACCGCTGCGTCCCGGGGCGGCGCGCCGGGCCACGGTCGGCCCGCCCCCGCCCGGCGGCGGGCGCAGCATCGCGATCGGCGGCAGGCCGTCCAGCATCGCCAGCACCTCGACCGCGTCGCGCAGCGCGGTGATCCGGTCCTCGCCCTCGCGGGCGGCCCACCGGGCCAGCCAGCCGGCGTCGTCGTCCCACCACACCCGGGCCGCCAGCCCGTCGAGCTGCTCGTCCCACCACGACGGGACGTCGCCGGCCTGCCCCCGCCGCTGGGCGGCGAGCGCGTCGCGCACCAGCCGGCCGGGTCGTGCGCCGAGGCGGCGGGTCACCATCCGGGTCACGTCGACCGGCTGCCAGCCGCGCGGCCAGAGCCGGGCGAGGGCGCCAGCCAGGCGGTCGAGCAGGGCGGCGTCGACCACCGCCGTGCCGTCCGGGGCGCCGGTGCCGACCACGAGCCGGTCCAGCTTCCGCTCCGCGTCGCGTACGTCGGTGCCGCGCACCGCCGCGACCGCGTCGGCGATGAGGGCGTGGACGTCCGGCACGGGTGGTCCTTCCTGGGCAAGACGCCCGGGTGGTGTCCGGATCGTCGGGAGTGTCTGCCCGGCAACGGTACCGGGTGCGGATTAGACGGCCGGATCACTCATCCGCACGGGCCCCGTCCGCGTACTACTGCCCGAGCGGACGGAGGGTCGAGGGTGGGCAGCCTCACGGTGAGCGGGTCGGTCGACCGGGGCCGGCATCGTGGTCGTCGCGGCGCCGGGGCCCGGGCGGTTGCGCTGATGCTGGCGCTGGTGGTGGTCGCCGGCCTGGGCGGGGGCGCCTGGGCGGCCCGGCGCGGCGAGCTGGACCTCGGCGAGCTGATCGGTGACGTCCGCCGGGTGCCCGCGCCGGCCCGCGCGGCGGTGGCCGCCGCGCCGGCCGACGCCCCGCCCCCGGGCCGGCCGGCGGCGACGCCCACCGCCCCCGTGCTGAACTACCCCGATCGGGGTACGGGCACCTGGCGGACGGCGACCGCCCAGGGTGCGGTGGCCGGACGCGGGGGCGAGCTGCTGCGGTACCGGGTGGCGGTCGAGGGCGGCATCGACGAGGTGGACGTGGAACTCCTCGGCCGGGAGGTGGCCGTGGTGCTCGCCGACCGCCGGGGTTGGACGGGTGGCGGGCGGTGGCGGCTGCAACGGGTCGGCCCGGGCGTCCCGGCCGACTTCACCGTGCTGCTGACCACCCCGGCGACCCGCGCCGACCTGTGCGGGGACGTCGCCGACCGCTACACCTCTTGCCGCAACTCCGACCGGGTGGTGGTCAACGTGGCCCGCTGGGCGCGCGGGGTGCCCGGGTTCGGCGGTGACCTGGCGACCTACCGGGCGTACGTGCTCAACCACGAGGTCGGCCACCGGCTCGGCATGGGGCACGAGCTGTGCCCGGCCCGTGGCGCGCCGGCCCCGGTGATGCAGCAGCAGACGTTGGGGCTGCACGACTGCGTGCCGAACGCCTGGCCGTACGTCGACGGCACCCTGCACACCGGCCGTCCCGGCGAGTACGACGACCCGGTGCCAACCGGGGACTGACCCGGCGTCGGTGTCCCGCCCACGGGACGGACCCGTGCCTTCCCCGCCGGCTGCGGCTAGGCTGGCAGCGCTGGTCTCTGCCTTCTGCTACGAGGGAACGAGCCCGGTGGGCGTAGGGAGCAGTGCAATGCACACCAAGCCTGGGCAACTCCTGTCGACATCGGTGGCCGACCTCCGGATCACTCTCACCAACATCGGCGGCCACCTCCTGCGGGTGAGCGTCGCCGGCGAGGTGGACTTCGCCACCTCCGACGAGCTGCGCGCGGCGCTGGACGCCGTGCTGGCCGACCTCACCGGCACCCCCGTCGAGGTGGACCTCGCCGAGGTCCCCTTCCTGGACTCCTCCGGCGTCCACGCCCTGCTCGACGCGTACGCCGGGGCCGCCGACCGGGACTGTCGGCTGGTGGTGGCCAACGCGCAGCCCGTCGTGCGTCGGGTCCTGGAGATCACCGGGGTGCTCGCCCTGCTCGGGCTCGCTCCGGCTGGCCGGTGACGCTCAGCTCGCCGGTCTCCACCAGCTCGCGGGCCACGTCGACCAGCTTGACGTTGATCCGTTGGCTCGCCATCACCAGCAGCTCGAAGGCCTGGGCGCCGGTGAGCCGGTGCCGTTCCATCAGGATGCCCTTGGCCTGGCCGATCAGGTCCCGTACGTCCAGCGCCCGGCTGAGCTGGTCGAGCCGCCGCGCGTCGGCGATCGCCACGGCGGCGTGCGAGGCGAAGAGCAGCCCGACCCGTTCCGACTCGCCGGTGAAGGCGTGCGGCTCCCGGGCGTAGAGGTTGAGCGCGCCCAGATTGTCCCGTGCGACGTAGAGCTGGAACGACAGCATGCTGCCGACGCCCAGCTCCCGCGCCCGCGCGATGAACCTGGGCCAGCGCTCCTCGGTGTGCACGTCGGGCAGCCGGACGGTCCGCTCGGTGTACGCCGAGGTGAGGCAGGGGCCCTCGCGGGTCTCGTACTGCGCCCGGTCGACCCGCAGCACCACCTCACCGGTGCCGGCGGGAGTGCTCACCCGGCGTCGCCCCTCGATCTCGGTGATCCCGGCGTGCCAGGCGCCGGGCACGGTGTCCACGGCCGCGTGCACGATGGCCCGCAGGGTGTCCTCCACCGTCCGCTCGCCCTGGAACTCCCGGGCCAGCATGGCGAGCCGGGCGGCGAGGGCGTGACCGCCGGTCGCCCCGTCCCGGCCGGCGGAAGGGGGCACCGCAGGTCGGAAAAGTGGTTGATCGTTGGCCGGCACGGTGCCTCCTCCCCACCGCATGCGGGGTTCCGGCACGCCACCGACCCCGACGCGGTCCTTGACGAATCCGCCGATACCCAGGCGCGTCGCGCGTCAATCCGGTCGGTGATCAGGTCGACGGCTGCCCGGCGGGGCCGTGCCAGCGCACCAGCAGCACGGTCGCGTCGTCGCCGAGCTGGTCGTCCTGGTAGGCGAGGATCGCGTGCACCATGCGGCGGGCGGTCTCCGGCAGCGGCAGGTCGTCGGCGAGCGCCCGGACGGCGCAGTCGACCAGCCGGTCGACGCCGAAGGCCTCCCCGTCGGCGGAGCGTGCCTCGGTGATCCCGTCGGTGTGGAAGAGCACGTCGTCGCCGGGCTCGAGGGCCTGTTCGACCACCACCGGGGGCCGGTGCTCGCCGAGGGGGACCGGCAGCGCGGTCGGCGTGGGCAGCACGGTCGCCACCCGTCCCCGGCGCAGCACCAGGCCGCTCGGGTGCCCGGCGGAGATCACCCGCAGCCGGCCGTTGCGTTGGTCGAGTTCGGCCAGCACGCCGGTGATCAGGCCCCGCCGGTCGTGGTCGCGGACCACCGCGTCGATGTGGTGGTAGGTGGCGATCAGGTCGTGACCGGACCGCCGGGCGTTGCGGTACGCGGCCAGCGCCAGGCTGGCCAGCATCACCGCCCGCATCCCGCCGTACGAGCCGTGCCCCACCGCGTCGAAGAGCGCCAGGTGGGCGATGTCGCCGTTGACCGCGTAGTCGAAGGCGTCCCCGCCCACGTCGTAGCTGGGCTCCAGGATGCCGCTGATGGTCATGCTGCCCGTGGAGAAGGTCAGCGGCGGCAGTTGGGCGCGGAGCATCTCGGCGGCCATCCGCATCGGCGCGCGCCGGCGCACCAGCTCCACGGTGTCGCTGTAGCTGGACCGGGTGACCACCAGCTCCGCCAGGAGCGCGCAGGCCGCCTCGAACTCGGAGACCCGGTCGGCGGGGATCGGCTCGGCGGAGAGCACCTCGACCACGCCCAGCCGTTCCAGCCCGTCCAGCAGCGGCACCCACAGCCGCGCCGGCCCGGGCCCGCCGTCGGCGGCGTACGGGCGCATCATCGCGTACGCCCGCCCGGCCAGGGTGCCGTCGACGGCCAGCGAATCCCCCTCGGCGCCCCCGTCCATCGGCAGCAGCTCCCGCTGCTCGTGGTCGACCAGGTGGATCCGCATCGAGGTGGCGCCGAGTTCGGTGGCCATCCGTCCGGCCAGCGCCGGCAGGTCCTCCGGGCCCGCGTGGTGGGAGTGGCGCAGCAGTCCGTGCAGCGCTTCCCGCTCGCTCACCGTCGCCTCCGTCCTGCCGTCCGCATGTCGGTACGGGTACCCCGCCGGCCGCCGCTCGGAACGGCGGCCGGTCAGCTCCGGGGGAAGGCGGCCCAGATGTTCTTGGTGCGGTCGGTGGCGTACCAGCCGACATCCAGCGAGACGGCCTCGGCGATCTGGAGCCCCCGCCCACCGGCCCCCATCGGACGGGTGTCGACCAGCTCCGGGATGGTGCTCAGGTCGTGGTCGGCGACCTCCAGGATGAACCGGCCCTCGGCGACCAGCAGGCGCACGGTGGTGGGCGGGATGCCGTGCCGCAGGGCGTTGGTGGCCAGCTCCGTGGCGACCAGGACCATCAGCTCGGGGACCTCGTCCAGATCCTCCCCGGCGGCCAGTTCCTCGCCGGTCAGCGCCTGGTGCAGGGACGCCCGCAGGCCGCGCAGGTCGGCGGCACTGGACAGCTGCCAGCGCCGCAGCTCGGTAGCCGGCGGCGACGGGGGTGAGGTGCGCAGCTGTGCCATGATCCCGGTTTACCCTCCGTAGCCGCGTCCTAAGCGATTTCCGCCGGTGTCGTGACCCGGACAGTGCCCCGCCGCAGGCTGCGGTCCCGTGCCTGCGGAGACCGGCCGCGGACCGCCGTCGGGCGGGTGGCGCGGGCCCGGCCGGGTGCGTGGTTGTTCTACGCTCCTCTATGTGAGTGAGCTCATTCCGGAACCGGTGCACCCGGGACAGATCCGTACCTCCGACGCCGACCGGGAGCGGGTCGCGGCCGTGCTGCGGGAGGCGGCCGCCGAGGGCCGGCTCGACCTGGGCGAGTTGGACGACCGGCTGGGCCGCGTCTACGCCGCCCGCACCTACGCCGAACTCGAACCCCTGACCCACGACCTCCCCGCCGTGGGGTCGTCGCTGTTCCCGCACCCGCCACCGGCGTACGTCGCCGGGGCGCCGGTGTCGCGCAGCGGCTTCGCCCTGGCCGGCAAGTTCGAACGGTCCGGCCCGTGGAGCGTCGGCCCCGAGTTCACCTGCCTGGCGTTCTGGGGCGGCGGGCTGGTCGACCTGCGCGACGCGATCTTCACCGTGGGGGCGGTGCGGATCAATGCCTACGCCCTGATGGGGGGCCTGGAGATCTGGGTGCCCGAGCAGGCCACCGTGCACGTCACCGGGATCGGGGTGATGGGCGGCTTCGACCACCGGGCCACCGGGCCGGGCGCGCCCGGTGCCCCGACGGTCACCGTCGGCGGGTTCGCCCTCTGGGGCGGGGTGGCGATCAAGCGCAAGCCCTCCGAGCGGGAGCTGCGGATGCGCAAGCAGGAGAAGAAGCGCAGGAAGCTGGAGAACTGGTCGCCCGACTCCGACGACTGACGACCGGCCGGTCCGGTCGCCCGACTGCGACGGTGGGACCGAAAGCGGTCCGTTTCGCCGAGTTCCGGCCGCCCGGCCAGCCGATCGAGCTGCGGTAGTGGGCCACCGGGCGGTGCCGATCTGACCCCGGTTGAGATACCGTCGCGAGGTGATCGTCGAGGAGCATTGGTGGAACGGGGACGCGACGGCACGCGGCCGTCGCGACGTGTACATCCGCAGCGACGGGCTGCGCTGGGAGGTACAGGCACAGATCGGCGGCGCCTACGGCCGGTCGAAGGTGCAGGAGTGTCCGAGTCGTACCTCGGCGAGCATTCTCGCCGGGGCCTGGCGCGGGGGTAATCCCGCGTGGCGCGAGCTGCCCCGCTGAGCGCGGGCGCGTTCGCGCGAAACTGACGCCGACCCCCGCCGGCGCGGTGATCCGCGCCGCCGGGCTTTGATCCTGCCGGTGGCCGTAGCGGCCCGGGACCGGGTGCGTTCAGATGCCCGCCGTGATGCCGGCCTGCCGGTTCGCCTCCGCCATGTCGAGGCCGGACGCCTGAAGTGTCTCACTCACCACGATGCCCAGCTGCGATACGACGATCGTGCCCGAGAAGCCCAGGCCCTCCGCGTACGCCCGGCGTGCCTCGCCCGCGGCCTGCACGGCGCGGGCCCGGGCGATGTCGGGGACGCGGCCGGCGAGGAAGTCCCGGTGCAGCAGCCGCAGCGCCTGCCCGAAGTGCTCGACAGAGCGGGGCAGGTCGGGTGGGACCGGTTCACCGGCGTCGAGCAGGGACACGCTCCGCCGGACCATGCCGCGGGCATTGACGAAGGCCAGCTCCAAATGGTCGGCGGCGTGCTCGTACCGGCTCAGCAGCTCGCGCCGTCGCCGCCACCAGGGGGACAGGACGGCCACCTCTTGTGCGGCGGCGACGATCTCGGTGGTCTGTCGGCGCTCGGCCTCGGCCGCGACGAGCCGGTCCAGTGCCTCCTGTGCCCCCGCCGCGTTCCCCTCCCGTAGCGCGTCGGCGGTGACCGTCAACTGGTGTGCGAACAGGTCCAGCGTCGGGCCGGCCGCGCGGTGCACCACCCGCACCGGGTTGATCGGCAGGATCAGCAGCGCCACGGCGACCGCGGTCAATCCACCGACCAGGGCGTTCGCGGTCCGGGGTACGGCGAGGTCCGGCCCCTCCGGTGACACCGTCCCCAACAGCACGGCGGTGCTGCCGGCCTGCACCATCACCGCGCCGCTGCCGCGGAACAGCACCGCCACCGAGATCGCGAGCGCCACCACGAAGCCGGTCTGCACCGGCCCCGCGCCGATCACCTCGATGATCAGGTCCCCGGCCAGCACCCCGAGGATCACCCCGGCGAGCAGCTCGGCGGTCCGGCGTACCCGGTTGCCGATCGCGGCGGCGATCGTGCCCACCGCCGCCGCGGGCGCGAACAGCGGTTGCGGGTTGTGCAGCAGGTTGCTGGCGATGGACCAGGACAGTCCCGCCGCCAGCCCCGCCTGGAGGGCGACGATGAAGTAGGTGCGCAGCCGTTCGTACGCCTCCCGCACGGCGCGCCGCGCGTTGTCGACGACGGCGTTCATCGGGCGTTCCGGGACGGTCCGTCCGCCGGCGGGCCGGCCGGGGGCGCTCCGCCGCAGCCGGGGCGACAGTCCGCAGGGGCGCTCACGTCCCTTCCTACCCGGCAGGCGAGGGCGTACTCGCTTCCACCTGGGCTGCGGTGCGCGCAGTGCGCTGGCCGGCCGGTGCGGTGGCGATCACGTCCGCGGGCACCTTCAGCGGTGCGACGATCCTCGGGTAGGTCGTGACGTTGCGTGACGTAGATGGGGTCGCCGTCTGACCGACGCACGTCCAGTGGAGGGCTCCGATGACCGACCCGCCTGAGATCATCCGTCGCTACTTCGCGCTGGCCGGCAAGCCGGACCGGGACGCCTACTTCGCGCTCTTCGCCGACGACGCGGTCGTCGAGGACGAGGGCAGGGAGCACCGGGGGATCGAGGCGATCCGCGCCTGGCGCCGGGACAAGCCCCTGGTGTCGTACGAGATCACCGACGTCGAGGACACCTCGGAGGGGACGGTGGTGACGGCCACCATCAGCGGGGACTTTCCCGGCAGCCCCGTCGCCGGCCTGCGCTTCCGGTTTGCCGACTACGACGACCGGCAGATCCGCCGGCTGCGCATCGCGCCCTGACCAGGAGGGCGGGCCGATCGCACCCGGATACCGCACGGGCCGACCCGCCCCGGAGGCCGCGACGGCCGACGGACCGTCAGTCAGCGGAGGCTCGGCGACACCACCGGCCCACGCCTCGGCCACCGAGGGGGTTCACAGGAGGCCCTGCCTCCGGTGATTGTGCCGATCCAGGCCGTGAGGCGTACGGTTGGCATGTCGCCCGGGCCCCCGGTGGCCGTCAGGTGCCGTCGCCGCCAGTTCATGGCGGCCTTGACCAATCGTCATCCCCCATCGGGACAGCTCCTCGCCGTGCTGGCTGATCGCCTACCACGTCCCGACCGCACGATCCGCCGGTCACGCCCGGTCCAGGGCCGCCCCGCCCCGACAGTCGGCGGTGGGATCGACCGGCGCAATCACACCGCCGTCCGTACGCGTGACCGCTCCGGACGGCTTCACAAGGGAGCACCCGAATGAGGATCGCCAGAGACCGGATCGCCACCGTCCTTCGCGAACGCGGCCAGCAGATGAGGGCCGACTGGATCGAACGCGAACTGCCGGAACTGGTGGACCCGGCGCAGCACGTGGGGCTGCTCGCCACCCTGCATCTCGATCCGGCCGACCTCGTGGACGCGCCGTCCCGGTGAGGATGGCGCCCATCGAGGGCGACCAGGTCGACGCCGGTCACCGGTCGCCGGTCGCCGGGGCCGGGGCCGGGGCCGGGAGTGCGGTGCCGGAGCGTCCGCCCGCACCAGGCCGCACCACAGCATGACTGCCGCCACCCCCACGTCCCCGCTGCGGACGTACGTCGCCGCCCGATCGCAGGTGCGGCGAACGGGCGGCAAGGTCGTGCGGAGGATCAGGCCCGTACCCCGGCGTCGATCTTCACCACCGCTACGTGGCGCTGCGCGGGCCTGATGGACCGGCGGCTCAGGGGCGCTCGTCGGCGAAATGGCCGCGCAGGGCAGCCAGCGCTCGGGTGATGAGCCGGGAGACGTGCATCTGCGAGATGCCGATCTGCTCGGCGATCTGGCCCTGGGTGAGATTGCCGTGGAAGCGCATGGTCAGGATCCGGCGTTCGCGTTCCGGCAGGGTGGCGAGGGCCGGGCCGAGGGCGACGCGGAGCTCGACGATGTCGAGGCCGTGGTCGTCCGCCCCGAGGGTGTCGCCGAGTTCCATGCCGCCGTCGGCGCCGGTCGGAGTGGACAGCGAGGTGGCGCGGTAGGCGCGGGCCCCTTCCAGTCCTTCGAGGACCGTCTCCTCCGGCAGGTCGAGGTACGTCGCGATATCGGCCACGGTCGGTGAACGCCCCAGGGTGTGGGTGAGCGTGCTGTTGGCATCGGTGATCGACAGACGCAGCTCCTGCAGGCGGCGGGGCACCCGCACGGCCCAGGTGCGGTCGCGGAAGTACCGCTTGATCTCGCCGATGACGGTCGGGATGGCGTACCCGGTGAAGTCGACGCCCCGGGTGGGATCGAAGTTGTCGACGGCCTTGATCAGCCCGACCACCGCGGTCTGGGCCAGGTCCTCGTCGTGTACGCCGCGTCCCGAGTAGCGGCGCGCCAGATGGCGGGCGAGCGGCAACCACGCCTCGATGGCGCGTTCCCGCAGCGCCGGGCGACGGGGGTCGCCGGCCGGAGTCGCGGCCATCGCCGCCAGGAGGGCATCCGCGCTGTCGGCGCTCTGCGCGCTGCTGCGCTCGCCGAAGCGGGTGCTCGTCGTCGGTTCGAAGGTGGTGACCATGAGTGTGGCCTTCCCGCACGGGCCCGCTGATCGAAACGACCGGAAGGTCTCCGAACCGGCTGTCGCCGGGGCGCACGTACGGGCTGGTGCGCTGTCGCAAGGCCACGATCACGGGCCTCGCCGCCGCGTCATGTCGTTCACTTGATGCCGCGAACGTTACCCGAAAGGCGGATCAATTGCTAGCCGAAAGTATGAGGCGTCCCAGCGTGGCGGCCGGTGATGCGGCGACGGCTGGCGGATCACCCAATCCGCCCCGACACGGCTCGGCGATGGCTGACACTGAAGGTGAAAGGGCGCCGGGTCAGCCGGTAGCCGGCCGTCAGGAGGGAGCGCATCGTGACGTCGGGATCGATGACTGAACGGATCAAGGGTCTGCTCAACAGCCCGAAGGGTCGTGACATGATGCGGTTCGGTCGCACCCAGGCGGCCAAACCCAGCACCCAGCAGAAGCTTCGACAGCTGATGGAGCGGGTGACCGGAGGAGCGGGCCGACGCCGCTGACCGACTGGCGGACTGCGCCGAGTGGACATGCGATCGTGAGTGACACCAGCCTTGACGCCGACCGCCAGCGGGGCAGTGCCTACGCCGACCTGTCCCGGCAGGTCCGGGCCGCGGGTCTACTCGAGCGGCGGCGGGGGCACTACACCGTGCGGATCGGCCTCGTCGTCGCTTCCTTCGTCGGACTGTGGGGCCTGTTCGCCCGGTTGGGTGAATCGTGGTGGCAGCTGGGCGTCGCCGCGGCCCTCGCGGTGGTCTTCGCGCAGGCCGGATTCATCGGCCACGACGCCGGGCACCGGCAGATAGCCCGCACGCGCCGCGGAAACGACCTGATCGGCATGGTGCACGGCAACCTGCTGACCGGGCTCAGCTACGGCTGGTGGGTGGACAAGCACAACCGGCACCACGCCCACCCGAACACCGAGGGCAAGGACCCCGACGTCACCGTGGCGCCCCTGTCCTTCACCACCGGCCAGGCCCGGCGACGGCGCGGCCTCGGTGCGCTGGTCGTCCGCTTCCAGGCGTACCTGTTCTTCCCGCTGCTCCTGCTGGAAGGCCTGCACCTGCACGCCAACAGCGTGAAGGCCCTCCTCGGCCCACGCCGCATCGCGCGTCGGCCCGCCGAAGTCGGACTGCTCGCCCTGCACCTGGGTGGCTACCTCGCCGCCGTTCTCCTGGTGTTGAGCCCCGCGCAGGCCGTCGCGTTCATCGCGGTCAACCAGGGGGTGCTGGGCCTCTACCTCGGCTGCTCGTTCGCGCCCAACCACAAGGGCATGCCGATCCTCGACGCCGAGGACAACCTCGACTATCTGCGGAGACAGGTGCTCACCTCGCGCAACGTGCGCGGTGGGCGGTTCGTGGACGTCCTGCTCGGTGGGCTCAATTATCAGATCGAACACCATCTGTTCCCGAGCATGCCGTGCCCCAATCTGCGCCACGCCGGACCATTGATCCGTCGGTTCTGCGCCGAGCACGACATCGACTACCACGAGACCAGCCTCGCCCGGTCCTGGGCCGAGGCCCTGCGCCACCTGGACAGCATCGGATCCGGCGAGCCGCGGACGGACCGCGCACTGCGCTGAGGCCTGCTTTCCGCGTACCTCGTGAATCTTGGTCGGCGGTGGTGGCGCGGCCTGGGCGGCCGCTCCTCGACCTCGGCCTGCTCGTGGTCGGCCGGCCGGTGCCTGACGGCCTCGGGTCAGTCGCGCTGCTCCGGGTCGTCACCCCTGGAGGCCGTCGGCCGCTTCGAGGGGCGGGTCGGGGCCACCGTGAAGGGATGGCGCAGCTGCCGCATCGCCTCCTCGCTGCCGTCGAAGGTCACGCCCGAGTCGTCGCGCTCGTCGTTGTTCGGCGTAGCGAGGAACAACGCGGAGCGATCATTGTCGTTCGATGTCATGCAACAGTCCCATTTCGGCAGTTGAGGAGCCACTGGTTCGCGGGCAGTTCTCGCCGCGACATTCGTGGTAACCGGCCGGCGCTCGCACTGGCGCTCGGTGGCGGTGTCTCGATCACGGGCGACCGCCCGGGCGACACACACCGCACTTTACCCGGCATTGCCCTCCGCCGTGCACCGCCGCCGCAGCGGGCCGCCCGCCGGCCGCGACGGCTGTCGGAGTCCTTGCCGTCGGAGCCGCCATCTGCCGGAGGCCGCAGTCAGTCGTCGCCTACCCGGCTTCCGTCATCGGACGATGTGCAGCCCGGCTGCTTCGGCGCCGCGGGAGTTGAGGTAGCCGGTGATGCGGTCCATGGCTGCGGTGTAGAGGGCCCGGCGGCGGTCGACAGAGGGCATGTGCTCGACGATTGCGGGGAGGTTGACGACGCGGATGGTGGGTTTGAGGGACAGCCAGATGGGGGTGGCTTGCGCTCGGGTGATCTTCCAGCGGTGGTTGGGCTGTTCGGTGAAGGTGAATGCGGCGATGACGCCTTCCCGGTTGGCGTCGACCGGGAAGTCGTGGCGGGCGAGGGTGTTGCCGACGCCGTAGGCGATCCACTTGTCGCCGACCTTCTCGAAGGGCTGCACGACGTGGGCGTGGTGGCCGATGATCAGGTCGATGTTCGGATCGGCGATGAGTTTGCGGGCCCAGAACAGCTGGTCTCCGCTGGGCTCGTGGACGAGCTCGGTGCCCCAGTGGGCGGAGAGCACGATGATCTGCGCGCCGGCCTTGCGGGTGGCGGCGGCGGCCTTCTTGATGGCGGGCACGTCGATGCGGTTGGCCAGCCATGCCTTGCCGGTAGGGGGCTTGAGCCCGTTGAAGTGCATGGCGTAGGACAGGTGTCCGATCTTGACGCCGTTGACCTGGTAGATCGTCGGCCGGACTTGTTCGGCGGCGCTGCGGAAGGTGCCGGTGTGGCGCAGGCCGGCGGCGTCAAGGGCGTCGAGGTTGTCGTAGACGCCCTTTTCGCCCTGGTCCAGTGCGTGGTTGCTGGAGGTGGAGCAGGTGTCGTAGCCGGCGGTCTTGACGGCAGGGGCGAGGTCGGTGGGGGCGCGGAAGCGGGGGAAGTCCTGCGGGCTGCCGGGGCCCATGGGGGCTTCCATGTGGCAGATGGCGAGGTCGGCGGCCGAGACGACGGGGCGGATGTCGTCGAAGATCGGGTCGAATTCGTACCCGTCCTGGCCGGCCTTGGCGGCGTCGGAGCGGGCCTGCTGCCAGGTGGGTGGGTGAACGAGAATGTCCCCGGACCCGGCGATGGTGATCTGCCGAGGGCCTGCGGGTGCGGCGGTCTGGCCGGCGGCGCGCGGCTGGGCCGACAGGCGCTCACGGATGATGTCGCCGCGTAGCGCCCACACGGCGACGGGGGAGAGGACGAGCGCGACGATGAGGATGATGCGAAATGCACGCATGAGCGTTCCTTAGAGGCGGATGACCCGGCGCAGCCGCTGGCCGAAGTAGCCGGAGTCGATGACCCCGTCTCCCCGTACGTCGCCGAAGGTGGGGCCGTCGATGGTGCCGCGGGACGACACGAACCGCATGCCGCCGTTCTGGTCCTTGCCCAGGTAGATGCCGGAGTGGGTGATGAGGGTGGGATCGTCGTGCAGCGCGAAGAACACGAGGTCGCCGGGCTGCACGGCGGACAGCCTGGCCGGCGGCTCGCTGGCGTTGCGGCCGGCGGCGACGAGCACCGATCGGGCGTAGGCGGCCATGCTCGACGCGGTGCGGGGCAGCGCGTCGACGGTGGTGGTCACGGGTTCGTTGAGCAGCGGGATCCCGAACCGGTAGCCGTAGATCAGCCTGATGTAGCCGGAGCAGTCCAGGTCACGGTCCCACCGCTTGGATGGCTTGACCCGGCCGCTGTCGGTGAACTTCCACGGGATTTCCAGGTAGTCGTAGAAGTCGGCGCCGTCACGCTCGTCGGCGCTGTGCACGTAGCCGAACCCGGCATCGCCGATGTAGCGCACGCGGTCCTCGTTGTAGCCGTCCGGGGCGTCGGTCAGGTACTGGGTCGAGGCGGCCAGGATGTCGATCGGCGGGTCACGGTCCTCGAGCTGGTCGAGCAGCCAGCCGGCAACCTCCTCGTCGAGGTGTCTCCGGGGCTGCCAGGGTCGGGGCGCCAGCCGCACCCAGGACGTCGAGTCGATCACCGCGGACGTGCTCGACGGCTCGGTGAACCGGCGCTGCGGACCGGCGAGGACGACCGTGCGGGCACCGACGGTCAGGGTGGCGACGACCGCCCCGTCGGCGCGGCGGTGTACCTCGGTACGGTCCGGACGGGTCAGGTCGACCAACTCGTAACGCTGCGTCAACCGCTCGACGTCGTTGCGCGCCACGGTGGTGGCCCGGGCCGTTCCGCTGGGGTTGGCGCCGGATGTCGTCGGCTCGTCGTGAGTGAGCCGAACGACGACAAGGCCGACCACGGCGAGGATCACGGCGGTGACCCCGGCGAGGATGATCTGCGGGCGGCGCATCAGAGCGAAATCATCAGTAGGGCGACACCGCCGGTGCCGGCGCTGACCACGCCGGTGGCGGCGAGGGTCTGCAGTGCCCGCGGCCGCACCAACTGGTAGGTCATCAGCCCCGGGATGATGAACGACAGCGTGTCCCCGCCGAACAGGAACGGGTAGCGCAGGTGCAGCAGCACGAACGAGGTGACCGACATGAAGGACGAGACCAGCACCGCCACGGCGAACAGTCGCTTGCCGTACAGGATGGTGATCCGCTGCAGCAGCTTCATGAGGGCGACCGTGACGGCGGTGACCGCCACGACGGTGAGCAGGCTGCGGGCGTCCTGCAGCGCGGTCAGCACCAGGCAGCCCGGCACCATCAGCCCGGCCGGCGCGACGTTGGTGACCAGGTAGCCGACAAGCCCGAACAGCAGCCCCGAGGCGATGATCACGGCGCTGAGTTCAGAGGACAGGTCGAACGTAGGCATCAGAGTTCCTTCGCTGCGGTGCGGGCGGCGCGCCGGCGGTCGGCGTGCAGGACGGCGATGTGAGCACTGTTGAGCACGGCGGTGGCCATCAGGTCTGCCCGCGACAGCACCACCGTCGCGTCCATGTCGACCGGGGCCTTGCTGTCCGCGCCCCGCTTCGAGGCGGTGTCCAGCTTGTAGATGCGCTCCAACGTGTGGGACAGCTCGTCGAACGGCGCCGCCGCCGTCGCCGCAACCGTGACCTGGTGCAGCGCCTCGAGCAGTTCCTCACCACGGCCGTGGATGTTGCCGATCATGAGCAGGGCGAGGCCGGTCGATCCCGCGCCCATCGCCGCCACGATCGCGTCGCGCAACTCGACCCCGGTACGGTGCTCGCCGTCGAGGTCGACCACCCGGTCCCGCCACTTCTCGTCGATCAGGTGCGACGCGCTTCGGGTGGGCGAGCCGATGAGGAAGACCCGCTCCGGGTCGATGTCGGCAATGATGGAGCCCATCTGACCGTTGCGCTCGATCCGGTCCGGCCGGCAGTTGATCACGACCGCGACCCGCTGGCCGATGAGGCGGCGCTCCCGCAGCAGCCGAATGTTCATCAGCGTCGAGGCCGGGTCGTTCGCGGCGAACAGGTTCACCGCCGCGAACCGCCGCCCGTTGTGCGAACACGCGTCCACCCGCAGCACACCCGGGTCCGGCGCCGCCTTCCACATCCCCTTCAGCGCGGTGGCGCGGTCCACGCCGCACAGCTGCGCGACCGCCAGGGCCAGTGCCACGTTCTCCTTGAAGGTGATCCACCGGAACCGGCGCATCTCCGCATCCGTCACGGTGTCGGGATCGACGGCGACCAGCTTGGACTGGCGGCTGTCGGCCTCTTCCTGCAGGATGTGCAGCCGCTCCCGCTCCGCGGTGACCACCGTGCCGAAGTGCGGCATCGACCGGCTCAGCGATCGGGCGACGTCGTCGAGCGTCGGCCCCATCTCCTCCAGATGGTCCTCCCGCACGTTCGTGATCACCACGATGTCGCTCTCGATGAGCAGTTCCTGGTTGACCTGCTGCAGCTCGGGCAGCACGGCCATGCACTCGATGACCAGCGTGTCGGCATCCGCGTGCACGGCCCGCCGGACCACCCCGATCTGCTCGATGACGTTGACCCCGCCCAGGCCGCGGCGGATCGGTACCTCACGACCGTTCGGATAGATCAGTCGGGCCGCGGTGCCGGTGGTCTTGGCGAACACGGTCCGCCGGGTATTGGCGCGCAACGCGCCGGCGATCAGCCGAGTCACGGAAGACTTACCCCGGATGCCGTTCACGACGATCCGGGTGGGAAGTTGCGACAATTGCCGGCGGTGGCGTGCCCGCTCCACCACCAGGTAGATGAGCAGGGCGGCGATACAGATCCCGAGCAGCCACAGCGGCGTTTGCACCGCCGTCATCGGGCTGGCTCAACGAGTGCACGCTGCCGCCGGACGACGACCCGGCTCACCCGCCACATCCGAGTTCCGGACCGTCCGCGAAACCGACAGGGCGCGATTCCGCCAACCTCACCTGCGTGGACACGCCCGACCCCCGTAAACCAATGACCTGACCGACCGCCTCGCAAGCAGGCGAGACAGAGCGCTGCCGCCAGAGCGACGGCGGGCCAGGCCGGTAGGACCGGTACGCCTGTCCCGACCGTTGGACGCAGCCCTGCCGGCGCGACATGACATACAGCGCCAACGTGAAGCACCTTGTCACATGGCACCAGCGGCCAGACTTCCGGCTGGCGCCGAGGCGACATCACCCGAAGCGCGACTTGCGTAGATTTGCGGCCCGGAACCACCCTGTGGGGGTGATTTACGGCAGTTGTTCCGACACCAAGGTACGAGGTCGATCCTGACCGAGCGACGGGCCGGTACCAGCGCACCCTCCCTAAAGATCCACCAGTGCGGCCGCCAAAAGTGAACCGGACGGCCGGTTGACGGCAGTAGGGCCAGCGCTCCTGCACACCATCACGGACGCGGGTCGCTGCCGATCGCCCAAGCCTGCTCGCCTACGTGCGAGTCCGCCCGATGTTGGCGAGGTGATCCACTGCCCCGAATGTGGCCGGCCTCGCCGGCTCCGGCCACCGATGCCACTCCCGCCGCCCCGGCGGCATTAAAGAGAATGGCCTGCGGCGATGCAGCCGCAGGCCATTCTCCACCGCCGTCGCGTTTCCTAGATTCGCTTCACCAGGTGGACCGTCGACACCTCCGGTGTCGCACTTCCGCGGCTGTCGGCCTGGAGTCCGGGTTGCGGCACAGCGGACGTGAGATTGCTATTCCACCCGGCGGGCGGGGTCGGCGGATACAGGTTGAAGGTGCCGACGACGTCCACCACGAAGTTGGTGTATCCCGAGGCGTTGTATACGTTGAATTTGTCGTCCTGGCTGATCATCGTCTGCACTGCGTTGGATACGAGTGAGCCTGCCCTGGGGTTGAGGCTGGACGTGTTCGGTCGGGTCACCCCCGACGGCCACACCGTCATGACGGTCGTCGAGGTGGGCTGCACCGCGGTGACGTTCGTAGCCAGGCCCCACGTGTCGACGTTCGCGATTGTCTTCGGCGTCGGGACCGTCGCTGTGGCGCCCGGGCCGAGACGCGACGGCCAGCCCTGACCGGTACGCGTGTCGACGATCCGGGTCGGCGCGATCGACTGGAAGCGCAACCCGTCGGGCAGCGACCCGTCGTCGTAGAAGCCGACGATGTCGACGACGATGTGCGTCGGCGCGTGGGTGTAGACGCCGATTGACGGCCAACCCGTCGCGCTGCCGCAGTTGACGCACGGCGTCGTGGGTACGACAGCGAAGTTCGGAACCGTGGCCCCGGTCGTGTAGTTCAACGTGGATGTGTTCGGCAGGTTGTCGGGCGATCCCTCCCAGGCGGTGAGAAAGCCCGACGAACTCGGCTGCGTCGCCGTGATGCTGACCGCGAACGCCCTGACCCTCGGGTTGATCGTCGATCCCCAGGAGGCCGCGGAGTTGATGTAGTGCTCGCGGGGCACCCGACCGGTGCCCCAGGTCCGGGTGTCGGTGATGCGGACCGGCTTGGACAGCGGGTGGTACTGGCCGCCCATGTATCCCGAGCAGCACTCGTGACCCTTGGAGTAGTAGCCGTCGACATCGACGATGATGTGCGTCGAGCCGGTGTGGTTGTAGAACTTCACCTTGCCGTCGGCACCCACCTTGACCGTGACCGAGTTCGCGCCGGTCCATCCCTTCGTGAAGTTCAGGGAGGAGGCGGTCGGGCGCGAGAGGCCGGAGGGGTAGACGGTGACGAAGCCGTTCATCGTTGGACCGGTGACGGTCACGTTCAGCACCACCGTTGAGGCCTCGGTGGTGACGCCGCCGGATCCGGTGACCTGCAGGCTGACCACCTCGCCGGGCCCGACCATGCGTTTCGGAGCGCCCTTGCCGGAGCGGGTGTCCATGATGCGGAAGGGCGCCACCGGGTAGTAGGTGCCGCGGTCGTCGCGGTAACCGTTGACGCCCATCGAGAGCTGCGTCTTGCCGGCGAAGCTGTTGTCCGGAAGGGTCAGCAGCGCCCCCACCTGCATCGGTGACGACGGGCGTGCGACCGCCGTCATCGAGCAGCTCTGCCCCTTGTTCAGGGTCTTCTGAGAGCAGCCGTCGCCGGTGATCCGGAAAGAGGCGCGGTTGTCGCCCTCGAGCGTCGCCTGCCCGAAGGTGATCGGGAGGTCGCTGGCGCCGGTGAGTGTCACGGTCTGCGGCACAGACGTCTCGTACGCCGGCACGTCGCCGAAGCTGAAGTACGCCGGAGCTGCGGTGGCGTCGCGGGGGTCGTAGCCGGTGAGCGAGAGCAGGCGGGTGACCTTGCCGGCGACCGAGTCCTCGACCAAGGTGAGAACGGCACTCTGCTCGCCGATGGCCGACGCCTTCGGCGTGATGCTCAACTGGCAGGTCTGCCCGTAGGTCAGGGTGTTGCCGGAGCAGGTGTTGGCCGATATCTCGAAGGCTCCAGGGTCCGCCCCCGAGAGGGATGCCGCGCCGAAGGTGGTGGGCTCGGTGCCGTTCGCCTCGACGGTGATGGCCTGCGTCCTACCGCGCATGCCGGCCGGCTGCGCTCCCATCTGAAGCCGGTAGCCCCAGGTGTCGGTGGCCTTGTAGCCGATGCTCGACTGGAAGCGGATCTCGCCCTTGGCACTGCCGCGCCAGCCGCAGGGGACGGAGAAAGTGGCGGCGAAGGCGGTGAACCTGCCCGCGTCGTCGTATTCCGCCTCCTTGACGGCGATGGTCCCCGGCGTGCTGCTCCAGTCACAGTTCTGCCCGTCGCCACTGATATTGAGGACGGTGATCGAGTCCTGCGGCGAGAAGTTCGTCGTCGTCTGGTACGTCTGTCCGGCGAGGAACCGGGTGCCCTTGGGTGGGGTCACATCCAGGTAGTGCCAGTGCTCTGCCGCGAAGCCGCGCATGACGAGCGCGTAGCCGTTGGCGTTCTGCTGGTAGATCTCGAGTGTGTTTCGGGACGGCTCGTAGGAGAAGCTTCCGTCGATGTAGCCCCAGCCGTCGAAGTTCATGGTGAAGGCCGTGTGCGGGGCGGAAGGAACGACGCTTTCCGCCGCCTGTGCCGCCCCGGCCGATGCTGTGGAGGTGATGAGAAGTGCGATGGCGCCGGCGATGGCGCCGCGAAGGGTGCGCACGAATGCCCCATGATTGTCAGAGACTTGACGCCGGGCATCCGCCCGGGCTTTGGCAGCGTAGAGAGCCGAGTGATCTTCGGCAACCGCCAAACCGTTCGTCTGCACCGCGATCGACGACGGCCCGCCCGTTGGCGAGCGCCGCACAAAAGGTGCTGCGTTGAACGTTGGCGTTCGCCCGGAATTGTCGTTCTGGCCGGCACCCGACACTGGCCCGATCCGGCCGAATCAACTGATCTTCGCAGGTCAACGGTAGTCGATCACGCGGTTGGGGGTATGTCTCCACCGTGGAGAACATGAGGAAGCGTTATGTCGGGCGGGTGGGCCTGACCAAACCGTCTGCCGCCGACCGGGGGGTGGCCAGGGTCCGGGCGGGTCGGCGGCCGCAGGGGTCCGCCGGGCACGCAGGGGTGCGTGGCGTGGCGTCCTCTGCGGCGCCGACCGTGGGCCCGGATGTGGCCACCCCTGCCGCGCCGGCCGACGTCGACGAGCCGGTCGACGCCGCCACCGCGCTGCTTCAGCCTTCGGACGTGACAGCGGCGATCTTCGTTGACGGCTCGGGCCGGCGGGGCCGTCGACTGCGCCGCGGGATGTATGTCCTGATCGGGCTGGCCCTCCTGCTGATCCTCGCATTCTGGGTGGTGCAGGGCGTCGACCTGTTCGCGTCGTCGTCCTGATGGGCGTCTGGCGTGGCCGTCGGCGGGTTGGCGGCACGGACGAGATCCTGCGGTCATCCCGGCCGCTCGCGCCTGCCCCGCGGCAGCGGCGGCAGCGTAGTCGTAACCGCCAGCGCTGGGCGCTGGCGGCGGTGGCCACGTTCATCCTGCTGAACGTGCTCGTCATCGGCGCGTACGCGAATGCCCGCTTCACCCCCGACCATCGCAGCACGGGTACGGCCGGCACCGGCGCGGTGCCGGCGGTGGTGCGCGACGGCGGGACCGTGGTCGACCCGCGCGGCGGGCACCTGGACGCCCGGCGGATGCCGGCGCGGACCATTGCCCTGACCTTCGACGACGGCCCGGATCCGGTGTGGACGCCGAAGGTGCTCGACGTCCTGAGCCGTCACCACGCGCCGGCCACCTTCTTCGTGGTCGGCTCGCAGGTCAGCCGGCACCCGCAATTGGCGGAGCGGATGACCCGTGAGGGCCACGAGTTGGGCATCCACACCTTCACCCACCCAGAAATGGCGGATCTGCCGTCCTGGCGGCGGAAGCTGGAGTACTCGCAGACCCAGGCCGCCATCGGGTACGCGACGGGCGTCACCACCTCGCTGGCCCGCCTGCCGTACTCCAGCGGGGTGGACTCCCTGGACGACGGGAGCTGGCGGGTGGTGCGCGAGTCCGGCCGGTGGGGGTACGTGTCGGTGTTCAACGACACCGACAGCCGGGACTGGGCCCGGCCCGGCCCGGCCCGGACGCGATCATCCGTAACGCGACCCCGGAGGGTGACCGGGGTGCGGTCGTCCTGATGCACGACAGCGGTGGCGACCGGTCGCAGACACTCGCCGCGCTGGACCGTTTCATCCCGGAGATGCAGGCCCGCGGCTACCGGTTCACCACCGTCTCCCAGGGGCTCGGCTGGTCGAGCGCGGGCACCGCCGGCCTGGACACCGCCGACAAGGTACGCGGGGCGCTGCTCGTCTGGGGCGTCCGGCTCGCCGACGCCACGGTGTACGTGCTGTGGCTGCTGCTCATCGTCGTCGGGCTGCTCACCCTGGCTCGCACCCTGCTCCTCTTCGGTTACGCGGTCGGCCACGCCCGCCGCCGCCGAGCCTCGACCTGGTCCTGGGGTGGGCAGGTGAGCGATCCGGTCACGATCGTCGTCCCCGCCTACAACGAGCGCACCACCATCGCCGCCGCCGTGCACTCGCTGGCGACCGGGACGCACCCGGGCATCGAGGTGCTGGTCGTGGACGACGAGTCCGAGGACGGCACCGCCGAGGAGGTGGAGCGCCTCGGGTCACCCAACGTGCGGGTGGCCCGGGTTCCGGGTGGCGGCAAGGCCGCCGCCCTCAACGCCGGGGTGGCGCTCGCCCGCAACGACCTGCTGGTCATGGTCGACGCCGACACCGTCGTCGAGCCTGACGCCGTGCACCGCCTGGTGCAGCCCTTCGCCGACCCGCGGGTCGGCGCCGTGGCCGGCAACGTCAAGGTGGGCAACCGGCGGCGGCTGCTCGGCCGCTGGCAGCACATCGAGTACGTCATCGGCTTCAGCCTGGACCGAAGGCTCTACGACACCCTGCACTGCATGCCCACCGTCCCGGGTGCCCTCGGCGCGTTCCGTCGTGAGGCGGTCCGGGGCGCCGGCGGGCTCAGCCGCGCCACCCTCGCCGAGGACACCGACCTGACCATGGGCATCCACCGCGCCGGCTGGCGGGTGGTCTACGAGGAGACCGCGGTTGCTCGTACTGAGGCACCGAGCACCCTGCCGGAGCTGTGGCGGCAGCGTTACCGGTGGAGCTACGGCACCATGCAGGCGTTGTGGCGACACCGTCGCGCCCTGGTCGACCGGGGGCCGTCGGGCCGGTTCGGCCGGCGGGGACTGCCGTTCATCGCCCTGTTCTCGGTACTGCTGCCGCTGCTCGCCCCAGCCGTCGACATCTTCGCTGTCTACGGGCTGTTCTTCCTCGACCGGATCGAAACGGTCATCGCCTGGCTGGCCGTCATGGTGGTGCAGATCGTCACCGCGATCCTGGCGTTCCGTCTCGACCGCGAACCGTTGCGTCCGCTCTGGGCGCTGCCGTTGCAGCAGTTCCTCTACCGGCAGGTCATGTACCTGGTGCTGGTGCACTCGGTGATCACCGCGCTCAGCGGCGGACGCCTGAAGTGGCAGAAACTCCGCCGTACCGGTGAGGTCGCCGCCGGCGCGGGACGGCAGCCGGTCAGCTGAGCGGCGCCCTGGCCTCGACTGCCGCCTGCCGGGCGGCGGGCGGCAGCCACGGCGCCGCCACGATCAGATCGCGGGCCTGGGCGGGGGAGAACACCCCGGCGGCCGGCTCGCCGCGGTCACACGGTCCGTCCGACTCGCCCGGGCTCTTGATCCACAACAGGGCGGCCACCCGCTCCAGGCCGGGATCGGTGGTGGGCGGCCGGCCCAGGCCCTGCGGTGTCGAGTTGCACCACTGGTCGTCCGGGGCGGCGGGCAGCCCGTTGCGTGAGGTGTCGATGACCATCTCTCGGTCGCCGACCAGCTTCGACAGCGCCAGCCCCCACCGCTGGCTGTCGGCCGTGGACTGCCGGTTGGACACGTTGACCGAGAACCCCTCGGCCCGTGTGATCCCGGCTCGGCGCAGTCGCTCGGCGGTCTCCTCGGGGCCGCGCCAGCGGGGATGGCCGGCGTCGAGGTAGACGTGGTGTCCGGCGTCGGTCAGCACCCGGGTGGCGTCGGCCAGCATGTCGGCGCGAGCGTCGTCGAAGCACTCGGCGGCCACCGCGTCCGGTTCCAGGATCACCGCCGCCGCGCGCTCGCCGAGCGCCGCCACGGTCCGCCCGACGAAGCCGGCGTACGCGTCCGCGTCGGCGGCCCCGCCGCCCGTTGGGCCGGCGCAGTCGAGGTTCGGGATGTGGTAGATCACCACCACCGGCAGGGCCTTCCGCTGACGTGCCGCAGCGAGCAACGGGCCGAGGTCGGCCAGGCTGCCCGGGCCGGTCAGCCAGCGCGCTTGCGGCCTGTCGGCGATCGGGTCCAGCCAGGGCGCGTTGTGCTCCTCCCGCCAGTGCGCCACCTGAGTGTCCGTGTCCACCAGGAGGGCCGCGCCGCGGAACGGATGCCGCAGTGGCGCGTACTCCTCATCGCCCGCGCAGCCACCGAGGCCGGTCAGCAGCGCGGCGGCCAGGGTGCCAGCCAGGAGAGCCGGTCGCATCTGGCTACGGTAGGCCCGGACGGGAACGGCCGCAGGGTGGCTGACGAGTGGGCCGTGCCGGTGTCGAGCGGGTTGAGGGTGGGCGGGTGCAGCTGGTCGGGGCGAAGACCACCCTGTCCGACCCGGGGGCGAGAATGAGGACACCGGGTGGCAAGGCTATTCGTAGGGGTCGGTCGGGGCTGTGACCTGTTGCCATGACTCAACGTCGATGTATGGAATGTCCTCGTCGTTGACGGGGTCCCGTCCGAGGCGGTCGCTGTAACGCCCGGTGACCTGGATCCAGGTGTCGCTGGCCAAGCCGGTGGGCACGTCGCCGGCCATGCCGAGTTTGACGGGTCGGCCGTCGGCGGCGCAGCAGGAGAGGATCATGCGGGCGAGGATCGGTTGTCCGTCGGGTCCGGGGGTGATGAAGCCGGTGAGTTGGACCCTGCGGTCGCCGATCGACTGGCCCTTGTCGAACAGTGCCCGGGCCGCGTAGTCGAAGACGGTGGTCTTCGCCGGGTCGCCGGCGGGCAGGGGCGGGTAGTCGTAGTCCTGTTGAGCCGTCAGCGCGGTGCCGGCCTGGCCGGCGGCGTAGGAGCCGAGTGCCGGTGGGGCGACCAGCAAGAGTCCGAGGACCGGGAGGATCAGCAGCCAGGCGACGCGCGGTTCGTGGTGAGCGTGGTGGTCGCCGGAGTCCCCCATGCTGTCGGCATCGTCGCGCCCGTCGGCGGCGGGCTGGTCCCGTTGGGCTGAGGTGTTGGCGGCCGTGGCGGGGGCGGGCCGTAGTTCGTACCAGAGGGTCATCACCGCGGCGGCGATGAGCAGGAGGCTGGCGGCGATGAGAAAGGGCCGTAGCCCCTCCTTGACGTAGCGCAGGTAGAGGTCGGTGACGCTGGCGCGCAGGACCGCACCACCGAAGAGGATCATGAGGCATGCCTGGGCCTGTCGGTTCACAGCAGCACCGCCCCGGTGAGCACGGCGACCGCGACGGCGACCGCAAAGGTGGCGGGCGCGAATCGGGCGGCGAAGCGTCGGCCGAAGATCCCGGCCTGCATGGAGATGAGTTTGAGATCGACCATGGGACCAACCACCAGGAAGGCGAGCCGGGAGGTGAGGGAGAACTGCGACAGTGAGGCGGCGACGAATGCATCGGCCTCGGAGCAGATGGACAGCAGTACGGCGAGTCCGGCCAGCGCGAGCACGGAGAGCACCGGGTGGTCGGCGAGGGTCTGCAACCACCGTTCGGGGACCAGGACGTTGATGCTGGCAGCGGCCATCGCGCCGACGACGAGGAAGCCGCCGGCGTGGACGACGTCGTGGCGGACCGCAGACCAGAACGCCTCGCCGCGTCCGAGTCCGTCCAGGTCGGGTCGGCGTGGTAGCCGGATCCAGTCGGCGCGCCCCAGGCGCAGCCAGAGCCAGCCCATGACCATGGCGACGACGAGGCTGGCGACGGCGCGCCCGAGGACCATCTCCGGGTTGTTGGGGAACGCGACCGCGGTGGCGGTGAGCACGATCGGGTTGATGGCCGGCGCGGCGAGCAGGAACGCGAGGGCGGCGGCGGGGGTGACGCCGCGGCGGATCAAGGAGCCGGCGATCGGCACGGCACCGCACTCGCAGCCGGGCAGGATGACGCCCGCGGCGCTGGCCACCGGCACGGCGAGGGCGGGGTGTCGGGGTAGGGCACGGGCCCAGAACGAGCGGGGTACGAACACAGCGATCACGGCGGAGAGCAGCACGCCGAATACCAGGAACGGAACCGCCTGCACCATGACGGAGACGAAGACCGTCGTCCAGGTCGCCAGGGACGGCGCGGAGAGCAGCGTGGCCAGTGGCTCGCGGAGGACGAGAAGCAGGACGAGCATCGCGGCGAGTACCTCGACCGAGCCGACCCGCTCGGCGATCAGCGCCCGGGTCGCGGCGCGGCGACCGGGTGGCGGCGACGGCGCGTGATCCTGGTCGACGCTCGTCGGACTGGGCGTCGCCTGATCTCCGGGTGGGGCGATGCGCTCGGGTGCGGTCACACCGGCTCCGTTTCTGTCTCTCGACGCCCTGGCTGGTCGAGCCGGCGGTGTCCGGCAGCGGCACAGGGCCGCGGGTGCAGCCTGATCGTATCGAGCAACGCTGCTCTGTTGGGACAGCTCGCGCCGGTGGACCGGCGCGCCGTGTGTGGTCCACGTGTGGTCGTCGCCGGCCCTGCCGGCCGGGACAACGCAGGTCAGCGCAGGCCGCTCCCTGCCACCCCGTACCAACCCGCAGGTCGCTAGACTAGGCCCTCGCGCCCTCGTAGCTCAGGGGATAGAGCATCGGTTTCCTAAGACGGTGCTCGATCCGCGTGCGCAGGCTGACAACCTGCATCGCCTCTGATTCTGCCGCACGTGTGCCGCTCGCAACGGGTAGGCGCTGTGCTCGTGGGCCGGTAGATCAGCAGGCTGGCTGTAGGACCTGCTTGAACGCCTTTCGCGGTTGCCCTGCTCACATGGCGGCCGCTCTTAACCTTCTGATCCGTAGCCTGGGTCGCTCTGTCCAACTCCGTGTGGGAGGGTTGGCAGCTACTGGTCGCGTCGCTCTGTCCGTCCGCTGCTGCGTGGGTCCGTTCAGGTCCGTTGCTGTCATTCGTTGCTGTCACCGCGACCGCGGTTGCTGCCCGTTCAGCAAGCAGCTCGACTGCGATACCAGCACGTCAGTAAGCTGCGGCAGTGGCCGGGCCAGCAGAAGAACACGGCGACCAAGCCCGGGTGCGTCACTTGCTGCCACGTCTGCCTCGCGACCCGGCAAGGCCGCTCCCCGGCGGTGCCAGCGATCGAGAGCTGGCTGATCTCGCCATCCGGCTCGGCACAGATCTTCCGGAGGAGCTGGCCGCCTGGCTGCGGACGTGCGAGGGTGCCGCAATCGGACCCGGTGGGCTCTTTGGACACCGCCCGGATACCGACTTCCTCGACATGGCCGCTCGCGCCGCCGAATATCCCGGATGGCGGCAGCTCGGCTGGCTCCCGGTCGCCGGCGACGGCTTCGGGAACTTCTACATGCTGCTGATTCAGGGATCGCTCGCCGGGCACGTCGCTTTCGTCGAAGCCATCTCCGAACCGAACGAGATCACCTACGTGGCGGCCTCGAACCTCTGGAGCTTCCTGCGCTTCCTGTTCGAGAAAGAGCTCGGCGCGAAGGGCTGGCCGGTCGACCCGACAGTCGTCCTGGCGGCCGACCCCGGCCTCGCCCATGTCCCCGCCAACCCATTGCCATGGACCCGTTGACTCCTTCGCGCGGAAGGATCCGACCGAGCCGGCTGCGGCCGGCGAGCGGTGCATTGCGAGATTGAATCGGCCGCCACGACGGCCGGGGCGGATGTGGGTCTAGCAGCGGAGACGCCTCTCGATATCTCACACGGCTCCCCCCGCCGTCCGTCATCCTCCTGCCGACTGGATGCGGACTGCTCGCCAGGGATCGGACTCGGACGACGCTGACCGAGGCATGGCGGTTTACGAA
The DNA here is from genome assembly GCF_900091515.1 of Micromonospora purpureochromogenes. Lineage (NCBI taxonomy): Bacteria > Bacillati > Actinomycetota > Actinomycetes > Micromonosporales > Micromonosporaceae > Micromonospora > Micromonospora purpureochromogenes. Next base: position 6,538,192 of record NZ_LT607410.1, on the reverse strand, counting down.
GTCGCGATCATGAGCCCCATGCGCCCCGATGGTACGCCGAAGACTCGTCCTTGCGACGCCGCCCATCGTGGCCGCGGCGGCATGTGGTTGGTGGCGTCGGTGTTGGCAATGCGTCCGGCGAGGGCGCGCGGACTGACCCCGTGGACGTTGCCGCGGTCAGGGTCGGCACCTGCGGCCAGGAGCGTTCGCAGAGTCGCGGGCTCGGTGCGGTGACTGAATACGGCACGCCAGAGCGGGGTGCTGCCGTGCTCGTCGAGGCTGTCGACGATCGCACCGGCGGCCAGCATCTCGGCGGCGACAGGAGTGGATTGGGCCTGGGCGGCGAAGTGCAGAGCTGTCCACCCATTCGCGTCCGAGGCGTTCACCTCGGCTCACTGCCCGATCAGGGCGCGCACCTTCGCGAGGTCGCCGGACGCGGCGGCGTAATGCAGCGTCGTGCGAGCCATCCGATCGCGGTCGTCATGTATGGCCACCGGGTTATCCTGCCTGCCCGGCCTCCAGTTCGCCGCAGGGTGCCCGGACGAGCGGACTCAGCCACCGTCTTGCAAAGATCAAGACTGCTGTCGGTCGGCGTCGGCCATTGCGGCTCGCCTGCTCGTCTCGTCGCCTCGCGTCCGCCTCTATCGGTTGGAGTCGCCCGACTTGGCTGTACCGGTGGCTGTACAGCCACACGGTTTAGGAAGTGTGGACACGGCCGGAAGTCGCACGGCAGCGACCTGCCTTGACCTGCTTCGCCACGCTGACCGCCACGTATAGGAGCTGATCGCCGCTGACCATCGTCACCCATCCGAACGGGCACGCAAGGGGCACGCGACTGTCAGCTTGGCAATCGTACGAAAGCTGCTGCTGCGTGGGCTCCGCCCCAGCTCGAAGCGGTCCCTAGCGGCCTGGAGTGAACCCCCAGTTGACCTCGGCTTCTGGCCCGTGAATGGCCCGCTGCAGGGACCGCGTGCAGCTTCTGGAGCGCGTCCCGCCGACACAAACCACATAGGGTCGTTGTCATGGATCGTGATGCAGAGCTCGTTGCGGCCGTCCGTGCGGCCAATCCGGCGGCCGTGGCGAAAGCGCTCGCAGACAACGCCGACCCCGACTCCGCCGCCAGCCGCTTCACGGTGACCGTGCTGTCCGAGGCGGCGAGTGCGGGGCGGCTAGAGATCGCCCACTTGCTGGTGGACGCGGGGGCGTCGCTGCGGGCGAGGAGGCCGCAGTACCAGTCGCCGCTGCGGTCGGCGGTGAGCAATGGTCACCTCGACGTCATCCGGCTACTCGTCGATCGTGGCGCCCTCGAGGTCGAGGGCACCGACCGTGGCAGCCTTCCCGCCACCGCGATCGCCGCCACCCGGCACCGGCCCCAGGCCGCGGCGTTGGAGGTTCTGCGCTACCTGCTGGAACTCGGTGCCGACGCCGCAGCTGGCGAGGAGACCCCGATCGTCCAGGCGGTGCTGGGATCGGCCGCACCTGCCACGATCCGCATGCTGCTCAGCCATGGCGCTGATCCGAACTCGCGGCGCTCCGACGGCACCCCAGCGCTCATCCTCGCCGCTCGGCGCGGTGACCACGCCGCCGTTGACGTGCTGCTCACCGCAGGCGCTGATCCGAACGCGGTCGATGGCTACGGGCACACCGCGCTGATGCACGCCATCGAACGGAACGAGCGGGCCGTGAGCACCGCGCTGCTGCTGGCCGGTGCCGACCATGCGGGCGCGCTCGATATCGCGCGGGGCTGGCAGCGGCAGAACGTTCAGTTCGAACTCGGCGAGATGAGCGTTGGCCTGGACGACGTACCGATCGCCCGTACGGCCGTGCGGCTGCATCCCACTGGGTACGAGCTGCGCGGCGATCCGGCGGAGTTCCGCCGCTGGGGACAGATCGTCGCGTGCGCGGCGGAGGAATTGGGCGATGACGAGTGGGACACGCGGACCGCCACCCCGTACGCGCTGGCCCAGACCGTCGCCCACAGGCTCGTCGACGATCCGGCCAAGTCGCCCACGGCGTCGTGGCACCGCATCGAGCTGACCAGGGCAGAGCTGGCCACGATACGGCAGGCATTCGTGGAGCTCGCCTACGCGGTCCGTGTCACACTGCCGGACGGCCTCGGGCAGGAGTATGTCCACGACGCGCTCGACGAACTCAAAGCCCAGTTGCCCTGACTTGCGTCCGGCAGTGTGCTCGCAAGCCGTATATTGATTATTGAGCCTTTTCCAAGCTGATCTTGCAGCTCAGGGCAGGTGCGGCGAGCCCGGGGATCGATGAGGGCGAGGCTCCAGGTAAGACAGCAGTCGACCAAGATCCGATGCCCCGACCGGGAGCCTCGCCCGTGCTGTCTTACCCTTCCACGATCTCGCTGTCCAGCCGCACCCTGAACCACCTCGCTGACCTCATCCGCCAGCACCGCAACCAGCATCGATCCCGGTGGCGGCGCCTCGATCCGGGCCGGCAGGCGCTGCTCGCCCTGGCCCACCTGCGCAACGGCGACACCTACACGCGGCTCGCCGCCGGGTTCGCCGTCGGCGTCGCCACCGCCTGGCGCTACGTACAGGAAGCGATCGTGCTGCTCGCAGCGGTCGCCGAGGATCTGGCCACGGCGATGCGGCGTATCCGGCAACTGGCGTACGCGATCCTGGACGGCACGTTGATTCCGATCGACCGCGTGGCAGACCAAAAGCCGTACTACTCCGGCAAGCACAAGCGCCATGGCGTGAACGTGCAGGTCATCGCCGATGCCGCCGGCCGGCTCGTCTGGGCCTCACCGGCACTGCCGGGCTCGGCGCACGACCTCACCGCCGCCCGCATCCACGGCATCATCGACGCGCTGACCAGCGCGGACGTGATGACCTTCGCCGACAAGGGCTACCAGGGCGCGCGGGGCAGCGTGCGCACGCCGTTCAAGCGGCGCCGCTTCCGGCCGAAGCTGTCGCGCCGGCAGAAGACGGTCAACCGGGCGCACGCGAGGATCCGAGCCCGCGGCGAACGGGCCATTGCCACGCTCAAGACCTGGAAGATCCTGGCCAAGCTGCGCTGCTGCCCGCGCCGCGCCACCGCAATCGTGCAGGCCATCCTCGTCTTGCACCACGTCGAAGCAAACCGCTACGCAGGATGAAAATGGCTCATTGAGCGGGTGACGGGAATCGAACCCGCATTGTCAGCTTGGGAAATTGTCGATCTCCGGCAGGCCAGCGGCTTGGCGGCCTGGTCTCGGCAGTCTCTCATGGCCCTGGCCGGCCCCTGTTGTCCTCGCCCAATGGCACGCTAATGGCACGTCGGATGCTCGCCGCGACCGCCAGCCGGAAGCCATCGCCCATTCCCGCATTGCAAAGATCATGCGGTCTGTCGGCGGGCGCCGGCTGCTGCGGCTGACCTGCTCGGTCTGACCAGTGCTGCCGTTTCTCGCTCCCGTCTTTCCGCCGGCTTGGCTGTACAGCTGTCGTCCCCGCTTCTCATACTCGACCGGTGACTGCTGCGGATCTTCCAGCCCGGTTCAGACCCACCATCGAGCAGGTGGTCGAACGGATTGCCGCCGGCGATTTCGGCGGCCTAGCGCGGGACTACTCGCGATCGGACCACGACTTGGGCGTCTGGGTCCGCGAATACCCGGCGACGTTCATTCCGCTGCCGCCCGAGGCCTGGCACCACGCCGACGCCTACTTCCTTGCTGACCAAGACGCCTGGAAGGTCGACGTCGACCTCTGGTCTCGGGAGGAAGGCAGAAGCGACATGACCTTGCAGGTAACGGTCTGGGAAGAGGCCGGCGCAATCAAGCTGACCATCGATGACCTGCACGCTCTCTAAGGGACGTCTCGTAACTGGGTGAAGGCGTTGCCCGGGGCCAGGCCGGCGGTCAGCCGGCGAGGATGATGTTGTGGAGGTTGGCGATGCCGGAAGCGGCGTCGGCCAATGTGTGGGCGGCGCGGCGGTAGTCGCGCAGGATTTTGAAGCACTTCATCCTGGCTAGAACATGTTCGACTCCGGCGCGGACGGTGCGGTGCTCGACATTGAGGGCTTCCTTCCACGCCGGCAGGTCGCTGCCGTCGGCGGGCTTGCGGTACGGGATGATCACCTCGGGGTTGCCGCGGTAGCCGCCGTCGGCCATCACCGGGCGCCCGTCCAGCTTTTGGTCGATGCCGCTGGTGCGGTAGACGATCGTGTCGTTGCGGTTGCCGGGCTGGGGGTCGCCGACGGCGATGACCAGGCGGGTGCTGGCGTCGATGGCGATCTGCAGGTTGGTCGAGTACCGGTAGTTCTTGCTCCTGGCGGCCAGGCGGTGATCGCGGGTGGGGATCAGGGTGCCGTCGACGATGGCGATCTGGTCGACCGGCCGCCGGCGCACCGGGGCCAGGGCAAGCAGCGGGCCGAGGGTGTCGATGACCCGGTGCGCTGCGGAGTGCGACACCCCGAACAGCGGGCCGATCTGGCGCATGGTCAGGTTCGTGCGCCAGTAAGTGGCCACCAGCAGCACCCGGTCGGGCAGGTCGAGGGCCCACTGCCGGCCTGGCCGGCCGTCTGCGATGGCGTCACCGCCACGCCCGGCGACCAAGCGGACCAGCTTGCGGAACTGGGCGGGCCGCAGCCCCGTGAACGGAAAAATCCACTCAGAGCGGGCTGCGCTGATCACCTGCACCCCGGCATCTTGGCCGATCGTCCTCAGCAGACAGACACCGGGGTTACGAGACGTCCCTTAGTAACGCTGCCACCCCCACCGCACCGTCAGTTTGGAAGGACGAAGATCATCGCCGGCAAGGACCCGGTGGGCCAGGTCAACGCAAGAGACGTGTGACCGTTCGTGCCCCCTGGCGACCGTGCGGGGTACCAGCTATTGCACGTGGATGGCACCGCGATCTACGGACAGCCACTCGTGGTCAGAGCCCCTGTGCGGTTCCCCTCGTAGCGTGGAGGCCAGGACTTGAGGGATAAAGGTTCATGGCTGAGACGAGACGCCAGTTCGATGCGGATTTCCGAGCCGGTGCGGTGCGGATCGTGCGGGAGACCGGCAAGTCGATCGCGCAGGTCGCTCGTGACCTGGGGATCAACGACGGCACCCTCGCCAACTGGGTGAAGAAGGACCGGCAGGCCCGAGGGGAAGCCGCGGCCGCTGGTGGGCTGGCTGAGGACGAGCGGGCCGAGTTGGCGCGGTTGCGGCGGGGAAACGCCGAGCTGGCGATGGAGCGTGATGTCCTCAAGCGATCCGTGGTCCTGTGGGTCAAGGAAGCGACGGGCCGGTGAGCGTGGCGGCCTTCATCGCTTCCCAGAGGGACCGAGCACGACGTGCCTCACGCGGTGGCCTGCCGAGCGCTCGGTGTGTCCGAGTCCTGGTTTCTACAAGTGGCGTGACCGACCACCCACACCCCGGCAGGACCGTCGGGTCCGGCTGGCCGACGCGGTGCGGAAGGTGTTCGACGACTCCGGCGGCACCTACGGCAGCCCACGTATCGGCGACGAGCTGCGTGAGTCCGGCTGGCAGGTCTCCGACAACACCATCGCCGGGCTCATGGCCGAGCTGGGGCTGGTCGCACGGGCCAAGCGGCGCCGGCGCGGGCTGACCCGGCCGGGTAAGCGCCCGGCCGCTGCGGACCTGATCCGGCGCGAGTTCACCGCACCGGCACCGAACGTCGCCTGTTGCGGCGACATGACCGAGATCGCCACCGCGAGGGCAAGCTCTACCTCGCCACCGTCATCGACCTGTACTCCCGGCGCATCCTCGGCTACGCCATGGGCGCCCACCACGACGCCGCCCTCGTCGTCGCGGCGTTGAACATGGCCGCGGTCACCCGAGGCGGCGACGTCGCCGGAGTGATCTTCCACAGCGACCGCGGCGCCGAGTACACCTCCGCCGAGTTCGCCAAGGCTTGCGCCCGCTGGCAGGTACGCCAGTCAATGGGCCGAGTCGGGTCGTGCTTCGACAACGCCGTCGCCGAGCCGCTCACCCATCGACTACGAACGATCAACGTCTCGAGCACCGGAGGTTCAAGCCGCATAACGGAGTCCTCCACGATCTCAGGGGATTGACAGTCGGTCGACTCCACAATCACGTGGGCGCACCAGCGTGCCGGTGGCGCAACAAGGGCCAGCTGGATGGGCTACACCATAGACACTCTTATGTAAGTCGATCATCAGCTGTGCCGGTCGGGTGTCCGCGAGGTGCTGGCGGCGGTGGGCCTGGTCGGAGCCGCTGAGAACCCCGGCGGCGAGTGCGAGCACATGAAGATCTATCGAAGCCGAGCGATGCCTTCGCGCTGCCCGCTCCCAAAAAGTTGGTGGACTCCCAAGGTCACCTGGCGGGCAGTCGCCGGCCCGGAGCGGCCTCTGCGGGCAGACTGTCAGCCGCTGGGCAGGGTCGCTACGGCTCGTAGTAGGCGCGGCTGACGGTGTCGGCGAGGGCGGCGAACGACACCGAACGCGCCCACGTCCTGGCGGTGCTCGACAGCGACCGGTTCGTCGACACCACCGTGACCGAGGTATTCGCGACGCTGCTCGATGAAGCCGCCTGCCTGGCCTCGATCTCCACCCTCTACCGCATCCTGCGTGCCGACAATCATCGGCGCTGGTCCTGCCCGAATCTCACCCGCTGCGAGTGATCCACGCTACCGTTGGTGAGGTGATTTTGACTAACGGTTATCGGATCGAGGCGGGCGGAGGGGATGGCGGATGGCAGACCCGATTGCGGAGTTCTTCACCGCGCTCACCCTGCGGCATGACACGGCGGTTAGGAAGATCACGGGCACTATCCGCTGCGATCTGGTTGCGGACGGGCGGATTGAATATTGGTTCGTCGACATCAAAGATGGCGACATGGACGTATCGCGGGAGAAGCGTGACGCGGACTGTCTCATCCGGGCTGACAAGACATTGTTCCGCCGCTTTGTCACGGGCGAGGGGAATGCGATGGTGGCGTGGTTGGGATATCGGATTTACATCGCGGGAAGGACGGACCTGTTCCGCGCCTTCGAACGGCTCTTTCCAGGGCCTGTTGGGGCACGTGACCCACGAAATCTGGCCGGCGGGCCCGGGAGCCTGGCACGATGAGTGACTTGATCAGTATCCTGGATGGCAATACTTTCGTGATCAGCGACGGCAATGGCGACATTGATGCGTCGCCGTCGCTGCCCACCGGGTTGTTCTCGTTTGACACCAGATTCTTGTCGAGATGGCATCTAAGTATCAATGGCGAGCGACTGACGGCACTCGCTGTCAATGATCTTCAGTATTACGAGACGCGGTTCTATCTCGTTCCGGGCGCCCCGACCCACTACATCGACGCGAAGGTGACAGTGATCCGTCAGCGTTCGGTTGGCGCAGGTTTTGACGAGGAGCTGACGGTTCTCAATCACGAAAACAAGTTGGTCGATCTCACTGTCCGCTTGGAGGTGGGCAGCGATTTCGCCGATCTGTTCGAGATCAAGGACATGCGACAAAAGAAAGGCAGGTATTTCGCGCGTATCGACGACGGGTGCCTGCGGCTGGGCTACGACCGGGAGGCGTTCCGCCGAGAGACGGTGATCTCGTCCAGTGCGTCAGCAGAGATCGATGAGAATGGGCTGACCTTTGCCATCCGACTCGAACCGCATGGGAAGTGGGTCACCCAACTGCGTGTGGCGACGCTAGGCCCGGATGGGCAGGAGGTTCGCCTGAGCTTGCGTGGCCAACCCATCAGCCGGGCAAAGCGGAAGCTGCGGGAGGATCTGCAGCACTGGCGGGACCAGGCACCAACTCTGGTGTGCGACTTCGAGCCATTGATGAGGACGTACCGAAGGAGCATCATCGATCTCGCCGCGCTGCGCTATACACCGCTGGTCTCCGGCGGGCGGATCCGGACACTGATGGCGGCCGGCCTGCCGTGGTTCATGACGGTCCTCGGTCGGGACAGCATCCTCACCAGCCTGCAGGCGCTGCCGTTCCTGCCGGAGCTCGCCGAGGCGACGCTGTTCGCGTTGGCAGTTCCACAGGGCAGCCGGCTGGACGATTTCCGCGAGGAGGAGCCGGGGAAAATCCTGCACGAGTTCCGCTACGGGGAGTCGGCCGTGTTCGAGGAGCAGCCGCACACGGCATACTTCGGCAGCGCCGACTCGACCCCGCTCTACGTGATATTGCTCGACGAGTACGAGCGCTGGACCGGTGACGACGCCGTGGTGCACGAGCTCGAATACGAGGCACGTGCCGCGCTCGCCTGGCTCGACACGTACGCCGACATGATGGGCAATGGTTACGTCTGGTATCAGCGCCGCAACGAGCAGAGCGGCCTGGTGAATCAGGGCTGGAAGGACTCCTGGGATTCGATCTCCTACAACGATGGCCAGCTGCCCGGATTCCCGCGAGCGACCTGCGAGTTGCAGGGTTACGCGTACGACGCCAAGCTCCGAGGTGCCCGGCTGGCCCGACGGTTCTGGGGTGACCCAGCGTATGCCGACCGGCTGGAGCGAGAGGCCGCCGACCTCAAGGAGCGGTTCAACCGGGACTTCTGGATTGAGGATCGGCAGTACTATGCCCTCGCCCTCGACGCCGAGGGCAGACCGGTCGACGCACTCGCGTCGAACATGGGCCATCTGCTCTGGAGCGGAATCGTCGATGAGTCCCGGGTCGGTAAGGTCGCCGAGCATTTGCTCGGCCCGAAGTTGTTCTCTGGTTGGGGCGTGCGGACCCTGGCCGTGGATGCGGGGCGGTACAATCCGGTCGGCCGTCACGTGGGTACGGTGTGGCCCTTCGACAACTCGTTCATCGCCTGGGGACTGCGCCGTTGCGGCCTTTCAGAAGAGGCGGGGCGGATCGCTGAGGCGATGATCGAGGCGGCCGAGTTTTTCGACGGGCGGCTACCGGAGGCGTTCGCCGGTTATGACCGAGCGCTGACGGAGTACCCGGTCCAGTATCCGGCCGCCTGCAGTCCTCGGGCGTTGTCATCAGGCGCCCCGCTGCTGCTGCTGCGCGTCATTCTCGGCCTTGAACCGCACGCTGATCATCTGATTATCCGGCCCGCGTTGCCGAAGCTGATTGGCCGGCTCGAACTGCTCGACATTCCTGGACGGTGGGGGCGGATAGATGCCCTCGGCCGCCAACGGTAGCAGCTACTCATCCTCAAACCGCCGCTGACCTGGCTGGGCGGACTGCTTCAATCGGCCCGCTACGAACGCAGACCTGACGTCTACCAAGCCCTGCTCAGCCTGGCGAGGTGCTCCGGGTTCTCAGGACAGGGATCCAAAGTAGACGTGACCTGAGCACCGGTGAGGCGTGCGGTCATCACAGCAGGCGTGCCCTGGCGGAGAAGCCCAGTCAAGACATCTCGCTGCCTTGCTGGCCTCTGAAGGGCGCCCGACGGACGCGGTGCCGGTCAGTCTTTCGGTAGGAGGGTGTAGCGCACGGTCTGCAGGCGGATCAGCCCATCCTGGAAGATGAACGTGTCGGTGCCGTCGACCGCCCGGTTCCTCCGTGAATCCGCGGCCCACTCGAGGAACAGTGTGTCATTCTCAAATATCTGGGTCGGCAGCTCCCAGCGTGCCCCGGGCAAATCGGTCAGAAGTTCCTCGAACCCCTTTCGCACGCCCGCCTTGCCGCGCCGGACACCCGCCGGCGTGATGTAGACGGCGTCGTCGGTGTAGTCGGCGACGATCTCGTCCAGATCCTCGGCCGCGAGGGCCTGCGCATGGTGGGCAAATACGTCCTTCGGATTACGAACCATAGCTACCCCGATTTGCGGATGTCGAGACTTGTCCTAACTGACGCTATCAGCTCCACCCATCTTGGCCGGCGGAACCCGGAGCGGGAGACGGCCAGGACCCGACAGGGCCGCTTGACGCCGTAGGCGGCACGGTGGGTGGAGATGAAACGGAAGCGGCTGGTCGCCGATCCATCTCCTTTGCGAAATAGGCGGCTGCCTTCCGCAGGATCTCCTTCTCCTGCCGCAGCTCAGTGTCAATTCCCTGGGAAGCGTGGAGGACTCCGTTATGCGGTTTGAGCCTTCAGCGCCCGGGCCGTTGATCGTTCGTAGTTGATCGGTGAGAGCCCGTCGCAGACCGAGTGGCGTCGGCGCCGGTCGTAGAAGTCTGTGATCCAGGTGGCGATGTTGATGCGTGCCTCAGCCCTGGTGCGGAACTGGCGGCGGTGCACGTACTCGACCTTGATGGTGGAGAAGGTGGCCTCGGCGACGGCGTTATCGAAGCACGAACCGACCCGGCCCATCGACTGCCGGACCCTCCACCGGGCGCAGGCGCGGGCGAAGTCAGCCGAGGCGTACTCACTGCCGCAGTCCGAATGGAAAATCACCGCGGCCACGTGGCCGCCGCGGGTGACCGCGGCCATGTCCAACGCCGCGACGACCAATCCGGCGTCATGACGCTCACCCATCGCATACCCGAGGATCCGCCGGGAGTACAGATCGATCACGGTGGCCAGGTAGAGCTTGCCGTCATGTCCCCACACCAATCCGGCGCCGGCGCGGTGAACACCCGCTTGACCAGGTCCGGCGCTGCCGGGCGCTTGTCCGGCCGAGTCAGCCCCCGGCGGCGACGCTTCACCCGGGCGACCAGTCCCAAGCCGGCCATGATCTGCCCGATTGTTGTCCGAGACCCAGATGGTCCAGGCTGCCGGAGGGGGCTCGGCGCTGATAGGTCCAGTCGCCAGCGAGGCGGCCGACGAGTGGACGAGGGCGGGAGTTCACTCTGCCCATCGGGAGCCTGGCGGTCCGCACCCTGGTGGCGAACCTTGGGCCTGTTGATCGCTGTTGCTCTTCTCGGAATCTGCTCGGTGAGTCGTAGGGCCTGCCGGGCAGCCTTGATCAGCGCTCGGCAGCGACGGGCACGTAGCCCGGCCGGTCGACGATTGCGTGCTCCATGTGTGCTCCGCCGGTCGGCGCAACGGCAGCCCACACCGGTGGGCATGGGAGCGCACTCCTAGGTACTCGCTGGTATCCGCTGGCAGGTAAGCTATGCCCTCGCGCCCTCGTAGCTCAGGGGATAGAGCATCGGTTTCCTAAAACGAAGCTGGTCGATCGATTGTAGCGGCATGACCTGCGGATCTGCTTCGCCTGCTCCCAGAACGCGGTCGCAGTCGCGACGACTCTGCTCGGTCGGTCGTGGGTGGCTGTGCATACATGGGTCCGCCGGCTCCCGACCTTGGTCCAGGTTCCATTGCAGGACGCTCAGCCGCGCGGTTTGCGGTGGCAGTGATCAGGTGCGCTCACGTGAGGCGGGTGAGCAGCCGAGACGCAACAGCCCCGGCGCGGCAGATCGGCGCTGAGGCAACGCCTAGCGCGGTTCATCGGCATCGGGGAGCTACGCTGGGCGGGCTCCCGCTACCGCAGGATTCTTGGACACCACCCCGAAGTGCGCTGGATAGGTGCGTCCTGCGTGGGTCTGCCGACGCACGGGTGGTGACCCGGGAACGGTGCCGGCCGTCAACAGTGCCGCTCAGCAGGCCTTCTTCGTCGCCCGCTTGCCGGGCGGTGTCAACAGGTCGGCGATCGCCGCGATCGCGGACGGCAGCTGAGCCGTCACCCGTGTGAGTGTGAGAGCTCAGTTCTCTATTCTGACGGCCGGGTAGCGATGGCGATGCTCTGCGAAGAATCTGCCGAACTCAGTCAGCGAAAGTGGCTCGGGGATCGGGTACCGATTGGGTAGGGCGCGCAAGGCTGACTGGTAGCGGAAGAAAGTTGCAAGGTCGCGCGGGTAACGGCCGGGATCTACTCCGGCGAACGATCCCGCCACCCGTGCATGGTCAAGGACCGCCTTCCACTGGTCGACGGTTGCCAGTCCCACGGATTCCACCCCATGGCAGAACAGCATGAGGTGTAAATAGTCGTAGGCGTCCGACTGCTCGAGATAGCGCGTAAGGGCATCTGCCGAATGCTCGACGGGGAAGGTGCTCCAGTAGGGCACACAACCGGTTCGCAGAGCCCACCAAGGGTCGAGGAGCATGAACGACTCCGCCAGCAGATGGTCGGCCGGCAGGCCGCGTCGCCGGTACCACCAGCGGTACAGATCTGCGACGAGTGGGCTGAGGTCGTCGGGGTCGTCGAAGACCAGTCGCCGTACCTGATAGCCGTGCCGGCGCGCGAACGCGATCACGTCGTCCCGTAGCGCCGGTTCGAACCCCCACTCCGCCTCAGGGCTTTCGCCGTCGGGCGCTGGCGCCTCCCATCGTGTCTGCTCGACTCCGTAGCGGCGTAGGTATGCGGCTATTCGGGGATCGCCCTCGTGGTACTGCTGCGGCTCCAGCCCGCCGACGGCACCGAACTGGAAGACGTGTCGCTCGCCGACCCGGGTGGTGGGCCATCGCCGGGTGCACTCGGCGAGCAGGAGCACGCCGCCGGCATCGAGCGTCTGGGTCAGGAACCGCTCGTACGCGGGGCCGAGTCGGGTGCGTTTGACCCGGAAGTAGGCCATCCGCTGCGACGTCAATCGATCCTGGTTCGGATCATGCATATGGTGCAGGACGAAGTCGGGGTTGCGGGCCAACAGCGCCTGGGCGGTGGCGTCGAAGGCGTGTAGGGCGCGCATGGGATCGTCCGGGGGGACGTGCCGCTGACGTAGCGGGAGCAGGAGCGTCTGGGGCAACCACGCCATGCCGAGGGCCGCACACAGATGCACGAGTGCCCCACTGGACGAGCCGACGGCGACCGCCGGATACCGGCGCCGCGGGTAAAGCCCGGCGATCGCGGCGGCGACGTCCTCGATGTCCAGAGCCGTCATGTGCGCGGCCGGCCGCGCCTCGGCTCCGCTGGCCAGGCTGTAGATCGTCTCTCTGAGCCGGATCGGAAGCCGGTTCGCGGCGACTGCGAGCGGACCCAGCAGACGCCCGGCCGGCCTGCCCATTGGTGGGGTGTCGCGGTTATGCAGGAAGCGGGCGGTTGCCACCACCATCGCGGAAGCGGAGTCGAATGCCGCCACCTCGCGGGGTAGTTTCATCACACCTCCCGCCAGCGTCTACCCCGAAAGTCGTCCGCTACGCCCGGTTCCGTCCGCGGCTGGCGGGTAACCCCGACCATGCGGAAGAAGGGCCAGCCGTGTGCGCCACCATTCCCGGCGGACGTGACGACCTCGTACCACGACGGTCCGCTCGGTCGGATGCGCAGCCGGGCGGTCGGGGAGCCGCGATCCGACGTGCCCGAGCTGGTGCTCGTCCAGGGCATGGGAGTTGCCGACTACCTCATGCCGGGCCTTGGCGCTCTCGGCGGTTGGACCCGGGCACACCTCGTCGAACTACCCGGCTTTGCCGGCAGCGGTGAACCGCCGCACGAGCTCACCGTGGCGGAGTTCGGCGAGACGGTCGCGGACTGGCTCGCCGCCCAGCGACTCGGTCCGGTGCTGCTCGCCGGCCATTCCAGCGGCACTCAGGTTGCCGTGCAGGCCGCGGTGGGCCACCCCGATGTGCATGGTGTCGTCCTGGCCAGTCCCACGGTTGATCCGGTCGCTCGGGGGCCGCTGCGTCTGTTCATCCGCTGGCGTCTGGACGGGCGCCGGGAGCCACCGGGGTTGACCGAGTCACATCGGCCCGAGTGGAAGCGGGCAGGGCTTGCCCGCATGCTGCACCTCGCACGCGCACATCTCGACCACACGATCGAGGAACCGGTGACCCGTCTCGAGGTGCCGCTGTTGGTCATCCGCGGGCGCGACGACGTGATCAGTACTTCGCGGTGGGGCCGGCAGCTGGCTGCGTTAGCGCCTACGGGTGAGTACGTCGAAGTCGCCGGCGCCCACACCTTCCCATGGCTGGACCCCAAGGCGTGGACGGAACCGACGCGCCGCATCGCGACCAGGCTCGACTGATTGGCATCGGCCCGCTGAACCGTGAGCGGCGCCTGCCGTCCTTCGGGCTCATCGGGGGGGCGCCCCATTGACAACAACGACGAGATCCCTTGTCCGCATGGGCCGCGGATACCCCATGCCCACCAGGTCAACCTCTGCTTCCAGGGCGTCCAGCGGCATCGGTCGGGCGACCGCCCGTGCCTTCGCCGACTAGGGCAACGCCCTCGCCTTGGCGGCGCGAGGAGACGCCGTTCCGGCACCGTCTCACTGGCCCAGCACATCGTTCTGGCCGCGGAAATCCTCGCCGGCCGCCGCGTCGGCATCCGCATCGAGCCCGCCACCCTGATGTTCGACGACCTGGACACCCGGGAACTGCTGCGCACCCGTAAGACCCGCTACGACCCGAGCAGACGAAACGGCTACGCGAAGCCCGCCCCGCCGGGCCACCACCCCGACCCTCGATCGAACCCGTCCGGGTGCAGCGACGGGCCTCCAACACCGGGATCATCATGGTCGCCGGCCAGAAGGTCGCGCTCGGCCGACCGCACCGGCACGAGACAGTCACCGTGCTCGTCTCCGAGGCGACCCTGGCCATCGAACTCACCGGCGGCGACACCAAGGTCGTCCGGCGCACCACCACCCAGCCGGTCCGTAGCATCAAAGGTCAGCGGCCGCGAATCGCTACCTCAGTTCCCTAGACCACCCGTCGCACATCACCTGGCAGAGCTGCATCAGTTGTCGGATCACAGCGACCGAACGCAATTGTCACCTCGGGACTTCGGGCACGAGATCTACCGGCTCGCCCGACCAGGCCGGCGCATCCGAGCTCACGGAACGGCTCTGGGCGCACCTGGTGGGCACCAAGGGCTGGAGCGCCTGCGTGACGATGCCGGGTGCCAGCGACCCGGGTGGTTCATCCGGGACGAGTCGTAGGCCGGGTCTAACCGCTGCCAAACGGTCACGGCATGCTCGCCAACAAGCAGGGGTTGGGGTAGCCACGGAATCAGGCCGACGGTCGGGAACCCACGAGCAGCCAGCCACTGCACGACGGTCACCACAGCGTGGGTGCGCTCCAGGCCGAACTCTACCGGCGCGATCTTGACGACCATGTCGCCGACGGCGTACACGGCGTTGGTGTGATGCCGCAACAGGCTGGCGCCGGCGTCGGACATGTCCAGGCGACGACACACCTCGGCGAGCACCGGACGTGTTCGCGCTTCGACGAACATGGGGCTCCTACGAATCGAGCGCTGCGGTTCCGCCAGCGAGCGTAGGGCCGCGCTCGCGGCAGGCCCGTACATAGTCCGCCATCGCGGCTGCTGTCACCGATCTGGCTTCGTTACGACAAGTCGTACAAGCGGCTCATCCACAATGTCGCATCACCACAGCCCCAAGTGGACGGGAGCCTGGACCGGAATCTGCTCGTGCGGCTGCTCGCAATGCGACAGCGGTCTGCTATGCCGGCCCCCACCGGTATCTGGTGGCCCCGCAGAGAGCCCGGTAGGTTCAGCTGTCGAGTACTTCTACTGTCATCGATTGGGGATGCCGGCTACGTGTCGCACATCGAGAGAATCACCGGTGAACTCCGCGCACTGAGCCTTTTCCAAGCTGATCTTGCAGATCAGGGCGGGTGAGGCGAGTCCGGAGATCGATGAGGGCGAGGCTCCAGGTAAGACAGCAGCCGACCAAGATCCGATGCCCCGACCGGGAGCCTCGCCTGTGCTGTCTTACCCCTCCACGATCTCACTGTCCAGCCCAACTCTGAACCACCTCGCCGCCCTCATCCGAGCGCACCGTAACCAGCATCGATCCCGGTGGCGGCGTCTTCGCCCGGGCCGACAGGCACTGCTCGCCCTGGCCCACCTGCGCAACGGTGACACCTACACCCGGCTCGCCGCCGGGTTCGAGGTCGGTGTCGCCACCGCCTGGCGCTACGTGCAGGAAGCGATCATGCTGCTCGCAGCGGGCGCCGAGGACCTGGACACGGCGATGCGGCGCATCCGGCACCTGGCGTACGCGATCCTGGACGGCACGCTAATTTCCATCGACCGCGTGGCAGACCAGAGGCCGTACTACTCCGGCAAACACAAGAGGCATGGCGTGAACGTGCAGGTCATCGCCGACGCCGCCGGCCGGCTCGTGTGGGCCTCACCGGCACTGCCGGGCTCGGCGCACGACCTCACCGCCGCCCGCATCCACGGCATCATCGACGCGTTGACCAGCGCGGACGTGATGACCTTCGCCGACAAGGGCTACCAGGGCGCTCGGGGCAGCGTGCGCACGCCGTTCAAGCGGCGCCGCTTCCGGCCGAGGCTGTCGCGCCGGCAGAAGGCGGTCAACCGGGCGCACCCGAGAATCCGTGCTCGTGGCGAACGCGCCATCGCCACACTCAAGACCTGGAAAGTCCTGGCCAAGCTGCGCTGCTGCCCGCGCCGCGCCACCGCGATCGTGCAGGCCATCCTCGTCCCGCACCACGTCGAAGCCAACCGCCACCCGGGATGAAAATGGCTCACTCCAGATACCTGATCAGCGCCGAGCGGTCTGCGCATGATGTTAGCGGAATGGCAACGACCGTAGATTCCGCGTGTCCCCTGACTCGTTCTGGCGAAGCCGCGAGCTCGCTGCCCTCGCGGACGCAGTCCGCGGCGCAGGGCTGGGTCTCGCTGTCGCGGGACAACGGGCGTGCCGGCCGGAGTTCGTCGTGACCGTGCGGCGGTGTTCATCGGTCGGTAGGCGGTACCGGTGTGGGTCGATGTCGGCGCGGCCCTCGCCGTGCCTGCTGGGGCACGCCGGTGACCCTGACGACGGCCGACCAGAGAATCTAGGCTGGAACGACTAGACATCCTCGGCGGCGTGGAATACTCTTCTTCGAGTCGAGAGAGAAGATCCGTCAAGACGCAGACGGGCCGCCCGGCCGTGAGGTCACGACGGACGGCAAGAAGCGGGATTCGTTCCGCCAGAACGGCAGTAGGAGCACGTCAGCCCCAACGTGTGAGGCGCGATGGGGCACGCAGGTGGGGCCAAGGCTTGCTCAGGGCTCCAGCTGATGTTCGCCGCACGTGTCGGGGCCATGAAGTCGCGTGGGCTCCGGCGCCGGCGGACCGTACGACCGCAAGGGTAAGAAAACGCAGAGGTAAGGGAGGGCCGTACACCGTTGGATCGCCCGCCAGCAGCCGTCATTCCAGGCTCGGCGGACACCGCAGTTTCCATCGAACGAGAGGTGGTCTCCGGTCACGCATATGCGATCCTCGCACCCGAAGCCTTCAGCGGCTGGTGCGGATACGACAAGCCGACGTTCCTGTCGGTAGATGGTGTTCTGACCCGTAACCCTGGGCCCCGGCGCTTACGCGCCGGGGCCCTCGACGTGGAGGTGACATGGGGCAAAACCCCGATGACATGTTCGGCGACGAGAACACTCCGGCCTACACCATCGGTCAGGCCGCGGAGATGCTCGGCACCACGCAGGACTTCCTGCGCCGCCTGGACGAGGCCAAACTGATCAACCCGCACCGCTCTGCCGGCGGGCACCGCCGCTACTCCCGCTACCAGTTGCGTCTGGCCGCCCGGGCTCGGGAGATGGTGGATCAGGGCACCGCCCTGGAAGCCGCCTGCCGGATCATCATCTTGGAAGACCAGCTCGAGGAGGCCCTGCGGCAGAACGAGAAGCAGTAGCGTGGGCCGTGGCGGCAGACTGGCCGGCCCGCTGTCGGGTGAGGTCGTCGGGCGATGAGCTGGCCGCCCGCGTCACGATCACCCACGTCGACCTGATCGAGATGCACCGAGACCGGCGCATGTATGAGTGGCAAGTCGTTGCCCGAATGCCGCTCGGGTAGCTACTGGCGGTGTTCGTCGCCCTTCCAGGGCAGCGCGAGTGTCTAGTCCCACCACATGCTTGACGAATCCGTCCCAGGACATGCTTGACGTTTGGCCTAGGAATCGTCGCCCGCGTCCTTCCAACCGTCCCGGTCAGGCAACTCGGCGAGAAGCCGTTGGTACTCGGCCTGGCTGCCGATCGCGACCCGGTGTTCCGGGTGACAGACGTAGTGCCGGATTGCAGCGGCGAGAAACCCAGCGTCGATGTTGTCGGTGCGCAGGGCCTTCCGGCTCCACGGAATACCGCGTCGCCGCACCAGCTGGGGTTCCGCGATCGCCATCCGGAGCCGCGAGGGGCGGTCGACACCTGAGGGGATCTGAGCGGCCGGTAGGGCCTCCCACGGCACAGCGAGTGAGCCGAGAGCCCAACGCTGCCGTATCCCGTAAGGATGGAGCTGTACCCCGTAACCCCGCCACGCCTCAACCAGCAACAGCCCGATCAGCACAAACCAGGGGATATTGGCAACCACGTCGAACGTCGACACAATGCCTGCCCTGGTCGAACGCACCACTGCGCCGATGCTGGCCGATGCAGGCGCGAGGAAGCCCAGGGCAATGAACACCTTCCACGCTGGCGCGGGTGTGGCGAAGGCCGGAATCTGCGGCTGCACGACCAAGTAGGCCGGACGGATCCCCATAGTGAGCCATTTTCATCCTGCGTAGCGGTTTGCTTCGACGTGGTGCAAGACGAGGATGGCCTGCACGATTGCGGTGGCGCGGCGCGGGCAGCAGCGCAGCTTGGCCAGGATCTTCCAGGTCTTGAGCGTGGCAATGGCCCGTTCGCCGCGGGCTCGGATCCTCGCGTGCGCCCGGTTGACCGTCTTCTGCCGGCGCGACAGCTTCGGCCGGAAGCGGCGCCGCTTGAACGGCGTGCGCACGCTGCCCCGCGCGCCCTGGTAGCCCTTGTCGGCGAAGGTCATCACGTCCGCGCTGGTCAGCGCGTCGATGATGCCGTGGATGCGGGCGGCGGTGAGGTCGTGCGCCGAGCCCGGCAGTGCCGGTGAGGCCCAGACGAGCCGGCCGGCGGCATCGGCGATGACCTGCACGTTCACGCCATGGCGCTTGTGCTTGCCGGAGTAGTACGGCTTCTGGTCTGCCACGCGGTCGATCGGAATCAACGTGCCGTCCAGGATCGCGTACGCCAGTTGCCGGATACGCCGCATCGCCGTGGCCAGATCCTCGGCGACCGCTGCGAGCAGCACGATCGCTTCCTGTACGTAGCGCCAGGCGGTGGCGACGCCGACGGCGAACCCGGCGGCGAGCCGCGTGTAGGTGTCGCCGTTGCGCAGGTGGGCCAGGGCGAGCAGCGCCTGCCGGCCCGGATCGAGGCGCCGCCACCGGGATCGATGCTGGTTGCGGTGCTGGCGGATGAGGTCAGCGAGGTGGTTCAGGGTGCGGCTGGACAGCGAGATCGTGGAAGGGTAAGACAGCACGGGCGAGGCTCCCGGTCGGGGCATCGGATCTTGGTCGACTGCTGTCTTACCTGGAGCCTCGCCCTCATCGATCCCCGGGCTCGCCGCACCTGCCCTGAGCTGCAAGATCAGCTTGGAAAAGGCTCAGTGATGAGCGCCAGGACCAAGACCGCCAAGGTGAGGAAGAGCAGCGGGAAGAACAGGCGCTGACCCAAGGTAGGCACGAACCCGACGGCCGCGACGTTCACGCCCGCCACCAGTAGACCAATCATCAAGACGACGTGCCGGTGCTGCACCATGGCATCCGAAACCTTGCCGATCATGCCCGTGACCATACGAGCCGGCGGTTGCAGGACTGGTTAGCCGATCGGTCGACGCTGAACAACGAAGCGTCGATCATGTCAAGCGTCTGGTGGGAGGCAGGTGTAAAGCATCAGCCGGGACACGACATCCGGCGACGGTCACAGACTGCCGAATTGCGCTCTATCAGATCAAGGCGGCCCGCAAAGCGGGCCGCGCCGGCCCGGCCCCGGCCTGCTGGCGACCGCCGGCCGGCATCGGCCGGGCCGGCCGGCCACACTGAGGGACGATGGACCTTGAAGGCCTCGGGGCTCCGCCCCGAACCCCGGCCCTCCTCAGAGATCAGCCGCGGATCCCCTCGCCGGGCACCACAAGGGCTACCAGCCTCCCCGGACGGGGCCAAGGTCGTTCGTCCGGTAGGGCGCTCCACCTTGTCCCCGTCCGGGGAGGCTGGACGGTCTACGACTGCCCGACGAGGAGATCCGCTCGTACAGTTGGTCCACCCATAGCAACTCAAGCGCGAAGGGTCATTTCTCTGCCTTGACGCAGCTTGGCGGTGGTTTCTGATTGGCGGCCGTAAAGTCCTCACACGTGAGGAACCGGTAGTTCCACCGGCCGACGGAGTAGGCCAACAGGGAAATTATCGCCACGATGACGACGACGCCAATCTTCGTCCGGCGGCCGGGCAGAACGAAGAATTTTGGGGCGAGCAATCGCAAGGCCACCCACACGACGAGCGGCGCTACGACTACGGTGGCGACGATGAGGACGCCCTCGATCACACCGAACACACCTTCGGTAATCACACGTGGCCGTGCAGCGCCCGGCGTGCCGGCGGGAGCAAGCAGCCGCAGAAGTACCAAGAGAATAGCCGGGGCAAACGCAAAAAGCGTCCACGTGCGTATACGTATCTCGCGGTGCAGTATCAGCGCTCCAAGCAAGGCCACCAACGAGATGACCACAACCCGCTGGGTATTCTTGAAATTTGCCGCAGTGCTAAGGTTGCCGAAGAGGCCATAGTTGAAAAAGACATTCCAGGCCCAGAGGGAACCGGCCATTGACGAAGCAAAGAAGCCTTTGTACTGCCCCTGGGTTGGCCCCGTCTCATCGAATCCCTTTAGCAGGTCGTCGCTCTCGGCAACCTGCCTCGATTTCTGAGCAATCCGCTTCGCCGGCCCCTCCTTGTCCATGCCGCCACCTTCCCACCAGGAACCCGCGCAAACCGCGAAAGACCCCGTGAGGGGACAGACATCGAGATGCGAGACATCCCTTAGAGGGCGTCTGATTCACGTAATTTGTGAGTGATGCGCTTTTAGGTGTCTCGCCAGGTTGGGGTGGTTTCATTGGTGAGTCGTCTGGCGAGGTTGTCGATCATGGCGATGCGGATCATGTTGGCGGAGTTCCCGGGCAGGGCTTCGTAGTCGCGGGCCAAGCGCCGGTGGAGCATGATCCAGCCCAGGGTTCGTTCGACGACCCAACGGCGTTTGACCACGGAGAACCCTTTGACGTGTGGGTCTTTGGCGACGACCTCGACGTCGATGCCGAGGGTGGCGCCGTGTTCGATGACCTTGTTCTTGAAGCCGGCGTCGACCCAGGTTTTGGTGAGGGCTGGGTGGGTGGCTTTGGCCTGTTCCAGCAGGTCGATACCGATGGTGTTGTCGCTGGCGCTGGCGCTGGCGGCGGTGACGATGACGGCGAGGAGCAGGCCGAGGGTGTCGGTGACGATGCCGCGTTTGCGTCCGACGATCTTCTTGCCGGCGTCGATGCCCTGCGTGGCGGCAGATGCGTTGGTGGAGGTCTTCACGCTCTGGGTGTCGATGACGCAGGCCGACGGTTGCGTGGTGCGTCCGGCCCTGGCGCGGGCCAGTGCGGTGAGGTCGTAGTTGAGCTGGGTGAAGATGCCGTCGCCGGTCCAGGCGGTGAAGTAGCCGTAGACGGTCTGCCAGGGCGGGAAGTCATGCGGCAGGTAGCGCCAGGCGATGCCGGTGCGGTTGACGTAGAGGATGGCGTTGAAGATTTCCCGCAGGTCGTGGGTGGCGATACGTCCGCCGACGCCGGCGTCGGTGCGGGCCTGGCGCCAGGCGGTCAGCCGTGGCGCGATCAGCGCCCAGCGGGCGTCGGACAGGTCAGAGGGGTAGGCGGGTCGCTCGGCCATGCCGTAGGTCTACTGTGGACGAGGCGCGGTGGATCGCACCTGGAGTCCGACGATACGAGAGCTTTCCTGAACCAGACACGTTCTGCGGAACGAAGCTGGCATATCGATGCGGCATCAGCCGGGGCAAATGGTGTCCATAGCCATGAGTCGACCGCGCTGCTAACCTCGGCATCGGCGGGCCGAATGCCGTCAATCACATGCAGACAAGATTAAAACGCCCACTTAGAGCGTGTTTGAGATGGGGTTGATCAGGTCCAGGTGAAGGTGCGGCGGGCTTGACGGCGTGCCGGTTTGCCGCGGGTGATACGGCGGGTCCGGCGAATCGCCACGCTTGCGCACCTGAAAGGCGCGGTAAACGACCTACGCCGCCTATCAGGGCTGCTGGGAATCCCGATACGGCTGTCCGCCGACGTGGACGTCCCCACCACTGGTGTTGTCGTTGTGACCTACGGGAGGTCATCTCTTGGATACCAGGATCCAGAACGTCCGACTGAACGCCACGTCAAACGAGCGACTCATGGCTCTGGCAAACGCCGGGGCCGCAGCTTTCGGCCATACCGCCACACTCCAGGTGGACCAGGCCCTGGCCCAGCTTCTGCGGTTACGCGTCGCGCAGATCAACAATTGCAGCTACTGCCTCCTGGTGCACCACGCCGCTGCCCGCACCGCCGACATCCCGCCGTCCAAGGTCGAGACCCTCACCGCGTGGTGGGAGACGCACCTGTTCACCGAGGAGGAGCGAGCCGCGCTGGCCTACGCCGAGGCGCTGACCCGAGCCGCCGACGCCACCGTCACCAACCGCTTCCAGGAGGCACACGACAGGATGGCTACGCACTTCACGGAGGACGAGATCCTGGAGATCGTGGCCGTTGTGATCAACATGAACATCTGGACGCGACTCAAGCTCGCCGAGGGTGCCATGCCCACGACGGCGCCTCCCGTGTGAGTTGATACCCGGCCCGGTCATCGGAGCAGGCTGGCAGCCGTCCGGTCTGCCTGCTGGCGACCTCGAACCGGCACTCCAGGTGCGCCTGCCTGCGGTCTACCCGATGGCGGTGATCCCGTTCCTGCACGCCCGCTACCGCTTTCACGATTCGGCCGGTAGGCAGTCGCTGGTCGGCTTGCCGTAGACGCAGTTCACCAGCCTGCGGCTTAGCGGGATTCAGGATCGGGAGACTACCTGTGGTGAGTGGCGAGCAAGTTCGGTACGCAGGACGCCAGTCGCGGGCCGAAGCAGGCCGACGCTGACCGTGTAGACCGGCTGACCGGCACGGAGCCGTGGACGAAGCGTCGTGGCGGACGGCACGACCGCTGCGGGGAGCAGGGTGACCTGGAGGACGGCGAACGGGCCGGGACGGCGGACCGTCGCCGACTGGATCACCCGCCACGGGAGGACGGCCATCCGCCCCCGCTCGACGATCCTCAGCGCCGGACCGGTGACGTCGACCGATGACCAGTTCCTTCGCTGCAGGACAAGCGAGAAAGCACTGAAAAGGACGGCGTAGAGGACGCCTGACGCGGCGATGTTGGGACTGCCCCCGGTTCGGTTGACTCCTGACCTGTGAGGATGCGTTCCTCGCTGGAAGGATGTCTGTCATGCCGAAAGCGTTCCCCCTGGAGTCCCGCCGCGATGTGGTCGCGGTCGCCCTATGGGTGAGGCCCCGATCGCGCAGATAGCGAAGGACTTCGGGATCTCCGAGGCGTGTCTGCACCGCTGGCTCAAGCTCACCGACGTCGAAGACGGTGTCCGTCCTGGGGCCACCGGTTCCGAGTCGGCGGAGCTGCGGGAGCTGCGCAGGCGCAACAAGGTGTTGGAGCAGGAGAACGAGATCCTGCGTCGGGCCGCGGCGTACTTCGCCAAGGAAATCTCCCCAAAATGACGTACCCGCTGGTCGGTGACCTGGCCGCGGACGGGATCCCCGTCGCGGTGACCTGCCGGGTGTTGGGGTTCAGCAAGCAGGCCTACTACGCGTGGCGCGCCAACCCGGTCCGTCAGCGGGACCTCGACGACGCCCATCTGATCAACACCGCCCTGGACATCCACGCCGACGATCCGGCGTTCGGCTGCCGGTTCATCGCCGACGAACTACCCGCCCACGGCATCACTGCCGGCCCGAACCGGGTCGGGCGGCTGTGCTCACAGCAGCGCATCTGGTCGGTGTTCGCCAAACGCAGAGGGCTGACCAGGCGGGCCGGACCGCCGGTGCACGACGACCTGGTGCAACGCCGCTTCGTCGCCGACGCCCCGAACCGGCTGTGGCTGACCGACATCACCGAACACCCCACCGCCGAGGGCAAGCTCTACCTGTGCGCGATCAAGGACGTGTACTCCGGCCGGATCGTCGGCTACTCCATCGACACCCGGATGAAGGCTTCCCTCGCCGTCGCGGCACTGTCGAACGCGGCCCGGCTCCGGGACCCGGCCGGCACGATTGTCCACTCCGACAGGGGCAGTCAATTTCGGTCCAGAAAGTACGTGAAAGCCCTGGGGCGTAACGGATTGGTCGGTTCAATGGGCCGGGTCGGCGCCTGCGGTGACAACGCCGCGATGGAATCGTTCTTCGCCCTGCTGCAACGCAACGTCCTGGACCGGCAACGCTGGCACACCCGCCACGAACTGCGCCTGGCGATCGTGACCTGGATCGAACGGACCTGCCACCGCCGCCGACGGCAACGACGCCTCGGCAAGCTCACCCCGATCGAGTTTGAGACAATCAACCAGCCCGCATACGCGGCCTGAACCACTCAACCCCGCGAGTCAACCAAGCCCGGGGCAGTCCCCGGTCAAGTAATAGCTCCGTGTAGCAGCGGCGACCGATCATGCGGGAAGCCGTCACGCGTCAAGTGGAGCCGATGTGTCACGCATCAAGTGAAGCCCGACATCGCCGGCAGCCGGTTCTTCCTGCGCCGGTTGAAGGTTGACACCGCGGCCTCGGTTGACGTTCGACACCTGGTCAGCCCGGGTGCCCCAACTGACCTGATGACTCGTCGGAACACAGGTGCCCACTGGCATGCCGCTCTGCGCCTGGTGCAGGACGGCTAGGACCGCGAGCAGCGGCACCATCTCCACCGGCGCGTCGACAAGCCGCCCAAACATGGGGCTGTATTCGTAGACCGGCATCAGCGCCGTCTCATCGGGGTGGTGAGGGCGCCGGCTGCCGGGCACGCGTGTGGGCGGGATCATCTGGCGGATCGGCTTTCGCCGCTGCCGGCGGCCACTGCGCTTGCGATTACCCACCGATCCTCCCGACGGGAACACCCGCACCGCCGTCCCGTCGATGCTGACACGTCGACAGCCGGACAGGACAGCCACAGACTCCACCCCACGAGCTGGAATCTGGACCGGAAGCCGCTCGTGCGACTACTCGCATCGCGGTGGCTGTCTGCGGTGCCGACCGCCTCGCCGCTGTCTGGTGGCCTCCCAGGGACGCCGGGTAGGTTCAGCTGTCCAGCACTTTCACTTTCATCGATTGGGGATGCCGGCTACGTGTCGCAGGTCGAAAAGATCATCGGAGAGCTCCGCGCGTTGATGACCGGGGTCGAACGTGCGCAGGGGTTGGCAGCCGCTGCTGACAGTCAGGCGCAGGAGGTGGCGTTGCGGGCGGCGGGTGCGGGCTTCGTCGCCGTGGCGGCGGGTGTGGCGCGGGTGCGCAACGCGATCGCGGGCATCCAGGGCGGCCTGGGAAGTCTCGCCGGGTCGATCGGGGAGGCGACGAAGGCCACTGCGGCGGTGCCGAACGGGGCCACTGCGCAGGAGACGATCGCCGGGCTGGCGCCGGTGCAGAGCGCCGTGGACGCCGCTCGTGACGCGGCGGCCGGGGCCATCACCGGAGTCGGCGAGGCGCAGCAACTCGTTGCCATTGTCCTACAGGGCGGGCAACCCGGGCCGCTGTTGCAGGCATTGGAGGCCATCAAGCAGGTCTTGGTGCTGGTCGTTCAGCGCACCGGCGGGGCCCGGCAGGCCGTCGAAGGGGCGATCGCGCAGGCCCGGCAGTTGGGCTCGTCGGGAAACTGACGGGGGCTGGCGGTCATCCACCGGCCAGCCCCGCCCCTGCTACCACCGGCGGCCCATCCCCGACGACCCCCACCCTGGGCGGAACTGTCTCCACGGACACTGACGCGGCAATCCCGTGGACCAGGCGTCCCACCGGCGTCGCCGGCGGGTCGCCTACCGGACGTCGAACCCGGATCTCCGCGAACGAGAAGCCACGGGAGCGGCGTGCCCTGGAGTTGGAGAACGAGTGTGCCGACAGGGTCGCCGGCAAGGGGTACTGGGTTCACCAGAACCCCACGAGGCAGGAGGTCGCGGACGCTCGACTCGAAACCGGGGATTCTGGGAGACCGGAAAAGGCACCCGATTTCCTCATCGAGGGGCATGTCTTCGACTGCTACGCGCCCACTGCTCCTGTGCCGGCCCGCGCCGTCTGGAGCGCGGTGTCCAGGAAGGTTGACACGGGGCAGACCCAACGCGTGATGTTGAACCTCCACGATTGGCGGGGAGACCGCGCCGCCCTGCACAAGCAGTTCCACGACTGGCCCATCACAGGGCTGAAGGAACTGGCGGCGGTAACGCGCGACGGTGCGATCATTCAGATCATCGGGCGAGACTGATGAAGGGGTGCAGATGGCTGTCGAGTACCGGCTGACGCTGGCGGGCGACATCCCGCTGGAGCAGGTGGCGGAGCTGGCTGCTCCCGGAGCGGTCGAGACGTCGACGGCGTCCGGCGGCAGGATGCTCAGCGCCGAACTGAACGACGAGCACGGGTACGTCGTGGACATCACCGGCGGCCGGCACGGCTACTACAGCGCCGAGGACGACGGTGGCGCTCTGTGGCAGTGGGAGCCGGAGGCCTACGTCGACGTCAGCTTCTACATGCGCAAGGACAACCTGGTCGACAAGGGCAAGCCCCACATGCTGGCGACCGTGGCCAGAATCCTCACCGGCAGGGCCGAGGACGCGGCCCTGACCCTCAACGGCGACGTGCTGATGCTGACGCGCGTCGCGGGCACCATCGAGAAGCACAACACCGACGGGTGGTACGACGAAGATTACGACAGGATCCTTCGCCTCTGAGACCAGCAGCGGCCTAGCGGTCTGACGAGGTTGGTCCCCAGTCTTCGGCACGGGTGAGGCCGAGGGCTGACAGCGCGTCGGCCACCGCCGTCCGGTGTTCGGCCTCCACGCCGGTGGGCAGTGTCGGCGCACTGTCGGTGATGGTGACTGGGTATGACGTCAGTGGGGCGGTGCCGGAGTGGGCGACGGTCAGCTCACCTTCGCCTCGCCCCGTGGTGAGGTCGAGGTGGGTCAGGTGCAGGGCGTAGGACGGCAGCTGGGTGGTGGCGTAGCCGTCGAACGGCGAGCGGGCGGCGATCGTGCCGTCGAGGCACCACCATGGTGCCGGCGGTCGTCCCTGCCAGTGGTGGTCGGCGAACAGCTCGTGCCGCACCGACCGGTACTGCCAGGCCAGCACGACCGCGCGCCGCACGCGGGCGTCCAGACTGCCCAGCCCTTCCGCCCGGTCAGTGGCGGCCAGCAGCGCGGCGAGCCGCTGGCGTACCCAGGGGGCCAGGACCTGCTGCAGCCGGTGCGGCCAGGCCTGCTCGGCGGCCTCGGCGGGCGAAGCGCAGCGCCGAGGCCAGCCGGGCCAGGCGGTCATCGACGTCGGGCCAGTGTTCACGGGTGCGGCCGGTGTAGTCGGGCAGCGCTGTGGCGTGACGACGGGCGACGTACTCGACGGTGGCGCGCAGCGCCCCGCTGGCGGCCAGGTCGACATCCTGCCGGTTGTCGCACCACGACCAGTCGCTCTGATGTCTCAGCATTTCCCGCGCGTAGGGGTCGCGCAGAAGCTCTTCGCCGTGGTCGCCGTGTGGGGGACGGGTGGCCGCATCGACCACCCCGGCGGCGAACAGCAACGCTTCGGCGTACCTTGTCGGCGCCGACGACACATCCACCTGCCTCACCCCCCTTGCGGTGACACGATGCCACAACCATGCGACTCACCAGGTCCGCTCCAGACGGCGTTCGCGCTCAGCGGAGGAGATACGGCCCTACTCTCCTCTACGTGATGGAACTACCCCTGGACTCCGCGTTCGCGATCTTCGACGCCCAGGACTCGGGGTGCGTCTCCTACGGCGTTGAGGCGTCCGGACGTCGCTGGTTCGTCAAGACAGCCACCACCGCGTGGAGCCGCCGTTCCTTGCTGCGGGCCGCCCGGTTCCACGCCGCGGTCCGGCACCCGGCGATCGTGCGCCCCGAGCACGTCCTCGACGGGCCGACGCTGGTCTACCCGTGGCATGACGGCAGCGTGCTGAACCACGCCACCACCCACGGCTCGGACCGCAGCGCCCTGCACCGTTTCCAGCAACTACCCCTGCGCGACGTCGAAGCGGCCATCGACACCATCCTCGACGCGCACCTGGCCGTCACCGCGACCGGCTACGTCGCGGTCGACCTCTACGACGGCTGCTTCCTCTACGACTTCCACGCCCGTCGACTACGCCTGATCGACCTCGACGAGTACCGTCCCGGCCCGTTCACCCTGGACACCGACCGCCTCCCCGGATCCCGCCGTTACATGGCCCCCGAAGAATTCGTCCGCGGTGCCGTCATCGACCAGCGCACCACCGTTTACACCCTGGGCCGCACCATCCACCACCTCCTCGACTCCCCACACGGCTGGCGCGGCTCCCGCAACCAACAACAGGTAGCCGTACGCGCCACCACCACGACACCCGCCGACCGATACCCCGACGTGGTAGCACTCGCCGCAGCCTGGCGCACCACCCTGCCGAACCCGTAACGCGCCGGAACCCGTCGCAAACCCCGTGAGCTGACAGGTCCCTGACCCAGGGTGGCATCGCACGGGGGAACGGCTGTAGGACCTGATCCAGCGCAGTCCGTGGCTGATCCGGGCGCTGAGCGTCGTGCGGGACTCATGCCGAACGCTGGCCCTGCATCCGCGTCTTGGCCTGAGCCAGCCCTCGAAGCCCGGGAGGGATGCCGTTGACGCGCGCTCCTGCCGGCCGGTGGCTCCCGGGCCGGGGGAGCGGGCGGCACAACATGATCTTGGCTGATGTGCGCGGTGTGTGCTCTCCAGCGGATGCCAACCCCGGTCAACCGGTGCCAGCGCGGGTCACCGTGGCCGACCGCCGGTCGCAAACCGGGGTTCGTGTGCTCCGGGTGTGGTCCTGGGCTGGGAGAACGGGGGTGCGGGTGACGTGGGTGAACGTGGGCCACTCCCTGCCACCCCAGGTGAACCCCCAGGTCGCTAGACTAGGCCCTCGCGCCCTCGTAGCTCAGGGGATAGAGCATCGGTTTCCTAAACCGTGTGTCGCAGGTTCGAATCCTGCCGGGGGCACCAGGTCAGCGCCTTGATCACCGATCATGGCTCGCCCTTGTCGGGACTTCCGGGCCCGAGTTCGCCCGACCCTCCTCGTCCACGCGAGCGGCCAACTGCGCATCCCCGGAATCGATCGCCGGCGCCGAGAACTGCGTGAGGTAGGTACGAGCGCGCCACCCGTCCACGCCGTAGCGGACCGCAACCACCGCCGTGACGAGCCCGATGAGGAATTGGGGCAGCACGACGATCGACAGGGGCGATTCGGGTACTCGCCCCACCAGCACGACACCCACGACGGCGACCAGCGGCGCGAGGATGGCCGGGAGCACGATCGCCGGCAGTCCCTCGGCTCGGGCACGCGCCGCGGTGAGGATCGAGTCGCGTTCGTTCGGCCAGGGGGCTCGCAACCCGCGGATCGTGTTCTCCCATCGGCGCAGGTTGACGTCTTCCACACCGCGCACCGGAGGTCGTGTCCACAACGTAGGCACGCCGAACCTGGCGAAGTGCTGGGCCCTGGCCGCCACTGCTCGAGCCGTGATGCCCACCAGGCCGACCATGCCGAGCCCGTACACCAGAGGTCCGAGGATCCGGCCGATGTCGTCCGGTCGGCGAAGGAGAAACGCTCCGGCGGCCGAAACGGCCACCGCGGACAGGGCCATGGCTATCGGGCCGACGGGCGCCCAACGGGGTTCGCTGCCACGACCGGTCGGAACAGCGGGTTCCTGGGAACTCACCACCCACGCTCCTCGCGTCACCGACTCTGTCGTCTTGTGCCCGAGCGGCCGGTGTGGCAAACGGAGCCATGGTTCGGCGTGCGACGGCGGAACCCCCGCCGAGATTGTCGCCAGAGACCGATTGTCGCTAAAGCTTGATCCAGTACCGCCGTGCGGTGCCGGGCTCGGTGTCCCGGACGTCCTCGAGGACACCGCCGTGGTGCTCGATCGTCTTCGCCGAGCCGATGTTGTCCACCTCGCAGGTGATCAGCACCCGGTCCAGGCCGAGCGCCCGTGCGTCGCCGAGCATCCGGCCCGGCGCCCAGGTGGCCAGCCCACGCCGGCGCGCGGACGGCCGGATGCCGTACCCGACATGGCCGCCGACCCGCAGCAGGAAGTCGTTGAGTTCATGCCGCAGGGCGATCCCGCCCAGCACCCGCTCGCTGTCGACGATCCACCGGTACGTGCCCGGCATCCTGCGCCTTCGCCGGCTCCGACTCGGCAGCCAGTCGGGCCACCCGGGCCGCGAACCCGCTGGGCGAGTCCACCTCGTCGGACGGCAGCAGCCCGAAACCGTCCTCGTGGACGCCGGGACCCCACTCGTCGTGCGCCTCGAGCCAGGGGGGCGTGCAGGCGGACAGTGGGCGCGATCAGCTCGGGTATGCGGCGACGGTATCGGTTCACCCAGCGCACTGGCCCTCGGCGGCAGCGGGGCCGGCCCGCCGATCCGGACCGACCCCCGCAGCACCGGTCAGACGGTCGCCGCGTACAGCCGCAACCCGGCCGGCCAACCGCCCTCACCGGCCACCGCGTCCCGGACGCCCTCCCAGCCGGACCCGTGCGCGTCGAGCTGGTCGTGCACCAGGTCGACCCGGGTGCCGGTCTCGGTGGGGGTGAAGGTGACGGTGACCCGGCTGCCGGTCGCGTCCGGCGGCGGGACCTTCCAGTCGGGGCCGATCAGCCAGGCGAAGGCGAAGGTGCGCGGCGGATCCCAGGTGAGGACCGTGCCCCAGACGCAGACCTCGCCGGCGTCGTTCTCCTCCCAGAGTCGTCCGCCGACGTGCGGGTCGACGCCGACCTGCTTGAGTTCGCCGGACAGCAGGTGGTGCGAGCGTTCCCACCAGCGGTTCATGCCGGCGGTGAAGACGGTGAAGGCGTGCTCGGGCGGGGCGGCGACCTCGACGCTGGTGCGTACGACGGTGAGCTCGGTGGTTGTCACGGTGTCTCCTCGGGCGGTTGCTCCACGGCCTGCGCGAACGCGGCCAGGGCGTGGTTCCAGAACTGGTCGAAGTAGCCGCGTACGGCGGCCAGACCGTGCGGGTCGAGCGCGTAGACGCGGCGGGTGCCCACAGCGGTGGACGAGACGAGTCGGGCTTCCTTGAGGACCTTGAGGTGTTGCGAGACCGCGGGACGGCTGACCGGCAGCTCGGCCGCGATCTCGGCGACGGAACGAGGGCCGGCGGCGAGCAGTTCGAAGACGGACCGCCGGGTCGCGTCGCCCAGGGCGTCCAACATCCGCCCTTGGTAAGTGGCCACGAACGGTAAGTCTAGGCTTTCCGATACCCCTGTCAAGGGCCGTCCCCTCTGGCGCGATCGGGCACGGCGGGGTAGAAACAAGCTCATTCCCACCCACGTCAGCCCGGATGCCGGTCGCGTCGTCGAGAGAGCGCTCTCACAACCCCGGTCGGCAGCCCACACCGACAGGTAGGTCGATGACACCCCACCTCCAACCGTCCCGCCGGCAGCTCCTCACCCTCGCCGCCGCGACCGCCGCCGCGGCCGGACTCGCCCCCGCCGCCGCCTCCGCCGCTCCCGCACGCCACCACGAGGACGAGCCCGACTTCGGCCCGAACGTCTTCGTCTACGACCCGAGCACCCCGGCCGCCGAGATCCAGTCCACCGTGGACCGGCTCTTCACCCGGCAGGAGCACAACGAGATGGGCACCGACCGGTACGCGGTGCTCTTCAAGCCCGGCCGCTACGAGGTGAACGCCCGGCTGGGCTACTACACGACCGTGGCCGGCCTGGGCGAGCACCCGGACGACGTGGAGATCCACGGCGCGGTACGCGTCGTCGGCCAGCCCGACCCGAACTCCCCGGCCGGCATCTCCGCGCTGACCAACTTCTGGCGCTCGGCGGAGAACCTCGCCATCACCCCCACCGACTGGTCGAACCAGTGGGCCGTCTCCCAGGCGTCGCCGATGCGCCGGGTGCACGTCAAGGGCATCCTCTGGCTGGAACCCGGCAACGGCGGCTACTCCAGTGGCGGTTTCATCGCCGACTCCAAGGTGGACGGGATCACCATCAACGGCTCCCAGCAGCAGTGGCTGACCCGCGACAGCGAACTGGGCGGCGACTGGACCAACGGGGTCTGGAACCAGGTCTTCTCCGGCGTACTCGGGGCGCCCGCCCAGGGCTTTCCGAACCCGCCGTACACCACGCTGCCGACCAGTCCGGTGACCCGGGAGAAGCCGTACCTGTTCGTGGACGCCGCCGGCCGCTGGCGGGTCGC
The DNA here is from genome assembly GCF_900091515.1 of Micromonospora purpureochromogenes. Classification (NCBI taxonomy): domain Bacteria; kingdom Bacillati; phylum Actinomycetota; class Actinomycetes; order Micromonosporales; family Micromonosporaceae; genus Micromonospora; species Micromonospora purpureochromogenes. The sequence goes on along the minus strand of NZ_LT607410.1, from coordinate 6,506,160 downwards.
CGTGCCGGGGCTGCGCCGCGACACCGCCGGCACCAGTTGGGCGGCCGGCGGCGGGACGACCCGCTCGCTGCCGCTGGGCGATTTCTTCATCGCCCGCCCGAGCCACGACGCGCAGCGGATCAACCGGGAGCTGGCGCGCGGCCGGCACCTGCTGCTCACCCCGGGCGTCTACCGCCTGGACCGCGCGCTGCGGGTGATCCACCCGGGCACCGTGGTGCTCGGCCTCGGCATGCCGAGCCTCGCCCCGACCGGCGGCGACGCCGCGCTGCGGGTCGCCGACGTCGACGGCGTCCGCATCGCCGGCATCCTGGTCGACGCCGGCGAGGCGGAGTCGGACGTGCTGGTCCAGATCGGCCACCGGCACTCCCGCCGTGACCACGCCGACGACCCGATCTCGGTGCAGGACGTCTTCTTCCGCATCGGCGGGCCCTGGGTCGGGCGCGCGCGGACCAGCCTGGTGGTGGAGAGCCACCACACGCTGATCGACAACGTCTGGGCCTGGCGCGGCGACCACGGCAACGGCATCGGCTGGACGGCCAACACCGCCGACACCGGCGTGATCGTCAACGGCGACGACGTGACCGCGTACGGGCTCTTCGTGGAGCACTACCAGCGCTACCAGACCATCTGGAACGGCGAGCGCGGCCGGACGATCTTCTACCAGAGCGAGCTGCCCTACGACCCGCCGAGCCAGGCCGCCTGGACCAGCCCCACCGGCCGGGGCTGGGCGTCCTACAAGGTCGGTGACCGGGTACGCGAGCACGAGGCCTGGGGGCTGGGCGTCTACTCCTACTTCAATCAGGGCGTGGACATCCGCTGCGACCGGGCGATCGAGGCGCCGCGCCGGCCCGGGGTCCGCTTCCACGACATGGTGACCGTCTTCCTCGACGGCAGCGGCGGCATCGAGAAGACCGTCAACGAGGTCGGCACCCCGGTCGTCGGCAGCTACGGCACCAGCCCGGTGATCAGTTACCCGTGAGCACGGTGCGCGGGCGACCGCGCGGCGGTGACCGCCCGTCCCCGCGCCCGGGGGCGGGCGGTCGTGTAACACGATCCGTTCCGAAAGCGCTGCGCCGTCTCGCTGGGCGGCGTGGCGCGTGCCCGGCATAGGCTCCGAAGTGCACTGAGGATCGCAGGTCATGGCCGGGCGGACGCGATCGAGGGGGCGAGTCCGCCCGGGGCCGGGGTGCTCGGTGTTCCACGATCCGCGTCAGCAGTCGGAGGACCCTTTGCGTCGTACCGCTCTCTTCGCCACACTCGCCGCCGGCGCGCTCGCCGCGGCGCTGGCCGGCGCCCACCCGGCGTCGGCAATCAACACCTACAACGCCCAGCCCGCGCCCGAGCGCACCGAGGTGGGCGCGCTGGTCGTGCAGTGGGACCACGACGGCGACGCGGCCACCCCCGACGTCGTCGACTGGTACTGCACCGGCACCATGGTCGACCGGAACACGTTCCTCACCGCCGGCCACTGCACCACCGACTGGGCGCCCGGGGTGCGGTTCTACGTCTCGCTGGCCCAGAACGTGCAGGCCGAGCTGGACGCCGCCAAGGCCGCGGGGCTGAGCTCGGCCGCCGTCGCCGCGCGGGTCGGCGTCGAAGGCACCGAGCACACCAGCCCCGACTACCCGGGCAACTCGGCCGACTCGCACGACATCGCCGTGATCGAGTTCGACGCCACCGGGGCCGCCGCGCTGGCGAGCCGGTGGCCGTTCACGCCGGCAACGCTGCCCGGCGCCGGGCAGCTCGACGCCCTCGGCGCCCGCGCGCTCGACGCGGCCCGCTGGGAGGTCATGGGGTACGGCACCGAGGAGGCCCTGCGCGGCCCCGGCGGCCACACCCACCGGGGCGGCGGCGTCCGGATGAAGGCGGTCGTCGGCTTCGACGCGCTCAACAAGACCTGGGTACGCCTGGCGATGAACGAGTCCCGGGCTTACGGCGGCGCCTGCTACGGCGACTCCGGCGGCCCGAACTTCGTCACCGTCGACGGGCGGCGGATCCTCGCCGCCACCACCATCACCGGTGACAGCCCCTGCTACGCCACCAACGTGTCGTACCGGCTGGACACGCCGAGCGCACGGGGCTTCCTCGGCGACTTCGTCGAGCTGCCCTGACCCGACGCGCGGACGGCGGACGGCGGCCGGCGGGGGACCATCCCGCCGGCCGCCGCTCGTCGCCCGCCGGTCAGCCGGCGAGCTGGTCCACCCGGGCGATCACCTGGTCGATCAGGCCGTAGTCGCGGGCCTGCTCGGCGGTGAACCAGCGGTCCCGGTCCCAGTCGCGCTGGATCTCCTCCAGCGTCCGACCACTGTGCTGGGCGATCAACTCCTGCATGGTCCGCTTCACGTGCAGCATGTTCTCCGCCTGGATGGTGATGTCGGCGGCGGTGCCACCCATCCCGCCGGAAGGCTGGTGCATCATGATCCGCGAGTGCGGAAGCGCGAACCGCTTGCCCGCCGCGCCGGCGCAGAGCAGGAACTGCCCCATCGACCCGGCGAAGCCGAGCGCCAGCGTGGCCACGTCGTTCTGCACGTAGCGCATGGTGTCGTAGACGGCCATCCCCGCGCTCACCGAGCCGCCCGGCGAGTTGATGTAGAGGAAGATGTCCCGCTCGCTGTCCTCGGCGGCGAGCAGCAGGATCTGCGCGCAGATCTGGTTCGCGGTGTCGTCGGTGACCTCGGTGCCGAGGAAGACGATCCGCTCCCGCAGCAGCCGCTCGAACACGTGGTCTCCGAAGGTCGGCTGACCGCCGTCCAGCATGCGCACGTCGTACCCGATCATCGCGACCACCCTCCAGGCTGGCGCCGGCGGGCGAGGAGCACCGCCCGGGAACCGGCGTCTCCAGCCTGCGCCCGGCGCCGGTCGCGGCCCCAGGATTTCTGCCGCCGGCAGATCCGCCGACGGCAGAACCCAGGCCGGCCTACACCGCGGTCAGCCGCCGCCGGCCCGTCCGGGCCCGGCGGCGGGCCAGCATCCTGGAGGTACGCGGACCGGGGCGCCCGGCCGGCGCGGAGGCGATCAGCCGGACCCGCAGCCCCGCCCCGCCGACGGTCGACCCGACGGGCGACGCCGGACCGCCGACGTGCAGGATCGGCCCGCCCAGCCGCAGCACCGGCCCGGCCGGGTGCCTGAAGGTCGGGGCGGCCGACACCGGCGGCGTCGCCCCGGCGGGCTGGAAGCCGATCCGGACAGTCGGGCCGGTCTCGCCGCGGGCCGCCGGCACCCGGTCCAGCCGGGACAGGGCGGCCCGGGGCGCGGCGGGGATCCGCCGTTCGACCCGGCGCAGGTCGTCACGGGCCTCTTCGAGCAGGTCGGACAGGTTGATGCCGAGGGCGCGGCAGATCGCGGCGAGCACCTCGGAGGAGGCTTCCTTGCGGCCCCGCTCCACCTCGGAGAGATAGGGCAGCGACACCCCGGCCGCCTCGGCGACCTCGCGCAGCGTCCGGCCCTGGCGCAGCCGTAGCCGGCGCAGCACCCCACCGATCACCCGGCGCAGCAACGACATGCGGGCCTCCTCGCGGTCGGCGTCGGCGGAACTTCCCCCATCATGCCCGTCGTCGTGCCCGCCCACCCGCCCGGTCGGCCACCCCGGCGTGCGGATGCCGGCCCAACCGCTATGTTGTGGGCGTGCAGGCGATCCGGGGGAAGCAGGACCGACGGTGATCCATTTCCCGGCGCAGCGGCGCGGTCCGCTGAGCGCGTTGAGCCTGCGGCTGGCCGCCGCTCTGGGCCTGGTGCTGCTGACCGTCGCGGTGGTCTTCCTCGACCGGGACGGCTACCGCGACGTCGACGAGAACGGGCTGACCCTGCTCGACAGCGCCTACTACGCGGTGGTCACCCTCTCCACGACCGGGTACGGCGACATCACCCCGTTCTCGCAGTCGGCCCGGCTGGTCAACGTCCTGTTCATCACCCCCGCCCGGGTGCTCTTCCTGATCATCCTGGTCGGCACCACCCTGGAAGTCCTGACCGAGCAGTACCGGACCGGCCGTCGGCTGGGGCGGTGGAGGAGAACCGTGAAGGACCACGTCATCATCTGCGGCTACGGCACCAAGGGTCGCAGCGCGGTCTCCGCCCTGCTGGAGAACGGCCTGGACAAGTCCCGGATCGTGGTGGTGGAGCGCAGCGGCACCGCGCTGCGGCAGGCGACCTCCGCCGGCCTGGTCGCCATCGAGGGTTCCGCCACCCGCTCGTCGGTGCTGGAGGAGGCGCACGTCCGCAACGCCAAGGCGGTGATCATCGCGACCGACAGCGACGACGCCTCGGTGCTGGTGGCGCTCACCGCGCGGCAGCTCACCGCCGGCCAGGTCCGGATCATCGCGGCGGTCCGCGAGGCGGAGAACGCCCCGCTGCTGCGCCAGAGCGGCGCGCACCACGTGATCGTCTCCTCGGCCACCGCCGGCCGGCTGCTGGGGCTCTCCACCTCGGCGCCGCCGCTGATCGACGTGGTGGAGGACCTGCTCACCCCCGGCCAGGGCATGGCGCTGGCGATGCGCTCCGCCGAGCGGCACGAGGTCGGCAAGTCGCCGCGCGAGCTGGAGTCCCTGGTCATCGCGCTGGTCCGCCGGGGCAAGGTGGTCACCCTCGCGGACCGGGCCGGTGCGGTGATCGAGACCGGCGACATGCTCGTCCACGTCCGCGACGACCGCCCCCAGACCAGCGCCACCCACCCCTGACCCCCCGGAGCCCCCGGACGCACTTACCGAGAAAGAGTGGCTATTCCAGACGGAATAGCCACTCTTTCTCTGTAAGTGGGTGGGGCTGGGGTCAGAGGATGGTCCAGGTGTCGCCGGTGGCGAGGAGGCCGGCGAGCTGCTGCTCGGGGGTCTCGGTGACCTTCGCCTTGGCGGCGGCCACCTGCTCCTGTACCACGCTGTCGTAGGACGGGCGGTCGACCGAGCGGAACACGCCGATCGGGGTGTTGCGCAGGTCGAGTCCGGGCAGCCGGGACAGCGCGAAGGCGTACGCGGGGTCGTTGACTCCGGCGTCGTGCACCACGATCTCCTCGGCCGGGGTGGCCGCGGTCTCCCGGACCTCCAGCCCGAACCCGCCCGGCGGGTGGACGACGCAGAACTGCCCGTCCTTGCCGAACGTGATCGGCTGCCCGTGCTCCAGCCGGATCAGGTAGTCGTCCCGGGTGGCCGGCTCCTTGAGCTGGTCGAACGCGCCGTCGTTGAAGATGTTGCAGTTCTGGTAGATCTCCACGAACGCGGAACCCTGGTGCTGGGCGGCGGCCCGCAGCACCGACTGCAGGTGCTTGCGGTCCGAGTCGATGGTGCGGCCGACGAAGGTGGCCTCCGCGCCCAGCGCCAGCGACAGCGGGTTGAACGGGGCGTCCGCCGAGCCGACCGGGGTCGACTTGGTGATCTTGCCGACCTCGGAGGTCGGCGAGTACTGCCCCTTGGTCAGGCCGTAGATCCGGTTGTTGAACAGCAGGATCTTGAGGTTGACGTTGCGGCGCAGCGCGTGGATCAGGTGGTTGCCGCCGATCGACAGCGCGTCGCCGTCGCCGGTGACCACCCACACCGACAGGTCCGGCCGGGACACCGACAGGCCGGTGGCGATCGCCGGGGCGCGCCCGTGGATCGAGTGCATCCCGTAGGTGTTCATGTAGTACGGGAAGCGCGACGAGCAGCCGATCCCGGAGACGAAGACGGTGTTCTCCCGGGCGATGTTCAGCTCCGGCATGAACTGCTGGACGGCCGCCAGGATCGCGTAGTCACCGCAACCGGGGCACCAGCGCACCTCCTGGTCGGACTTGAAGTCCTTGGCGGTGAGCTTCAGGGCGACGGGCTCAGACATTCTTCAGGACCTCTTCCAGCGTCGTCTCCAGCTCGGCGGAGGTGAACGGCAGACCGCGGACCTGGTTGTAGCCGATCGCGTCGACCAGGTACTTGGCCCGGATCACGTGGGCGAGCTGGCCGAGGTTCATCTCGGGGATGACCACCCGGTCGTAGGAGCGCAGCACCTCGCCGAGGTTGGCGGGCATCGGTGCCAGGTGGCGCAGGTGCGCCTGCGCGATCGACAGGCCGCGCTGGCGCAGGGCCCGGCAGGCCGCTCCGATCGGCCCGTACGTCGAGCCCCAGCCGAGCACCAGCACCCGGGCGTCGCCGTCCGGGTCCTCCACCTCGACGTCCGGCACCGGGATCGTCTCGATCCGGGTCGCCCGGGTCCGCACCATGAAGTCGTGGTTCGCCGGGTCGTACGAGATGTCACCGGTCTTGTCGGCCTTCTCCAGGCCGCCGATGCGGTGCTCCAGCCCCGGCGTACCCGGGATGGCCCACGGCCGGGCCAGGGTCTCCGGGTCCCGCAGGTAGGGCAGGAACGTGGTGCCGTCCTCGCCGTTGGGCGTGGTGGCGAACTCGACCCGCAGGTCGGGCAGGGACTCCACGTCGGGCAGCAGCCACGGCTCGGAGCCGTTGGCGACGTAGTTGTCGGACAGCAGGATCACCGGGGTGCGGTAGGTCAGCGCGATCCGGGCCGCCTCCAGCGCCGCGTGGAAGCAGTCGGAGGGCGACTTCGGCGCGATCACCGCGACGGGGGCCTCACCGTGCCGGCCGTGCAGCGCGATGTTCAGGTCGGCCTGCTCGGTCTTGGTGGGCATGCCGGTGGACGGCCCGGCCCGCTGCACGTCGACGATGACCAGCGGCAGCTCCAGCGCCACCGCGAGGGAGATCGTCTCGCTCTTGAGTGCCACGCCCGGGCCGCTGGTCGTGGTGACGCCGAGCGAGCCGCCGTACGAGGCGCCCAGTGCGGCGCCGACCGCGGCGATCTCGTCCTCGGCCTGCATGGTGATCACGCCGAACCGCTTGTGCTTGCTCAGCTCGTGCAGGATGTCCGACGCCGGGGTGATCGGGTACGCCCCGAGGAACACCGGCAGCCCGGAGCGGACGCCGGCGGCCACCAGGCCGAGCGAGAGCGCCGCGTTGCCGGTGATGTTCCGGTAGGTGCCCGGCAGCATCTTGGCCGGCTTCACCTCGTAGCGGACGGAGAACGAGTCGGTGGTCTCGCCGAAGTTCCAGCCGGCCCGGAAGGCGGCCACGTTCGCGGCGACCAGTTCCGGACGGGCGGCGAACTTGCGCTCCAGGAAGCGCAGCGTCGACTCGTACGGCCGGGAGTACATCCAGGAGAGCAGGCCCAGCGCGAACATGTTCTTGGCCCGCTCGGCGTCCTTCTTGGACACTGCGAGCTCGGCGAGCGCGCCGACCGTCATCGAGGTCAGCGCCACCGGGTGCACCACGTAGCCGGCGAGCGAGTCGTCGTCCAGCGGGCTGGACTCGTAGCCCACCTTGGCCAGGTTGCGCCGGGTGAACTCGTCGGTGTTGACGATGATGTCCGCGCCGCGGGGCAGGTCGGCCAGGTTGGCCTTGAGCGCCGCCGGGTTCATCGCCACCAGCACGTTCGGCGCGTCGCCGGGGGTGAGGATGTCGTAGTCGGCGAAGTGCACCTGGAAGCTCGACACGCCGGGCAGCGTGCCGGCGGGCGCCCGGATCTCGGCCGGGAAGTTGGGCAACGTGGAGATGTCGTTGCCCAGCTGCGCCGTCTCCGAGGTGAACCGGTCGCCGGTCAACTGCATGCCGTCGCCGGAGTCACCGGCGAACCGGATGACCACCCGGTCCAGTTGACGGATCTGCTTGGTCACGCCTGCACCTCGCTTCGCTCAGCCCCGTCGCGCGGGCGGCTGAACCTGATGGTGACCCGGCCTTGCCCCGCCACGTGACCTCCTTGACGCGCCGCTGCGCCGATCCGCCCGTGGCTGGTCCGGCCCGCTGTCGTTTCTCAACCCAGAGCCTACGTCGCGCCGTTAGGGCATCCTTGGTGGAGGTCCGACGAGTGGGAACGAATCCGAAGGTTGTTCGTCCGGTTCTGGACCGTTTCGGGGTGACCGCCGTAATCGAGATCACCGCCGCCGACCCTTACCGGGCCGGCCGGTTCAGTCGGATGCCGGATTTGCCGACGGGTCCGGCACCGGTCCGCTCAGCCGGCGCCGCAACGAGGTGGTGGCCAGCGTGAGCGCCAGCACCACCAGCAGCCCGGAGACGGCGATCAGGGTGACCGCGATCCGCTGTGCCGAGCTCATCGCGCCCCCGTCGGAGGTCTGACCGGCCGCGGCGATCACGCCCTGCGAGCCGGTGGGAACCGGGGTCGCCGCCGGCGGGGTGGCCAGCGCCGCCGCCGCGGTGATCCGGAAGGTCATCTGCATCTGCCGGGTCCGGCCGGAGCGTGGGTCGAGTTGGGCGATCACCGCTCCGGCCAGCGGCGCCTCGCGCTGGGCCTGCGGGGTGGCGGCGACCGGCAGGCGCAGGGTGGCGGTACGGCCCGCCGCCACGGCCCCGACGTCGCAGCGGGTACGCGTCGGCGAGACCACCTCGCAACCGGGCGTGGCGAGCACGCTGACCCCGTCGGGCAGCGACACCTCGATCCGTCCCGCGGCGTCCACCCGGCCGGTGTTGCCCAGCCGGACGCCCAGTTCGGCCGGGCCGCCGCTGATGTCGAAGGCCACCTCGTCGGCGTCCAGGCTCATCCCGGACACCGGCGGGCCGGGCGGAAAGAGGACCGCGAACCCCTCGTTGTCCGCGGCCGTGGCCGTTCCAGGGCCGGACGCGGTGACCCGGACCGAGCCGCTGAGCGGCATCCTGCGCCACGCCCCGCCGTCGACCCGGACCCGGATCAGGCTGGTGAACTTCGCGCCCGGGGCGGCGGACCACTCGCCGCATCGCCAGTTGCCGCCGCCCACCGCGGCGCAGCCCGGGGTGCCCGCGTCGGTCAGCCCGACGGGCAGGGTGTAGGCGAGGTGGACCCGCTCGGCGAGCGTCCCGGTGTTGGCGACGGTCACCCGCAGCGTGGTGGTGGTGCTCCGGGCGTTCCAGTAGCCGGGGCCGAGCACGATGTCGCGGGTGGTGACCCGAACCCCGAGGCCGCCGGTGTCCTGCTGGCTCGGCGCGGGGTTGCCCGGGGGTACCGGCCGGTCGCCGCCACCCTGCGGCGGCGGGGCGGGCGCGGTGGTGGTCGGCGCGGTGGTGGTCGGGGCGGGGTCGCCGGGGGCGGTCGTCGTCGGGGTGGCCGTGGTCGGCTCGGGTGCCGGGGTGGTCGGGTCGGGGGGCAGCGTCGGCGGCGCGGTGGTCGGCAGCGGCTCGGTGGTGGTCGGCTCGACCGGCGGGGTGGTCTCGTCCGTCGGCTCACCACCCGGCGTCGTCGCGTCGGTCGCGGCGGTGGCCACCCGTAGCGCCGTTGGGGAGGCGGTGGCCAGGCCCGGCGCGGCCGCGAGCGCGACCGCCAGCCCGGTGGCCAGCGACGCCGCTACCAGCGAAGAGGTACGCCAGGCGAGCGCCCGCCAACCGGGGCGTACGTCCACGCGGGCCATCTGTCCTCCGTGACACTGGGTGAGCTTTCATTATTCGGTAACAATTGCCGGAGGGCACCAGTCCCACCGGGAAACAAATCCGTAACGTGTTCGGTACGCCTCCCGGGCCGGACGGGCAGGACCGATGGCCGGTAGGCTGACCCACCGTGACCGGTTACCTGGGCTCGTACGCGACGCTCGGGCTCCTCCTGCTCGCCAGCGCTCTCTTCTTCGTTACGGCGTTCTCGGCCAACCGGGTGTTACGTCCTGGCCGTCCGGCCGATCCCTGGGGCAAGCGGACCAGCTACGAGTGCGGTCTCGACCCGGTCGGCGGCGACTGGGCGCAGATGCAGATCCGCTACTACGTCTACGCGTACCTGTACGTCCTGTTCGCGGTCGAGGCGGTCTTTCTCTTCCCCTGGGCGCTGGTCTTCGACCGCCCCGGCTTCGGCCTGGTCACCGTCGCCGAGATGGGCATCTTCGTGGCCGTGGTGGCGCTCGGCATCCTCTACGCCTGGCGCAAGAACATCCTCCGCTGGACCTGACGCCCGCGCCGGTCAGGCCAGGCCGCGGCGGGTGAGCGTCGGGGGGCGATCGCCGCGGATCGAGGCGACCATGTCCAGCACCCGGCGGGTGGGGCGCACCTGGTGGGCGCGGAAGACCCGGGCACCGAGCCAGGCCGAGACGGCGGTCGCGGCGAGGGTGCCCTCCAGTCGTTCCGGCACCGGCAGGTCCAGCGTCTCGCCGATGAAGTCCTTGTTCGACAGGGCCACCAGCAGCGGCCAGCCGGTCCCGGTCAGCTCGTCGAGCCGGCGGGTGATCTCCAGCGAGTGCCGGGTGTTCTTGCCGAAGTCGTGCGCCGGGTCGATCAGGATGCCGTCGGGGCGTACCCCCAGGGCCACCGCGCGCTCGGCGAGCCCGGTCACCGTGGTGACCACGTCGGCGACCACGTCGTCGAAGGCGGCCCGGTGCGGCCGGGTACGCGGGGCGAGCCCGCCGGCGTGCGAGCAGACCAGCCCGGCCCCGGTCTTCGCGGCGACCCGGGCCAGCGCCGGGTCGGCGCCGGACCAGGTGTCGTTCAGCAGGTCCGCGCCGGCCGCCACCGCCTCCACCGCGACCTCGGCCCGCCAGGTGTCGATCGAGATCACCACGTCGGGGAAGGCGGCCCGGACGGCGGCGATGGTGTCCACCGTCCGCCGGATCTCCTCGGCGACGTCGACCTCGTCGCCCGGCCCGGCCTTCACCCCGCCGATGTCGATGATCTCCGCGCCCTCGGTCACCGCGGCCTCCACCGCGCGCAGCGCGCTGTCCTGGGCGAAGGTCGCGCCCCGGTCGAAGAACGAGTCGGGCGTGCGGTTGACGATCGCCATCACCACCAGCTCGCCCGGTGCGAACGTCCGCCCACCGAGCCGCAGCGCCCCGGCCATCCCGCCTCCCGCCCGTCGCCGGCCGGGTCGCCCGGCCGCTGACGACGCTATCCGGTCGGCCGGCGCACCGCCGGGCCGGGACGTCACCAGGGGATCCGGGGCGCTGCGGTGGTTGGGGTCGCTCGGGGGGCGGTCGCCGTGCCACGATCTGTCCATGGGTCAGGTTCTGCTCGTACTGGTCATCGCGTTGACCGTGGCGGCGGTGGTGTTCGGGGTGACGGTGCTGGTCTCCGGCCGGGACGCCGGCCTGGCGCCGGCCGAGCCGGACGGCCGGGCCGTGCCGCTGCCGGGCAGCCGCCCGCTGCGCGAGACGGACGTCGGCGAGGTCCGCTTCGACACCGCGCTGCGCGGCTACCGGATGGCCCAGGTCGACCAGGCGATGCGCCGGGCCGCCTACGACATCGGCTACAAGGCCGAGCTGATCGGCGTGCTGGAGGCCGAGGTCGCGGCGCTGCGCGAGGGTCGGCTGGCCGACGCCGACGCGCTGCGCCGGGCCCGCGAGGAGGCCGCCGGCGACGCCCCGGCCACCGACCCCGTCCCCGGGCACGCGGGCGCCGCCGCGACCCCGGCGAACGGGTCGACCGACGCCGCGCGTGACGGCGAGCTGAGCCCGGCGGCCCCGGACGGCGTCCGGCCGTTCGACACCGATCGGCCGGCGGCCGACGACGCCGACCGGCCGCTCGACCCGCCGGCCCTGCGCACCGCCGACGCCGGGGCCCCGCCCGAGGCGTCCGGCGACGCCGCGCCCGCCCTGCGTACCGCGGCCGTGGACACCGACCCCCGCTCCGACGGCACCGACTCCGATGCCGACCCGGCTGGCGGGCGGCCCGGCGACAGGGTCCGCTCGGAGTCGCTGTGACCGGCCCGGAGGGCGTGGACGGCCTGCGCGAGGCCGCCCAGCCCGGCGCCGGCGAGTTCACCGCCACGGTGATCGTGGACGCCCCCGCCCCCCGGGTCTTCGCCGCGCTCACCGACTGGGAGCGGCAGTCCGAGTGGATCCCGTTCACCAGGGTCCGTGTCGTCGAGGGCGACGGCGGGGAGGGCACCCTGGTCGAGGCGGTCACCGCGCTCGGGCCGGCGGTGCTGCGCGACGAGATGCGGGTGGTCCGGGTCGACGCGCCGTACGAGGTCGGCGTCGTGCACTGCGGCAAGCTGCTCCGCGGCCCCGGCGTGCTGCGCTGCACCCCGCTGGCCCGGGACCGCACCCAGGTGGTCTGGCACGAGTGGTTCCACCTGCCCGGCGGGCCGGCCGGCCGGGTGGCGTGGCCGCTGCTCTGGCCGGGTTCCAAGGCGGGCCTGACCCTGGCGCTGAAGCGTTTCGCCCGGCTGGTCGAGCAGGGCCGGCTGCCCTGACCCCACGGGGCTGTCGGGGCCAGGCCCTAGCCTGTACGCCGTGACTGACCTGGTGACCGGCCCCGACGGCCTGACCCGCTGCGCCTGGGGGTCGAGCACCCCGGACTACGCCGTCTACCACGACACCGAGTGGGGTCGGCCGCTGCGCGGCGACGACGCGCTCTACGAGCGGCTGACGCTGGAGGCGTTCCAGTCCGGCCTGTCCTGGCTGACCATCCTGCGCAAGCGGCCGGCGTTCCGGCTGGCCTTCGACGAGTTCCGGATCGAGCGGATCGCCGGTTACGGCGAGGCCGACGTGGCCCGGCTGCTCGCCGACGCGGGGATCGTCCGTAACCGCGCCAAGATCGAGGCGGCGATCGCCAACGCGCGGGCCGCGCTGGAGCTGCCCGACGGGCTCTCCGCGCTGCTCTGGTCGTACGCGCCGCCGCCCCGGGCCGCCCGGCCGGAGTCGTTCGCCGAGGTACCCGCCCTGACGCCGGAGTCCACCGCGATGGCCAAGGCGCTCAAGAAGAGCGGCTTCCGCTTCGTCGGCCCCACCACCGCGTACGCGCTGATGCAGGCCACCGGCATGGTCGACGACCACCTGGCCGGCTGCCACGTGGCCGCCGCCCGGGTGGCCCGTGATGAGATGGGGGCATGACCGCCACCGACCACCGCGCCAGCGGGACGACCGACGTCGACGGGCCGGCTCAGGGCGCCTGGGCGGTGCTCCTGCCGGCCGGCCGGTACGACGCCGAACGCCTCGTCCACCACGACACCCTGGAGCTGTCCGTCCCGGTCGGGGAGTCCCGGCCGCGCCCCGGTGACCCGGTGGCGGTGCTGGTGCCGGAGCCGCCCCGGCTGGTGGCCCTGGGCCGGGTCGCCCGCGCGGGCGCGGAGTCGCTGGTGGTGACGTACACCCGGCGGGCCTTCGACGAGCCGGCCCCGGCCGAGCAGGTGCCGGTCGACGGGCCGGTCACCCCGCTCGACGCCGGGGTCTACCGCGAGCTGGCCGACCGGCTCGGCCCGCCGCCGCTGCGCCGCACCTGGCTGGTCAGCCTGGACCTCCCGATCGAGGCGGACTCCCGGGCCGAGGCGGTCCGGATCTTCTGGTCGTACGTGCAGGAGCTGGGCCCGGCCGAGCTGCCCGCGTTCGTCTCCCCGTCCGGCGACGAGTTGGCCATGCAGGCGTTCGTGCTGGGCGCCGAGGCGAACCAGGACCCGGAGGAGGACGACTGACCTGCTCCGGGTGAGCGCCGGCCGGCCCGGGCGGACCGGGCCGGCGTGGCACCGTCAGTGGCCCTCGAAGACCGGCTTGCGCTTCTCCACGAACGCCATCGTGGCGGCCTTGTGGTCGGCGGTGGCGCCGCAGATCGCCTGGGCCTGCGCCTCGGCGGCGAGGGCGTCGGCGAGGGTGCCCGCGTCGGCGATGGAGAGCTGGCGCTTGATCGCCGCGTACGCGACGGTCGGGCCGGCGGCGAGCCGGGCGGCCAGCTCCTGCGCGGTCGGCAGCACCAGCTCGTCGTCCTCGACCAGCTTGTTCAGCAGGCCCAGCCGGCAGGCCTCCTCGGCACCGACCGGCTCGGCGAGCATCAGCAGCTCGACGGCCTTGGCGTGGCCGACCAGCCGGGGCAGCGTCCAGGAGGCCCCGGTGTCGGCGGCCAGCCCCACCCCGGCGAACGCCATCAGGAACTTGGTCTTCGGGCCGCCGACCCGGAAGTCGGCGAGGAAGGCCAGCGAGGCGCCCGCCCCGGCCGCCATCCCGCGCACCGCGGCCACCACCGGCTTGGGGAGGCTGGCCAGCCGGGCGGCGATCGGGTTGTAGTGCGCCCGCACGGTGTCCAGCGGGTTCGTGGTGGTCGACTGGAGGGTCTGCACGTGCTCGCGCAGGTCCTGGCCGGCGCTGAACTGCCCGCCCGCGCCGGCCAGCACCACGGCCCGGCAGGAACGGTCGGCCTCCAGCTCGGCCAGGGTGTCCCGGAGCGCCTCCTTGAGCGCCACGTCGAGCGAGTTCATCGCCGTGGGGCGGTTCAGCGTCAGGGTGACCACGGCGTCGGTGCGGTCGACGAGCAGCGGCTCGGTCACGTTTCTAACGACCCTTCTGTCGGGCGATGCGGTTGCTGGCGTCGAGGCAGTGCTCGACGTACCGGTCGGCGGCCGGCCGCAGCCGGGCCGCGTGCCGGTCGAAGAAGCTGGCCGCGGCGGTGCCGGGCCAGCGCTCCGGGAGCAGCGCCGGGGGCAGCTGCGGGTCCCGGAAGAGGAAGGTACGCCACGCGTGCACCAGCCGGAACCGGGCCGCGTACGCCTCCTCGTCGCCGCTGCGCACGGTCACCCCGGACAGCAGCGGCCGCTGCTCGGCGACGAACCGCTCGTACGCGTGCCCGATCTCGGTGAGGTCCCACGCCCGGCGGACCACCCCCATCGCGCCCGGCGTGCCGGCGGCGTGCGCGGCGGTGAACCGCTCGTAGCGCACGCCCGCCTCCTCCAGGAGCAGGTCCACGTCCTCGCTCGCCCGGGTGGCCACCCAGGTGTGCTCGTCGAGGGTGCCGTAGCCCAGGAAGGCCAGGTTGGCGGCGAGGCGCTGCCGGTCCCGCCGGGCCGTCGGGGTCTGGAGCACCAGGAGGTCGAACCGGCCGTCCCAGGTGACCCGGCCGGTGCGGTAGATCCGGGCGCCCGCCTCGTCGAGTCGCCGGGCGGCCTTCGGTGTGATCGAATATCCCGGTCCGGTGGCCAGCCGGAGCGGGTCCAGCCAGCCCTGGCGAACCATCCGGGAGACCGCGGTGCGCACGGCCGGAGGAGCGATCCCGAGCGGCGCCAGTAGCTTGACCAGGGCGGCGACCGGTGCACGGCCACCCCTCGGTCGGAGGTAGTCGCCGTACAGGTCGAAGAGTGCCGACCGTGCCTGCATGACCGCACATTGTGACAGGCCTTCTCAAGATACGCTAGATGCTGTTACATCAATGCTGCTCCGGTTTGGGTCCGGCGGTGTTCATCAGGGAAAATCGTTGGTCGACACCTCCGCGCACGTTGCGGGTGGTCGTGACGAAGTGGCTGTGGGGCAACCCACCGACCCTGATACAGGTCTGAGGGGAGACAACATGGCGGCGATGAAGCCGCGGACGGGCGACGGTCCGCTGGAAGTCACCAAGGAGGGCCGGGGCATCGTCATGCGGGTCCCGCTGGAGGGCGGTGGCCGGCTCGTCGTCGAGATGACTCCCGACGAGGCCAATGCACTCGGTGACGCCCTGAAGGCGGCCGCCGGCTGATCGACCGACAGGCCGCGCGGCGACGCGCGGGCGGTCCGTCGTATCCCTGAGCCACCGGCCACGGCCGGTGGCTCAGGGTCTTCGCCTGTGTTCGCGGGTGGCCAGGCCCCGCACCACGATCCTTTCTCGGAGGTACGGTCCAGCGTGCTCGCCATCCGCCTGACAGCCGGTCCGGACCGGCTCGACACTCTCGTCCTGCCCGTCCGCGCCGCGGCCGACACCGACGGGGGCGACACCCCGGCGACGCTGGCCCCGACCGGGCCGGCCCTGCCCGACGAGGTGCTGGCGGAGGCGACCGCCCTGCTGCCGGCGACCCGGCTGACCGGCCGGGCCGGCGAGACGTACGCGCACCTGCGCCCGGCCCGCACCCCGGCCCGGCTGCTGCTGCTCGGCATCGGCGACGGCGCCGACCGGGCCTGGCGGACCGCCGGGGCGGCGTTGACCCGCGCCGGCAAGGATGAGACGCATATCACGTTTTCGGTGCCGCCCGGCACCGGCGCGGAGGCGGTCCGCGCCCTCGTCGAGGGGCTGCTGCTCGCCTCCTACCGGTTCCGGATGACCGAGGCCGGCGAGTCGCCCGCGCTGACCGGGGTGGACCTGCTGGTCGATGACCCGGACGCGTACCGCGACGCGGTCGAGGTGGCCGAGACCACCGCCCGGATGACCCGGCTCGCCCGGGACCTCACCAACACCCCGTCCTCGGTGAAGAACCCGCAGTGGTTCGTCGCGCAGGTCGAGGCCGCCGCGGCCGACCAGCCCGACCTGCACCTGCGGGTACGCGGGCCCGAGGAACTGGCCGCCGAGGGCTTCGGAGGCATCCTCGCCGTCGGCGGCGGCTCGGCGAGCACCCCTCGCCTGGTGGAGCTGGACTGGCGGCCCGCCGACGCCCGTACCCACGTGGTGCTGGTCGGCAAGGGGATCACCTTCGACACCGGCGGCATCTCGATCAAGCCGGTGCCGGCGATGAAGCTGATGCGCAAGGACATGGCCGGCGCGGCCGCGGTGGTCGCGGCGACGCTGGGCGCGGCCGCGCTGCGGCTGCCGGTGCGGATCACCACGCTCGCTCCGCTGGCGGAGAACATGGTCAGCGGGTCCGCGTTCCGTCCCGGCGACATCGTCCGCCACTACGGCGGCCTGACCAGCGAGACCACCAACTCCGACGCCGAGGGCCGGCTGGTCCTCGCCGACGCGCTGGCGTACGCGGTCCGGGAGCTCCAGCCGGACCTGCTGATCGACCTGGCCACCCTGACCGGCGCCAACGCGGTCGCGCTCGGCAAGCGCACCGGCGCCCTCTACAGCGAGAACGACCAGCTCGCCGCCGACCTGCTGGCCGCCGTCGACGCCGCCGGCGAGGCCGCCTGGCGGATGCCGCTGGCCGCCGGCTACGTCGAGCACCTCGGCAGTGACCTGGCGGACCTGCACAGCTCGCCCGCCGTCGGCGCCGGCTCGGTGACCGCCGCGCTCTACCTGCGCGAGTTCACCGACGACCTGCGCGACCGGTGGCTGCACATCGACATGTCCGCGCCGTCCTGGGCCGACGGCGACGACGCCGAACTGACCCGGGGCGCGACCGGCTGGGGCGTACGCGGGCTGCTGCGCTGGCTGGCGACGCTGGACTGAGCCGGCGGTCCCGGCCGGCGCGCGGCTGACGCCGGGCCGGGCGGTCGGCGGCGGGTCAGCACTTCACGGCGGCGAGCAGGCCGTGCCCCACCGGCAGCAGCGCCGGGATCCAGTGCTCGGACTCCCGGAGCGCCTTGATCGTCTCCCGGACGGTCACCGTCTCGGCGTCCCGCGCGGCCGGGTCGCCGATCCGGCCGCCGGCCAGGGTGCCGTTGAGGGCCAGCACACCGCCGGGTCGCAGCAGCCGCAGCGCGGCGTCGACGTACGCGGCGAAGCCGGTCGCCTCGGCGTCGACGAAGACCAGGTCGTACGCGCCGTCCGCGAGCCGGGGCAGCACGTCCAGCGCCCGGCCGGTGATGATCCGGGTACGCCCCGACGGGAAGCCGGCCTCGACGAAGATGCGCCGGGCGATCCGCTGGTGCTCGACCTCCAGGTCGATGGTGGTGAGCACGCCGTCGGCCCGCATCCCGCGCAGCAGCCAGACGCCGCTGACCCCGGTGCCGGTGCCGATCTCCACCACCGCCCGGGCGTTGCCGGCGGCGGCGAGCAGGCGCAGCGCCGCCCCGGCCCCGGGCGTCACCGCGTCGAGGCCCACCTCCCGGGCGAGGCTGCGGGCGGTCCGCAGCACGAGGTCCTCGCCGACGTACGACTCGGCGAACTGCAACGCCTGTGCCGTCGGAGTGCCGGAATTGGCGACCGTGGCGATGAGACACCTCCGGGCGGCGGGAGTGGTGCGGGGGGCGGGTTGGCGGTATGAGCCTAGAGGCGAGCCTTCCGGCGCGCAGCCGCGCCGTCCGCCGTCGACGATCACGCCCGGCAAGAGCTGATGCCATCCGGCTCATCCGTGCAATCCTGGAAGCGGTATCCCTCGTTTCGCGACGGCCGCCGCACCACGCGGCACGGGGGGTCCGGGGACGGACTGGGAGGCACCGACGTGACCGACGGCTGGGACTGGCGCCAGCCCGGTGGGACTCCGGCATCGGCGGGACCGCCGGCCGGGGCGACGCCGGTGGGGCCGCCTACGGCGCCGCACGGCGCCCCGGGCGGGACGACATCGCCCTGGTGGTCCGACGCGTTGGCCGACCCGTGGCGTGACCCGTACGCGCCCGCCGCCGTGGTCATTCCGGGCGCGCCCGATGCCGGGGCCGCGCCGGAACCGGTCAGCGACCCGGACGCCCCCGGCCGCCCGAGACTGCGCCAGCTGTTGCTCGTCCCGCTGATCACCGCGCTGCTCGCCGGGTCGCTCGGCGGAGCCCTCGGGTACGCCTTCGCGGTCCGCGGCGGGGCCGGTGGCGGGGTGGCGCTCGGCGCCCGACCGGCCGAGGCGCCGGGCCTGGCCCAGCGTCGCCCCGAGTCGCTGGCCGGGGTCGCCGAGAAGGTCCTGCCCAGCGTGGTGACCGTCCGGGTGGCCAGCCTGGGCGGGGTCAGCGAGGGCTCGGGCTTCATCGTCAGCGCCGACGGGCACGTGATCACCAACGACCACGTGGTCTCCGGCGGCACCGGCCGGGCCTCGGTGGTCTTCAACGATGGCAGCACCGCGCCGGCCACAGTCGTCGGCCAGGACCCGGAGTCGGACATCGCGGTGATCAAGGTCAGCCGCACCGGGCTGCGCCCGGTGGAGTTCGGCGACTCCGACGCGCTGGCGGTCGGCGACCCGGTGCTCGCCATCGGCTCGCCGCTCTCGCTGGCCAACACCGTCACCGCCGGCATCGTCAGCGCCCTGGACCGCACCATGCAGGCCGGGGAGCCCGGCGGCCCGGTCCGTTACTACGCGGCGATCCAGACCGACGCGGCGGTAAACCACGGCAACTCCGGCGGCCCGCTGGTCGACTCGGCCGGCCGGGTGATCGGGGTCAACTCCACGATCAAGTCACTGGTGGCCGAGGGGCAGGAGGCGGGCAACATCGGCCTCGCCTTCGCCATCCCGATCAACCAGGCCAAGCGGATCACGCAGGACATCATCGGCACCGGCAAGGCCCGCCGTACGGTGATCGGCGCGCAGGTGGGCGGCGCCGGCGCCGGCACCGCCACCGGCGGCGCGGGCGTACGGCTGGCGGCGGTGGAGCCGTCCGGGCCGGCGGCCGGCGCGGGGCTGAAGGCCGGGGACGTGATCCTCAAGCTGAACGGCCGCCCGATGACCGAGCCGATCGACCTGATCGCGCTGGTACGCAAGTTCGCGCCGGGATCCGTGGTGACGGTGGAGTACCGGCGGGGGTCGTCCCGGCAGAACACCTCGGTGACGCTCGCCGCAGACGCCAAGTGAGGACCGGTCACCCCCTCCCGGCCGGGCCCTCGACGTGCGTAGTCTTGCCTTGACGCCGACGAGGAGGCCCAGCAGTGCTCGACAACCTGAACTGGTGGGAGATCGGTGCGCTGCTGCTCCTGGCGCTGCTGATCTTCGGTGACCGGCTGCCCAACGTCATCAACGACGGCCTGCGGATGGTCCGCAACCTGCGCGGCATGGCCCGCAACGCGACCGGTGACCTGAGCCGCGAGCTGGGCACCGACATCCAGCTGGAGGACCTGCACCCCAAGGCGTTCATCCGCAAGCACCTGCTCAGCGAAGAGGACGAGCAGGCGATCCGGAAGCCGTTGCAGGGTGTCTACGACAACCTGCGGGCGGACGTGACCGGCGTGCACAACGAGCTCAAGGACGTCGCCGACGCCGCCGACCCGCGCGGCAGGGGCGGCCGCAAGGCCACCGCCACGGGCGGCGCGCCCGCCCCGGCCCCCCGCCCGAGCTACGACGACGCCACCTGACGCCTCCCGCACTCCCCACCTGACCGCACCCGCACCACGCCCCCGTCGCACGCGCTTCGCGCGCCCGCCCCCAGGCAAGGCGCTGAGCGCGCACCCGCGCTGAGCGCGCAGAGCGCGGAGATCCGCCCAGAGCGCGCAAATACAGAGAAAGAGTGGCCTCCCGAGCGCGGAAGGCCACTCTTTCTCTGTATTTGCGCGAATCTTGGGGGCGCGCGGAGCGTGGGGGTGGGGCGGGGTCAGCGGCCGGCGGGCTTGAGGCCGAGGGGCTTGCCGAGGAGGGACTCGCGGCGGACGGCGAGGCGGTCGGCGATCTGGGCCAGCGCCTTGGAGGCCGGGGCGTCCGGCTCGGCCAGCACGATCGGGTTGCCGGCGTCGCCGCCCTCGCGTACCCGGGTGTCGAGCGGGATCTGACCCAGCAGCGGCACCTGCGCGCCGATCGTCCGGCTCAGCGACTCGGCCACGGCCTGGCCGCCACCGGCGCCGAAGACCTCCATCCGCGAGCCGTCGGGCAGCTCCAGCCAGGCCATGTTCTCGATGACCCCGACCACCCGCTGGTGGGTCTGCAGGGCGATCGCGCCGGCCCGCTCGGCGACCTCGGCGGCCGCGGCCTGCGGCGTGGTCACCACCAGGATCTCGGCGTTCGGCAGCAGCTGGGCCACCGAGATGGCGATGTCGCCGGTGCCCGGGGGCAGGTCGAGCAGGAGCACGTCCAGATCGCCCCAGTAGACGTCGCCGAGGAACTGCTGGAGCGCCCGGTGCAGCATCGGGCCGCGCCACACCACGGCGGCGTTGCCGGGGGTGAACATGCCGATCGAGATCACCTTCACGCCGTGCGCCTGCGGCGGCATGATCATGTCCTCGACCCGGGTCGGGCGGCCGTCCGCGCCGAGCATCCGGGGCACCGAGTGGCCGTAGATGTCCGCGTCGACCACGCCGACCGAGAGGCCCCGGGCGGCCAGCGCGGCGGCCAGGTTGACCGTCACGCTCGACTTGCCGACGCCACCCTTGCCGCTGGCCACCGCGTACACCCGGGTCCGGGAGCCGGGCTGGGCGAACGGGATCACCGGCTCCTCGGTGGCGTTGCCGCCGCGCAGCTTCGACTGGAGTTCCTGGCGCTGCTCGGGGCTCATCACGCCGAACTCGATCTCGACGCCCGTCACGCCGGGGACCGCCCCCACGGCGGCGGTGATGTCGGAGCGCAGCTTGTCCTTCAGCGGGCAGCCGGCGACGGTGAGCAGCAGCTCGACGCGTACGACGCCGTCGTCGCCGACCACGGCGGAGCGGACCATGCCGAGGTCCGTGATCGGGCGGCGGATCTCCGGGTCGTTGACGGTGGCCAGGGCGGCCTGGATCGCGTCGGAGATGGTGCTGACGGGAGCTGACATGCCCGCAATGCTACGTCGGCGGTGATCCGTCGCCGCCGCCAGCGGGGCCGGTGTGAGCGAATCGATGGCCCTTCGAACGGGCCCGGCCCCCGTCGTCAGCCCTCCGGCCGGCCGCCGCGGGCGTAATCGCCGTCCAGGTCGTCGCGGGGCTCGTCGAGGCCGTCGCCGCCCCGCCGGACGGCCTTCTCCTGCTGCCGGCGTTCCAGTTTCTGCCGGCGCTGGGCCGCCTCGTCCAGCTCCTCGGCCAGCCGGGCCAGCTCGGAGCGGAGGAAGTCCCGGGTGGCCACCTCACCCATGGCGATCCGCAGCGCGGCGATCTCCCGGGTCAGGTACTCCGTGTCGGCCTTCTGCAGGGTGGCCCGCCGCCGGTCCTCCTCCAGCGCCACCCGGTCCCGGTCGGCCTGTCGGTTCTGCGCGAGCAGGATCAGCGGGGCCGCGTACGACGCCTGCAACGACAGGATCAGGGTGAGGAAGGTGAAGGTGTACGGGTCGAAGCGCAGGTGCGCCGGCGCCAGGGTGTTCCAGCCGAACCAGAGCGCGATGACCACCGTCATGTAGACGATGAAGTTCGCGGTGCCCATGCCCCGGGCGATCCCCTCGGACCACCGGCCGAAGGCCTCCGGGTCGAACCGGGGCAGCTTGACGCCCCGGGGCTCGCGCGGCTGGTCCAGTCGCTCGGCCCGTCGCTGGTCAGCCATCAGCGCCGTCCGTCCCCTCGGCGGGGCTCGGGGCCGGTACGGCGTCCCGGTCCCGCCAGTCGCGCGGCAGCGAGTGGTCGAGCACGTCGTCGACCGTGACCGCGCCGACCAGCCGGTTGTTGCGGTCCACCACGGGCATCGCGACCAGGTCGTAGGTGGCCATCCGGCGGGTGATCTCCGGCAGGGGGGTGGTCGGCCGCAGCGGGTCGATGTCGTTGACCACCACCCCGCCGAGCATCTCCGCCGGCGGCTCCCGGAGCAGCCGCTGGAAGTGCACCATGCCCAGGTAGCGGCCGGTGGGCGTGGTCATCGGCGCGCGGGCCACGAACACCTGGGCCGCGACGGCCGGGGAAAGCTGCTCCTCCCGGATCCGGGCGAGCGCCTCCGCGACGGTGGCGTCCGGCGGCAGGATCACCGGCTCGGAGGTCATCACGCTGCCCGCCGTACCGGAGGCGTAGCGCAGCAGCTGGCGGACCGGGTCGGCCTCGTTCGGCTCCATCAGGTCCAGCAGCACGTCCTGCTCCGGCGGCGGCAGCTCGTTGAGCAGGTCGGCGGCGTCGTCCGGGTCCATCTCCTCCAGCACGTCGGCGGCCCGTTCCCGGTCCAGCGCGGCGAGGATCTCCACCTGGTCGTGCTCGGGCAGCTCGCTGAGCACGTCGGCGAGGCGTTCGTCGTCCAGCGCCGCCGCGACCTCGTTGCGCCGCGCGTCGGGCAGGTCCTGCAGGGCGTTGGCCAGGTCGGCCGGGCGCATGTCCTCCAGCACGGCGAGCAGGTTGGCCGTACCCCGGTTGGCGGCGATGCCGCTCAGCCCGCGGACCCGGTCCCACTCGACCTGGTGCAGGTGGCCACGGCGGGTGAGCCGGCCGGTCTGCTCGCGGACGGCGACCCGGGACAGCGACCACTCGCCACCCCGGCTGCACTCCATCGCCACGTCGACCACCGCGCCCGGCTGGCCGCCCGGTTCGAGCTGGACCCGCCGGTCCAACAGCTCCTGGAGCACCAGCAGCTCGTTGGGGCGCTTCTCGAAGCGGCGCAGGTTGAGGGTGCCGCTGCCGAGCACCACCGCGTCCGCGTCGATGGAGGTGATCCGGTTGATGGACAGGAAGATCCGCCGGCGCATCGGCATCTCGGCGACCAGGCCCACCACCTCGGGGGGACGTTGGGTCGGCCGGATCCGGGCCACCGCGTCACGCACCCGGCCCACCTGGTCACCGTTCGGGTCGAAGACGGCGACTCCGGCGAGTCGGGCGATGTAGACCCGGTTCGGCGTGCTCACGGGCACCAGCCTAAGCGCCTAGTGTTTATCAACATGTCGACCTTGGCCTACGAGATCGTGGACGTCTTCACCGATCGCCCGTTCGCCGGCAACCCGCTGGCCGTGGTGTTCGGCGCCGAAGGGCTCGCCACCGAACAGATGCAGGCGCTCGCGCTGGAGTTCAACCTCTCGGAAACGGTGTTCGTGCTGCCGCCCACCCAGGTCGGGGCCACCTACCGGGCCCGGATCTTCACCCCGGCCGCGGAGTTGCCGTTCGCCGGGCACCCCAGCGTCGGCGCGGCGGTCACCGCCAGTCGGCGCGGGATGTTCGGTGTGGGCAGTATCACCCAGGAGTGCGGCGCGGGGGTGCTGCCGATCGAGGTCGACGAAACCGGTGCCACCCTGACCGGCGGCACCCCCACCCTCGGGCCGGAGCTGGACCCGGAGCCGCTGCTGGAGATGGCCGGCCTCACCGCCGACGACCACGCCGGCCCGGCGCCCCGGGTGGCCGGCTGCGGGTTGGAGTTTCCCTACCTTCCGGTCCGCCCGGACGCGGTGGCCCGCGCCAAGGTCAACGCGGCGGCGGCGGAACGGTACGGGGTGGAGCACGTCAGCGTCTTCTCCTGGGACGCCGAGACGCAAACCGCGCACGCCCGCGTCTTCGTGCCCGGGCTCGGCGTGCCGGAGGACCCGGCCACCGGCTCGGCCGCCCTCGGGCTCGGCGTCTGGCTGGTTGCCAGCGGGCTGCTCCCCGGCGACGGGCGCTCCGCGTACGCGGTCCGCCAGGGCATCGAGATCCACCGCCCGTCGGCGCTGGCCTGCACCGTGACCGCGGCCGACGGGGCGGCGGTCGGCGCCACCGTCTCCGGTCAGGTCATGGCGGTGGCCCGGGGCGAGATCCTGGTCCCGCCGTTCGTCGGTTGACCGGTGACCACACGCCCCACGTACGAGAGGATGCCGGTGTGACGGACGAGGTGGACGCCCCGGTGTCGACGCCCCTGGTCGACGAGGCGATGAAGAAGGCGGCCGTGGCCTGGGTGAGCGTCGGCGACGGCCCGGCGCTGGCGCTGTGGTGCGTACCGCTGGAGGGGTCGCTCTTCGTGGTCAGCGGGCCGGGCGAGCAGTCCGCGCCCGGGCTGGCCGACGCGGCGCAGGCGCGGGTGACCCTGCGCGGCGACCACGGCGGGCGGATCGTGACCTGGCCGGCCCAGGTGACCCGGTTGGCGCCGGGCACCGAGGCGTGGGAGACCTCCGCCCCGCTGGTGGCGGCGAAGCGGCTGAACGCCTCCGGACCCACCGCCGACCTGGTGGCCCGCTGGGCGGCCGACGGCTGCGCGCTGACCCGGCTCGGACCGGCCGGCGAGCCGGACGCCGGCACGGACCTGCCGGCCGACTCGCTGGCCGAGGTGCCGCGCGAGACTCCCGCCGTGCGCGCCACCCGTAAACCGTTCCGCCTGCACAAGGTCCGCCGCCGCTGAGCGGCTCGGCGCTCAGCAACCGACCGGCACCGCGTCGACCAGCTCGACCACCTCGCTCAGCGAACCGACGACCGGGCCGTCCCAGTCCGGCTCGGCGTCGAAGACCAGGTGCCCGGCCAGGTCGGGGGCGGCCAGCCGCACGGCGGTCATCCCCGCCCGCTGCGCGCCGGTCAACTCCCGGCTGCCGCCGTCACCGACGTAGAGGCAGTCCTCGGGCCGCACGTCGAGCCGACGGCAGGCGGCGAGGTAGAGCGCCGGGTCCGGCTTGCACCGGCCGACGTGGACGGAGAAGATCCGCGCGTCGAGCAGCGGGGCGACGGCCAGCTGCGGCAGGAACGCCGGCAGCTCGTGGGTGCAGTCGCTGATCACGCCGGTGCGGACGCCCCGCTCCCGCAGCGCGGCGAGCGCGGGCACCGCGTCGTCGCGCAGTCGGGTGTCGGCGCGTACCGCCCGGTGCCGGGAGGCCACCGCCGCCCGGACGGCGTCGTCGGAGGGGTGGACGCCGGCCTGGACGCAGACCCAGCGCAGCGTCGCCTCGGCGTTGCCGTGCCGGCCGCTGGCCCGCTGGTAGAAGGTGCGGTCGAGGACCGCAGCGAGCGTGTCGACGGGACAGCCGAGCAGCTCGGCGGTGGTTTCGTGGGCGGCGCCGCGCTGGACGCAGCGGGTCAGGGTGCCGAAGAAGTCGAACAGCACCGCGGGGTACCTGGGCATGGGAAAGCGCCTCCGGACGTCGAGGGATCGCCGGCGCGGACGCGCATGATCGTAACGGAGCGTTGACGGTAAGTGGTGGCCGGAGTTGTGTGAGTATTGCTCTCCGTGTCTCCCACCCCGCACCGCCCGCCGGTGGACCCGCTGACCGTCGGCGTTCTCGCGCTCGCCGTCGCCGCCGTCTCCTCCTCCGCCCCGCTGGTCGCCTTCGCCGCGGCCCCGGCGCTGGCCATCGCGTTCTGGCGCAACCTGCTCTCGGTCGCCGTGCTCGGCCCGTTCTCGTTGGCCCGCCGCCGGACCGAGTTCCGGGCGCTGACCGTGGGGGCGGGCCGGCGGGAGGGCTGGTACTGCGTGCTCTCCGGCGTCGCGCTGGCCGCCCACTTCGCCACCTGGATGCCGAGCGCCCAGCTCACCTCGGTCGCCGCGGCGACCGCGCTCGGCGCCACCCAGCCGGTCTGGCAGGGGCTGATCGCCCGCTGGCAGGGCCGCCACCTGCCGTACGCCGTCTGGGCCGGCATCGCGGTGGCCGTGACGGGCGCGGTGCTCGCCACCGGCGCGGACGTCGCCGTCTCCGGGCGGGCCTTCGCCGGGGACCTGCTGGCGATCACCGGCGGCCTGTTCGCCGCGGTCTACACCGCGTTCGGCGAGCGCGCCCGGGCCACCATCAGCACCGCCACCTACACCACCATCTGCTACGGGGTGTGCGCGCTGATCCTGCTGGTGGTGTGCCTGGTCGGCGGCGTGCCACTGCGCGGGTACGACTCCGCCACCTGGCTGGCCATCCTCGGTCTGGTCGCCGGTGCCCAACTGCTCGGGCACTCGATGTTCAACTACGCCCTGCGCCGCGTCTCGGCCACCACGGTCAGCGTGCTGATCCTGCTGGAGGCGCCGGGCGCCGCCCTGATCGGCTGGGTCTGGCTCGGTCAGCTGCCCCGCCCGCTCGCCCTGCCCGGGCTGGCCCTGCTGCTGGTCGGGGTGGCCGTGGTGGTGCTCGGGGGCGCCCGCGCCGGCCGCCGCCCCGAACCGGCCCCGGTCCCCGCCGACGCCGCCCCACCCACCGGCTGACCGGTCGGCGCTTCGCGGGAGTACGCCGATTCCGCCGCCACGACCGCCGCTCGCGCGTGAGAGTGCGGAGGGGGTGATGGCGATGGCGCGGCGACCGGGCGACGAGGACGAGGCCGACAGCGGCACCGTCGTCACCCCGTCGGCCGAGTTCCCGCCGCTCGCCCCCGAAGAGCTGGGCACCCTGCGCCGGATCGGTGACCGCTGGCGCGCCGACCACCCCGGCGAGCTGCCGATCGACCCGACCCTGGGCCGGCACGGGGGGCGTCCCACCCCGACCCGCTTCGGCCGGCTGGCCCCGATCGCCATGTTCCGCCGGGAGCAGCCGGACGAACTGGTCGCCACCGAACCGGCGAACCTGCCCGGCACCCGGTTCGGCCGGGCGCTGACCCGACTGCGCCGGGTCGTTTTCGGTCCGCCGCTGTCCAGCGCGGCGGTGCTCTACGAGCGGATGCGCAAGCTGGTGGCGCTGCCGGTGCTCTCCTCCGACCTGCTCAGTTCGGTGGCGTACGGGCCGGAGGCGATGCTGGCCGTGCTGGTGCTGGCCGGCAGCGCGGCGTTGGGGCTCTCCCTGCCGCTGGCCGCCGGGCTGGTGGTGCTCATGATCGCCGTCGGCGTCTCCTACCGGCAGACCATCCACGCCTACCCGCACGGTGCGGGGTCGTACATCGTCGCGGGGGACAACCTGGGCACCGGGGCGGGGCTGACCGCCGCGGCCGGGCTGATGCTCGACTACGTGCTGACCGTGGCCGTCTCGGTGGCCGCCGGGGTGCACGCGGTCACCTCGGCGCTGCCCGGGCTGGGGCCGTTCGCCGTCCCGCTCGGGGTGCTGGTGATCGCGGTGCTGCTCGCCGCCAACCTCCGCGGGGTCCGGACCGCCGGCAACATCTTCGTGCTCCCCACGTACGCCTTCGTGGTCGCGCTGCTGGCGCTGCTGGTGGTCGGCTACCTGCGGGCGGCCGGGCGCGGCTTCACCCCGGTGGCGCCGCCGGCGGTGCCGGCGGCCGAGGGGCTCGGCCTGCTGCTGGTGCTGCGGGCCTTCGCCTCGGGCGCGGTCTCGATGACCGGCATCGAGGCGGTGTCCAACGCAGTCCCGGCGTTCCGCCCGCCCGAGTGGCGGAACGCCCGCACCACGCTGGGCTGGATGGTGGCGATGCTGGTGCTGCTCTTCGCCGGGCTCACCCTGCTGATCCACCTGGCCGGCCTGGCGCCGACGACGGGGGAGACCCTGCTCTCCCAACTGGCCCGGGTCACCTTCCCGACCGGCCCCTGGTACGGCCTGATCCAGGCCACCACCGCGCTGATCCTGCTGCTGGCGGCGAACACCGCCTTCAACGGCTTCCCCCGGCTGCTGTTCTTCATGGCCCGGGCCGGTCACGCGCCGCGCCGCTTCCTGCACATGGGGGACCGGCTGGCGTTCAGCGACGGCCTGGTCGCCCTCGCCGCGACCGCCGCGCTGGTCTTCGTCGCCTTCGGCGGGTACACCGAGCGGCTGATCCCGCTCTACGCGGTCGGGGTGTTCCTCGCCTTCACCCTCTCCCAGGCCGGGATGGTGGTGCACTGGCGCCGCCGGCGCGGGGCCGGCTGGCGGGGCCGGCTGGCGGTCAACGCGATCGGCGCCACGCTCTCCGGGCTGGTGCTCGTGACCGCGGCGGTCGCCAAGTTCACCGAGGGCGCCTGGTTGGTGGTGATCGCCGTACCGCTGCTGGTGCTGCTCTTCCACCGGGTGCACCGGCACTACCGGAACCTGCACGCCGCGCTGGCCCTGCACCCGCCGCCGGTCGCGCCCGTCGCCGCCGGGCCCGCCGAGGGCGAGGAGCTGCCCCAACAGGTACGCCACCTGGTGGTGGTCCCGATGGCCCGGCTCAACCGGGCATCGCTGCGCGCCCTGGCGTACGCGGTGTCGCTGGGTCAGCCGACCCTGGCGGTGCACATCGCGCCGGAGGAGGCGGAGGCGGACCGGTTCCGCGAGCAGTGGCGGGCCTGGGGGGACCACGTGCGGCTGGAGACCATCGTGTCGCCGTACCGGGCGGTGATCGGGCCGCTGGCGCACTACCTGGAGGCGCTGCACGACACCGGCCCGGAGCTGGTGCTGACCGTGATCGTGCCGGAGGTGGTGCTGCGCCGGAGCTGGCACCGCCCGCTGCACAGCCGGACCGAGCAGCGGCTGCGCCGGGCGTTGCGGCCGCTGCCGGGGGTGGTGGTCACCAGCATCCCGGTGCACCTCACCGAGTGACCGCCGGGGCCGCCCGGTGGGCGGTCAGCGGTCGTGGACCTCGATCACCCGGGTGGTCGGTGCCGCGTCGCCGATCGCCGCCCGCTGGGCCAGCCGGTCCGGGTCGGCCAGGAACCCCGCCAACCCGGCCCGCGAGGCGAACCGGATCAGGTGCACCTCGGTCCGCTCGTCGGTGCTGTGCAGCCGCCGTTCCAGCCGCCCGCCGTGCCGCCCGAGCAGCCCGAGCACGGCGTCCTCGTACCGGTGGCCGGCGTCCACGGCATCGGGTGCCAGGTCGACCACCGCCACCAGGAGCAGCCCCTCGTCCGGCGCGCTCACCCGTCGAGGCCGACGGCCGTGGCGCTGGCCGTCCAGAGCCGGGCGGCGAGCGTCTGGTCGGCCGCCTTGCGCCGCGGCCGGCGCAGCTTCCGGTCGGCGTAGTAGGCGCCGTCGACCAGCCGGGACGGCTCCTGGTTGGCCAGCCAGACCAGCGTCTCCGCGCCCCGCTCCGGGCTGCGGAACGGCAGCAGCCGCATGCCGAGGGCGACCAGCCGGCTGTCCGCCCCGAACCGGGTCCGCACCACCCCCGGGTGGAAGCAGTACGACCGGACGTCCGGCCAGCGCCGGGCCGCCTCCGCCGTGAACAGGATGTTCGCCTGCTTGCTGGTGCCGTACGCGCGGATCGGCCGGTACGGGTGCAGCGTGGCGTTCAGGTCGTCCGGGTCGAGCGCCCCGCTGCGGTGCGCGCCGGAGGCGGTCACCGCCATCCGGCCGATCCGGTCGGCCAGCAGGTTGCTCAGCAGGAACGGCGCCAGGTGGTTGGCCTGCATGGAGAGCTCGAAGCCGTCGACGGTGGTGAGCGGTTCCAGCACGATCGCCCCGGCGTTGTTGGCCAGCACGTCGATCCGGTCGTACGCCGCCCGCAGCCGCTCGGCGAGCCCGCGTACGTCGTCGAGCACCGCGAAGTCGGCGCGGAACAGCTCGGGGCGCTCGCCGCAGGCCTCGCGTACCCGGTCCCCGGCGGCCTGGAGCCGGGCCGGGTCCCGGCCGACCAGCACGACCCGGTCGCCCCGGCGGGCCAGGGCCGTCGCGGCGGCCAGGCCGATGCCGGAGCTGGCCCCGGTCACCACCACGGTCCGACGGCCAGTGAGATCTTCCACAGGTCCATTCACCCCGGTCACGGCACGAGGTTACCGTGGCGTCACAACGCCCTTTGGGATCGTTAAGTTCTCGTTCTCGTCATCCAAATGGCGTCGGCGTGCCCGCCGAACGCTGGAAGGAGTGCATCCTATGGCCGCAGTCGGTCGCCCCCGCCGGTCCTGCCTCGCCGTGCCGGGTTCCAGCGTCAAGATGCTCGGCAAGGCCCAGGGCCTCCCCGCCGACCAGGTCTTCCTCGACCTGGAGGACGCGGTCGCCCCGCTGGCCAAGCCGGACGCCCGCAAGAACATCGTCGCGGCGCTCAACGAGGGCGACTGGGCCGGCAAGACCCGGGTGGTCCGGGTCAACGACCTGACCACCCCGTGGACCTACCGGGACGTCATCGAGGTGGTCGAGGGCGCGGGCGCGAACCTCGACTGCATCATGCTGCCGAAGGTGCAGAACGCCGCCCAGGTGCAGTGGCTGGACCTGACGCTGACCCAGATCGAGAAGACCCTGGGCCTGGAGGTCGGCCGGATCGGCATCGAGGCGCAGATCGAGAACGCCGCCGGCCTGGTCAACGTCGACGCCATCGCCGCCGCCTCGCCCCGGGTCGAGACCATCATCTTCGGCCCGGCCGACTTCATGGCCTCGATCAACATGAAGTCGCTGGTGGTCGGCGCGCTGATCCCGGACTACCCGGGCGACCCCTACCACTACATCCTGATGCGGATCCTGATGGCCGCCCGGATGCACGACAAGCAGGCCATCGACGGCCCGTTCCTGCAGATCCGCGACGTCGACGCGTTCCGCGAGGTGGCCAAGCGCTCCGCGGCGCTGGGCTTCGACGGCAAGTGGGTGCTGCACCCCGGCCAGATCGACGCCGCCAACGAGGTCTACCAGCCGGCCCAGGCCGACTACGACCACGCCGAGCTGATCCTCGACGCGTACGAGCACTACACCTCGGAGGCCGGCGGCAAGCTCGGCGCCGTGATGCTCGGCGACGAGATGATCGACGAGGCGTCCCGCAAGATGGCCCTGGTGATCGCCGCCAAGGGACGCGCCGCCGGGATGACCCGCACCTCCAGCTTCACCCCGCCCTCCGAGTGAACCGGTCGGGCCGCCCCGGGTGACCGGGGCGGCCCGGCGGTCAGGAGGTGCTGGAGGCGTCCATCACCGCGAGCACGATGACCACGACGTAGAACGCGAGCAGGAGCAGCAGCAGGCCGGTCAGGATCCAGCCGACGATGATGGCCGCCTTGGCCATGCCCTCGCCGCCCTCACCGGTCTGGCGGATCTGCTTCATGGCGACGTGGCCGAGGATCGCGCCGACCGGCGCGGTGATGCAGGACGCGAAGCCGACCAGCGAGAGCACCAGCGCGGCGATCGCCATGCTGTTGGTCTTCGCCACCGGCTGGCCGTACCCCGGGTACGCGGCCCCCGGGTAGCCGGCCATCGCGTACGGGTCGACCGGGCCGGCCTGCGCCGGGACGGCGCCCGCGTACGGGTCGGCCGGGGCGTACGGGTCCTTGCCGGTCGGCTGGGCGGGAATGGGCTGGCCGCTGACGGGCAGGGTCGGATCGGCCGACGGGTCGTGCCAGCCGCCGGGCGGTGGGGGATAGGTCATAGGTCTCTCCGTCGCGTGTGGGTGCGCCGTCAGGGTAGTCATGACCGGACAAACCCGAGGTCCCCGTGGTGCCGCGTTGCCCGGGACGTCCCGACCGGGCAGGATCTCGGCATGGCTATCGACGCGCGTGGTGCGGACCGTTCCGGCAGCCGACCGAGGCGGGACGTGAGCCGCCCCGGGCTGGCCCGGCGTACCCGCGCCGTCGCCACCGCCGGGCCGCACGACCAGGACGAGCCGGTGCCGGTGGCCGAGCCGGTCACCATGCGGCTGGACGGGCGGGTCGCCCTGGTCACCGGCGCGGGCAGCCCCGACGGCATCGGGTACGCGACCGCCCGCCGGCTGGCCGACCTGGGCGCCCGGGTGGCGATCGTCTCCACCACCCGGCGGATCCACGAACGGGCCGGCGAGCTGGGCGTGACCGGCTTCGTCGCCGACCTCACCGACGAGTCCGAGGTCGGCGCGCTCGCCGACGCGGTGGCCGAGCAGCTCGGCGACGTCGAGGTGCTGGTCAACAACGCGGGCCTGGCCAGCCGGGCCAGCCCGGAGGTGCTGCGTCCGGTGGCCCAGCTCAGCTACGACGAGTGGCGGGGCGAGATCGACCGGAACCTGACCACCGCCTTCCTGTCCAGCCGCGCCTTCATCGGTGGGATGGCCGAGCGGGGCTGGGGGCGGATCGTGAACCTGGCGGCCACCGCCGGGCCGGTGAACGCGCTGCCCACCGAGGCGGCGTACGCGGCGGCCAAGGCCGGCGTGGTCGGGCTGACCCGGGCCCTGGCGATGGAGATGATCGCCGACGGGGTGACCGTGAACGCGGTGGCCCCGGGCACCATCTACACGGCGGCCTCGACGGTGGCCGAGATCAAGCAGGGGATGGGCACCCCGGTCGGGCGCCCCGGCCACCCCGACGAGGTGGCCGCCGCCATCGCCTTCCTCTGCTCGCCGGCCGCCTCGTACATCACCGGGCAGATGCTGGTGGTGGACGGCGGCAACAGCGTCCGCGAGGCGCAGTTCCGCTGACCCCCGCCGCCCGGTCAGTTGTAGGTGCCGCCGCCGTCGGAGTTGGCCCAGATGGCCAGGCCGATCCAGCCGCAGCATACGAGCAGGCCGATCGCGGTGAAGACGTAGCTGAGGATCAGTCCCCAGGTGGCGAGCTGGTCACCGTCCTCGCCGGTCCGCCGGATCTGCCGCTTCGCCAGGTGGCCGAGGACGATCCCGGCCGGGGCGAAGACGAAGGCGAAGACCAGCGACAGGATCGCCATGGTGTTCGGTCCGCCGCCGCCTCCCGGTGGCGGGCCGTACTGGCCGTACGGGCCCTGCGGCGGGTACGCCGGCTGCTGTGCCCACTGCTGGTGCTCCTGCGGCTGCCCCCACTGCGGCTGGTCCGGCTGCTGACCCCACTGCTGCCGCTCGGGCTGTTGGCCCCACTGCTGCTGCTCAGGCTGCTGCCCCCACTGGGGCTGGTCCGGTTGCTGGCCCCACTGCTGCTGCTCGGGTTGCTGGCCCCACTGGGGCAGTCCGGAGGGCTGGCCCGGCTGCTCGTACGGCGACGGCGGCTGCTCCGGCTCGCCGGGTGGTGGATGACTCACGTCCGTTCGCCTCCTCCGCCGCAGGTCACAGCGCCTCTCTCTTGCGGACGCTACCCGCAGCGGTGAACCTTTTCACAGCGGTTGTGTGGACTGGTCACCTTGGCCTCGACGGTCCCGGGGCCGATACTGACCCAGCGTTCAGTTACCCATGAGTAATGCGCCGATCCCCCGGAGGCTGAGATGGCCAGACTCGCCCAGACGCCCGGCCTGACCGACGTGCAGCGGTCGATCCTGGAAACCGTCCGGGAGTTCGCCGACAAGGAGATCATCCCGCACGCGCAGCGGCTGGAGCACGCCGACGAGTACCCGACCGACATCCTGGACGGGATGCGGGAGATGGGCCTGTTCGGTCTCACCATCGACGAGGAGTACGGCGGCCTGGGCGAGTCCCTGCTGACCTACGCCCTGGTGGTCGAGCAGCTGTCGCGGGGCTGGATGTCGATCTCCGGCATCGTCAACACCCACTTCATCGTGGCGTACCTGATCTCCCAGCACGGCTCCGCCGAGCAGAAGGCCCGGCTGCTGCCGAAGATGGCCACCGGCGAGGTGCGCGGCGCGTTCTCGATGTCCGAGCCGGAGACCGGCTCCGACGTCTCGGCGATCAAGTCGAAGGCCGTCCGCGACGGCGACAACTACGTCCTCAACGGCCAGAAGATGTGGCTGACCAACGGGGCGTACTCGTCGGTGGTGGCCACCCTGGTCAAGACCGACACCGGCGCGGAGTCGGTCTACGGCAACATGAGCACCTTCCTGCTGGAGAAGGAGCCCGGTTTCGGCGAGACCGCACCCGGCCTGACCATCCCCGGCAAGATCGACAAGATGGGCTACAAGGGCGTCGAGACCACCGAGATGGTGCTCGACGGCGTCACCGTCCCCGCGTCCGCCGTCCTCGGCGGCGCTGACAAGGTCGGCCGCGGCTTCTACCAGATGATGGACGGCATCGAGGTCGGCCGGGTCAACGTGGCCGCCCGGGCCTGCGGCATCTCCATCCGCGCCTTCGAGCTGGCCGTCCAGTACGCCCAGCAGCGCCGCACCTTCGGCCAGCCGCTCGCCAAGCACCAGGCCATCGCCTTCAAGCTCGCCGAGATGGGCACCAAGATCGAGGCCGCGCACGCGCTCATGGTCAACGCCGCCCGGCTCAAGGACGCCGGCCAGCGCAACGACGTCGAGGCCGGGATGGCCAAGCTGCTCGCCTCGGAGTACTGCGCCGAGGTCGTCCAGGAGGCGTTCCGCATCCACGGCGGCTACGGCTACTCCAAGGAGTACGAGATCGAGCGGCTGATGCGGGAGGCGCCCTTCCTGCTCATCGGCGAGGGCACCTCGGAGATCCAGAAGACCATCATCTCCCGGGGCCTGCTCAAGGAGTACAAGCTCTGACCGGTGCGCCGGTCACCGTCCGGCCGGCTCGGCAGCCGGCTCCGGGGCGGTGACCGGCCCGCCCGCCAGCACGTACGGCCGCGACCGGTACTCCTCGATCGCGGCGGCCAGCCGCTGCTCGGGCACCGCGGTGTCCCGACCACCGACCACCGGCGCCGGTTCCAGCGACGGCCACCTGACCGGTCGCAGCCGTACCCCGTTCAGCCGGCCGTCCCGCTTGTGCAGGCTGACCCGGTCGATGTTGGACCAGTCGTAGGACCGGCTGCCGTAGCGGATCCCGCCGGCGGTCAGCGCCAACCGGCCGGTGAACCGCGCCTCCAGGTAGGCGATCCGTCCCACCGCCGCCGCCGCGGCGAGGACCAGCAGCGTCCGGACGATCCGGCCCCACTCCCGGTCGGTCGGGAACCACGAGGTGATCACCACTGCCGTCCCGGTCACCAGGATCAGGTCCGCCAGGAGATCCGTCCAGCCGGCCAGCGACCGGCGGGCCACCAGTCCGGGCTCGACCGCGTCCCGGCCGGCCACCCGGGCGGTCCAGGCCAGCCGGCCGTTCCGCCGCGGCCACCAGCGCCGTCCCAGTTGGTGCAGGCCGAACATCAGCCAGGCGACGCAGGCGAAGCCGTCGAAGGTGGTGGACCGGGACAGCGCCAGCAGTGGCGCGGCCACCGCCACCGCGATCACCGCGGCGACCGCCAGGGAGAGCAGCCGACGCGACCAGAGCCCGTCCCGGGCCGGGGGCAGGCGCAGGCGCAGCGTCCGCAGCAGGGGCATGGGCGCAGGGTACGGCTCGGCCGCCAGCAGTCCGGGCTGTCGGGCTCGGCTAGCGCTCGGCGCCGGGGACGCCGACCCCGAGGTGGCGGCGGGCCGAGGCGACCAGCGCGTCCGGGTCGTCGGCGTAGAGGCGGACCTCGATGACCGGTTCGCTCGGGCCCTTCGGCAGCGCGAGGGAGAGCGGCTCGCGGAGCACGACGTCGACGCTGGTCTGGCTGCCGGTGGAGAGGTGCAGGATCGGCCCGGCGTCGCCCTGCTCGACCTGGACGGCGCGGCTGGACGGCAGCGAACGGTAGCTCTTCGCGACGGTGGCGACGGCCGTCCAGGGCACCGTGACGTCGAGCGAGATGCCGTTGCGGATGCGCAGCCCGTCGCGGTCGAGGACGTGCGGGTGGACCCGCAGGCTGGCGAAGAGCCCGATCATCCAGAGCAGACCCCAGATCCCGAGCCCGAGCGCGAGCTGCCGTACCCACGGCCACGGCACGGTCCGGCTGATGATCAGGTCGAAGATCGGGATCTCGATCGCGGAGAGGCCGATGAACACGCCCAGGATCGGCTTCACGACACTCAGGTAGCTGTACGTCTCCGCGCCGGGCGCGACCGTGAGAGGCCGCCGCATCAGCCAGCGGTAGAGGCTGCGCCACATGCCGATCTCGTACGTGATCGCGCGGCGCAGCAGCACCAGTACGAACCGCCAGCCGTGCTCCCGCATGATCGCCCACCCTCCACCGTTTTTACGTTGCAGTTGCACTGTAAACGGCGGCTTCCGCGTGTGTCAATTCGGTCGCATTGTGAAACCATGGACGCATGCCGAAGCGGGTGGACCACCGGGAACGCCGCACGCAGATCGCCGACGCCCTGATGCGGGTGGCCGCGGAGCACGGGCTGGAAGCCGTCAGCCTGCGGCACGTGGCGGCCGAGGCCGGCGTCTCCGCCGGAATGGTGCAGCACTACTTCCACACCAAGGACGAGATGATGGGCTTCGCGCTGTCAGTCGTCCGCGAGCACAACGAGGCCCGGGTGACGGCGGCCGTCACCGCGCTGGGCGCGACCCCGTCCCCGCGTACCCTCCTGCGGACCATGCTCGGCGAGGTGCTGCCCCTCGACGCCCCCCGGCGGGCCGACGGCCGGGTCGCCCTGGCCTTCCTCGCCTACACCGCCGTACGCCCCGCCGTCGCCGCCGGCCTGCACCAGGACACCGCCGGCCTGCTGGCCTTCATCGCCGGCCAGATCCGAGCCGCCCAGGCGGCCGGCGCGGCCCGCCCCGAGGTCGAGCCGGACGATGCGGCGGTGGGCCTGCTGGCGCTCATGGAAGGGCTCGGCGTCTACCTGCTCGGCGGGCACTTCCCGCCGGAGACCGCGCTCGCCGCGCTCGACGCCCAGCTCGATCTGATCTTCGGGCCGGACGGGCCGGCCGACTGAACCCGGCCGCTCAGCCCAGCCGGGTCAGCCCGGCGGCGGCGCGCTCCACGATCAGGCAGCGGTCCTCGACGTAGTCCATGCCCGCCTCCTCGGCGATCCGCCGCGCCTGCGCCGAGACGATGCCCAGTTGCAGCCACACCGCCGGCGCGCCGATCGCCGCGGCGTCCCGGACCACCTGCACGGCGTCCGCCGCCGGCCGGAACACGTCCACCAGATCGACCGGGTGCGGGATGTCGGCCAGCGACGCGTACGCCCGCTCGCCGAAGAGTTCGTCGACCGTCGGGTTGACCGGGATGATCCGCCAGCCGTACCGCTGCATCTGCAACGGCACGCTGTGCGCGGCCTTGCGGGGGTCGCGGGACGCGCCCACGACGGCGATCACGGCCGAGTCGGCGAGGATCTGCTGAGCGGTACGCACCCGCCGACTCTAGCCCCACCGGTGCGGTGGCCCGCCGGCTACAGCAGCGACAGTTGCTCGGCGGCGGGCGGCGCCTCGGGGGTCGGCGGCCGCCGATTGTCGCCCCGCTCGCCCCGGTGCAGCCCGTGCCGGCGGGCCGCGATCCGCACCCGTGCGGTCAACTCCCGCTGGTACGCCTGCGGCGCGTACGCGCCCGCCCGGTAGAGCTCGCGGTAGCGCGGCACCAGGTGCGGGAACTCCCGGGCCAGCCAGTGTGCGTACCACTCGCGGGCGCCGGGGCGCAGGTGCAGGGCCATCGGCGTCACGCTGGCCGCCCCGGCGGCCGCCACCGCCGCCACCGTCGCGTCGATCGACTCGTCGCTGTCGCTGAGCCCGGGCAGGATCGGCGCCATCAGCACGCCCACCTCGAAGCCCGCTTCGGTGAGCGCGCGTACGGCGTCGAGTCGCCGGCGCGGGCTCGGGGTGCCCGGCTCGACCGCCCGCCACAGCGCCTCGTCGACGAACCCCACCGAGTACGAGACGCCGACGCGGGTCACCTCGGCGGCCTGGCGCAGCAGCGGCAGGTCCCGCAGGATCAGCGTGCCCTTGGTCAGGATGGAGAACGGGTTGGCGAAGTCGCGCAGCGCCTCGATGATCGGCGGCATCAACCGGTACCGCCCCTCGGCCCGCTGGTAGCAGTCCACGTTGGTGCCCATCGCGATGTGCGCGCCGCGCCAACGCGGGGCCGCCAGCTCCCGCCGGACCAGCTCGCCGGCGTTGACCTTGACGATCACCTTGCGATCGAAGTCCGCACCCGCGTCGAGGTCGAGGTAGGTGTGGGTGTTGCGCGCAAAGCAATATTTACATGCATGACTGCATCCCCGGTACGGGTTGATCGTCCACTCGAACGGCACCCGGGACGCGCCCGGCACCTTGTTGATGATCGATTTGGCCTGCACCTCGTAGAACGTCATCCCGGCGAAGTCGGGGGTGTTGAAGGTGCGGGCGATCGCGCCGGGCAGCGCCAGCGGCAGGGGTGGAGTCGCTGGCGCTGACCCGTCGGGATGCCCCTCGTCCGGGGGAGCGGAGAGGTTCTCCCAGCGCATGACACCTATTCGAACATGTGTACGAGGACAGCGCAAGTGACCCGCCGGACACCGGCTCCCGCCCGCCGAGCGGCGGGTGGAGGATGGTGCCATGGAGAGGTCGACCTTCGTCTACGACGGGGACTGCGCGTTCTGCACCCGGTGCGCCGAGTTCATCGAGCGGCGCATCCCGACCGGCGCCCGGGTGGTGCCGTGGCAGTTCGCCGACCTCGACGCCCTCGGGCTGACCGAGGCCGAGTGCGAGGAGGCGGTGCAGTGGGTCGGCGCCGACGGCTCCCGCGCCGCCGGACCGGACGCCATCGCCCGGCTGCTCGGCGACAGCGGTCCGCTCTGGCGGGTGGCCGGCGCGGGGCTGCGCGTCCCGCCGGTCCGCCTCGCCGCCTGGCCCGCGTACCGCTGGGTGGCCCGCAACCGGCACCGGCTTCCCGGCGGCACCGCCGCCTGCGCCCTGCCGCAGGAGGCGCGGGAGCGCCTGTACGGCCCGAGCGGCCGCCCCACCACCGGCGCCTGACCCGCCGCCGGGCTACGGCGTCGCCGGCCCGACCGCCGGTGCCGGGCCGGCCACCGGCGGCGCCCCAGCGGGTACGTCGTCCGGTGCCGGCCCCTGGTCCTGCGGTGCCGGCGAGTCCGGTGCCGGGCCGGTCGGCGCGGTGCCGTCACGGCGACCGGTGATCAGCCGGCGCGCCCACATCACCGGCCTTACCCGCTCCAGCGGCAGGAAGCTCGTCATCGCCGCCAGGTGCGGCGCGAACGAGATGGTGATCGTCGCGATGGTCACCAGGTGGAACGAGTAGAAGAAGCCCACCGTGGTCTGCCGCCAGCGCTCGGGCAGCAGGAACACCACGGGGCTGAGAAGCTCGAAGGCGAGGATGCCGAACTGGGCGACGATCAGCAGGTACGGCACCTGCGCGATCAGGTCGGCGAGGTCCGTGCCGCGCCGGATGATGGCCCGCGCGAGCACCGAGCCGGTCGCCCAGTCCAGCCCGCCGAAGCGCAGCTTGGCCCAGGCCGCGAGGAAGTACGTGCAGATCACGGCGATCTGGGTGACCCGCAGCGCCCACCCGCCGGCCTCGGTACGCGTCGGGTCGCCGTGCCGGGCGCGGCCGGCGGTGGGCAGGGCGGCCAGCGCGACGAGGAGCCCGATCCGGTCGTGGTCGACCTTCCCGTAGCTCATCGCGATGATCATCCACTCGAAGTAGAGCGCGAAGACCGACCAGCCGAGCAGTCGTGGCGCGCGGCCGGTCGCGGCGAGCAGGGCCAGTGGCAGCAGCGTCCAGAAGATGGCCGCGACCACGGTGGGGGTCGGGGTGGGCAGCGGGAGCAGCCGGCCGATCAGCAACGGCTGGTAGAGCTCGCCCGGAACGTCGACCCGGGTGCGTACCCACGGGGTGAAGACGACCAGGTCGGCGGCGACGAAGAGGTAGACCACGGTGCGGAAGGCGGCGACCCGGCCGCGGGGGACCGCCTCGGTCAGCCAGCGGGTCACCGTGCCTCCTGCCAGCGCACCGTGGTCTCGTCGGTCCACCGTCCGGTCGGCCGGCCCTGGTGGATGCCGTACCAGCGGATCACGATGCGGACCTCGACCAGTTCCGGCGCGCCGGGGTGGCGTTCGGCGTACGCGTCGGCGACCTGCCGCAGCAGCGTCGGGTCGGCGGCGTAGCGCTCCCGCTGGCCCTCGATCTCGGCGCGACGGATGCCGGTGGCGTCCTGGCCCAGCGCGATCACCGCGCCGGTGCGGTCGACGCCCTCCACCCGGGTGTCGGGGGCGGGCGCGTTCGGCGGCTCCGACGTGGAGTACATCCGGAACGGCCCGAACGGGAAGTCGTCGTCGACGCCCCAGAGGGTGCCGGCGAGCAGCAGGACCAGGCCGAGCGCGGTCGCGCCCAGCCGGACCGCGCGGCCGCGGGGGGTCAACGTCTCCATCGGGTCGTGACGATACGGGATCAGGACGTCACGCCGGTGTCCCCTGCGCGGTCCGCCGCCGGGCCTGCGTGTCGGCGGGTACGGCGACGGCCGGACCCCCTGGTAGGGAGCCCGGCCGTCGTGGGTGGTGCTCAGTGCTTGTGGTCGGCCAGCTGCTTGCGCACGTCTTCCATGTCGAGGGCCTGGACCTGCTCGATCAGGTTCTCCAGCGCCGACTCGGGCAGCGCACCGGGCTGGGCGAAGACGATCACGCCGTCCCGGATCGCCATGATCGTCGGGATGGAGCGGATGTCGAACTTCGCGCCGAGTTCCTGCTGCGCCTCGGTGTCGACCTTGCCGAAGACGATGTCCGGGTGCTTCTCCGAGGAGCGCTCGTAGACCGGGGCGAACCGCTTGCACGGGCCGCACCACTCGGCCCAGAAGTCGACCAGCACGATGCCGTCGCTCCCGGTCACCTCGTCGAAGTTGGCCGTGGTCAGCTCAACCGTTGCCATTGCACTCTCCGATCAGCGGATTGCTTTTTCGTCCCGTAGAACCAGGGCAGCCCTCGTTGAATTCCCGGCCCGGGCGGGCCGAAACCGGCGCGGCCCGGGGCGGGCCGGTCGGAGGTCGGGCAAACCATCGAACCGCATCTGTCGGTCCGGCGCTGCGGAACGCAAATGCACTGCGCACTTGCGTCACCTCCCGTGATGGGAGCGTTTCCAGGGAGATCCATGTCACCCGCTGGTACGAATCGGTAACTTCAGCCTTGACTTGGGGTGATTGTGCAGCTAGAGATCGCGTGGCACAGCGTAGTCCGTTACTCACAGTGATGTCACAAAAGGGTAAATGTGACGTCCGTCTCTGTCGATGTGTCCACCGCGTACGGCAGAATCTCTTCCATCAGAGCGTGGGCGGCGGGTGCCGGGGAGGGCCCCGCCGCTCATTGCGTCTCCCCCCGGATGTGCCCGGTGTGACATTTCCACTCGGCCTCCGCCCCCGTCATCGCCTTAACCACCGGTAAGGCATGCTGTGCCGAACTCCATCGCCGCCCGTCGAAGGGGACAAGGATGCAGTTCGGCCGCTACTTCGAGGAGTTCGAGGTCGGCGCGGTCTACCGGCACTGGCCCGGCAAGACCGTGACCGAGTACGACGACCACCTCTTCTGCCTGCTCACCATGAACCACCACCCGCTGCACATGGACGCGCACTACGCCGAGTCGGCGAGCCAGTTCAAGCGCAACGTGGTGGTCGGCAACTACATCTACTCGCTGCTCCTCGGCATGTCCGTGGCGGACGTCAGCGGCAAGGCGATCGCCAACCTCGAGGTCGAGTCGCTGCGGCACGTCGCGCCGACCTTCCACGGCGACACCATCTACGGCGAGACCACCGTGCTGGACAAGCGCGAGTCCGGGTCGAAGCCGGACCGCGGCGTCGTCGCGGTGGAGACCCGCGGCTACAACCAGGACGGCACCCTGGTCTGCGTCTTCCGGCGCAAGGTCATGGTCCCCAAGAAGGAGTACGCCGCCGCGGCGGTGCCGGACGGCGTCGACCCGGAGCGGCCGAGCTTCCCCGAGCCGCGCTGACCGCAGCCCCGACGGGGCCCCTTCCCACCGTGTTCTGGTCGGGAAGGGGCCCTTTTCGCGATCCGGGGCATATGCTGGCGCCGGAGGTCCTGATGAGCCACTCCCTCGCCGGAGAGCCGCCCTCTGCCGGACGTCGTGCCGCACCGCTGACCACCGCCGTCTACTCCGCCGCCGAGTGGGACCTGCTCACCACCCTGCCCGGCCGGGTACTCGTGGCCGCCGCCTCCCCCACGCCCGGCCGCCCGCCCCGCGGCGTCGCCGCCGGGCTCGCCGGGCTCGACGCCGTGGCCGCCGGCCGGGCCTCCGACAGCGACCTGGTACGCGCCGTCGTCGCGGCGATCTACGCCCGGCACGACGGCGCGCCGGCCCAGACCGACCGGCTCACCGACCTGGTCGACCTCCTCGCCGCCTGCCGGGCCGCGGTACGCGTACTCGACCGGCGGGCCGACCCGGCCGACTCGGCCGCGTACCGGCAGTGGGTGGAGTCGGTGGCCGCCCGGGTCTGCCGGGCCGGCGATCCGCCCGGTCCCGCCGACCGACGGTTGCTGGACCGGCTCGGTGGTGCTCTGGGGCTGCGGTGACCGGGGTGGCGTCGGGGGGTGCCCCGGCCGGCCGTACCCTCTTGTGACCGTGACCGAGGACCAGCTCGACGTCGGTGTCGGACCGTGGCCCGGCGACCCGCCGGACGACCCGCGCTACGACCCCGAGCTGCTCGCCGCCGGCGACCGGCGCAACGTGGTCGACCGCTACCGGTACTGGCGGCGCGAGGCCGTCGTCGCCGACCTGGACGAGCGCCGGCACGACTTCCACGTGGCGATCGAGAACTGGCAGCACGACTTCAACATCGGCACGGTGGTCCGCAACGCCAACGCCTTCCTCGCCGCCGAGGTGCACATCGTCGGGCTGCGCCGGTGGAACCGGCGCGGCGCCATGGTGACCGACCGCTACCAGCACGTCCGGCACCACCCGACGATCGAGGAGTTCGTCGACTGGGCCGCCGGGCGGGACCTGCCGGTGGTGGGCATCGACAACCTGCCCGGCTCCCGGCCGCTGGAGACCACCACCCTGCCCCGCCGTTGCGTGCTCCTCTTCGGCCAGGAGGGACCGGGCCTGTCCGACCCGGCCCGCGACGCCTGTGACCAGCTCTTCTCCATCGCCCAGTACGGCTCGACCCGGTCGATCAACGCCGGCGTGGCCAGCGGCATCGCCATGCACGCCTGGATCCGGGCGCACGCCGGCCCGCCGCCCGGCTGAGGTCGCCCGGGGCTCGCCGAAGGGAAACGGCCGCTCCGCTTGACGGGCCGCTGGCCGGGGGCCACGGTGGGGATGTGAGTGTCGTGGTGAGTTGTCCGAGGTGCGCCGGCCAGGTCCGGCTCCCCGACCTGATGCACCCCGAGTCGCGGTGCGCGCGGTGCGGCCCGGTCGCGCCGCTGCACGTACCCGAGCACATCGGAGCCGAGATCATGGCGAGCGTGGTCGACCGCGTCGTCGCCGACGAGAAGGCCGAGCGACCCCGGGTGCCGCTGTGGTGTCCGTGGCCGCTGCCGCAGGGTTGGACGGTCACCGGGGTCGGCTGGGCCGGGGACGACGCCTCCGGCGTACGGGCCACGGCGGTGGGCTGCGCCGGGCCGGCGCCGCTGGGCGGGGGGCCGGCCGAACTGCTGCTGGTGGCCGAGGAGCCGGGCGTCGGGCTGGGCGCCCGCTTCGCCGGGGTGTCCGGGCCGGATCCGGGGCCCGAACTCGCGGCGGCGCTCACCGGCCCCGGCCCGGGGCCGGGCCACCCGGAGCACGTCGAGCCGGCCCGGATCAAGGTCGGTGGCCACCCCACTCCACTGTGGCTGGTCCATTCGGCGGCGGATCGAAGCGCGTACGCGGGCGAGGCTCGGGGAATGTGGCTACATGCGATAGCCTGGCCGGCGAGCGCGGGTCACCTCCTCGCGGAAGACGTCGTCCTGCACGACCTTTCCGAGTGGACACCGCCCGAGCTCGTGTACGGCGCTCCGTCACCCAACCTGCACGGCAGGGCATGACCGCCCTGACGGACTTGTCAGGGAGCGGACGCAGATATTCACTGTACGACACCATACTGATACTCTGGGTGCCGCTGCGGTAAACGGACCCGGCCCCGCGCGAGAGGATGGCCCGCTATGGTCAAGAAGGTCCTCACCTGGGCCGGCGTCGCATTCTTGATCTT
The DNA here is from genome assembly GCF_900091515.1 of Micromonospora purpureochromogenes. Classification (NCBI taxonomy): domain Bacteria; kingdom Bacillati; phylum Actinomycetota; class Actinomycetes; order Micromonosporales; family Micromonosporaceae; genus Micromonospora; species Micromonospora purpureochromogenes. The sequence continues at coordinate 6,462,509 of NZ_LT607410.1, read as the reverse complement.
CTTCGTCGCCTACCGGCCGAACTCCGCCGCGGACGTCTTCAAGTCGCTCGGCGGCGGCATCATGGACATCGCCCAGGGCTTCGGCGACTTCTTCACCAGCCTCGTCGCCTGACCGCCCATGGGCAGCCCCTCCGGACCCCCCTTCGATCCCGACGACCCCGACCGGGAGCGCCGGGAGCGGGACACCGAGCCGATCCCGCGGTTCCGTCCCGACGACGGTCCGGGTTACGGCTCCGGCCCGGGCCTCTCCGACGGTCCGTCCCTTTCGGACGACATCGGCTACGGCGACGGGCCCGGATACGCCGGTGAGGGCCGCTCCGGGCGGACCTGGGCGCGCGATCCGGAGGCCGGCTACCAGCAGGCCACCATCTCCGAGGAGGAGCTGGCCGGGCTGCGGGTGGACGCCTCCGGCATGCCGATGGGTCCCCGGCGGGTGCTGCCCCTGGAGGACGAGCCCAGCTCGCTGGTCGCCCGCTACCTCTTCCCCACCGAGCGCTACCGGGGCGAGTGGAAGCGGCACTGGATCCACCTCGCCACTCCGATCGTCGTCGGCATCGCCGCGACCTTCATCCTCGGCTACCTCTCCGGCTTCCTCGCCGGGCAGGACGTCGGCGCCCTCACCACCGTCGCGGTGCTGCTCTGGTTCGCGGTGATGGGCTGGGTCGCCTGGCGGGTCGCCGACTGGTGGTACGACCGCTTCATCCTCACCAACAAACGGGTCATGGTCGTCAACGGCATCATCACCCGCCGGGTCGCCATGATGCCGCTGGTCCGGGTCACCGACATGAAGTACGAGCAGAGCCCGACCGGCCGCGCGCTCAACTACGGCACCTTCGTGCTGGAGTCCGCGGGCCAGGAGCAGGCGCTGCGGGAGATCAAGAACCTGCCGAACCCGAACGAGCTCTACCTGCGTGTGGTCGAGGAGATGTACGAGCCGCAGGCGGTCGAGGCGCGGCTGGGCAAGGAGGCCGACGAGGCCAAGGCCGACGACGGCGCCTGAAGCTTTTCGTCCGTTCATCGGAGGAACTGCGAACCTTTCGCCGTCGACCCCGCCGCCTCGGCCATGGCACCCTGCCTGCAGGGGCGGGGTGCGGAGGTGACGCGTGGCCGAGCGGGATCTGCTCGAGGAGGAGTTCCGCGACTTCGTCGCGGCGCGCTCCAGCGCCCTGCTGCGCACCGCGTACCTGCTGGCGGGGGACTGGGCCACCGCCGAGGACCTGCTCCAGACCGCACTGACCAAGACGTACCTGGCCTGCAAGCGGCTCGGCGGGATCGAGGCGATCGAGCCGTACGCCCGGCGGGTCATGGTCAACACCTCGACCAGTTGGTGGCGGCGGCGCTGGCACGGTGAACGCCCCACCGAGGTGCTGCCCGAGCGGGCCGGGGTCGACGAGATCGAGCAGCAGCTCGACCGGGACGTGCTCTGGCGGCACCTGACCGCGCTGCCCGCCCGGCAGCGGGCCGTGCTGGTCCTGCGCTTCTACGAGGACATGTCGGAGGCGCAGACCGCCGCGCTGCTGGAGATCTCGCCCGGCACGGTGAAGAGCCAGACCTCCCGCGCGCTGGCCACCCTGCGCCGTCGACTCGGCGAGGAGGCGGCACGGGAACTGCCGGAGACGGCGACCCCGACCGTGGGGCGGCCCGCGTCGTCCGGGGCGGCTGCGGTCGTACCCCCGGAACCGGCCGGCCCACGGCGTGCCCCGCGGACCGGGCGGCCGGGGCGGACGGCCGGGAGCGGCGCGACCACCCCGTCGCCCCGCCCGGCCGAGGCCCGCGGTGCCGGCCGGGACGTGCCCGCCGGAGCGGATGGGCGGCCCGAACTGCCCGTGCCCGGTGCCGTCCGCCCCCGGGCGGCCGTCCCGGCGGAGACCCGGTGAAGCGGACCCCGGCCGCGCGGGACAACCAGACCGGCGGCCCGGAGCGTCCAATGGCTGTGACGCAGGACGACCTGGAGCGGGCGCTGCGGGAGACCTTCTCCCGCCGGGTCGCCGTGCCTCCGCCGTTGGCCGCCGATCCGGCGGGGCTGGCCATCGGCCGGGCCCGGCGGGTCCGTCACCGGCGGACGCTGACCGGGCTGTCGCTGGCCGCGGTCGCCACGGCGGCGGTGACCGCCGGGATGGCGCAGCTCGAGGGCCACCCCGGCCGTTCCACCACACCCACCGTGGTGCTCGGCGACCCGCGCGGTGGCGCCACCGCGCCCGCCTGGCCGGTCGCCCCCGATCCACCGGCCCCGCGCGCCGAGGGAGAGGTCGAACTCATCGTCGGCGGTGCGCTGGTCACCGCCGAGGGAAAGCGGTACGACCTGGGCATCGGCCCGGTCGAACGGGCCCAGCGGCTGCCCGAGCACGGCGGCTGGCTGGTGGTGGGGGCACCCACGCCGGCCGGACGCACCCTCTGGGTCGTGCCGTCCGGCGACGCCCCGCAGGTGCTGCTGGCCGGCGCCGAGGCGGTCGTGCTGAGCCCGGACGGCCGGCAGGTGGCCTGGCGGGACGGCGACGGGCTCTTCGCGGCCGGCCTGGTCGCCAACCGGCTCCTCGCCACCGCCGGTACGACCGCCGCGCACGGCGCCACGCCGGTCCGCTTCGTCGGCGACCGCGTCCTGGTGCGCTCCCGCACCGGCGGCCACCTGCTGTGGCGGCCCGCCGCGGGTCCGCTGCCCGACGGCGACCGCCGGGTCCTCGACGTCTACGGCGCGCTGCCCGACGGTCGGCCCATCGGCCGGGTGCCCGCCGACGGGAACCCGGGCCGGTCCTGCCTGGCGGTGCTCGACCCGGCCGATCTCGCGCCCACCGCCACCGGCTGCGCGGCTCCGCTGGCCGGGGACGGCCTCGGCGCTGTCTCCCCCGACGGTCGGTGGCTGCTGGTCAACGGCCGTACCGGCGGGACCGACGGCGCGCTCCTGGTCGACCTCACCGGCCCGGAACCCGGCCACGCCGCCCGGGCCGCCGGCCCGACGATCAGCGGCGAGGTGGCGTGGAACGGCGCCACGATGGCCGCGTACGTCGACCGGGGCGGGGCGCTGGCGCGGATCGACCCCGACAAGGTCCTGGCCGGGGGCAGGGCCTCCACGACGATGCTGAGCGGGGTCACCCCAGGCGAGCGCCCGGTCGTGGTGGCCGGCGCCTCCTGACGGCCGGGCGGTAGCGTCGGAGCGTGATCTCGCGTCCGGCGATCGACCTGCACACCCACTCCACCGCCAGCGACGGCACGCTGAGCCCGGCCGAGCTGGTCCGCGCCGCCGCCGACGCCGGGCTGGACGTCGTCGCCATCACCGACCACGACACCACCGCCGGCTGGGACGCCGCCGTGCGGGCGCTGCCGCCCGGCCTGACCCTGATCCGCGGCGCGGAGATCTCCTGCCGGTGGCACGGGGTGGAGCCGGCCGTCCCGCTGCACCTGCTCGCGTACCTCTTCGACCCGGACCACCCGGAGCTCGTCGCCGAGCTGGCCCGGGTGCGGCTCGCCCGCGAGGTGCGCGGCGAGCGGATCGTCGAGCTGCTGCGCGCCGACGGGGTCGACATCAGCTGGCCGGAGATCATGGCCGCGGCCGGCGGCGGAACGGTCGGCCGGCCGCACATCGCCGCGGCGCTCATCCGGGCCGGCCTGGTCGCCACCACGACCGAGGCGTTCGGGGTGGACTGGCTGGGCGAGCGCTACCGGCTGCCGAAGGAGGACGTGGACGTGTTCCGGGCGGTCGAGCTGATCCGGGCCGCCGGGGGCGCACCGGTCTTCGCGCACCCGCGGGCGACCCGGCGGGGCCGGATCGTGCCGGACGAGCTGATCGTCGAGCTGGCCGCGGCCGGGCTGGCCGGACTGGAGGCCGACCACGAGGACCATTCCCCGGCCGAGGTCGCGCACGTGCGCGCGCTCGCCGCCGAGCTGGGCCTGCTGGTGACCGGCTCGTCGGACTTCCACGGCACGCACAAGACCGTCCGGCTGGGCGCGCACACCACCGCCCCCGAGGCGTACGAGCGGATCGTCGCGGCGGCCTCCGGAGTGACCGGGGTCGCTTCCGGCTGATCCCCGTTGCCGTCCACAGCGGCCCGACTACGGTTAGCCGGTGGATCTCAAGCTCTTCGGTGAGGTCTTCGTGACCCTGCTGGTAATCGTCGACCCGCCGGGCATGATGCCCATCTTCCTCGCCCTGACCGGGCCGCTGGCCGCGCGAGACCGTAACCGGGCCGCCTGGCAGGCGGTCGCGTTGGCGCTCGGCGTGATCGTGATCTTCGCGGTGGCCGGTCAGACGCTCCTCGACTACCTGCACGTGGACCTGCCGGCGTTGCAGGCGGCCGGCGGCCTGCTGCTGGTGCTGGTCGCGCTGGAGCTGCTGACCGGTAAGGCCGACGACCCCAGCCAGCAGGTCACCTCCAACATCGCGCTGGTGCCGCTGGGCACCCCGCTGCTGGCCGGTCCGGGTGCCATCGTGGCCACCATGCTCTTCGTGCAGCAGGCCGACGGGCTCGGCGACCACTCCGCGATCGCCGCCGCGATCGTCGCCGTGATGATCACCGTCTGGGTCGTGCTGCGCTTCTCCGGCGGCATCGTCAAGATCCTGCGCCCGGGCGGCATCGAGGTGCTGACCCGGATCGCCGGGCTGCTGCTGGCCGCCATCGCCGTGCAGCTCATCGCCGACGCGGTCGCCGCGTTCGTCACCCAGTACGTGAACATGGCCTGACCCGGCCGGGCCCCGCCGGCGATGCGGGCGGGGCGGTGTCGCACCCGGGTGGCAGGATCGGACCCGTGCGACGAGCCTCCTCCGCCGGACGATCCGCGGGCACCCCCCGACCCCGAGCCGAGCAGGCCGAGCAGCTGGGCTTCGAGGGCATGCCGGAGCGGCTCTTCGTCTGCACCCCCAGCAAGCTCGGCGCGTACGAGGACTGCCCCCGCCGCTACCGCTACTCCTACGTCGACCGGCCCGCCCCGCCCAAGGGGCCGCCGTGGGCGCACAACTCGCTCGGCGCCAGCGTGCACACCGCCCTGAAGAACTGGTACGCGCTCACCCCGGAGCGACGCCGGCCGGAGGCGCTGGCCGGGCTGCTCAAGGGCACCTGGGTGCGCGAGGGCTACCGCGACGACGAGCAGGAGCGGCAGGCCTACCGGCGGGCGCTCGGCTGGCTGGAGGCGTACGTCGAGACGCTGGAGCCGGGCGCCGACCCGCTCGGCGTGGAGCGGGTGGTCGCGGTCCGCACGGCGGTGCTGGCCTTCAACGGCCGCGCCGACCGGATCGACTCCCGGCCCGGGCCGGACGGTCCCGAGCTGGTCATCGTCGACTACAAGACCGGCCGCACCGGGCTGGACGCCGACGACGCGCGGGGTTCGCAGGCGCTGGCGCTGTACGCGTACGCCGCCGAGCGGACGTTCCGCCGGCCGTGCCGCCGGGTGGAGCTGCACCACCTGCCCACCGGGACGGTCGCCGCGCACGACCACACCACCGACTCGCTGGCCCGGCAGCTCACCCGGGCCGAGGACACCGCGCGCGACATCATGGCCGCCGAGCGGGCGGTCGCCGACGGGGCCGATCCCGACGAGGCGTTCCCGCCGGTGGCCGGGCCGCGCTGCGGCTGGTGCGACTACCGCCGCAGCTGCCCGGTGGGGGCGCAGGTGCCCGCCCGCGAGCCGTGGGCGGCGATGGACCGCCCGGCCGCAGCCGGCACCGACTCCTCTGCGGTTGCGGGCGGCGAGGGCTGAGGCGGGAGGGCCTGGCCACCAGCGGCACGGTGCCGCTGAGCGATGGCCGCCGGTCAGCGCCCTTTGTCACACCGGCCATGGCTGGTGGATGCCGAGCCGACCGCTCCGGGCGGCGGGCGGGAAGATGCCAGGGTAGGGCCGCACCCTCCGGGGTGACCGACCGAACCGGCACCGTCGGGGGATCAGGCCGCTGTCGCGGCGAGCCGGGCGGCCCGTTCCTTGGCCGCCTGCTGCATCGGGCCCTCGCGCCAGTCGCGGGGCAGCGCGGCCAGGGCGAGGCGCAGCGCGCGGACGCCCAGGTCGGCCGAGAGCGCGGTGGTGGGGAGCCCCAGGCCGCCGTACAGCCGCAGCGCCCAGGGCGGCAGCAGGCCGAGCGCGGTGCCGGCGATCCCCAGGTACGCCCAGCGGGGCGGCCCGAGGCTCAGGCCCAGCCGCGCCGGCAGGCTCAGCTTCCACGGGATCGGCGGCGCGGTCAGGAACAGGGCGGTCTCGGCCGCCTCCCTGGTCATCCGCAGCTCGGGCCGTACCGTCCGGTAGTACTCGGCGACCTCGGCGGCGCTGCCGGGCACCTCGGCCGGATCGAGCCCGACCAGCGCGGCGGCGCGCCGCTGCTCGGCGTAGTAGCCGTCCACCTCGGCGTCGGTCAGCGACAGCCCGGCCCGGCGAGCGGTGCTGACGAACGACTCGACCTCGGTGACGTGCACCCAGCGCAGCAGCGCCGGGTCGTCGATCCGGAACTCCTCGCCGGTCGACGGGTCGGTCGCGCGCATCCGGGCGTGCAGGCCGCGCAGCCGCCGGCTGGCCGCCTCCGCCTCGGCGGTGGTGCCGTAGATGACGGTGCCGACGTACGTGGCGGTGCGGACCAACCGGCCCCACGCGTCGGTGCGGTAGTTGCTGTTCTGCGCCACGCCGGCCATCGCCCGCGGATGCAGCGCCTGGAGGTAGAGAGAGCGCAGGCCGGCGACGATCAGGACCGGCTCGTCGTGCACCTTCCAGGTGACCGATCCCGGACCGAAGAGGCCGATGTCGTCGGAGTCCACCGCCCAAGAGTGCCACGGGACGCCCGGGTGCGACGGCTCGTCGGGTCACCACCGTCCGCCGGCGGCGACCTTGGCGAGCGGGGGTGCCGGGGCCCCGGTCAGGCGTCGGCGGAGCGGCGGGCCTGGCAGGTGGGGCAGAGCCCCCAGAAGGTCACTTCCGCCTCGTCGACCTCGAAGCCGTGGGCGGTGCTCGCGTCGAGGCAGGGGGCGTCACCGACGGCGCAGTCGATGTCGGCGATCTCGCCGCAGCCCCGGCACACCACGTGGTGGTGGTTGTCGCCGACCCGGGCCTCGTAGCGGGCGGGGCTGCCGGCCGGCTCGATCCGGCGGGACAGGCCGGCGCGGGAGAGCGCGCCGAGGACGTCGTACACCGCCTGGGTGGAGACCGAGTCGAGGCGTTCCCGTACCCGACGGGTGATCTCGTCGACCTCCAGGTGGCCGCCGGCGGCCAGCACGTCCAGGACGGCGAGGCGCGGCCGGGTGACCCGCAGGCCCCTCGACCGGAGCGACTCCTCACCACTGGACATGAGGCAATGACAGCACGGGGTCGCCGGGTCGACAAGCGAACCCTGCGGCACGTGGCCGCGGCCACAGCTCAACAACGGTATCGAAGCCGGTGAACCGCATCGGCCGACACCGCGTGTGTCCGATCGGGGGCGTGCTGCGACGGATGGACCGTCGTACGCTTTCGCGGCCAACCGCATCCATCGTCGGAGGTGTCGGTGTTCAAGGAGATCAACGGTCTGCCGGGCCACATCCTGGTGATCCACGCGGCGGTGGTGTTCGTTCCGCTGCTGGCACTGCTCGCCTCCGCGTACGGGCTGGTGCCCCGCTGGCGTCCCCGGCTCGCCTGGGCGGTGGCGATCCTCTCCGTGGTGACACCGGTGATCACCTGGGTGGCCACCGAGTCCGGCGAGGCGTTCGAGGAGTTCCTGGAGGGCAAGAACTACCCGCCCCAGCTGCTCGCCAAGATCGAGGAGCATTCCGAGTACGGCGAGACGACGTTCTGGCTCACCGTGGGACTCGCCGTGGCGGCCCTGGTGCTGCTGGCGCTGACCAGCGACCGGGTGCGTACCCCGCGCCTGCCCTCCTGGGTGAGCTGGCTGCTCACCGGCGTCATCGTGGTGCTGGGGGTGTTCGCGCTGATCTACGTCGTGCTGACCGGCGACACGGGCGCGCAGTCGGTCTGGGGCAACACCCTCTGACCGGTCGTCCGCCTCAGAAGAGCGCCCGGGAGCAGAGCAGGCAGAGCAGCACCAGCAACACCGCCCCGGCCACCGCGCCGACGGCGTAGGTGACCCGCTGCGCGCGCTGTTCCGCCGCGTCCATGGCTTCCATGTCCTGCGGCGGCAGCGCCCGCGGCGGCGTGGCCTGGAGGTGCACCGGCGGTCGCCATCCGGGCGGCGGCGGGGTGGTCGGCGGGGGACCGGCGTAGCCACGGTCGGGCCGGGCGGTCGCCTGCCCCGGGACCGGTGCCGGGGGTACGTCCGTCGGGGCGGCCCACGGTGACGGCGAGGTCGGCGCGGCGGGCGTGCCGGCATGCGCCACGCCGTTGGTCGTCGCCGTGGTGCCGGTCGCGGGCCCGGAGGGCAGCGAACCCGCTGCCGGGGTGCTGCCGAAGGTGGGCTCGCCGAGCGTCGCGCCGTCGGTGCCGGGAGTCGTCCGATCGGTGTCCGGTGCCGTCGGCTGGGCCTGCTCGGGCGGCCGTCGCCAGAACTCGTCCTCGGAGCTGGCACCACTGGGCGTCGTCACGCCGTCCGACGCTACCAACGCGGCGAGCCCTCGGCCGCCCGACGCGGCGACGGGTCGGTGCCGGTGACTGGGGCGAGGCGGTGGCGACCCGGGACTGGGGTGGCTCGCAGCCGAGTTGCGGGAGGGCGCAGTCCCGGGTCAGGCTCGTCTGGTCGACGAGGCCGGGCGGCTGCGCACTCCTCGTCCTGGTCTACGTGTGGCCGCAAGGATCGGGCTGGGCTGGGATAGTGTTGCCGGTCGTGAGCATCGAGGATCCGGACGTGCGCGACGACGACCGCGCCGTCGATCTCAGCGAGGATTTCGTGGTGCTGCCCGAACAGACCGTGGACGACACCGACCACGGCTGGGGTGAGCGCATCGGCGGCAACGACGACTGGCTGCTCGCCGAGCGCCCGCCGCACTGGGACTGACCCACCCTTCTTCCATCATCGGGAGCCGTCGGGTCGGACGGGTGACCGCCGTCGCCGACTGGCGCCTCATGATCGGGTAGCAGTTTCCGAGGCTCGCGTCGGCGTGTCGCCTCGGAAATTGCTACCCGATCAAGAGCCCCTGCTGTCGACGGGCCTGGGAGACGCGATCGAGGCAGCCGCTGGTGGAGATCGCGGCAGCAGCCCAGCGCTCGTCCCGTCGGGCCTGGGCGCGGGGCGGGCGGCTGGGTCAGCCGCGTACCACGACGGCGAAGCGACTTCCCTCCGGTTGGCCGACGGCGCGTTGTGCCTGGTCCGGGCGGAGCGCCAGGTAGAGGGCCGAGGAACCGTCGGCGGCGTCGCCGCCCACCACGTCGAGCACCAGCGCTCCGGAGGCCACCAGTGCGGCCTCCACCGGCGTCCGGCCGGCCGGTACGACCAGCAGGTCGACCCGGGCTCCCGGCCGCAGCACGGCGAGCGCTGCGGGTTCGGCCAGCCGCACCGGTACGCCCACCGACCCGCTCGGCAGCGGCAGTGCGCCCCGCCGATCACCTCCGGTCGAGGGCCCTGCCCCCGGCAGACCGCCCTCGGTCGACGGCCCTGCGCCCGGCAGACCGCCTTCGGTCGACGGCCCCGCTCCCGGCAGACCACCTTCGGTCGACGGCCCGGCCCCCGGCACGCCTGAATTCGACGACTCCTCGCCCGACAGGTCCCCGGCTGATCCGGTCCCGTCCGCCGATGCGGCCAGTGTGCCTCCGGCGATCGCGCCGTCAGCCGAGGAGCCCGGCGGAGCCGGAGTGGGACAGCCGCCGGACGAGTCGAGGACGACCACCGCGAGGCCCAGCAGGGCGGCGACCAGCCCGAGGCGCAGCAGCGTGCCGCCGCCGGGCCGGCGGAGCCAGCGCACCGGGCGCAGGGAGTCCCTCCCGTCCGGGCCACCACCAGCCATGCCGCCCACCTCCCACCTCGCCGTCGGGCCGCCCCCGGAACCCAGCGCGTGCCTCGCCGTCGGGCCGCCTCCCGAGGGTCGTCGACCGCCCACCCTCGCCTCGCTGCCCGGCGCCATAGCGGCGCTCCGACAGCACGCTAGGCGGCAGGATCGGACGCCGGAGCGCCATGTGCACCGGCCTGTGGACAACCGGCAGGCCTGTGGACAACCCCCGAAGCGGCGCTCGACCTGCTAACGAAGGTCAGCCCGGACGGTGCGAGCTGTCCAACCCCCACGCCCGCCAGGCTGAGTCGTTTGCGTCATCAGCTCCACAGCGCCGTACAACCGGGTCGGCACGCCGGCCAGCTGTCCGCGCCCCAGGACCATGCCACCTCAGGAGAGCCAACCCCAGGCCCGCCGCCGGGGCCACCGGCCGGCGCCTGGTCAAGCGAGGACCGCGCACCATGCCGGGCGAGGGGAGCGCATACGCCAAACGCCCCCGCGGCCCAGACGGGGCGGCGGGGGCGGGGGCGTTCTAGATCAGGAGGAGGAGGTGCTGGCCGCGGCCTTGGCCGACCCGCCGTTGGACGAGCCCGACGAGCCGGACGAGCCCGACGTGCTGCCGCCGTTCGACGAGGCGGCCGACGACCCGCTGCCCGACGAGGAGCCGCTGTCCGACTTCGCCGGATTCGGGGTGGTGCTGCCGGTCTTGCTCTCCGAGCCGGAGGAGCGGGAGTCAGTGCGGTAGAAGCCGGAGCCCTTGAAGACGACACCAACCGAGTTGAAGACCTTGCGCAGCCGCCCCTCGCACGCGGGGCACTCGGTCAGCGGCTCGTCAGAGAAGGACTGCACCGCCTCGAGCTGGTGGCCACACGCGGTGCAGGCGTACTGGTACGTGGGCACGTTCTCCTCCGGATCTGGTACGGCCGGTTGGCACTCGACGGTTTCGAGTGCCAATGGTGCGTCATCGGGCCCGGGTTCGTCCAGCGGACGTGGGGGGATCGACACCGGGCGCGTCGGTCAGCGTACGCAGACCGCCCGACGGGGTGATTACGGCGTGCACCGGGCGGTCGTGCGGCTGGGCGGGCAGGGCCTCGACCAGCTCACCGTCGTGCAACAGCGCCACGATCAGGACTCTTCCCGGCACCCGGGCCAGCGCCCGGTCGTACGAGCCGCCGCCGCGACCCAGGCGCAGGCCACGGTGGTCCACCGCCAGCGCCGGCACCACCACCAGCTCCGCCTCGCCGATCGCCGCGCGGCCCAGCCGAGGGCCGGCCGGCTCCCGCATGCCGCGTCCGGCGGCCACCAGCGAGTCGGACCCGTCGTATGCCGCCCAGTCGAGGTCCAGGTCGTCGCGGAGCACCGGCAGCAGCAGCTCGGCCTGGCGGGGCAGCGCCGCGCGCAGCGCCTCCGGCAGCTCCGGGCCGCCCGGTTCGGAGCCGACCGGCACGTACCCGGTCATCCGGTGCGGGCGCAGCCGGCGTACCAGATCCACCAGCTCGGCCCGGACGCGCGCCGCGGCTTCGGCCCGCTGCGGCGCGGTCAGCGCCCGACGGTGGGCGAGCAGCGCGACCCGCGTCTCGCGTTTGGCCTCATGCGCTCCATCAGGAAATTCGGGCACGCAACACTCCCTTGCGCAAACCGCGTCTTCCGGTCGCTCTGTGTCAGCATCGCAGGAAAGGGCGCGGAACTTCCGGGGGGAAGCTTGACGCTACGCGGGCGGTTGACGGCGGCCTTCCTCGCGGTGGTGCTCGGCCCGGTGCTGCTCGGAGCGGTCTTCGTCGGCACCACCCTCGCGGCCGTCGACCGCAGCCGCTCCACCGAACGGCTCGGGCTCGCCGCCTCGACGGTGCGTACCTCGGTGGACGCCCTCTGCCAGCAACTCCGGGCCGCCGCCGACGCGGTGGCGCTGCGGACCGATCCCGCCGCCCGGGCCGGCGCCGCCACCCAGGTGGTCAGCCGGGGGCTGGCCGGCGCGGTTCTGGTCACCGACGTGGCCGGCACCACGACCTACGCCACCCCCGGTGCGCCCCCGACGCCCTGGCAGGACTGCTCCGGCGACCGGACCGCTGCCGGGCCGGTCCGGGCGCTCAGCGCCCGGGTGGACCTGCGCGACCCGGCCGGCCTCGCGCTCGGCACCGTCGCCGCCGCCCAGGTGGTCGACCCGGCGTTCGTCGCCCGCCTGGCCGCCGCCACCGGCGTGGCGGTCACCCTGCTCGACGGCCCCGCCGCCCCCGACCGGGTCACCCACACCACCGAGTCCAACCGGGTACGCGAGGCGGTGCTCGCCGCCGCGAGCACCGTCGACGGCGACCGGGTCACCGAGACCCCCGACGGCCGGTACGTGCGCCGCCTCGGCCCGAGCCCCGGACAGCCGCTGCCGCTGGTCCTCTCCGTCCCGGGCGAGCAGCCGGCCGGGCTGCCCGCCGTGCTGGTCGGCGCGGTGCTCCTCGCCGCCGTGCTGGCGGTGCTGGCCGCCTGGCGGCTGGCCCGGGTGACCACCCGGCCGCTGGTCGAGCTGGCCGGCGCGGTGGACCGGGTGGCCCGTGGCGACCTGACCGCGCGGGTGCCGGTGCGCAGTCGGGACGAGATCGGCCGGCTGGCCGGCGCGTTCAACCGGATGACCCGAGAGACGGCCAGCTACGTGGCGGCGCTGACCAGCAGCCGGGACCAGTTGCGGGGGCACCTGGCGGTGCTCGGCGACACCCTGGCCAGCACCCACGACCTGCAACGCATCCTGCGGGTGATCCTGCACAGCGCGCTCGCGGCGACCGGGGCGCGGGCCGGAGCGGTGCTGCTGCTCGACCCGGACGGCGTGCTGGTGGGTCAGTGCGCCGAGGGGCTGGACGGCCGGATGCCGGACGCCGAGCCGCTGCGGGTGCCGGTCGGCACCGGGGTGATCGGAGCGGTCGCCGCCACCGGGGAGCCGCAGCGCGGCCGGTTCGAGCCGGCCGAGGCGCCGGCGGGGGAGCCGTGCTGCGAGACGTACGTGGCGGTGCCCTTCACCGCGCCCGGCGGCGCCGAATCGGCGGGCCGGGAGCCAGCGGTCGGGGTGCTGGCCCTCTACGACCGGCTGGGCGGCGTGGAGTTCGACGACGACGACCTGGCCACCCTGCGCACCTTCGCCGGCCACGCGGCGGTCGCGGTGGAGAACGTCCGGGTGCACGAGGAGGCGCAACGGCTCTCGCTGACCGACCCGCTGACCGGGCTGTGGAACTACCGCTACCTGCGCGAGTCGCTGCGCCGCGAGGTGGAGCGGGCCAGCCGGTTCGGGCGGATGCTCAGCATCCTCGCCTTGGACGTGGACCGGTTCAAGCGGGTCAACGACACGTACGGGCACACCGCCGGGGACGTCGTGCTCGCCGAGTTCGCCCGCCGGGTACGCGGCGAGATCCGCGAGGTCGACCTGGCGTTCCGGCAGGGCGGCGAGGAGTTCGTGGTGCTGCTCCCGGAGACCGACGCCCGGGGTGCGGCGATCGTCGCCGAGCGGTTGGGCGCGGCCGTGCGGGACACCCCGATCGTGGTGGACGAGCACGTGGCGATCACGGTGACCGTCTCCATCGGCATCGCCGTCTTCCCCGACCACGCGGGCACCGGCCAGCAGGTGCTCGACGCCGCCGACGAGGCCTTGTACGCGGCCAAGGCCGCCGGACGGGACGGTTACCGGGTGACCGGGCTGCGCCCCGACGCGGTGACCGAGGAGATCCCGGTGCCGGCCGGCTCGGTCAGCCCGGACGACGAGCTGCCGCGCGCCGGGCCGGCGGCCACCAGGGCGGCGGAGGGTTCGAGCCGGCAGGCCGCCGGAGTCCCGGCACCCGCTCCGGGTGTGACACAGCCCGTTACGGGCGGCGCGTCTTCCGGTCCTCACCCGCCGCGGCAGAGCCGTGGCCGATAGTCTCGCGACATGTCGGAGCACTCAGCGAACCCCTCGACGGCCGCCGCGACCGGTCGTCCCCGTGCCGTCAAGGCCGTCATCCCGGCCGCCGGCCTGGCCACCCGGTTCCTGCCGGCGACGAAGGCGGTGCCCAAGGAACTGCTGCCGGTGGTCGACCGTCCGGTCCTGCAGTACATCGTCGAGGAGGCCGCCCAGGCGGGGCTCACCGACGTACTGCTGATCACCGGGCGCAACAAGACCGCCATGGTGGACCACTTCGACCGCCGGCCCGACCTGGAGGAACGGCTGGCGAAGAAGCCGGAACTGCTGGCCGCCGTACAGCGGACCACCGAGCTGGCCGAGATCCACACTCGCCGCCAGCCGGAGCAGCTCGGCCTCGGCCACGCCGTCGGGTACGCCGCGTCGCACGTCGGCGACCAGCCCTTCGCGGTGCTGCTCGGCGACGAGTTCGTCAAGCTCGACCAGCCGCTGCTGCCGGCCATGCTGGAGCTCCAGGCGCGCACCGGCGGTGTGGTGCTGGCCTTCTTCGAGGTGGATCCGGCCGAGACCAGCCGGTACGGCATCGCCTCGGTCGAGCCGGCCGAGTCGGAGCTGACCGACATCGGCGAGGTGGTCAAGGTGACCGGCATGGTGGAGAAGCCGAAGCCGGAGGACGCGCCGAGCAACCTCGCCGTCCTCGGCCGGTACGTGCTGCCGGGCCGGATCTTCGACGCGATCCGCCGCACCGAGCCGGGCAGCGGCGGCGAGATCCAGTTGACCGACGCGATGGAACTGCTGCGCAACGAGGGCGTGCCGGTGCACGCCATCGTCTACCGGGGCACCCGCTACGACACCGGCATGCCGCTGGGCTACCTCCAGACGGTGGTGCAGATCGCCGTCGAGCGCGAGGACATCGGCGGTGAGTTCCGCAAGTGGCTGGCCGAGTTCGTCAACTCCGACGCGTCGGGCGGTCCTAATACATGACAGCGACGGCCGACGCCGAGGCGGCCGCGAACGAGTTGACGCCGCTCGCCGACTACCTGGGCAGTGTGCTGCGCAGGTTGCGCGCGCTGCCTCCGCTCGACCTCGACCTCACCCAGGCGTACGGCAACGTCCTCGCCGAGGACGTCGTCGCGCCGCACTCGTTCCCCGCCTTCGACCAGGCGGCGGTGGACGGGTACGCGGCGCGCTGGGAGGACCTCGTCGGCTACGGCCCGGCCCCCTCCGGGGGGTCGGGCGGCCGTACCGTGCGGTTGAACGTGGTCGGCGACCTGGGCGCGGCGAGTTGGCGACCGGTCCGGCTCACCCCGGGCTCGTGCTTCTCGGTCGCCGCCGGGGCGCCGCTGCCGGTGGCCGCGGACGTGGTCGTCCCGGTCGAGTGGACCGACCAGGGCATGGCCGCGGTGGAGATCTTCCGGACCCCCAAGCGCGGGTACGGCGTCCGCCGCGCCGGTGAGGAACTACCCGCCGGCACCCTGCTCGCCCGCGCCGGCACGTACGTCTCGCCGGCGCTGGTCGCCGTCCTCGCCGCCACCGGGATCGGGCACGTGGTGGTCCGGCCCAGCCCCCGGGTGGTCATCGTGGCCACCGGCGACGAACTCGTCGACGTCGGCCGGGGCAGCCAGCCCGGCCAGGTGGTGGACGCCAACTCGCACGCGCTGACCGCCGCCGCGGCCGAGGTGGGTGCGCTGGCGTACCGGGTCGGCATCTGCGACGACGACCCGGAAGGGCTGCGCGGCCTGCTGGAGGACCAGACCCTGCGGGCCGACCTGATCATCACCACCGGCGGCACCGGCACCGGCCCCGGCGACATGGTCCGGCGGATCCTGTCCAGGAGGGAGGGTGGCCGGGCCGGACCGGTCACCTTCACCGAGGTGGCGCTCTATCCCGGCACCGCGCTCGGATTCGGTACCGTCGGCGCCGAGGAGGTGCCGGTGGTGTGTCTTCCCGGTGAACCCGGCTCGGCGCTGATCGGCTTCGAGGTGCTGGCCCGCCCGGCCATCAACCTGCTGGCCGGGGCGGAGCCGGTGTTCCGGCCGAGCGTCCGCGCGCACCTGCTGGAGACCATCACCTCCCCGGGCGGGCTGCGCGAGTTCCGCCCCGCGCACGTCGCCGAGCGACGCGGCGGGGGATACACGGTCCAGCCGCTGCCGGGTGGGCCGTACACCCTGTCCGGGCTGGCCGAGGCGAACGGGCTGATGGTGCTCGGCGAGCGGGTGACCACCGCCGCCGCCGGCTCCACCGTGGACGTACTCCTGCTGGACCGGCGCCGGTGAGTCTGTTCGGCTTCGGGCGGGCGCCGGGCTGGCCGGTGGTGCTGACCGACGGGCCGGTGGTGCTGCGGCCGTACCGGCGCTCGGACGCCGCCGCCTGGTCGGCGGTGCGCCGCGCCAACCAGGCCTGGCTGGCGCCGTGGGAGTCGCACCTGCCGGGCACCTGGGACGAGACCAACTCGCCGGCCGCGTTCCGCTACGTCCACAAGGACCAGCGACGCTCGGCGCGCACCGGCGAGGGGATGCCGTTCGCGGTCTGCCTCCGCGAGGAGGGCCGGGACCGGCTGGTCGGGCACCTCAACGTGGGCAGCATCGTCCGGCGGGCGTTCTGCTCCGGGTACGTCGGGTACTGGGTGGACTCCGCAGTGGCCGGTCGCGGGGTGATCCCGACCGCGATGGCGCTCGCCGTGGACCACGCCTTCGGGCCGGGCGGGCTGCACCGGGTCGAGGTGAACATCCGGCCGGAGAACCGGCCGTCCCGGCGGGTGGTGGAGAAGCTGGGCTTCCGCGAAGAGGCGTACCACGTACGCTACATGCACATCGACGGGGCGTGGCGCGACCACATCGGATACGCGATGACCAGCGAGGAGGTGGCCGCCGAAGGCGGTCTGCTGGCCCGCTGGCACCGGATCCGTGACCGCGAGGGGTGAGCCGTCCCACGGACGGGATCGGCGCGGCGCGCCGGCATCAGGGTCGACGGCCCGTAACCTCAAGTAACTGCAAGCTGTGGCAAGCGCTGCCCGCCCGTACGATCTGCGCCGTGGACGACCATCCGGGGAAGATCCTGCGGTGGCCCGGCGATTGCCCCGAATTCGGTGACGGGAGGGGTGAGGGTGCCGACCTCGGTGCTCCTCGCCGTCCTCGCCGCCGCCGGCCTGCTCGCCCTCGCGCCGGCGCTGGTCCGCCGGTACGACGCCACCGAGCGGCTGGTGGCGGAGCGGGCGCAGTCGACGGCGCGGGTGCTCCAGCGCCGTCGGCGACGCCGTACTGTCCCGGGACGGCGCCCGCTCAACCCGTCCCGTGCGCTTGTCGTCACGCTGAGTGAAGATGCGAACACCGGGAACCTGAGCGCCCCGGTCTCCGCGCCTCCGGCGGGGGGCCGCCGTTCGGGCCGGCTGCGCGCCGTGCCGCCCGCCCGGCGCAAGGCCCGCCGTCGACCGCCGCCCCGGCGCCGCCACACCCCGGCCGTCTACCGGCGTCGCCGGGTGCTCGCCGCGCTGCTGCTGCTCAACTTCGTCGAGCTGGTCGGCGTGATCGTGGTCAGCCCCGGATTCTGGATCAGCATCTCGGTCACCGGGACGCTGCTGGCGGCGTACGTCGTACACCTGCGCAAGCGGGCGGTGGCGGAGCGCCGGCGGCGGCGGATCCAGGCCCGGGAGGCCGCGTGGCTGGCCGCCCGGCAGGCCGAGGTACGGCGTGAGCAGGCCCGCCGGGCGGCGGCCCGCCGGGAGGCGCAGCGCCGCCTGGCGGCCCAGCGTGAGGCGGTACGCCGCACCGCGATGGGCCTGGACCGGTCGGGCGACCTGCCGGCCGCGGCCAGCGGGGGTGGCTCCGTCTCCTACCGCCGGGCCGGTGGGCTGCGGGGGCGGCAGTACCAGTCCGGCCGCGGCTCCTCCCACCCCGCCTGACCGGTCCGACGCGTTCCTCGCACCGGTGCTCCTTGCGCCGTTTGCGGCGTGTCGCGGTGTTCGACGGCTCGGACACCGCGACATGCCGCATCCCGAGTCGATCTCCGGGGGGAGCCCGTCGGCGCGCCGGGGGTGGATTCGCGGCGGGGAGGGTGGACCTGTTAGCCTTGTCGCCGGCCCGCCTGGTGAAAGCCAGGTGGGACCGAAGCCGGTTCGCCGGCGGAGGGGTTGTGGCGCAGTCCGGTAGCGCACCTCGTTCGCATCGAGGGGGTCAGGGGTTCGAATCCCCTCAACTCCACCCAGTTCAAAGGCCGTTTCCCGTGGTGGGAGACGGTCTTTTTCGATCTTGCGCAGCAGTGACCGCGAGCTCGGTGTTCGCCCGCTCTTGATCGTCGCTGGGGGCCGCCGCGGGGTCCAGGGTGGTTTGCGGTAAGTCACGGCTCGTGGGCTCATTCGCCCAGCGGAGCACCCTGCCAGCGCCATTCCTTCAGTTGCGGACGTCCCGGCAGCTCGATCCGGCCGGTGGACCAGCGCAGCGCCGCCCACGGGTCGACGGTGGCCAGTTCCTGCGCCACTTCCGGAAACAGCCGAGCGAGTACCCGAGAACACACCTCACGCGGGGGATCGATGGCAAGACCCAGGCCCTGGGCGATGTCATCCCCGTGCAGCAACGTCTCCGCGCACCCCATCGCGGCGAAGCCCTCCGGATCAGCTTGGCCGGTGGGGTGATAGGCCCGAACATCCGGTCCGGACGTGCGTAGCGTGGCTGCCAAAATACGGCCACCCGCCTCGGCGAACTCGAGTACCTGTGCCGGGGAAGCGTCCTTGTCGGCGTTCGCCGCGAAGCGCACATAGCGCTTCTCCGGCCGGGCCACGAGTTGACCCGCGAACGACATCAGGCAATCACCGATGTGCTCGGCGGTGTGCCAGCAGTCCCACTCCAGGCTGCCCGCCCGCGCGAACCAGTCCAGCTCGGTTGCTGGCCGTAGGCTGGCAACAACGCTGGACAATGCTGCGTCGAGATCATCGGCGGTGACCGTCACGGTTCCCGCCAGGTTTGCGAGGCCGATGCTGCACTGGCGTTGATCGGTAGCGGCCAGCTTCCCTGGTGGGTGTGACGAATTGAGTGCCAACCGGTGTGGACGCCAGCGGACCTAGACGGACACGGCGGTTGACCCGTGGGCCGCGGACAGGTCGCAAGCCCGCGTTATGGGCGGGTCCACCGGCTGGACGAGCGGTCAGGGTGCGACGGGCATAGCTACGACGCGAAGGCCGAGCGATGCGAAAACTGGCCAGTGGTGCGGCGTTCGTGCTGTCCATGTTGCTCTTTCCGCTCGGGCTGGTGGTGCTGCTCGTCTCCGAAGCCGCGTACCGGGCGTGGGGTGTCCCGGTGATGCTGGCCGCGCTCGGCTTGGCCGTTGTGTGGTGGCTCCTCAGCGGCCGTCACGACCAGGCCCAGGGAAAGGTCCGGCCCGGCCGGCACCTGTTGCTGACCCTCGCCGGCTTCTTCGGTGTCCAGTTCGTCCTCGTCGGACTCTGCTGGGTCGCCGCCGTCCCGGGTGTGGCACGGTCACTTGCCGTCGCGCGGGTCGCGGCCGGCGTGGCCCTCTTCACCGCCTTCTGGCGGGGGATCGTCTCCCACTAGCCTGAGACCGGGCCAGGGTCGTCGCCGCAGCACGGCCTGCCTTCTACGACCGACATCAACGGAGAGCGGCGAGGACCCGGCGGTAGACCGGCAGCCGACGACCGGCTCGTAATGCGCAGATCAGGGCGGCGTTCTAACCTCTGGGCAGCCACAATCGGGAGGGAGGTGGTTGCTGTGTCCAGGCGAAGGAAGACACCTCCCCGCGGCTGGCAGTTCTGGCGCCGAGCGTTCTGGACGCGGCCGGCGCTCCTCGTGCTCTACGGCTTGCTGGCGGGCGTCCTCGGACTGTTGGCGCTGGTCGACCTCCCGGACGGCATCCGCGACGCGGTCGCGATGCGGCGAGCCGTGGAGTGCCCCGCGGGGACCATGCGGGTAGAGCCGGAGGTCGATCCGCCGAAGGGCTGTCTCGAGCGGATCCCGGTCACCTTGTCCGGCCCCTGGCACAGTCGTGGCCCCGGCAGTGACTGGCACCTGATGGTGGAGCGCGACGCCGAGTATGTGTTCTTTGCCGAGACCGACGTCCCCACCTCGGGCAGCCGCAGACTCACCGATAACGCAGAGGCAGAGGCGTTGCTGTGGGAGGGCACCCCGGTGGCGATCGAACTGCCGGCCGGCGATCGGGTGGAAACCGAGGCCTGGGGCCACCGCGGCTGGGTGCAGACCCTGTTCCTGGGGATGTTTGCCGCCTCCGGTCTGCCCATGCTGTTCGAGGCTGCGCGGCTCAAGCGCGGTACCGCAGACGGTTGGTGGTCGGTCCGGGGCGAAAAGGTCGGACTGATGGTGTTGAGTCCGCTGATGGCGATCGCGTGCCTGCTGGCGATCCCGTCGATGCTTGGGCTCGTGCCGCTGATGCTGGGTCTGCGCCTGCATTGGGTGGCCGTCGTCGCCGTTCTCGGTCTCGGCCTCGCCGTATTCGCCGTGATCAAAGGAGGGGCGGTGCGTGCTCGTCCGGACGTCGCGGGCTGATCCGTCGGCGGGGCCGGCGAGCGCTGACTGGTGCCTGACCCCTATCCGGGCTGGGAGATCGACTCGCGGTTGATGTAGGCGACCTGAGCGGCGAAGGCCAGCAGAGCCGACACCGTGCCGACGCCGATCGCGAACCCGGGCGACAGCCCCGCGAGCCCGGCCAGCAGCGTGACCGCGAGCCCCGCCAACAGCGCGTTCACCGCGCCCACCATCGCCGCCGTGGTCAGCAGCAGCTGCGCCCGCCGGGGCGCGTTACCGACCGCCGCCCAGGTCGTCCGCATGATGCTCTCGCCCTGCACCGCGTCGGCGAAGAAGTCGTGCTCGCCGGCCAGCCGGCGATGGTAGTACGCGCGGATGCGCTGGATCCGCGCGAGATCCAGCTCGTTCTCCACCATGTTCTGCACCAGCCGCAGGAATGTGAGCAGTCCGGTGATCACCAGCGTCGGCAGCACCGCCCCGAGGTAGGGCCGGACGAGCGTGGCGTTGCTGGCGACGAAACCGAGCCCGATCAGCGCGGCAGAGAGCATGGACAGGAAGACGGTCGCCCGACCCACCGACTCGGTGACGGTCGCGCTGCGCGAGGTCTGAAGCACGAAATGCTCGGTGGTCAGGGCGGTGAGCAGCGCCTGCTCACGTTCTCCGTCGTCCATGCACCTCACCGTCCCGTGGTTGACCAGGGGTCATCCGTGGCTCAACTCGGCAGCCTCCCGCTCGGTCACGCGGCTTGTCGGAGGAGCCCAGGCCAGCCCTGGGTGATCGAACCTCACTCATGGCCCGAGGAATGAGGCTCGGGAGTCGGGCGGCACCTGGCATTTTCTGGCGAGATTGGCGTTGCCGCGTCGGACCTCAGCATTATGGTCGGTGAATGATCAATGGCGCTCATGTGATCATCTACAGCCGCGACGCAGAAGCGGACCGCGCCTTCTTCCGGGACACCCTCGGCTACCACCATGTGGACGCCGGCCATGGCTGGCTCATCTTCAAGCTCCCGCCGGCCGAGCTCGCCATCCACCCGGCCGAGGGCGAGCCGGCCCACGAGCTCTTCCTCATGTGCGACGACGTCGCGGCGACCATGGCCGACCTGACCGCGAAGGGCGTCGAGTTCACGATCCCGGTCACCGAGGAGCGCTGGGGGCTGCGTACCGCGCTGCGGCTGCCCGGCGGCGGCGAGCTCGGTCTCTACGAACCGCGCCACCCGGTCGCAATCTGACGCGCCGGCTTGGCGGCTGGCCGAGGCCGACGCCAGCAGAGCCCGTGACCTCGGTAGCGGCCCGACCAGACCACGACGTCGGAGACGGCCTTTTCGGCAGCGGACGCGATGCCCCGAACCAGACACCCCGCACGTGCCGAAGCAGTAGCGTCGTAACCGAGACCCTGCCCCACCGGCGGCCTCCGCGGATGCGACAGCCCGGCTGACCGCGCGCCCTGCCATGGCGCAGCACGCAGGCCAGGAGACCAACCCGGGGAGACGCATGACGTCCTGACTCAGCCCAGGGAGGCCACGATGAGCCCGAAAACCGACGCCAGCGGGACACCGAACATCCGGGACGTCGACTTGAAGCTCGAGGTCGTCGTCATCCCGGTCTCGGATGTCGACCGCGCGAAGGAGTTCTACGGGCGCCTCGGGTGGCGGCTCGACAAGACACCGCCGGGCATCGTCCAGTTCACGCCGCAGGGCTCCGACTGCTCCGTCCAGTTCGGGTCGAACCTCACGTCGGCCGCGCCCGGTTCGGCCAAGGCGTACCTGATCGTCTCCGACGTGGAGGCGGCGCGGAACGCCCTGGTCGCCGCTGGTGTCGAGGCGAGCGAGGTCTTCCACCTCGGCCCCGAGGGGCCGGTGAACGGTCCGGATCCCGAGCGTCGCAGCTACTTCTCGCGCACCTCGTTCAGCGATCCCGACGGCAACAACTGGCAGGTTCAGGAGATCACCACCCGGCTGCCCGGGCGGATCGAGGCTGCCGCGACGTCGTTCACCTCCGTGAACGACCTGGCCGGCGCGCTCCGCCGGGCGGCGGCCGCCCACGGCGAGCACGAGAAGCGCACCGGCCAGGAGGACCCGAACTGGCCCGACTGGTACGCGGAGTACATGGTGAGCGAGCAGTCCGGCGCGGAACCGCCCAAGTAGGCAGCGGCGCGCCGCGCACCCACCCTCACGGGCCGAAGGTGAACACGAACGCGCGCAGACCGGGTTGGCTGGTGCCGAGCGTCAACAGGTGATCGTCCCGCGACGCCCCGGCGACGAGCCGGATCATTCCCGCCCTGTCGACGCGCGCCACCGCGTCCGGGTCGACGTCGTCGCCGCGCTCGTCGCCGATCGGGTTCCCGTCGAGCAGCACGTCGATCGCCGCCGGTCCGGACGGGCCGGGGTCCACGACGAGGTTCACCTCGCCGGCGTTGAAGGGCAGGGCGAGCTCCCCGGTGCCGCTGGTGAGTTCGACGTACTCGCCGCTGGTCTCCCAGTCGCCGGTCAGGGCGAAGCTGCCCGGCTCGGCGCGGTGGGCGCCCACGTACGTTTCGGGCGTGATGCCGAGGTAGGAGGGCTCGCCAGTCGTCGCGAACGCCATCGCTTCGGGGCTGACCGGCGGCAGCTCGGTGCCGGGCGCCCTGACCTCGATCAGCCGCCGGATCTCCGACTCCACTCGCTCGTAGCTGCCCTCGCCGACCCATTGGTCGACCAGTAGTCCGTCCGCATCGAAGAGGTACTTCGCCGGCCAGGCGTTGTTGCCGAGGGCCCGCCAGATCTTGAAGTCGTTGTCGATCGCGATGGGGTGGGTGAGCCCGTGGTCGCGGATCCCCCGGTCGATGTTCTCGGCCTGCTTGCCGAACTCGAACTCCGGCGCGTGCACCCCGATGACGACCAGGCCCAGGTCGGCGTAGTCGCGGTGCCACGCCTTGACGTAGGGCGATGTACGGATCCAGTTGATGCAGGTGTACTCCCAGATGTCGAGCAGGACCACCCGACCGTGCAGCGCGTCGGGAGCCAGCGGCGGTGAGTTCACCCACCGCTCGGCCATCAGGTGCGGGATTCGCATGGTCAGCTCTCCTCAACCGGGGTCGTCAGGTGGTGAAATCACCCCTGACGTCCCGAGCGTCCTCCTGGACGTGTTCGCCGGGTTCCCGGCCCCGGATCTCGTCGCGCTTGGCCACCCGTTCCGCCTGCGACCGTTCGTCCTGGTTCATGTCGCCCAGCTGGGCCCGGGCAGGGCCGGCCACCTGCTCGACGCTGTCCTTCGCCCGTTCGGTGGAACTCATGCCGCCCCCTCGTCGGTTCGTGGACCAGTCGCGCTGTCCGCGCCTCCCGCCCCGCGTCCCCGCCCGCTGTGGCGGGAAACCCCCGGCGACCGCCGAGAAGGGTGCCGACGACCTGGCACCGCCAGGAAAGGGGGCGGGCCGGCCCCCACGATGGGGAGCCGGCCCGCCACGGGGACCGGGGAGGTCACGGCTTCCAGGAGCCGGCGGCCTCGAACTTGTGCTGGTACTCGACGACGCCGTTCTTGTCCTTGACGTCGAAGACCACCGCGCCGGAGCGCTTGCTGCCGGCGCGGATGCCACTGCCGGAGTCGAGCATGTCGCCGCCGCAGCCGGAGAGCGCGCCGGCCAGCCCGTTGACGGTGGTGCCGTCCTCGGCCACCCACTGGAAGTAGAACGGGTTGATCGACGCCTTGCCCTTGGTGACCGTCGCGGTGACGTCGGCGATCAGGTAGAGGCCCTTGTCCGGGGCGGGGGCGTACGAGCGGCAGCCCTTGGTGGAGGTGGAGAACTTCCGGATGGTGATCTCGATGGTGCCCTCGTCGTCCTCGATCACCAGGGTGTCGCCGGGCTCCATGTTGAAGGTTTCGCCGTCGGCCGCCGAGGCGGAAGCGGAGGGCTTCGTGCCGGGGAAGGCCGGCGCGGCGGTGGTGCGCGGGGTGGGCAGGGAGCGCTCGATCTCCTCCGCCTTGTCGGCGGCCTTCTTGCCGCCGGCGACCAGGGCGGCGATGCCTCCGCCGCAGCAGAGCAGGAGCAGCACGGCGACGATGATGCCGATGATGACCCACGGCTTCTTCTTCGCGCCGGACTGCACGGGCGGGCCGAGCGGCTGGCCCGGCGCCGGCGGGTAGCCGGGACCGGACACCGGCGGGTAACCGCCGCCGGAGACCGGCGGGTACGGCGCGCCGGAGACCGGCGGCATCGACGCGTTCGGGTCGTACTGCGGGTACGGGCTGCCGGAGACGGGCGGCTGCGGGGCGCCCGACACCGGCGGGTACGGCGCGCCGGAGGTCGGCGGTTGCACGGCGGTCGGGTCCATCGGCGCGTACGGGGGCTGGGGGGCGGTCGGGTACTGCGGCGCGGAGACCGGCGGCAGCGGCGCGGTCGGGTCCGCCGGGTACTGCTGGTGCGGGACCGGCGCCGTGGGGAACGGGTCGACGGGCGGCTGGTTGGGGTCCTGCGGCCCGTAAGGGGGCTGGGGCTGGCTCACCGTACTCCTCGGCACTTCGGCTGCATCGGGAACTCTTCGACGCTAGTCGGTGCGGGCAACGCGGAATTGTCTCGGGTCCGACCCGCCGTTCGTCGATCCGGACCGGGCCGAACGGTCAATGCGTCAGCACGGCCGCGGTGCGCACGAGGTCGCCCTCGACGACGAAGCGTCCGATCACGACGGACGGCGGGTCGGCCACCGTCGCCGCCGCCACCCGCACCGGGTCGATCCGCGCGGTGAACGTCCCGGCGTCCGGGTCCAGCTCGACCGTGGCGTCCTGGAAGTCCAGCCAGGAGCCCACAACCGGGTGCCAGACCTTGTAGACGGTCTCCTTCGCGCTGAACAGCACCAGCGGCCAGGACGTGCCGGCCGGCAGCCGGGCGCAGCGCTCCTCCTCCTCGGGGCGGCAGATCAGCCGGCGTACCCCCTCGTTGAGCTCGCGGTGTCGCTCGGCGTCCATCCCGACGGATCGGATGTCGGTGGCCCGGGCGACCGCGGCGGCGCAGTAGCCGCGGGTGTGGGTGATGGTGCCGACCAGCCCGGCCGGCCAGGCGGGGGAGCGGTCGGTCGCGGCCGGGACCGGCAGTTCGGGCAGTCCCAGCTCGGCCATCGCCCGCCGCGCGCAGACCCGGCCGGCGGTGTAGTCGCGCCGCCGGCTCTCCACCGCGCGCGCCCCGAGACCGCTCTGCTCGGCGGGGTGCAGCTCGCCCGCCCAGTCCGTCGGCCCGGCCACCACGACCGAGACGGTCGGCGGCAGCAGATCACGCATCACCCACCCCCTTCAGGTACGACGACAGTCTGGCCCGTTCGGCGTCGAGCCGGTCGGCCGGCACGGGCGGCGATTCGGGCCAGAGCGCCACCTCGGGCTCGCCGCCGCGCGCCTCTCAGCTGCTGACCACCCGAGCCCGGTGCACCACCAGCGGCGGCCATCGACGGTGAACGTACCGCAACCGTGTAACGCCGGAGCGTCCCGTAGCGCCGTTAGGGCGTCGCGGGGGATCTTCCGGCGTCCGCGCGTCGTCGACGCGGCGGGCCGGTGCCAGGTACGACCATCCGAGAGGAAGTGACGATGACCGGTGCCCCGGCACCCTCGGGTTCCCACCCCGACGAGCACGTTCCGGTGACACCGGCGTGGACCTGCGGCTCCTGTGGCGAGGAGTGGCCGTGTCCGACCAAACGCAACCGGCTGCTCAGCGAGTACCAGATGGACCGCGCCTCGCTCAGCGTCTACCTGGGCTCCTGTCTGGCGGCCGCCAGCGCCGACCTGCGCGCCGCGCCGATGGCGTCCCTTCAGGACCGGTTCATCGGCTGGGTCCCCCGCGGGCCGCTCGTGACCTGAGCGGCGGTGGCCGCCCCCGGTCGGGCGGCCACCGCCTCCGGTCAGGGCCGGCGGGGACGGCGGGTCAGCGCGAAGCCGACCACGCCGGCCACCGCGGCCAGGACCCCGCCGACCGTGCTCCAGATCCACCGCGAGCCGAGGTCGGGCAGCCGGTCGCCGAACCCGCCGTCCGCCTGCTCGGCCGGGGCCGCCGCCGGCTCCCCGGTCAGCACCGTTCCGGCCTTGGTGTTCGGCACCAGGGGCGCCTTCAACTCGCCGTCGTCGCGCGAGCCCGCGCCGTCCGCGCTGACCAGCAGGTCGACGTCGACCGGGAGCCCGAGGTCGGCCTCGGGCAGCTCGGTCACCGACAGCCGGACGTAGTAGGTGCCGGGCAGCGGATCCGCCGACCAGGGCTCGGCCCAGGAGCGCACCTCGCGCAGGGTGCAGCCGAGCGACACGCTGCCGGTCGCGGCGTCCACCGTCGGGTCTGCGCCCCGGCGGTGCAGGACTGCTGGCGGCGCAACCCGTCGAAGACCTCGACCGTCCAGATGGAGGCCCCGGTGCGGGCCTTCGGCAGCGACACCGTCGCGCTGATCTCGTGCCGCTGCCCGGCCGAGGCCGGGAACGACCAGTAGAGGTGGTCGCCGGTGGAGGCGCCCACCCGTACCGGCTGGCCGGCGGCGATGCCGGTGGCGGTGAGGAAGGACGTGCCGGCCCGGGTGACCGGGGTGGCGCCGGGCGAGGGGGTGGGGGCGGCCGCCGCGGCGGGAACGGCCGGCAGGGCCAGCCCGGCGGCGAGCGCCGCCGCCAGCATCATCGGGGTACGCATCTCAGTTCTCCCTCCAGGTGGCGACCCACCAGCGGGTGAGCAGCCCGGCGACCAGGCCGGTGAGCAGGCCGGCCAGGGTGAGCAGGGCGAGCAGCACCCAGCCCCGGCCCAGGTCGGGCGCGGCCGGGGCGGGGGACGAGGCGACCACGTCGACGGTCAGCTCGACCGGCATCCCCGGCGTGGCCCGGGTGCCCGGCCGGGGCGCGAAGGAATTGCTCACCACCAGGCACACCGTCGTGGCGGGGACGGGCGTGGCACCGGGCGTCGACGGGGCGCCGTCCTCCGTCGCCGACCAGCGCACACCGGCCGAGACCACATCGGTACGCCCACTGCCGGCGTCCACCCCGCGTACCAGTTCCCGGCCGTCGGCGGCGGTGGCCCGCAGCAGCACCCCGTGGTCCGGGTTCACCGGCCGGTCCAGCGCCACGCTGACCGAGGCGCGCAGCTCCTGCCCCGGCCGTACCGGCACCCGGTACCAGCGGTGCTCGGAGAACGCCTCCCGGTCGCGGTAGACGCCCGGGCCGAGCAGCGGCGCGTTCGCGCACTCCGCCGTGCCGCCGACCACGGTGGGCGCGGCGGTGTACGTCTCCTTCGCCCGGTCCACCAGCTGCTTGATCCGGCCGGTCAGCTCGTCGGCGCTCTGCGCCGCCGTGTACGTGCCGCCGGTCGCGCCGGCGATGCAGAGCAACTGCCGGCGTACCTTCTCGTCCGGGGCCAGGCCGAGGGTGTCGACCACCAGCTTCGTGCCCTGGGCGGCCAGCTCACGGGCCACCTCGCAGGGGTCCGGCGGGGCGCAGGTGTCCTCGCCGTCGGTGATCAGCACGATCCGCCGGGCGGTGGCGCCGGTGCCGAGGTCCTGGGCGGCGGAGCGCAGGGCCAGCCCGACCGGGGTGAAGCCGGTCGGCCGCAGGGTGGCCACCGCCGCCTTCGCCTGCACCCGGTCGACCGGACCGACCGGCACGATCTGCTGGGTGTCCAGGCAGCCCTGCTTCTCGTCCTTGCCCCGGTAGGTCGCGCCGAGCACCCGGATGCCGAGCTGGGTCTCCTCGGGCAGCGCGTCGACCACCTCGTTGAACGCCTGTTGGGCGACGGAGATCCGGCTGCGGCCGTCGATGTCCCGGGCCCGCATCGAGCCGCTGACGTCGAGCACCAGCTCGACCTTCGGTGGCTCGGCGGGCGTCTCCTCGTCCGCCACGGCCGGCGCCGGACCGGTCAGCACGGTGGCCGCCAGCAGTCCGATCAGGACCGCCGTAGGTCGCCTCTTGTTGATCACCGGGCGGAGTGTAGTGACGTCCACTCTGGATGATCATCTGGGGCGGGTGAGCGCCCTTCCTGTCGCCTTCCGGCCCAGGTGTCCGGCGCGCGACCTCGGCGGGGCGGCCCGTCCCGTCCGGCTGGATCGGGTGATCGTCCGTGTGCTTCCCGCGCGCCGTCCCGGTGCCTGGTCCTCCACCGTCCGTCCCGTGGCGATCCTCATGATCGGGCAGGAAACGGTAGGACCTACACGTGCTTTACGGCAGACCGTCGACAGAATGGTGACCATCCGTCAATTGCCGGAGGTAAACCTCTCGCCGCCTTGGCATCGGTCGGAAATCTGACCCAAGTCGCCCCGTTGTGCCGGTGCCGAAGGGTGGTTAAGCTTTGTCTTGCGCGCCCCAATCGCCCGCTTCCCCCGTGGCAGGCGATCGGGGCGCGCTCTATTTGTGTGCGCCGCCCCGCGCCGCCGGCGTCTCCCGCCCGGCCGGCCGCGCGGCCCCGGGTGCGGGGTCAGATCCAGCGGCCGTCCAGCCACATCCGCGCCGACCAGTCGTCGTACGGCAGCAGGTTGCCCACGAAGATCGGGTAGAAGTACGCGAAGCAGAGCGCGACCAGCAGCACGTACGCGCCGACGATCACCCCGCCGATCAGCCGGCGGTCGTCGCCGCGCGCCAGGTCGGCGTCGGTCGCCGCGCCGCCCTCGGGACCGGTCGGGGTGACGATCGCGCCCAGCACGTAGACGACGGCGAGGACCAGGAACGGCAGCGCCGGGGCGGCGTAGAAGGAGAACATCGTCCGGCCGTCGAGGGCGAACCAGAACCAGGGCAGCAGGCCGGAGGCGAGGCTGAGCAGGATCGCCCCGGCCCGCCAGTCCCGCCGGGCCAGGCCCAGCCAGGCGGTCGCGGCCAGCGCCGGCAGGAACGACCACCAGAGCAGCGGCGTGCCGAGCAGCAGGATCTCCGAGGCGCAGCTCGGCGCCCCGCACGCCCCGTCACCCGACCAGTAGAAGGCCACCGGCCGGCCGAGCAGCAGCCACTGCCACGGCCACGACTGGTACTTGTGCGGGGTCTCCAGGCCGGTGTGGAACTCGAACGCCGCCCGGTGGTACTGGTACAGGTTGTTCAGCGCGCCGAGGACCGGGGTGTCGCTCAGCCCCGGGGTGTTGGGGTAGCGGGCGGCCAGCCGGTAGTAGCCGTCGTCGCCGAGCAGCCAGCCCGACCAGGTGGCCACGTACGTCACGACCATCAGCAGCCCGGCGAGCACCAGCCAGGGCAGCTCGTCGAGGAGCGCGTCGCGCCACGGGCGGCGTACCCCGGCGGAGCGCCGGACGCCGACCTCCCAGAAGAGCGCCAGCAGCGCGAACGCCGGCACGAAGTACAGCGCGCTCCACTTCACCGCGCAGGCGCAGCCGAGCAGCACCCCGGCGGCCAGCCGCCACCACGGCCAGGTCCGCCAGCCGCCGGCCGGCCGCCCGGCCCGCCCCGGCGCGGCCGGGTCGAGCCCGTCGTCCAACGCCCGGGTCCAGCGCCGCCGCCGGGCGTCCCGGTCGAGCACCAGGGCGCCGAACGCGGCCAGCACGAACAGCAGCAGGAAGATGTCGAGCAGCGCGGTGCGGGAGAGCACCAGGTGGAAGCCGTCCAGCGCGAGCAGCAGGCCGGCCGCGCAGCCCAGCGTGGTGGAGCGGAACATCCGGCGGGCGATCCGGGTCAGCATCAGCACCGACAGGATGCCGGCCAGCGCCGCCGAGAACCGCCAGCCGAACTCCGGGGCGGTGGTGAACAGGTGCCCCGGCACCGAGATGTTGTGCTCCTGGTCGGCGTAGCCGAAGGCCCACTCGCCGAGCCCGATCAACCACTTGCCCAGCGGCGGGTGCACCACGTACGACGGGCCGTTGTCCTTGTAGTTCCACTCGACGCCCTTGTCGATCAGGCCGTAGCCGTCCCGGGCGTAGTAGATCTCGTCGAAGATCTTGCCCTTGGGACTGCTCAGGCCGAGCAGGCGCAGGATCGCGGCGATCGCCACCACCACGGCGGTGGCGATCCAGGAGTTCACGTCCAGCCGGGCCTCGACGGTGGCGAGCCGGCGACGCACGACGGCCGGGACGCCGCCACCGTCGGTGGGCGGAATGCCCTGGTCGGGTCCGGTCGCGTTCGCGCTCTGCGCTGTCGACGCACTCGTCACCCGGCGATCGTAGGCTCTGGAGGTGCCCGGTGGCGCCCATCGTCCCCGACAGCGGCACGCCGATCGATGAAGGAGCCTTCCCGTGGGTGAAATGTCCGAGCCCGGGCGCCTGGTCCTGCTCGGCGCGCCGCTGGGCAACCCGGCCGACGCCTCCGCGCGGTTCCGCGAGGTGCTCGCCACCGCCGACGTGGTGGCCGCCGAGGACACCCGCCGCCTCACCCGGCTGGCCCGGGACCTCGACGTCACCGTGGCCGGTCGGATCGTCTCCTACTTCGAGGGCAACGAGGAGCGACGTACCCCGGAACTGGTCGAGGTGCTGACCGCCGGATACCTGGTCGCGCTGGTCACCGACGGCGGCATGCCGAGCGTCTCGGACCCGGGCTACCGGCTGGTCCGGGCCGCGCTGGACGCCGGCGTGCCGGTCACCGCCGCCCCCGGCCCGAGCGCGGTGACCACCGCCCTGGCGCTGTCCGGCCTGCCCTGCGACCGGTTCTGCTTCGAGGGCTTCCTGCCCCGCTCGCCCGGCGGCCGACGGTCCCGGCTGCGCGCCCTGGCGGCCGAGGAACGGACCCTGGTCTTCTTCGAGGCCCCGCACCGGATCGCCGGCGCGCTGGCCGACCTGGCCGCCACCTTCGGCGCCGATCGCCCGGCCGCGCTCTGCCGCGAGCTGACCAAGACGTACGAGGAGATCGTCCGCCGGCCCCTCGGCGAGCTGGCGGACTGGGCGGCCGAGGGCGAGCCGCGCGGAGAGATCACCCTGGTGGTCGCCGGTGCCCCCGAGCGGCCGGCGGAACGCCCCGACGACGACGTGCTGCGCGCCGCGGTGGCCGAACGGGAGGCCGCCGGGCTGTCCCGGCGCGACGCGATCAGCGAGGTCGCCGCCGGGTACGGGCTGCGTCGCCGCGACGTCTACACCGTGGTGCACGCCTGACGCGCATCGGCCTCACCAGGCGGCGATCAGCATGCCCAGGGTGATCAGCGCCGGCCCGCCGTACGCGCCGGCCGTGGCCCAGCGGCGCTGCCGCGCGTCGGCCAGCCGGGTCGCCCCGGTGCCGCGGGCGATGCCGGCCCCGCAGCCGGCGACCACCAGCAGCCCGAGCAGCCAGCTCAGGTGCCGGCCGAAACCGGTGCCGACGTACGCGGTGTCGTCGCCCGCCCCGGTCATCCGCGCCGGCAGTGCCGTACCGGTGGCCCGGCGCTCGCCCGGCACCCCGCTGACCCGGACCCCGTGGGCCAGGAACCGGCCCCGGTCGGCGAAGAAGACGCCCCGGCAGCGCTGGGTCAGCCCGTCCCCGGTGCAGCCCGTGATCACCACCGTGCCGGTGCTGGCGTGCCCGACCGCGAGCCAGAGCGGCCCGGCGCTCACCCAGGCGAAGAAGGCGGCGACCAGGCTCAGCGTCACCAGCGCCGCCAGTCCCCGCACCGGGTCGGGCGGGTGCGCGGTGCGCGACGGGCGGGGGCGGGCGGGCCCGGTCGGCGGGCGCTCGCCGCGCTTCGGCTCCTTGCGCAGCGGCGTACCGTCCCAGTGCACCTCCTCGATCGGCGGCCAGAAGGCGGCGTCCCCCTCGGCCGTACCCGGGTCGGTGGCGCGGTCGGCGCGCGGGCCGCGCGCCGCCTGACGGACCGGGACCCGGCGCGGCACCGCGTCGACCGGCGCGCCGGTGGTCGGCTCGACTTCGACCGGCGTCTCGTCCGGTCCCGGCACCACCCTCGGCTGGGGCGCGACCGCGCCGCCCCGCGCCGGTGCGGCCGGCGGGTCCGTCCTGGTGCCCGGGGACTTCTCGCCGCGCCCGGGTGCCGCTCCTCTGCCAGTCACGGCGTTCATTGGACACCGCGTCGGGAGATGCGCCGGGCAGCTCAGGCCGCGTGTCGGCGACAAATCGGACGAACGGCCGGGGGTGAATCGACCGTCGGCGGTGTCGGCCCCGACACGGGGAGGCCTATTGGTTCGCGGCCACCGGGGCGCGGTCACTAGGCTTGCTGGTCATGAGTCACGTTCTCGCGGCGGTCGCCTGGCCGTACGCCAACGGCCCGCGCCACATCGGCCACGTCTCCGGTTTCGGCGTTCCCTCCGACGTCTTCGCCCGGTACATGCGGATGGCCGGCCACGACGTGCTCATGGTCTCCGGCACCGACGAGCACGGCACCCCGATCCAGGTGCAGGCCGACGCCGAAGGGGTCACCCCCCGCGAGCTGGCCGACCGGTACAACCGGGTGATCGCCGAGGACCTGCGGGCGCTGGGGCTCTCCTACGACCTGTTCACCCGCACCACCACCCGCAACCACTACGCGGTGGTGCAGGAGCTCTTCCAGGGGCTGCACCGCAACGGCTACATCGTGCCCAAGGTCACCACCGGCGCGATCTCCCCGTCCACCGGCCGGACCCTGCCGGACCGCTACATCGAGGGCACCTGCCCGATCTGCGGCTACGACAGCGCCCGCGGCGACCAGTGCGACAACTGCGGCAACCAGCTCGACCCGATCGACCTGATCGACCCCAAGTCGAAGATCAACGGCGAGACGCCGAAGTTCGTCGAGACCGAGCACTTCTTCCTGGACCTGCCCGCGCTGGCCGACGTGCTGCGGCAGTGGCTGGACACCCGGGAGGGCTGGCGGCCCAACGTGCTGCGCTTCTCGAAGAACCTGCTCGACGACCTCCAGCCCCGGGCCATCACCCGGGACCTGGAGTGGGGCGTGCCGATCCCGCTCGACGGCTGGCGTGACCGCGGCGACAAGCGGATCTACGTCTGGTTCGACGCGGTGATCGGCTACCTGTCGGCCTCCATCGAGTGGGCCCGCCGCACCGGCGACCCGGAGGCGTGGCGGAAGTGGTGGTCGGCCGACGGCGAGGGCAAGGACGCCCGCGGCTACTACTTCATGGGCAAGGACAACATCGTCTTCCACTCGGTGATCTGGCCGGCGCTGCTCTCCGGTTACTCCGGCGAGGGCAGCAACGACGGCGAGCCGGGCGAGCTGGGCCGGCTCAACCTCCCCACCGAGGTGGTCTCCAGCGAGTACCTGACCATGGAGGGGCGCAAGTTCTCCTCGTCCCGCAAGGTGGTCATCTACGTCCGGGACTTCCTGGAGCGCTACGACGCCGACGCGCTGCGCTACTTCATCGCCGTCGCCGGCCCGGAGAGCAACGACACCGACTTCACCTGGGCGGAGTTCCTCCGCCGCAACAACGACGAGCTGGTCGCCGGCTGGGGCAACCTGGTCAACCGGTCGGTCTCGATGGCGGCGAAGAACTTCGGCGCGATCCCGCCGGTCGACCCGGCCGGGCTCACCGAGGCCGACGAGGCGCTGCTCGCCACCGCCCGGGCCGGCTTCACCACGGTCGGCGACCTGATCGCCAAGCACCGGCAGAAGCAGGCCATCGGCGAGGCGATGAAGGTGGTCGCCGAGGCCAACAAGTACCTCTCCGAGCAGGCCCCGTGGAAGCTCAAGGACGAGGCGGACAAGCCCCGGATGGGCACCATCCTGCACGTCGCCCTCCAGGTGGTCAGCGACGCCAACACGCTGCTCACCCCGTTCCTGCCGCACTCCGCGCAGAAGGTCCACGAGCTGCTCGGCGGCACCGGCGTGCACGCGCCGATGCCGGTCATCGAGGAGGTCGACGACCTCGACGGCGGGCCGGCGTACCCGGTGCTGACCGGCGACTACACGGTCGGAACGCGCTGGGAGTCCGTACCCGTGCAGGCCGGCCGGACGCTCGCGGCGCCGAAGCCGGTCTTCCGCAAGCTCGACCCGTCCATCGTCGAGGAGGAGCTGGCCCGCCTGGCCGGCTGAGACCCACGCGGCGCGGCCCACGGGTTCCCCCGGGGCCGCGCCGCCGATCTTTCCGCCTCCGTCGTCAGGCGCGGGCCATGCTGGGCTGGCTGAAGAAATCCATCATCGCCCTGGTGACCTCGTCGGCGTGCGTCCACGGTGTGCCGTGCGGGGCACCCTTCAACGTGATCAGCTGGCTGCCCGGCAGCATCGGCTGGAGCCGCTGCCCGGTCACCGGGTACGGCAGCACGTTGTCCTTGTCGCCCTGCACGATCAGCACCGGCACGTCGATCCTGGGCAGGTCGCCCCGGAAGTCGGTCTGCCAGGCGCTCACGCTGTCGTGGGTGCCCTTCGCCGAGGCCATCGTGCCGATGTTCCAGTGCGCCCGGTACGCCTCCTCGCTGACCCACCTGCCCTTGTTCTCCGAGTAGTTGAAGAAGGCGTCGCAGAAGGACGTCAGGTAGGCGAACCGATCGGCCAGGATGGCCTGCTGGAAGCCGTCGAAGAGCTTCTTGTCGACGCCCTCCGGGTCGTCCGCCGTCTTCAACAGGAACGGCGCCAGCGGCGCCAGCAGCACCGCCTTGCTCACCCGGCTCGACCCGTACGTGCCCAGGTAGCGGGTCACCTCACCGGTGCCCATCGAGTGCCCCACGAGCATCACGTCCCGCAGGTCCAGCTCGGTCATCAGCACGTCGAGGTCCGCGCTGAAGGTGTCGTAGTCGTACCCCGTCGCCGGCTGGCCGGAAGCGCCGAAGCCCCGCCGGTCGTACGTGATCACCCGGTAGCCGGCGTTCAGCAGCGGGATGGAGACCTTCTCCCAGGTCGCGCCGTTGAACGGGAACCCGTGGATCAGCACCACCGGCTGGCCGGAGCCGTGATCCTCGTAGTACAGGTCGATGGGGGCGGAATTCTCCGCCCCGACGGTGATGAAAGGCATGCGGGTCTCCTGATCCGTGAATGTCGGGCGCCCCGCGCTTTCCCGACCCGCTGCCCGTTATGCGCACCCGGCTCTACAGTGCGTACGGCTGGTCCACCACCTGGTCGTCGGTGACCTCCGCCCCCGGCGCCCACGTCTCGAAGACGCCCCGTTCCTGGCACTGCGACCCGGTGCCGACCACGGAATCCGGGTCCGGTCGGCACAGCCGCAACCGCAGCCACCCCGCCTCCTCCCGCAACACCAGGCACGGCACGTCCCGCCAGCGCGCGTACCGCAGCCGCCGGGCCACCCACTCCACCGGGTAGCGGGCGGCCCGGGTCATCGCCAGCACCCGGAACCCGCCGGGCAGGTCGGCCACCGCCTCGTACTCGGTGCCGCCGTGGCCGCCCACCAGTTGGGTGGAGCGGGGCGCGTCGCCGGTGGGCAGGTATTCCTGGTCCGGGGGGAGCTCCGGCACCGCGGTGAGCAGGTGCCGCCACTGCGGGCCGACCATCCGCAGCCAGCCGCGCTGCTCCGCCTGGTAGCTGTAGAGCACCACCTCCACCCCCTCGGGGGTGTACGCGAGCAGGGTGGCGTTCGCCGGTAGCGGCAGGTCGGCGCAGTCCCGGGTGACGAACTCGGGGATCAGCTGCACGCTGCTCGGCACGAAGCCGGTGCCCAGCACCGGCGGGCCGAGCCGGTCCCGGGGCGGCAGCGCCAGCAGGCCCCGGTGCGCCGGGCCGGCGGGCACCTCGTAGTCGACCGGGTCGGCCGCCCGCCAGCGCAGCACGTACGCCACGTCGTCGCCACCGCCCGCGCCGTCGCCGCGCAGCACCGCCAGCGCCGCCGGCGTACGCAGGTGTGCCACGTCGTGCTCCCGGTAGCAGAAGCCGTGCGGCAGCCAACCCCGCACGTAGCCGGCGAGCTGCTGGGCGGAGAGCACCTTGACCATCCGGGTGCCGCGCCGCACCACCGCCGAGGCGCGGACCGTGGTGAGCGTCAGGTCCCCGGCCGCCGTCGGCTGCTGGCTGAGCTGGTGCACGTACGCCCAGCCGCGCTCCCGGTGCAGCGGCACCAGCAGCGGCGTCTCCGGCTCCTCGGCCGGCTCCGCCGCCCCCTGCACCGCGTCGACCTCGGTCACGTGGACGAACCTGCGCCACGGCAGCGCCGAGCCGGGCCGGGGCGCCCACTCGAAACCGGGTGCCTCGTCGGCGCGGAACAACTCGTACGCCGCGCCCCGGGCGATCTCCTCCGCCGGGTACGTCGTGCCCTCGTGGACGACGCGCAACCCGGTGTCGCTGGCCTGACGGGTGACGGTCATCCTGCAGACGGTAATCGCGGCTCATGCCAGGCGGGTGAACAGTCGATGGCGTCCCGGAGACATGGCCCGGTGGCGGTGTGTGATGCTGGCCGCGATGAGTGAGCCGACCGAAACCCGCAAGCAGCGGGCCGCCCGCCGGGCCGGGGAGTTCCCGCCCGCGCCGGAGGCGTTGCCCCGCCCCGTGCTCGACAGCCACACCCACCTGGACATCACGGTCAGCGAGGCGGGGGTCCCTCCGCGAGCGCGAGGAGTGAGCCGGGGTTGCGAGCCCCGCAGTCGCGAGCACGACGAGGACGGCGGCGGTCCCGCCGACGACCCGGTCGCCGCCGCGGTCGAGGTGGCCGCCGCCGTCGGCGTGGACCGGCTGGTCCAGGTCGGGGTCGACGTGGACTCCTCCCGCTGGGGCGCCGACGTCGCCGAGAAGTACCGGGCGGTGCTCGCCACCGTCGCGCTGCACCCGAACGAGGCGCCCCGGCTGGCCGACCTCGACGAGGCGCTGCGCGAGATCGAGGCGCTCGCCGCCCGGGACCGGGTCCGGGGCGTCGGCGAGACCGGGCTGGACTTCTTCCGTACCGGCGACGAGGGGCGGGCCGCGCAGGAGGAGAGCTTCCGGGCGCACATCGCCATCGCCAAGCGGTACGGCAAGGCCCTGGTGATCCACGACCGGGACGCGCACGCCGACGTGCTGCGCGTCCTCGACGACGAGGGCGCGCCGGACACGGTGGTGCTGCACTGCTTCTCCGGCGACGCCGAGTTCGCCGCCGAGTGCGTCCGCCGGGGCTACCTGCTCAGCTTCGCCGGCACCGTCACCTTCGGCAGCGCCGGCGCGTTGCGCGAGGCCGCCGCGCTCACCCCGCTCGACCAGCTCCTGGTGGAGACCGACGCGCCGTACCTGACCCCGATGCCGCACCGGGGGCGGCCGAACGCGTCGTACCTGATCCCGCTGACGGTCCGGTTCCTGGCCGATACCACCGGCGCGGACCTCGACGAACTCTGCGCCGCCATCTCCGCCACCGGCGACCGGGTCTTCGGCCCGTGGTGAGCGGGCCCGGTCCCGCCGATACGCTACGGGCGTGACCGGACTCCTCGGCCCGGCGGAGATCCGGGAACTGGCCGCCCGGCTGGGCGTCGCCCCCACCAAGAAGCTCGGCCAGAACTTCGTGCACGACCCGAACACGGTCCGCCGGATC
This sequence comes from Micromonospora purpureochromogenes, assembly GCF_900091515.1. NCBI lineage: Bacteria > Bacillati > Actinomycetota > Actinomycetes > Micromonosporales > Micromonosporaceae > Micromonospora > Micromonospora purpureochromogenes. The sequence continues at coordinate 6,425,069 of NZ_LT607410.1, read as the reverse complement.
GTCACCGCCGCCGGGCTGGCCCCGGACGACGTGGCGCTGGAGGTCGGGCCGGGGCTCGGCTCGCTCACCCTGGCCCTGCTGCCGGTCGCCGCCCACGTGCACGCCGTGGAGATCGACCGGACGCTGGCCGGCGCGCTGCCGGAGACCGCCGCCCGGCACGCCGGCCCGGACGCCGCCCGGCTCACCGTGCACCACGCCGACGCGCTGCGGGTCCGCGCCGCCGACCTGGCCGACCCGGCCCCGACCGCACTGGTGGCGAACCTGCCCTACAACGTCGCGGTGCCGGTGGTGCTGCACCTGCTGGCCGAGCTGCCCACCCTGTGCCACGGCCTGGTGATGGTGCAGAAGGAGGTCGCCGACCGGCTCGTCGCCGGTCCCGGCTCCAAGGTGTACGGCGTCCCGTCGGTGAAGCTGGCCTGGTACTCCCGGGCCCGAGCCGCCGGCAAGGTGCCACCGAACGTGTTCTGGCCGGTGCCCAACGTCGACTCCGGCCTGGTTGCCTTCACCCGCCGCGAACCGCCCCGCGCCGACGTCTCCCGGGAACGCGTCTTCGCCGTGGTGGACGCCGCGTTCGCGCAGCGCCGCAAGACCCTGCGCGCCGCGCTGGCCGGCTGGGCCGGCGGCGCCGACCGGGCCGCCGCGGCGCTCACGGCCGCCGGCGTCGACCCCGGCGCGCGCGGTGAGTCACTCACCGTGGAGCAGTTCGCCGCCATCGCCGCGTCGGCTCCGGCCGCCGCGCCCGCCGCCCAGTAGGCTGGCGCCGTGTCCGCCGGGGACACGCCGCACGTGTGCGCGTACGACCTGGTTGACGGCCGCTGCGAGCCGGCCGCCGACTCCGCCGAGGAGCTGATCGTGGAGAAGCCGTTCGACATCCGCCCGCGCCGGCGGGACCTCGCCCCGTGACCGAGGCCTGGCGACCGGACGAAGACGACGAGCAGCAGCGGCGCGGCGCCAGCGGACCGGTCCGCGTCCGGGTGCCGGCGAAGGTCAACCTGCACCTCGGGGTGGGGCCGTTGCGCCGCGACGGCTACCACGAGCTGAACACCGTCTACCACGCCATCTCCATCCACGACGAGCTCACCGCCCGCCGGGGCGACACGCTCACCCTGACCATGGAGGGTGAGGGCGCCGGCGAGCTGGCCCTGGACGACACCAACCTGGTGATCCGGGCCGCCCACGCCCTCGCCGGGTACGCCGGGGTGATGCCGCACGCCCGGCTGCACCTGCGCAAGCAGATCCCGCTCGCCGGTGGCCTGGCCGGCGGCAGCGCCGACGCGGCCGCGGCGCTGGTCGCCTGCGACGCGCTCTGGGGCACCGGGCTGTCCCGCGACGAGCTGGCCGGCATCGCCGCGGACCTCGGTTCGGACGTGCCCTTCCTGATCCACGGCGGCACCGCGCTGGGCACCGGCCGGGGCGAGGCGGTCAGCCCGGTGCTGGCCCGCCCCACCTCCTGGCACTGGGTGGTCGCCGTCGCCGACGGCGGCCTGTCCACCCCGGCGGCCTACCGGGAGCTGGACCGGCTCCGCGACGCCGGCCGCGCCGGTGAGCCGCTGGGCAGCACCGACGCCCTGCTCGCCGCGCTGCGCCAGCGCGACCCCCGGGTGCTCGCCGCCACCCTCGGCAACGACCTGCAGGACGCCGCGTTGGCGATGCGCCCGTCGCTGGCCGAGACCCTCAAGGCCGGCGAGGCGGCCGGCGCGCTGGCCGGCATCGTCTCCGGCTCCGGCCCCACCTGCGTCTTCCTCGCCACCGACGCCGCCCACGCCGAGCGGATCGCGGGCGAGCTGGAGGCGGCCGAGGTGTGCCGGGAGGCCCGGGTCGCCCACGGGCCGGTCGCCGGAGCCCGCATCACCTGACCGGCGCGTCCCGGCCGGAGCCGCGCGGCGCGGGCGGCCGGGCGGCCCGCGTACCCTTGGAGGTCAGGCGTCCCCAGGTGCCAGCCGGCACCGGGACGCCTTGATCATGGGAGGTGAGGTCGTGGCCAACATCGTCAACCTGGACCGGGTGTCCAAGGGGTACGGCGCTGCCGGGCCGCTGCTCACCGACGTCTCGCTCGGCCTCGACGACGCCGACCGGATCGGCGTGGTCGGCCTCAACGGCGCCGGCAAGTCCACCCTGCTGCGGATGCTCACCAAGCAGGAGGAACCGGACGACGGCCGGGTCACCCACCGCCGCGACCTGCGGGTCCTCTGGCTGCCCCAGAGCCTCACCCTCGCCCCCGAGGCCACCGTCCGCGACGTGGTGCTCGGCACCGCCTGGCTCGGCCAGAGCATGGGCGCCGAGCACGAGTGGGCCGGCGACGCCGGCGTCCGGGCCATCCTCGACGGCCTCGGCATGCCGCACCTCGGCCTCGACCAGCCCGTCGGGCCGATGTCCGGCGGCGAGCGGCGCCGGGTCGCGCTGGCCGCGCTGCTGGTCCGCGAGTCGGACCTGCTGATCCTCGACGAGCCCACCAACCACCTCGACGTCGGCGGGGTCGACTGGTTGGCGAAGTACCTGGTCAGCCGCAAGGGCGCGCTGGTCGTGGTCACCCACGACCGGTGGTTCCTGGACGCGGTCTGCACCAACACGTGGGAGGTTGGCGACCAGGCCGTCCGCGCCTACGAGGGCGGCTTCGCCGCCTGGACCCTCGCTCGTGTCGAGCGGGAACGGGTCGCCGCGGCCACCGAGGCCCGCCGGCAGAACCTGCTCCGCAAGGAGATCGCCTGGCTGCGCCGCGGCCCGCCCGCCCGTACCTCCAAGCCGCGGTTCCGGATCGACGCGGCCAACGCGCTCATCGCCGACGTCCCGCCGCCGCGCGACACCATGTCGCTGCAACGGCTCGCCACCGCCCGGCTCGGCAAGCAGGTGTACGACCTGGAGCACGTCCGCCTGCACGCCGGCCCGAAGGAGATCCTGCACGACACCACCTGGCAGGTCGGCCCCGGTGACCGGATCGCCATCCTCGGCCGCAACGGCGCCGGCAAGACCACTCTGCTGCGGATGCTCGCCGGCGTCAGCCGGCCCGACGGCGGCTGGTTCCACACCGGCTCCACCGTCCGGCCCGCGTTCCTGTCGCAGGAACTGGCCGAACTCCCGGGTCACCTGCGCGTCCTGGAAGCGGTCGAGGAGATCGCCCGCCGGGTGCAGCTCGGCGACCGGGAGATCTCGGCCGCCCAGCTCGCCGAGATCTTCGGCTTCGACGACCGGCGGCTCTGGACGCCGGTCAACGACCTCTCCGGTGGGGAGCGCCGCCGGTTGCAGATGCTCCGGCTGCTCGCCGGTGAGCCCAACGTGCTCCTGTTCGACGAGCCCACCAACGACCTGGACACCGACACCCTGGCCGCGCTGGAGGACCTGCTCGACTCCTGGCCCGGGACGATCATCGTGGCCAGCCACGACCGTTACCTGATCGAGCGGGTCACCGACGTCGCGTACGGGATGTTCGGCGACGGCCGGCTGGTGCACCTGCCCGGCGGGGTCGACGAGTACCTGTCGCGGGCCGGTGGCGCGGAGCCGGCGCGGATCCCGGCGGCTCCCACGGCCGCCCCGGGCGCCGCGGCTGCGACCGGCATGTCCGCCGCCGAGGCCCGGCAGGCCCGCAAGGAGCTGAGCCGGCTGGAACGGCAGATCGCCAAGCTGGACCAGAAGGAGACCGGGCTGCTCGACCAGCTCGCCGCGAACGCCACCGACTACGCCAAGGTCGCCGACCTCGACGCGCAGCTCAAGGAGGTACGCGCCGAGCGCGAGCGGACCGAGGAGACCTGGCTCACCCTGGCCGACGAGATTCCGCCGGTCTGACCGCCGCCGCGCGCCCGTCCCGCCACGAGACGGGGGCCGTGTGCGGCGTCACATCCCGGCGTGCGGGACAATCGTCGTCGACCTCTCTCATCCCCACGGCGTTGGAGACTCAGACATGGCCCATACCCCCGTCAACCACCCCGCGCGGCCGATCTACCGGGCGATCGGCGGGCTCGTTGGTCTGTACCTGGTGGTCTTCGGTGTGCTCGGCGTCATCGCGAGCGCCGGCAACGACCTCTTCGCCCAGGATGACACCAAGGTCCTGGGTCAGGGGACGAACCTCGGGTTCTCGCTGCTGAGCATCCTGCTCGGCATCGTCGTGCTGGCCGGCACCGTGATCGGCCGCAACCTCGACGTGGCGATCAACCAGTTCCTGGCCTACGGCCTGATGGTGCTCGGCCTGGCCGAGCTGGCGTTCCTGCAGACCGACGCCAACATCGGCAACTTCAGCGTCGTCACCGTGATCGTGGTGCTGACGCTCAGCCTGGTCCTGCTGATGGCCGGCATGTACGGCAAGGTCGGCACCGACGAGGAGAAGGACGCCTGGGAGAAGGCCCGGCTCGTCCTCTGATCCTCTACTTCGGTCGCGCTTCGGGTTTCGCCGGAGCCCGACCCGCTCCGGGCGGTCAGGCTTGATCCCTGCGCGGGTCGGGCTCCGGCGAAAACCGTCCGTGGTCCCGCTTCGTCCGTGGCTTGCTCCCGGGCGGGGCTGGATCTTTCGTTGGCGCGGCTGCCCGGCTGTTTGCCGGACGGAGGGGTCCGGTCTGGGGGAGAATCCTCCGGAAAGAGGTCTTCTCGGACGGAGGGTCATGGCGCACTTTCCGGTGAACCACCCCGCGCGCCCGCTGTACCGGGTCTTCGCCGGGCTGGTCGGGCTCTACATCTTCGTCTTCGGCGTCTGGGGCGTCTTCGAGACCTGGGGGCAGCCGCTCTTCGGCCGGGGCTCCAACTGGGCGCTCGGGCTCCGCACCAACCTGGCGTTCTCGCTGGTCTCCGTGGTCTTCGGGATCGTGCTGATGATCGGAGCGTCCCGGCGCGGCAACCTCGGCCACTACATGAACCTCACCGCCGGGGCGGTCTTCATGGTCACCAGCATCGCCATGATGTCCGTCCTGCAGACCACCGCGAACTTCCTCAACTTCTCCATGTCCACGGTGATCGTGTCGATGCTCTTCGGCCTGCTGCTGCTCGCCACCGGCCTCTACGACAAGGTCGGCACGGACGAGCACGCCGAAGCGGAGCGCCGCCGCCGGCAACACCCGATCTCCGGGGCCGGCGCCCGCTGAACCGGCCGGCGGTCAGGCCCGCTTGCGGGTGATCAGACCCGGCTTCGCCTCCAGGTGGGACAGCCCGTTCCAGGACAGGTTCACCAGGTGCGCCGCCACCGTCTCCTTGCGCGGCTTGCGCACCTCCAGCCACCAGCGGCCGGTCAACGCCACCATCCCGACCAGGGCCTGCGAGTAGAGCTCGGCCAGCTTCGGGTCGTACCCCCGGGTGGAGAACTCGGCCGCCAGGATGTGCTCCACCTGATGCCCGACGTCGTTCATCACGCTGCTGAAGTTGCCCGTCGCCGACATCAGCGGCGACTCCCGGACCAGCACCCGGAACCCGCTGGTCTCCTCCTCGATGTAGGTGAGCAGCGCCAGCGCCGCCTGCTCCAGCAGCTCGCGCGGATGCCCGGCGGTCAGCGCCGTGGTGATCCGGTCCAGCAGGGCCCGCACCTCGCGGTCGACCACCACCGCGTAGAGGCCCTCCTTGCCGCCGAAGTGCTCGTAGATCACCGGCTTGGACACCTTGGCCCGCGACGCCACCTCCTCGATGGAGGTGGCGTCGAAACCGCGCTCGGCGAAGATCTGCCGGCCGATCGAGATCAGTTGCTCCCGCCGCTGCGCCGCGGACATGCGTACCCGGGAGGTGGGCTTCGCGGCCGCCGCCGCGGCTGCCGCCCGCCGCCGTCCGTCGGTGGCCTCGTCCGCCATCTCGTCACCTCGCCGGCGCTCGGTGACGCCCTGTCGTGGGATGTTCCTGCCGCCGTGCCCGTCTGCCTCGGTCACCCGGCCATACTGTCAGGTAACCTCCGCGGGCATCGCCCGGTTTCAGCGTCGTGCGGCCGGCTTCACCAGCTTGGCGGCGATCCGCTCCGGTTTCGGCCAGCGGACGTCCCGCGCCGCGCCCGCCTTCTCCAGCAGCCAGATCACCCGGGCGGAGATGTCCACCTGGCCGCGCAGCACGCCGTGGCGCGCGCTCGTCGGGTCGGCGTGGTGCAGGTTGTGCCAGCTCTCGCCGAACGACAGGAGCGCCAGCGGCCAGAAGTTCGACGCCCGGTCGCCCTGCCGCACCGCGAACGGCCGCTCGCCGTAGACGTGGCAGACCGAATTGATCGACCAGGTCACGTGGTGCAGCAACGCGATGCGGACCAGACCGCCCCAGAAGAGCGCCGTCCACGCCCCGGACCAGGACCAGGTCGCCAGGCCGCCCATCACCGCCGGCCCCAGCACCGAGACCGCCACCAGCAGCGGGAAGAGCCGGTCCACCCGCCGGGTGTCGCGGTCGGCCAGCAGGTCCGGGGCGAACCGGGCCCGGTTGGACAGCTCCCGGCCGAACAGCCAGCCCACGTGGGCGTGGAACAGGCCCCGGGCCAGCCCGCGGACGCTCTCGCCGTAGCGCCACGGCGAGTGCGGGTCACCCTCGGCGTCGGAGAACGCGTGGTGCCGGCGGTGGTCGGCGACCCACTGGATGATCTCGCCCTGCACGGCGAACGACCCCGCCACCGCCAACGCCACCCGCATCGGGCGCGGGGCCTTGAACGAGCCGTGGGTGAAGTACCGGTGGTAGCCGATGGTGATGCCCAGCCCGGAGAGCAGATACCAGAAGGCCGCGATGGCCAGGTCCGGGCCGCTCAGCCAACCGCCCCAGGCCACCGGGACCGCGGCGAGCAGGGCCAGGAAGGGTACGACCACGAAGGCCCACAGGGCGATCAGGATGCCCGTGGACTGCGGGCCCTGGGTGAGTGGCTTCGGCCCGGTGGCACTCTCGTCCGTCACGGTCGACATGGCACCTCCCAGCGCAGATATACGCCTACGTCACCGTAACTTAGGGCCCCGCCCTGTTGGAGTGAACAGTTGCGGACATGAATGAAGGAGCTGCGCCTGTTCCAAGTTCTCCGCCGTGAGTGATCCGATCAGAGGGCTCGTGCAGCGATCACGTAGGGGTGGGGCCGCTGAGAGGGAGGCGGTAAGCTGTCTTGCGTCACAATCGGCCGTGGTGTAATTGGCAACACCCGGGTCTTTGGTACCCGTGTTTCAGGTTCGAACCCTGGCGGCCGAGCCTTTCTCTGTTACCGCGCCGCCCGTGGGGTATGGGACCAAGTGCCCCGCAGTCTGGTTAGCATGGCCGCGAGACTGTCGCCTTCCCGACGGGAGCCACGTCGTGCCCCAGCCCCACCTCCGTACCGTCGTCGTGCTCGCCGCCGGTGAGGGCAAGCGGATGAAGTCGGCGCTGCCCAAGGTGCTGCACCCGCTGCTCGGTCGTACCCTGCTCGGTCACGTGCTGACCGCGGCCGCGCCGCTGGCCGCCGACCGCACCGTGGTGGTGGTCGGTCACGGCGCCGAGCAGGTCCGGGCGCACCTGACCGAGATCGCCCCGGACGCCACCCCGGTTCTCCAGGCGCAGCAGCTCGGCACCGGGCATGCCGTCCGGATCGCGCTGGAGGCGGTGCCGGAAGCCTCCGGCACGGTGGTCGTGATCAACGGGGACGTCCCGCTGCTGCGCGCCGAGACGGTGGCCGCGCTGGTGGCGGCGCACGAGGGCGAGGGCGCAGCGGCGACCGTGCTCGCGGCCGAGGTGCCCGACCCGACCGGCCTGGGCCGGATCGTGCGCGACGCCGCGGGGCGGCTGGAGCAGATCGTCGAGGAGCGGGACGCGACCCCGGCGCAGCGCGCGCTGCGGGAGATCAACGCCGGCATCTACGCGTTCGACGCGGTGCGGCTGCGGGACGCGCTCGGCAAGCTCTCCACCGACAACGAGCAGGGCGAGGAGTACCTCACCGACGTCTTCGGCCTGCTCGTCTCGGCCGGGGAGCCGGTGGGCGTGCACGTCGCCGCGGACCACGTCGAGACGCTGGGCTGCAACGACCGGGTGGAGCTGGCGGGACTGCGCCGGCTGCTGCGCGACCGGGTCAACGAGGCGTGGATGCGGACCGGGGTGAGCATCCTCGACCCGGAGACCACCTGGATCGACGTCACCGCCACCGTGGAGCGGGACGCGGTGATCGACCAGAACACCCAGCTGCGGGGCACGACGGCGGTCGCCGCGCAGGCCGTCGTCGGGCCGGACGTGACGCTGATCGACACCGTGGTGGGGGCGGCGGCGACCGTGCTGCGCAGCCACGCGGTGGGCGCCGAGGTGGGTCCGGGGGCCAGCGTGGGGCCGTACGCGTACCTGCGCCCGGCCGCCCGGCTGGCCGAGAAGTCGAAGGTCGGCACGTTCGTCGAGGTGAAGAACTCCGAGGTCGGCCCGGGCGCCAAGGTGCCGCACCTGTCGTACGTGGGTGACGCGACGATCGGGGCGAAGGCCAACATCGGCGCGGCGACGATCTTCGTGAACTACGACGGGGTGAACAAGCACCGCACCGTGGTGGGCGAGGCGGCCTTCATCGGCTGTGACACCAGCCTGATCGCGCCGGTCGAGGTGGGCGCGGGGGCGTACGTGGCGGCGGGCAGCGCGATCTCGCAGGACGTGCCGCCGGGCGCGCTCGGGGTGACCCGGGCCCCGCAGCGCAGCATCGAGGGCTGGGTGGCCCGCAAGCGGGCCGGCACGGTGTCGGCCGCGGCGGCGGAGCGCGCGCTGGCGGAGGGTGCGTCGGCCGACACGCCGGTCGCAAGGGAAGGTGAGGCAATCCACGGGGGTGCCGAGACCGTGGGACGGCCTTCGGCCGCGGGGGATACTGCAACCGAATAGTCCCCGGCCACCACCGCCGCCGGGAACCACCGACCAACGGGAGCAGACGGGCCCATGGGCAGCATCGTCGCCGAAAACCGCAAGAGCCTGATGCTCTTCTCCGGACGTGGCTTTCCGGAGCTTGCCAAGGAGATCGGTGAGGTGCTCGGCGTCGCGCCGACGCCTTCCGACGCGTACGAGTTCGCCAACGGTGAGATCTTCGTACGGTTCAAGGACTCGGTGCGCGGTTCGGACGCCTTCGTGGTGCAGTCCGTCACGCACGGGGTGAACACCTGGGTCATGGAGACCCTGATCATGATCGACGCGTTGAAGCGCGGTTCGGCCAAGCGGATCACCGTGGTGCTGCCGTTCTACCCGTACGCCCGGCAGGACAAGAAGCACCGCGGTCGGGAGCCGATCTCGGCCCGGCTGGTGGCCGACCTGCTCAAGACCGCCGGCGCGAACCGGATCCTCACGGTCGACCTGCACACCGCGCAGATCCAGGGCTTCTTCGACGGCCCGGTGGACCACCTCTTCGCGATGGACATCCTCGCCGAGTACGTGGAGCACAAGTACGCCGGCCGGCCGATGACGGTGGTCGCGCCGGACTCGGGCCGGGTGCGGGTGGCCGAGCGGTGGACCGACCGGCTGGGCGGTTGCCCGCTGGCGTTCATCCACAAGACCCGGGACCCGCTGAAGCCGAACCAGGTGGTGGCGAACCGGGTGGTCGGTGAGGTCGAGGGTCGGGTCTGCCTGATCGTTGACGACATGATCGACACGGGTGGCACGATCAGCAAGGCCGCCGACATCCTCAAGGAGTCGGGCGCGGCGGAGATTGTCGTCGCCTCCACCCACGCCCTGCTGTCGGACCCGGCGACCGAGCGGCTGAAGAACAGCCCGATCAGCGAGATCGTGGTGACCAACACGCTGCCGCTCCCGCCGGAGAAGCAGCTCGACAAGCTCACCGTGCTGTCGATCGCGCCGCTGCTGGCCCGGGCGATCCGCGAGGTCTTCGACGACGGGTCGGTGACCACCCTCTTCGGCGGCCTGAGCTGAGCGCGGCGCCGCGGCGGTGACCGCGGCGCGGCACCGTTCCCGCCGGCCGACGCGCCGGCGGGGACGGTGATGAGGGGACTGCCGGAAACCTTGGAATCAGCTCGGGTAGACTGGTGCGGTTGCCACGGCGAGGGTGCCCGGCGGGTCGCTGAAAAGCACCGCACGGAGGCACCGTCATCGACGCGGTGCTCCGGGCAGTCGTTCATGACGCATGAGCCCCAGCGAGCCCCTCGCCCCAGCACCGCAAGTCGACAAGCCGCCGTAGCGAAAGCATCAGGAGTTTCCCCGTGTCCGAGGTAAAGATCAGCGCCGAGCCCCGTACCGAGTTCGGCAAGGGTGGTGCCCGTCGTACCCGCCGGGCCGGCAAGGTGCCCGCCGTGCTGTACGGCCACGGCGAGAAGCCCAAGCACATCGCGCTCCCGGCCCGCGAGTTCGCGGCCGCGATCCGCAAGGGCGGCGCGAACCAGCTCTTCGCGATCGAGGTCAGCGACGGCACCCAGGTGCTGGCGCTGCCGAAGGCGATCCAGCGTGACCCGATCAAGGACACCTTCGAGCACGTCGACCTGCTGCTGGTCCGCCGCGGCGAGAAGGTCACCGTCGAGGTCGCGGTCCAGCTGACCGGCGAGGCCGCCCGGGACACCCTGATCGTGCACGACCACGACACCCTGTCGGTGACCGCCGACGCCACCAAGGTGCCGGACCACCTGGAGGCCTCGATCGAGGGCCTGGAGGCCGGCACCCAGGTGACCGCCGCCGACGTGCAGCTGCCGGCCGGCGTCGAGCTGGCCGCCGACGCGGAGCAGTTGATCGCCTCGGTGACCGCCGCCCCGACCGCCGAGCAGCTCGAGGCGACCCTGCCCGAGGTCGAGGTGGCCGACGAGGAGATCGAGGCCGGGGTCGGCGAGGAGACCGCCGAGTCGTCCGAGGGCGCCGAGGCCGGCGAGCCGGCCGCCGCCGGTGGCGAGGAGAGCGCCGAGGCCAAGACCGAGGCCTGATCGGTTCGCAACGTTTACGGCAGGCGCTCCCGGCGAACAGCGGGGGCGCCTGTCGGCGTATCGGGACACGGGTGCCGAGCGGGGAGGGACGGGACGTGACGGACGAGGCGGGGCCGTGGCTGGTGGTCGGCCTGGGCAACCCCGGTCGGGAGTACGCCGGTAACCGGCACAACGTCGGTTTCATGGTTGCCGACCTGCTGGCGGGCCGGGTGGGCGCGAAGTTCGGCCGGCACAAGCGGGCGGTGGCGGAGGTCGCCGAGGGGCGGCTGGGGTTCGGTGGGCCGAAGCTGGTGCTGGTCAAGCCGCTGACGTACATGAACCTCTCGGGCGGTCCGGTGGTGGCGCTGGCCCAGTTCCACAAGATCCCCGCTGAGCGGGTGATCGCGGTGCACGACGAGCTGGACATCCCGTACGGGCAGCTGCGCATCAAGATCGGCGGCGGCGAGGGCGGGCACAACGGCCTGCGCTCGATGTCGAAGTCGCTGGGGACGAAGGAGTACGTCCGGGTGCGGTTCGGCATCGGCCGGCCGCCGGGGCGGCAGGACCCGGCGGACTATGTACTGTCGGATTTCGGCGCTGCGGAGCGCAAGGAGCTGGAGTTCCTGGTGGACCGGGCGGCGGACGTGGTGGAGTCGGTGGTCACCAAGGGCGTGGAGCCGACGCAGAACGCGTACCACGGGGCCTGAGGGCGGGGCGTACCGGGAACGGGTCGCCCCGGCCGGTAGTCTGCGCCTCTTGGCGTGCCGCGACCCGCGACCAGGATCGCGGCGAGGCGACGGGAGTGGTACGTGGGCAGTCCTCCGATGATCGACAGCGCGTTCGCCCGGTGGCTGGCGGCGCGGGCCGGGCAGGCCCTGCTGCAATTGCGGGCCGAGCTGGGGTTCGCCGACGCGGGCGCCCTGAAGTCGGCCGGGGACAAGGTCTCGCACGACCTGATCCGTACCGAGCTGGCCCGGTGGCGGCCCGGTGATGCGGTCCTGTCGGAGGAGGACGAGGGCTCGCGGCTGGCCTGGGCGGCGGAGGTGAGCCCCGGGGCGGTGTCCCGGCTGACCGCCGACCGGGTGTGGATCATCGACCCGCTGGACGGCACCCGGGAGTTCTCCGAGGAGGGACGCTCGGACTGGGCGGTGCACGTGGCGCTCTGGGCGCGCAACGCGCCGACGCCGCACGGGCTGGTGGCCGGGGCGGTGGGGCTGCCGGCGCAGCACCGGGTGCTCGGCACGGACTACCCGCCGGCGTACCCGCCGTTGACGTTGGAGGCGGCGACCTCGGGTGGCGGGCGGACGCTGCGCCTGGCGGCGAGCCGGAGCCGGCCGCCGGTGTTCCTGAGCGACCTGGCGGAGGACGTGGGCGCGCACCTGGTGCCGATGGGTTCGGCCGGTGCGAAGATCGCCGCGGTGGTGACCGGTGAAGTGGACGCCTACATCCACGCCGGTGGCCAGTACGAGTGGGACTCGGCCGCCCCGGTCGCTGTGGCGACGGCCACCGGCCTGCACGCTTCCCGGATCGACGGTTCTGCGCTGAAATACAACGAGGCGGATCCGCGGCTGCCGGACCTGCTGGTCTGTCGCAAGGATCTCGCCACTCGGTTGCTTGCAGCGTTGCAGAGACATTCCGGGTAGCCTGAGCGCTTGTTCTTGATGTATCCGACCGGAAAGGTCTGGAATCCATGAGCGGATCCGCGCCGATCGAGACCGTGTCATGACCGCCCCCGCCCGCTTCTACCAGGTCTCCCACCTCGACGCGCTCGAGGCGGAGAGCATCTTCGTGATGCGCGAGGTGGTCGCGGAGATGGAGCGCCCGGTGCTGCTCTTCTCCGGCGGCAAGGACTCGATCGTCATGCTCCGGTTGGCCCAGAAGGCGTTCGCCCCGGCCAACATCCCCTTCCCGGTCATGCACGTGGACACCGGGCACAACTTCCCCGAGGTCCTGGAGTACCGCGACCAGCGGGTCGCCGAGCTGGGCCTGCACCTGATCGTGGCCAGCGTGCCGGAGGCCCTGGCCAGCGGCATGGTCCGTGAGTCCGGCGACGGCATGCGCAACCGGATCCAAACCCCCGTGCTGCTGGACGCGGTGGAGAAGCACCGCTTCGACGCGCTCTTCGGCGGCGCCCGCCGTGACGAGGAGAAGGCCCGCGCCAAGGAGCGGGTGTTCAGCTTCCGCGACGAGTTCGGCCAGTGGGACCCGAAGAACCAGCGCCCCGAACTGTGGTCGCTCTACAACGGCCGGCACCACCCGGGCGAGTCGATCCGGGTCTTCCCGCTGTCCAACTGGACCGAGCTGGACGTGTGGCACTACATCGCCCGCGAGCGCATCCCGCTGCCGTCGATCTACTACGCGCACGAGCGCGAGGTGGTGGAGCGCGACGGCATGTTCTACGCGGTGAACGAGTTCTTCCGCCCCCGGGCGGGGGAGGAGCGGTTCAAGGCCCGGGTGCGCTACCGCACCGTGGGCGACGCCTCCTGCACCGCGGCCGTCCGCTCGGACGCCGACACGGTGGAGAAGGTGATCGAGGAGGTGGCCGCCACCCGGATCACCGAGCGCGGCGCGACCCGCGGCGACGACCGGGTCAGCGAGGCCGCCATGGAGGACCGCAAGCGGGAGGGCTACTTCTGATGAGCACCGAGACCATCGCCGGGGGCGCGGCGGACAGCCGCGCCGCCACCGGTGCCGGGCCGGAGGCCCGGCCGATGGACCTGCTGCGCTTCGCCACCGCCGGCAGCGTCGACGACGGCAAGTCCACCCTCATCGGCCGCCTGCTGTACGACACCAAGTCGCTCTTCACCGACCAGCTCGCCGCCGTCGAGGCGCTCAGCGCGGCCCGGGGCGACGAGTACACCAACCTGGCGCTGCTCACCGACGGCCTGCGCGCCGAGCGGGAGCAGGGCATCACCATCGACGTGGCGTACCGCTACTTCGCCACCCCTCGGCGGAAGTTCATCATCGCCGACACCCCGGGGCACATCCAGTACACCCGGAACATGGTCACCGGCGCCTCGACCGCCGACCTGGCGCTGATCCTGGTGGACGCCCGCAAGGGCCTGGTCGAGCAGTCCCGCCGGCACGCCTTCCTCTGCTCGCTGCTGCGGGTGCCGCACCTGGTCCTCTGCGTGAACAAGATGGACCTGGTCGACTATTCGCAGGAGGTCTTCGAGCGGATCGCCGACGAGTTCACCGCGTTCGCCGCGAAGCTCGACGTGCCGGACCTGACCGTGGTGCCGATCTCCGCGCTCAAGGGCGACAACATCGTCACCCGCTCGGGGCACATGCCCTGGTACGAGGGCCCGTCGCTGCTGCACCACCTGGAGCGGGTGCACATCGCCTCCGACCGCAACCTGGTCGACGTGCGGTTCCCGGTGCAGTACGTGATCCGTCCGCAGTCCACCACCGTCACCGACTACCGCGGCTACGCCGGTCAGGTGGCCTCGGGCGTGCTCAAGCCGGGCGACGAGGTGATGGTGCTGCCCTCCGGCTTCACCAGCCGGATCTCCTCGGTGGAGACCGCGGACGGCCCGGTGGCCGAGGCGTTCCCGCCGATGTCGGTGACCGTCCGCCTGGAAGACGAGATCGACATCTCGCGGGGCGACATGATCTGCCGGCCGAACAACTCGCCGGCGGTGTCACAGGACATCGAGGCGATGGTCTGCTGGATGGACGAGACCCGCCCGCTCCAGGTCGGCGGCAAGTACGCGATCAAGCACACCACCCGGTCGGCCCGGGCGATCGTGCGCGGCCTGCACTACCGGCTGGACATCAACACCCTGCACCGGGACGAGGCGGCCGGCGAGCTGAAGCTCAACGAGATCGGCCGGGTGCGGCTGCGCACCACCGTGCCGCTGCTCGCCGACGAGTACCGCCGCAACCGCACCACCGGCGGCTTCGTCATCATCGACGAGACCACCAACCGCACGGTCGCCGCCGGCATGATCGTCGACACCGCCTGACCCACCCCGGGTTTGCGGACGCACTTACAGAGAAAGAGTGGCTATTCCAGCGTGGATAGCCACTCTTTCTCTGTAAGTGGCCCCCGACGTCGGGGGGCGAGGGGGGGTTAGTCGAGGCGGGTGGCGCCGGGGGCGGGGAGGACCGTGACGTGGGTGGGGGCGGGGAAGCCGCGGTCGGTGTAGGCGTCCGTCACGGTGCGGGCGACGGCGTCGGCCCGGTCGGCGTCGACCAGGGCGAGGACGCAGCCGCCGAAGCCGCCGCCGGTCATCCGGGCGCCGAGCGCGCCGGCCGCCAGGGCCGCCTCGACCGCGGTGTCGATCTCCGGGACGGTGATCTCGAAGTCGTCCCGCATGGAGGCGTGCGAGGCGGTGAGCAGCGGGCCGATCTCGCGTACCCGGCCGGCGCGGAGCAGGTCGGCGGTGTCCAGCACCCGCTGGTTCTCGGTCACCACGTGCCGGACCCGGCGGCGGATCTCGTCGTCGTCGAGCCGGGCCAGCGCGGCGTCGAGGTCGGCGACCGGCACGTCCCGCAGCGCCGGCACCCCGAGCAGCGAGGCGGCCCGTTCGCAGGCGGCGCGGCGGGAGGCGTACTCGCCGTCGGCGTGTCGGTGCGGTGCGCGGCTGTCGATGACGAGCACGGCCAGCCCGGCGGCGTCGAGGTCGAACGGGATGTGTTCGACGGCCTCGGTGCGGCAGTCCAGGAAGAGGGCGTGCCCCTCCCGGCAGCGGATCACCGCGGACTGGTCCATGATCCCGGTGGGCGCGCCGACGTAGGCGTTCTCGGCCCGCTGGGCCAGCCGTGGCTGCTTCTCGGCGGGCAGGTCCAGCCCGCCCAGGTCCAGCAGGGCGGCGAGCGCCGCCGCCTCGATGGCCGCCGAGGAGGAGAGGCCGGAGCCGACCGGGACGTCGGAGGCGATCGCCAGCCGGGCACCGGGCACGTCGTACCCGGCCTCGCGCAGCGCCCAGACGACCCCGGCCACGTACGCCGCCCAACCTGTGACCCGGCCCGGCTCGTCGACCTCGTCGGCGCCGAACTCCACGGCCTCGGCGGAGAGCTCGGACCGGACCGTCCACCGCTCACCGGGCTGCGGGGCGGCGGCGACCACGGTCCGCAGGGTCAGCGCGAAGGGGAGCACGAAGCCGTCGTTGTAGTCGGTGTGCTCGCCGATCAGGTTGGCCCGGCCGGGAGCCGCCCAGCGGCCGGCGGGCGGCTCGCCGTACCCGGCGTGGAAGCCGGCGGCGGCGCGGGCCGCGACGTCGCCCGACGCGGCCCCGGGCGGCGCGGTCTGCGCGGCCGGCCCGCTCATCGCTGCCCCAGCACGTGCGCGCGGTAGAAGGCCCAGGCGTCGCCGACCATGTCGTGCAGGGTCGGCTTCTCCGGCGTCCAGCCCAGCTCCTCGCGGGCCAGCGCGGCGGAGGCGACCAGCTCGGCCGGGTCGCCCTCGCGGCGCGGCGCGATCTCCACCGGCAGCGGGTGTCCGGTGACCTCGCGGACCACGTCGACCACCTGGCGGTTGGTGAAGCCGTTGCCGTTGCCCAGGTTGTAGATCCGGTGCCGGCCGGGCACGGCGGCGCTGAGCGCCAGCAGGTGGGCCCGGGCCAGGTCCGCCACGTGGATGTAGTCGCGCACGCAGGTGCCGTCGACGGTGGGGTAGTCGTCGCCGAAGAGTTGGAGCTTCTCCCGCCGGCCGGCGGCGACGTCCAGCGCGATCGGGATCAGGTGGGTCTCCGGGTCGTGCCGTTCGCCGATCGCCAGGTCGTCGCGGAGGTACGCCCCGGCGACGTTGAAGTAGCGCAGCGAGACGGTGGCCAGGTCGTGGGCGATCGCCTCGGAGGTGAGCGCCATGTCGACGGCGAGCTTGGTGGCCCCGTACGTGTTGGTGGGGGCCTTGGCCGCGGTCTCCGGGATGGGCAGCTCGGTGGGGTTGCCGTAGACGGCGGCGGTGGAGGAGAAGACCAGCCGGGGCACCCGGGCGGCGCGGACGGCGTCGATCAGGGCGATCGAGCTGACCGTGTTGGCGTGCCAGTACAGCTCCGGCTTGACCATCGACTCGCCGGCGGCGATCAGCGCGGCGAAGTGCAGCACCCCGTCGAAGCCGGCCTCCGGGGTGAGCACCCGGGCGGCCTCGTGGACGGGCAGCTCGACGTGGGTGGCGTCCGGCGCGAGCGCGGCCCGGTGGCCGGTGCGCAGGTCGTCGAGGACCGTCACGTCGTGGCCGTTGTCGAGCAGCATCCGGGTCACCACGCTGCCGATGAAGCCGGCGCCGCCGGTGACGAGCAGTTTCACGTCGGGTCCTCCTGCCTGGCCGCGTCCCGTCGCGGCCGTTCGTGATCACCCTACGGCCGCACGCTGTGCCCGCGCTCAGCGTCGCGGCCCGGCCTCATTCCATCATAAACCTTCACGACTGAACAGATCCGAACATCGCCGGCCGGCGGTGACACGCAGCCTTACCATCTTTTTCATGCGGGAAGCGGGCGGTCCCGGGCTGCGTCGACGCGCGTCGGGGCGGCCCCGACGCCGGCCCGGGCCGATCGCCCGGGCGGTGGCCCGGCTCGTCGTCCGGGCCGCCGACGGCGCCACCCGCCTCGTCACCGACCTGCTCGGCGCCAGCCCGGCGGCCGGGCGGGAGCGGATCAGCGAGGACGAGCTGCGCGACCTCGTCGCGGCCAACACCCGGCTGGACCCGGACGAGCGGCGGATCATCGACGAGGTGCTGGTGGCCGGCGCGAGCCTGGTCCGTGAGGTGATGATGCCCCGCACCGAGGTCGTCTTCCTCTCCGCCGGGCTGACCATCGCCGAGGCCGAGCGGGTGGTCCGGGCCGAGACGCACACCCGCTACCCGGTGGTCGACGGCACCCAGGACGACGTGGTCGGCTTCGTGCACCTGCGGGACGTGCTGCTCCGCCCCGACCTCGACCCGTGCACCACCGTAGGCGAGCTGACCCGCGAGGTGAAACAGCTGCCCGGCAGCAAGCGGGTGCTCGCCGCCCTGACCGAGATGCGCAAGGAGGGACACCACCTGGCGGTGGTGGTCGACGAGTACGGCGGCACCGCCGGCATCGTCACGTGTGAGGACCTGATCGAGGAGCTGGTCGGGGAGATCCACGACGAGTACGACGGCGACCTCGAGCCCGCGCACGCGGGCCTGCCCGCCGTGGTGGACGGCCGGCTCAACCTCGCCGACTTCGCCGAGCGCACCGGGGTGCCGCTGCCCGTCGGGCCGTACGAGACGGTCGGCGGCTACCTGATGGCGGCGCTCGGCCGGCTGCCGGTGGCCGGCGACGAGGTGCCGGTGTCCTCCGTCGACGCCGAGGCGCCGGACGAGCCGGTCGACGGCTGGCTGCTGCGGGTGCTGGCCCTGGAGGGGCGCCGGGTGTCCCGGGTCGCGGTCTCCGCGGCCCGCCTGCCGGAGCAGCGGCGCGAGGTCACCACCCCCGCCGGGCCGGCGGCGAGCCGACCCGCCGGCCCGTCATGACGTACGCCGGGCGTTGCTGACAGAATTGCCGTCATGTCCGACGTTCCCGCCCGCCCGCGCGTCTTCTCCGGCATCCAGCCGACGGCCGACTCGTTCCACCTCGGCAACTATCTCGGGGCGGTGCGGCACTGGGTGGCGCTGCAGGAGACCCACGACGCGTTCTACTGCGTGGTCGACCTGCACGCGATCACCGCGGGGCACGACCCGGCCGTGCTGAAGCAGCGCTCCCGGGTGGCCGCCGCGCAGCTCTTCGCGGTCGGGATCGACCCGGAGCGCAGCACCCTGTTCGTCCAGTCGCAGGTGCCCGAGCACTCGCAGCTGGCCTGGGTGCTGGGCTGCATCACCGGTTTCGGCGAGGCCAGCCGGATGACGCAGTTCAAGGACAAGTCGCAGAAGCAGGGCAGCGAGCGGGCCAGCGTCGGCCTCTTCACGTACCCGATCCTGCAGGCCGCCGACATCCTGCTCTACCAGGCCAACGCGGTGCCCGTCGGCGAGGACCAGCGCCAGCACCTGGAGCTCTCCCGCGACCTGGCGCAGCGGTTCAACTCGCTGTTCGGCCCGACCTTCACGGTGCCCGCCCCGCACATCGTCAAGGACACCGCGAAGATCACCGACCTGCAGGACCCGACGGCGAAGATGTCCAAGTCGTCGTCCTCGCCGGCCGGCATCATCGACCTGCTGGAGGAGCCGGCCCGCTCGGCCAAGAAGATCCGCTCCGCGGTGACCGACACCGGCCGCGAGATCGTCTTCGACACCGAGACCAAGCCGGGCATCTCCAACCTGCTGACCATCTACTCGGCGCTGTCCGGCCGGAGCATCGACGACCTGGTCGCCGCGTACGCCGGCAAGGGCTACGGCGACCTCAAGAAGGACCTCGGCGAGGTGGTCCGGGAGTTCGTCACCCCGATCCAGGAGCGCACCCGCGCCTACCTCGACGACCCGGCGCAGCTGGACAAGCTGCTCGCCGCCGGCGCCGAGAAGGCCCGCGCGGTCGCCGCGCCGACGCTGCGCGCCGCGTACGACCGGATCGGGTTCTTCCCCCCGGTCCGCTTCGAGTAGCGGCTCCGGGCCGACGGGTACGGGTGGAGGGGTGGCGCGGAGCGTGGATCGCAGGGACGGGGCGCCGGTGGACGGCGGCACCATCCAGATCGGGATCGCGGTGGACGTCCCGGAGCCGTGGGGCGGCATGCTCACCCGGCGGCGGGCCGAGTCCGGCGACCCGCAGGTGGTCCCGGCGCACGTGACGCTGCTCGGGCCCACCGAGATCCCGGTGGTGGCGCTGCCGGCGGTCGAGGAGCACCTGAGCCGGGTGGCCGCCCGGCACCTGCCGTTCACCCTGCACCTGCGCGGCACGGGCACGTTCCGGCCGGTGACCCAGGTGGTGTTCGTGACGGTGGCCGCCGGGATCAGCGAGTGCGAGCTGCTCGCCGCCGCCATCAACGCCGCACCCGAGCTGCACCGGGAGGCCCGCTTCCCGTACCACCCGCACGTCACGGTCGCGCAGGACGTCGCCCCCGAGGCGCTGGACCGGGCGTACGAGGACCTGGCCGACTTCTCGGCCATGTTCGAGGTGGACTCGTTCACGCTCTTCTCGCACAGCGGTGCGACCCGGTGGCAACCCCGCCGGGACTTCCGGCTCGGCGGCTGACCGGGCCGGTGGCCACAGGCCCGCCCGCGGCGGGAGATCGGCGAGGATGACGTGGTGGACGCGTGGGGCCGGCTGACGGGCGGGATCGACCGCCGGTTCACCACGGCCCGGCACCGGTGGCCCCGCTTCGACCACCTCTGGCGGGCCATCGACCTCTACGGGAACGTGCTGGGCGGGCGGCTGGCCGCGGCGATCGCCTACTACGGCTTCTTCGCGGTCTTCGCGCTCGCCCTGGTGGCGTACTCGATCTTCGGGGCGATCCTGGAGGACAACGACGAGGTCAGCGACGCCGCGGCGGACTTCCTGCGGGAGAACCTGCCGTTCCTCGACCCCGGGCAGATCGCCGAGAGCAGCAACACCGTCGGCGTGATCGGCCTGGTCATCCTGGTCTTCACCGGGATCGGCTGGGTGGAGGCGATCCGCTCCTCGCAGCGGCTGATGTACGGCTTCAACCAGCAGCCCGGCAACCTGGTGGTGCGCCGCCTGGTCGACCTGGGCGTGCTGCTGCTGGTCTTCGTGATGCTCGGCATCTCGGTGGCGGCCGTCGACGCCCTGGAGTCCCTGCTGCGCTTCCTGCTGCGGGCCACCGGCTCGGTCGGGCTGACCACGGTCAGCGCGGCGCTCAGCGTGGTGGTCAACGCGGTGCTGGCGACGGCGCTGCTGGTGGCGGTGCCCCGGCTGCGGATGAGTCGCCGGCGGCTGCGGCCGGTGGTGCTGATCGTCGCGGTGGGCATCACACTGCTCAACACCGTCGGGCGCTACTACGTGGTGCGCACCGAGCGGAACCCGGCGTACACGGTGGTGGCCAGCGCGGTCGGGTTGCTGCTCTACCTGTACCTGCTCAACCAGTTGGTGCTCTTCGGCGCGGCGCTCGCCGCGACCAGCCGGCACGGGCGGGTGGTCGACCTCTCCGACGGGCCCGTCCCGGCGGACCTCGACGTCGACAAGGACCCGGACACCGATCCGGGGACGCCGGGAGGGGCGGGCTGACGTGCTGATCGAGATCGACCCGGGGTCGGCGGTGCCCCCGTACGAGCAGGTGCGCGGGCAGTTGGCCGCGATGATCGGCGACGGGCGGCTGCCGGTGGGCACCCGGCTGCCGCCGGTGCGCCAGTTCGCCGCCGAGCTGGGGCTGGCGGCGAACACCGTGGCGCGGGCGTACCGGGAGCTGGAGGCGGCCGGGCTGCTGGAGACCCGGGGGCGGCACGGGACGTACGTCGCGCCGGGCCGGGACGATGCGACCGACCGGTTGCAGCGGGCGGCGGCCCGGTACGCCGACGAGGCGGTGCGGCTCGGCTTGCCGCCGGATCGGGCACTCGCCCTGGTCCGCGCCGCTCTCGACGCCGCCCGCCCGGGCTGAGTCGACGGACGAACAGGTCAGGAAACCGACCGATGCGCGAACCGGCAGTTGCCGCAAATGCCACTCACCTTCCCGCCGGGACCGGCCATGATGAGCGCGTGGGCGCACTCGTGACGTTGGACCTGCCGGACGACTCGCCGATGCTCGGCCTGCCGTGGATCATCACGTTCGGCCCCCTCGGCGACCCCGCCGAGTGGGAGCCGGTGGTCTGCGGCCCGTACGAGCGCCCGCACGCCCTGGCCCTGGCCGAGGCGGTGGTGGCCGAGGAGCAGCTGATGGCGGTGGTCGAGCCGCTGGTGCCGGCGTTGTCGGCCGAGGAGGTGCGCGGCGAGATCGCCGCCGCGCAGATCGCCGCCGAGGACGAGGCGGCCCGGATCGACGAGTCCGACCTCTACGGGGACTTCGAGGACGTGCTCGACGAGGAGCTGGAGCAGGCGGCCGCGCGGGCCGAGCACCCGGTCGCGCCGCAGCCGGCACCCAGCGAGGACGAGCTGCGGGCCGGCTTCGCGCGGATCTCGGAGCTGCTGCGGCGCAAGGGCCGCTGACCCGTCAGCGCCGGAAACGGACACCGGCGCCCCGGGGAACTCCCCGAGGCGCCGGTGCCACCTCACCCCCCACCACAAGGGGTCGGCAGGCCCAGTCGCCCGTCGGCGCGGAGCACAACGGACGACCAGGTCAATGGCGGGTTACCCGGCTCAGCGCCGTTCGAACCACGCAGCTGCGTCCACCGGCAGGAGATGACCCGATCCCTGCTCGGTGAGGTCCTCGCTCGCGACGAGCGGCGGGCCGTACCCCTCGACGAGGGCCGCTGCGCCGCTGATGTTGACCACGCAGGTCAGCGTGGTCCCGCCGCCGGTGCGGCTGAAGGCGAGCATGCCGGGCCCGCCCTCCAGCCAGGTCACCCCGCCGGTCGTGCCGGCCAGCGCCGGGTGCTCGTGCCGGATGCGCAGCGCGGCGCGGTACAGCTCCAGGGTGGAGCCGGCGACGCCGGTCTGGGCGGCCACCGAGAGGGCACGCCAGGTCGCCGGGGCCGGCAGCCAGCTCAGCTCGCTGCCCTCCGGGCCGAAGCCGTACGGGGCCAGCTCGCCGCTCCACGGGATCGGCACCCGGCAACCGTCGCGGCTCTCCCCGGTACGCAGGAACGCCGGATCCTGGCGCAGCTCGTCGGGGAGGTCCAGCACCTCCGGCAGGCCCAGCTCCTCGCCCTGGTAGACGTAGGCGCAGCCGGGCAGGGCCAGCATCAGCAGGGCGGCGGCCCGGGCCCGGCGCAGGCCGACCTCGCCATCGCCGTACCGGGTGACGTGCCGCTGCCGGTCATGGTTGGACAGCACCCAGGTGGTCGGGGCGCCGACGATGGTGGACTCGGCCAGCGCGGTGTCGATGACCTTGCGGAACGAGTCGGCCGACCAGGTGGCGTCGAGGAAGTCGAAGCTGAACGCCTGGTGCAGCTCGTCCGGGCCGATGTAGCGGGCCAGCCGCTGCGGGGTCTCCGCCCACGCCTCGGCCACCGCCATCCGGCCGCCCGGGTAGCTGTCCAGGATCGGCCGCCAGGCACGGTAGATCTCGTGCACCTCGTCCTGGTCGAAGTAGGGCAGGCGGCCCTTGCCGAGCAGTTCGGACTGGCGCTGGCCGGTGGTCATCGAGCTGAAGCCGACGTCCGGCAGCCCTTCGGCCTTGATCATCCCGTGCGCCACGTCGATCCGGAACCCGTCGACGCCACGGTCCAGCCAGAAGCGGAGCACGCCCTCGAACTCGGCGCGCACCCGCGGGTGCCGCCAGTTCAGGTCGGGCTGGGCCGGGTCGAACAGGTGCAGGTACCACTGGCCGCCCGGCAGCCGGGTCCAGGCCGGGCCGCCGAAGATGCTCTCCCAGTCGTTCGGGGGCAGCTCGCCGTGCTCGCCCTTGCCGTCCGCGAAGAGGTAGAGCTCCCGCTCCGGCGAGCCGGGGCCGGCGGCCAGCGCGGCCTGGAACCAGGGGTGCGCGCTGGAGGTGTGGTTGGGCACCAGGTCGACGATGATCCGCAGCCCGAGGGCGTGCGCGTCGGTGATCATCGCGTCGAAGTCGGTGAGCGTGCCGAACAGCGGGTCGACGTCGCGGTAGTCGGCGACGTCGTAGCCGGCGTCGACCTGCGGCGAGGTGTAGAAGGGGGTCAACCAGAGCGCGTCGACCCCGAGGTCGCGCAGGTACGGCAGCCGCTCCCGGATGCCCCGGAGGTCGCCGACGCCGTCGCCGTCGGCGTCGGCGAAGCTGCGGACGTAGACCTGGTAGACGACCGCGGACCGCCACCAGTCGGCGTCGGCGGCCGGCGGTGCCGGGTTGGTGGCGTCGGTCATCGGTGACGGTCCCCGTTCTGAGGAGCACCCGGAGTGGGCCCGGGAGAGCGGATGTCAGTGCAGAATGCCGCCCGATTGCTGCAAGAGTCAAGCATTCCTTGCGCAAGAAATGATGGCTCGCGGCCTCCGGTCGGCCGGGCGGCCCGGTGCGGCCGTCCCGGCAGACGGGACGGCACCGGGGCGGCCGCCGTCGTGGCGGCCGTCCGGGGCGCTCGGGTCGGTCAGGCCGGGACGGCGAGGGCGGGCGGCGCCGGCCGGTGCCGGGTGCCGCCCTGGGCCGGGTTGGCGCCGGCCGGGCGGACGACCGCGGTGGAACCGCGCACCACCAGCTCCGGGCGGAACAGGTACTCCGAGTGCGGGGCGGCGTGCCCGTTGATCTCGTCGACCAGGGCCCGCACCGCGGCGACCGCCATCGCGGCGACCGGCTGGCGCATGGTGGTCAGCGGTGGATCGGTGAAGGCCATCAGCGGCGAGTCGTCGTAGCCGACCACCGAGAGGTCCTGCGGGACCGACATGCCGCGCTGCCGGGCCGCCCTGATCGCGCCGAGCGCCATCAGGTCGGAGCCGCAGACGACGCCGGTGACCCCGCGTTCGATCAGCCGGCCGGCGGCCGCCTCGCCGCCCTCCACGCCGAATAGCGAGAGTTCGGCCAGCTCGGCCAGGTCCTGCTCGGCGGCGCCGGCGAGCCGGGTCATCGCGGTCCGCCAGCCGGCCACCTTGCGCTGCACCGGCACGAACCGGTCCGGGCCGGTGATCAGGCCGATCCGGCGGTGGCCGAGCGCGACCAGGTGCGCGACGGCCAGCTCGGCGGCCTCGCCGTCGTCGCAGGAGACGAAGGGGGCGGCGACGTTCGGGACGTACCCGTTGATCATCACGACGGGCAGCGGGCGGGCGATCAGCGCGCGGTACCGGTCGTGGTTGGCGGCGGTGTCGGCGTGCAGGCCGGAGACGAAGACGATCCCGGAGACCTGCCGGTCCAGCAGCATCTCGACGTACTCGTCCTCGGTGACCCCGCCAGGGGTCTGGGTGCACAGCACCGGGGTGAACCCGCTCTGGGCCAGGGTCGACTCGATGACCTGGGCGAACATCGGGAAGATGGGGTTGTCCAGCTCTGGGACGACCAGCCCGACGAGCCCGGCGCTGCGCTTGCGCAGCCGGGCGGGGCGCTCGTAACCGAGCACGTCGAGGGCGGTCAGGACGGCCTGCCGGGTCTCGGGGGCCACGCCGGGGCGGTCGTTGAGCACCCGCGACACCGTGGCCTCGCTGACTTCGGCCTGCTGGGCGATGTCGGACAGTCGAGCGCGCATGGCGGAACTTTAGCTCACGGGCAAGTTCTTGCGTACGCTCCTGCAAGCCCTTCCATTCCCTGCAACCTCTTGCTAACGTCCCCGCAACATGCGAGAGCAGCGGCGCAGCACCGCAGCGCCGGTTGGCAAGAACTTACAGAGGTTCCCACTGGCGGGCCGCCCTTCCCCCGGCGGCCGCCACAACGACAGGAGTACCGATGCGCATCCGTACCGCGGGTGTGGTCGCCGTTCTCGGTCTGGCGCTCGCGGCGTCCGGCTGCGGCGACAACAGCAAGGACGAGCCGGCCGCCAAGGATTCCCCCAAGGCCGCGAGCGGCAAGCTCGTCATCTGGGCCGACGACAAGCGGGCGGCGGCCCTCAAGCCGTTCGGTGAGAAGTTCGGCCAGGAGAACGGCGTCACCGTCGAGGTGCAGGCCGTCTCCAAGGACCTGCAGACCAACTTCGTCACCGCCTCCCAGCAGGGCAGCGGCCCGGACGTCGTGGTCGGCGCGCACGACTGGATCGGCAACCTGGTCCAGAACGGCGCCATCGACCCGGTGCAGCTCGCCGCCGAGCAGAAGAGCGCCTTCAACGAGACCGCCGTCAAGGCCGTGACCTTCAACGGCCAGGTCTACGGCGTGCCGTACGCGACCGAGAACATCGCGCTGATCCGCAACACCGAGCTGGCCCCCGAGGCGCCGAAGACGATTGAGGACCTGGTCGCCTCCGGCAAGAAGCTCAAGGCCGAGAAGAAGGCCAGCGAGATCCTCTGCCTCCAGTCCGGGCAGAACGGCGACGCGTACCACATCTACCCGCTGTACACCTCGGCCGGCGGCTACCTCTTCGGCACCGCCGCCAACGGCGACTACGACCCGAAGGACCTGGGCGTGGGCAAGCCGGAGTCGATCGCGGCGTTCCAGAAGATCGCCAAGCTCGGTGAGAAGGGTGACGGTGCGTTGAAGCGCTCCATCACCGGCGAGAACTCGATCGCCACCTTCACCGGCAAGAAGTGCGCCTACCTGGTCTCTGGCCCGTGGGCGATCGCCGACGCCAAGAAGGCCGGCATCAAGTACGACATCTCCCCGGTCCCCGGCTTCGCCGGTGGCAAGGAGGCGCAGCCGTTCGTGGGCGTCCAGTCGTTCTACGTCGCCGCCAAGGGCAAGAACAAGGCCCTGGCCCAGGAGTTCGTCACCAACTACGTGACCAAGCCCGAGCTGGCCGTGGCGCTGTACAACGCCGAGCCGCGTCCGCCGGCACTGACCGCCGCCTTCGACCAGGTCAAGGGCACCGACCCGGACCTGGCCAAGTTCTCCGAGGCCGGCAAGAACGGCCAGGTGCTCCCGGCGATCCCGGCCATGGCCGCGATCTGGGACCCGTTCGGCAAGGCCGAGGCCGCCGTCATCGGTGGCGCCGACCCGACCAAGACCGTCACCGCCGCCGGCAAGACGATCTCCGGTCAGATCAAGTAATGAGCGCGTCGCTGTCCGGCCCGGGGTCTGCCACGCAGACCCCGGGCCGGGAGCCCGCCCGCTCCGGGCTCCCGCGCAAGTCCCGTGACGCGCGGCACCACGCGCCGATCACCCTGACCGGCCTCGTGGTCAAGGTGGTCCTGCTCGGCCTGGTGGCCGGGATCGCGATCTGGGCGGCCTTCCCGCTCATCGAGGCCGAGAAGTGGGTCGGGCTAGCCATCCTGTCGGCCACCACCGCCGGCTTGTTCTACCTGTACCTCACCCGCCGACACATCCCGGCGAAGTACCTGGTTCCCGGAACGATCTTCCTGATCGCCTTCCAGATCTTCCCGGTGCTCTACACCGCGAGCACCGCCTTCACGAACTTCGGCGACGGTCACCGCGGCGAGAAGTCCGACGCGATCGTCGCCATCCAGAGCTCGTCGGTGAAGCAGGTCCCCGGCTCCACCCAGTACCCCCTCTCCGTCGCCACCAAGGGCGACCCGGCCACCGGGCCGCTGGTCTTCCTGGTGACCGACCCGAAGAGCGGCACCGTCTCCGCCGGCGACGCTGGCGGCCTGACCCCGCTCGACGCCGCCGAGGTCACCGTGGCGCCGGGCGGCAAGGTAACCGCCGCCGAGGGCTATCAGGTGCTCAACTTCGGCCAGGCCAGCGCCCGCAGCAAGGAGATCACCGACCTGGTGGTCCCGACCTCCGGCGGCGCGCTGCGCTCCTCCGGTCTCTCCCGCGCGTACGAGGGCAGGGCGATCCGGGCCTACGACGCCGGGTGCGACTGCGTCAAGGACACCGAGACCGGTAGGACCTGGACGGCCGACGACGAGATCGGCGCGTTCGTCGCCGCCGACGGCGAGCAGTTGGCCCAGGGTTGGAAGGTCAACGTCGGGCTGAAGAACTTCGATCGGGTGCTCACCGACCCGGCCATCTCTGGCCCGTTCTTCGGCACCCTGGTCTGGAACTTCGCCTTCGCGCTCGGCTCGACCGGCTTCACCTTTCTGCTCGGCCTGGCCATCGCGCTGGCGCTGCACTCGCCGCGGATGCGCGGCACCAACCTCTACCGGATCCTGCTGATCCTGCCGTACGCGATGCCGTCGTTCGCGATGCTGCTGGTCTGGCGGGACATGTTCAACACCGACTTCGGTCTGATCAACAACCTGTTCGGGCTCGGCGTCGACTGGTTCGGGCAGGACTGGTCCGCCCGAATCGCGGTGATCCTGGTACAGCTCTGGCTGGGCTACCCGTACATGTTCCTGGTCGCCACCGGTGCGCTGCAGGCGATCCCGCGCGAGCTCACCGAGGCCACCTCGGTCGACGGCGCGTCGCCCTGGCAGTCGTTCCGCGCGGTCACCCTGCCGCTGCTGCTGGTGGCGCTCTCCCCGCTGCTGATCTCGTCGTTCGCGTACAACTTCAACAACTTCAACGCGATCTACCTGACCACAGAGGGTGGACCGTTCCCGGCGGACAACCCGACCTCCGGCGCGACAGACCTGCTGATCACGTACACCTACCGGCTGGCCTTCGGTGCCCAGGGCGCCCAGTTCGGCCTGGCGGCGGCGGTCTCGATCTTCATCTTCACGATCGTCGCGGTGGTCTCCGCGGTCAGCTTCTCGCGGACCCGCAAGCAGGAGGAGGTGTACTCGTGAGCACCCACGCGAACGCCCCGGGCGCCCGGAGCACCGCGGCCGGCAGGCGGAAGAACCGCTGGTTCGCCCAGGTCGGCTGGCGGCACGTGGTCGGGGTGGTGGCGGTGGCGTTCAGCCTCTTCCCGATCCTGTTCGTGCTCTCCGCGGCGCTCAACCCCCTCGGCACCCTCTCCTCCACGGACCTGGTGCCGACCAGTGGCGTGTCGTTCGAGAACTTCACCAACCTCTTCGACCGCACCCCGTTCGGGTGGTGGTTCCTCAACTCGCTGGTCGTCGCCGGGGTGGCGAGCTTCGCCTCGATCTTCCTCTCGGCGCTGGCGGCGTACTCCTTCTCCCGGATGCGCTTCGCCGGCCGTCGGGTCGGGCTGCTCTCGCTGCTGCTGATCCAGATGTTCCCGCAGTTCCTGGCCATCGTGGCGATCTTCCTGATCTTCACCACGGTTACCGACCTGTGGCCGGCGATCGGCTTCAACACGCCGTGGGGCCTGCTGCTGCTCTACCTGGGTGGGGCGCTGGGCGTGAACACCTGGCTGATGAAGGGATTCTTCGACACGCTGCCGCGGGAGCTGGACGAGTCGGCGACCATGGACGGCGCGACGCATGCCCAGGTCTTCTTCCGGATCATGCTGCCGCTGGTGGCGCCGATCCTGGCGGTGACCGGGCTGCTCGCCTTCATCGGCACGATCAACGAGTTCCTGATCGCAAACGTGTTCCTCACCAACGCCGAGTCCAAGACTCTCGCGGTCGGCATGTTCGGTCTGGTGGCGGGTGAGCGCAACAACAACTTCGGGATCTTCGCGGCGGGCACCCTGCTCACCGCCGTCCCGACGGTGCTGGTGTTCCAGTTCCTTCAGCGGTACATCGTCTCCGGTCTCACCGCCGGAGCCGTCAAGGGATGAATCGGAGGGGTGGCCGCTCTTCGCGCAGCGCGAGCTGAGTGGTCCGGGTCCGTGCAACGGCCGGGCTGAGTGGTCCGGGTCCATACATGGGCCGGGCCGAGTGGTGCGCGGGGCTGGACTGATCAGCCCGGGTTGCGCGGAGAGCGCCCACCCCTCCGACCAATCGCACGCTGCGGCAAGGGCGTCGGGACGACGTGCACCGGAGCAGTCACGGGTTGACCGCCGCGGCCGGGAGACCGGCCGCGGCGGAGACCCCTTCCTCTCCCCGTCCGGCCGACCCGAAGGGCTCCACCATGTCCCCGCAGCCGCACCACGACGGATCCGCCCTGTACGTACCCGAGCAGGAGCCGGCGCTCGGTCAGACCGTGCCGGTCTTCGTCCGGGTCCCGGCGGGCGCCGACGTGCGCACCGTGCACGTGCGGACCACCGGCGACGGCGAGCCCCGGTTCGCCGAGGCGGTGGTCGACCGCACCGAGGGCGGCGAGGTCTGGTGGCGGGCCGACGTCGAGGTCCGCAACCCGGTCAGCAACTACCGCTTCATGCTCTCCGGGACCACCGGCTACCGCTGGCTCAACGCCGCCGGCGTGATCTCCCACGACGTGCCGGACAACGGCGACTTCAAGCTGGTCAGCTACGCCCCGCCGCCGGCCTGGGCGCGGGACGCGGTGATCTACCAGATCTTCCCGGACCGGTTCGCCCGCTCCGCGGCCGCCGCCGGCCGTACGCCGCCGGACTGGGCGATCCCGTGCGACTGGGACACCCCGGTGATCGGTCGCGGCCCGGAGACGCCCCACCAGTTCTACGGTGGCGACCTGGACGGAATAACCGAGCGCCTGGACCACCTGGCCCGGCTCGGCGTGAACACCCTCTACCTCACCCCGATCTTCCCGGCCCGCTCCAACCACCGCTACGACGCGGCCAGCTTCGACACCGTCGACCCGTTGCTCGGCGGGGACGCCGCGCTGGCCCGGCTCGCCGATGCCGTCCGGGCCCGGGGCTGGCGGCTGCTCGGCGACATCACCAGCAACCACACCGGCGACGCGCACGAGTGGTTCACCACCGCCGCCTCGGACGTGCGGGCCGCCGAGCGGGAGCTGTACTACTTCGACGAGGCCACCGGCCAGTACGAGTCCTGGAACGGGGTCAAGTCGCTGCCGAAGCTGAACTGGGGCAGCGCGGAGCTGCGCCGGCGCTTCGCCACCGCCGACGACTCGCTGCTGCGGCGCTGGCTGCGCCCGCCGTACGGGCTGGACGGCTGGCGGGTCGACGTGGCCAACATGACCGGCCGGCGCGGCGCGGACGCGTACACCCACGAGGTGGCGCGGCTGCTGCGCGAGGTGGTCGCCGACACCCGCCCCGACGGCCTGCTCCTCGCCGAGCACGGCCACGACCACACCGGCGACCTGGACCGGGACGGCTGGCACGGGACGATGAACTACGTCGGCTTCACCGACCCGGTCTGGTCCTGGCTGCGGCACGGCGACGAGCCGGTGCCGAACTTCCTCGGCACCCCCGGCGGGGTGCGGCGGCGCGACGCCGAGGCCGTGCTGGCCACCATGGACACCTACCGGTCGCTGATCTCCTGGCGCTCGTACACCCACTCGTGGCAACTGCTCGGCTCGCACGACTCGGCCCGGATCCGCACTGTGGTCGGCGACGCCGCCCGGCAGGAGGTGGCCGCCGGCCTGCTCGCCACCATGCCGGGCACCCCGGTGGTCTTCGCCGGGGACGAGCTGGGGCTGACCGGCACCAACGGCGAGGGTTCGCGGACCCCGATGCCGTGGCACCGGCCGGAGAGCTGGGACCGGGCCACCTTCGCCGCGTACCGGGGGCTGCTGGCGCTGCGCCGCGACGAGCCGGCACTGCGCCACGGCGGCCTGCGTCGGGTGCACGCCGACGCCGACACCCTGGTCTTCCTGCGCGAGGCCCCGACCGGGGCGGTGCTGGTGCTCGCCCGCCGGGCCGCCGGCCGGCCCGTCCGGCTGACCGGCCTCGGGGCGGGGGAGAACGCGTACGGCGGCGCCCCGGCGCTGCGCCCGGACGCCGACGGCGTGGTCACCCTCCCCGCCGACGGCCCCACGTTCCAGGTCTGGCGGCTGTCCTGACCCGGGTCCGGCGGGCGCTGGGTCAGGCGGGTGGGTGGCCGAGCAGGGTGCGGACGCCGGTGAGGTAGCTGCGGCGGTCCGGGCGGCCGGTGAGCACCTTCTGCATCAGGTAGCCCGGGACCAGGCCGAACAGTGCGGTGCCGACGGCCTCGGGGTCGGCGTCGGGGGGCAGCTCACCCGCCTCCCGGGCCCGCCGGGCCAGCAGCGTGAAGCGGTCCCGGAAGCCGCTGTACGTCGCGTTCACGAACACCGCCAGCGCCGGGTCGCGCAGCGACTCGCTCCACACCTGGATCGCCAGCGGCAGGATGCCGTCCTCGCCGGCCTGCGCGTCGACGTAGGTCAGTGCCCGGTCCAGCGCCTCGACCAGGGGCAGCGGCGGCTCGGCGGCGGCCAGCTCGGCGAAGACCGCGTCCGCCCCGCCGATCACCGACTGGGCGATCGAGGTGATCAGGTCGTTCTTGCTCGGGAAGTAGCGGTAGACCGCGCCGACCGACAGCCCTGCCTCGGCGATCACGTCCTGCATCGAGGTGTTGTGGAAGCCGTCGCGCAGGAAGCAGCGCCGGGCGGCGTCGAGGATCTGCTGTCGGCGGGCCGCGAGGTGGGCGTCCGATACGCGTGGCATGACCCACAGTGTAAAACGAACGCTCGTTCTTGACTCCTGGCGGCTCCGGAGCGCACGCTGACCCTAAAGAGAACGAGCGTTCGTTTTAAGGAGTGGGCATGTCCCGGTCACCCCGGTCCCCGATGCTGCTCGCCGTGCTGCTCGCCGCCCTCGCGGTGACGGCGCAGGCGCTGCTCGTACCCCTCTTCGCGGGGCCCGCCGCGAACCTGGCGCCGCGCGACCTGCCGGTCGCCGTCGCCGGGCCGGCGCCGGCCACCGCGGAACTGGCCGGCCGGCTGGCGGCGGCCCGCCCCGGCGCCTTCACCGTCACCGAACTGCCGGACGCCGCCGCGGCCGACCGGTCGCTACGCGACCGCGAGGTGTACGCCGCCTTCGTCGTCGGCCCCGACGGCGTCGGGCTGCACACCGCCCCGGGCGCGAGCCCCACCGTGGCGGCCCTGCTCACCGAGGCGGCGGCCGGGCTCTCCGGTGGACGGCCGGTGCCGGTCACGGCGGTGGTGCCCGCCGACCCGGACGACCCGCGCGGGGCCGGCTTCGCCGCCGGTTTCCTGCCGTTGGCGCTGACCAGCATGCTCGTCGGCGTCATGCTCACCGTCCTGGTCACCGGCCGGCGCGCCCGGCTGGTCGGGCTGCTCGGCTACGCCCTGCTCGCCGCGTTGGTCGGCACCGCCGTGCTGCACGGCTGGCTCGGGGTGATCGGGGGCGACCCGGCGGCGGAGGCCGGGGCGATCGGGCTCTTCGCGCTCGCGGCCGCCGGTGCCGTCGCCGGGCTGGGCGCACTGCTCGGCGGCCCCGGGCTCGGCCTCGGCGCGCTGCTGGTCTTCCTGGTCGGCAACCCGCTCTCCGCGGTCAGCGCCGCGCCGGAGCTGCTGCCGCAGCCGTGGGGCACCGTCGGGCAGTTCCTGCCGGTCGGGGCCGGCGGCACGCTGCTGCGCTCGGCCGCCTTCTTCGACGGTGCGGGCGCGGACCGCTCCGCGGCCGTGCTGGCCGGCTACGCGGTACTCGGGGCCGGCCTGGTGCTCCTCGGCCGGCGCGGCTCACTCCGGACGGCCGCCGCCGAGATCGCCCCCCGGCCGGCCGCCGCAGAGATCACGGTATGAGCTCAGCCCGGCGGGGCGGCTACTACAAACTGTCGTTGATGGGGGAGGATGGCCGGCGTGGAAGCTCTTCGGCTGGTACTTCTCTACGTCCATCTGATCGGGTTCGCGCTGCTGCTCGGTGGCGCGATCGCCCAGTACGCCAGCGGCCGGCTGCGGATCAACTCGGCCATGCTCTGGGGGTCGGTGATCGGTCTGCTCACCGGCATCGGGCTCTCCGCCCCGCTGCGCAACGGCGACGAGCCGGCACCCGCGAAGCTTGTTACCAAGTTGGTGCTGGCTCTGCTGATCTTCGTCATGGTCTTCTTCTCCCGGAAGCGGGATCAGGTCGCTCGCGGCCACTTCCTCGCTATCGTCGGGTTGACGCTGCTCAACGCCGCTGTCGCGGTGTTCTGGCGGTAGCCGGCCGGACCGCTCGCGGGCTCCGGGGAAAGGGACTTTCGGGACAGCGGGCGGGACACATACCAGCACTCTGAGTGATCTGCCCCACGCCAGGGTTACGCCGGGATAACAGGCGTTCAACAGTCGTGCACGATTGGCGGCCGGTGGGTGGGCGTGGGCGTACGCTCCCGTCCGTAACGTGGGATGCCGGCAGCACAGCGCTGGTCGGTTCAAGGGCTGCCACCGCACGAGGCGCGGTGTGCAATGGGAAGGAGACGTCTTGCGCTCTGTGCGTGGGATGCGGATCGCCTCCGCGATCGCGGCGGGTGGGCTCGTGCTGGGCGCCGCCGCGTGTGGTGAGGCCCCCGAGGACGACAACAACGCCGGTAACGGCGCCAAGAAGTACAGCGCCTGCATGGTGACCGACGTCGGCGGCATCGACGACAAGTCGTTCAACACCTCCGCCTGGAAGGGTCTCCAGGAGGCCCAGAAGGCGAACAGCAACATCGACATCAAGAACGTCCAGTCGAAGGCCGAGGCCGACTACGAGGTCAACCTCAACGGCTTCGTCAACCAGAAGTGCGACTTCATCCTGGCCGTCGGTGGCCTGATGCAGGACGCCACCAAGAAGGCCGCGGCGGCGCACCCGGACCAGCAGTTCGGCATCGTCGACGCGAACCCGGGCGTGGACAACGTCTACCCGATGCAGTTCGACACCGCCCAGGCCGCCTTCCAGGCCGGCTACCTGGCCGCCGGGATGAGCAAGACTGAGAAGGTCGGCACCTACGGTGGCCTGCCGATCCCGCCGGTCACCATCTTCATGGACGGTTTCGCCGACGGCGTGGCCTACTACAACAAGGCCAAGGGCAAGAACGTCCAGGTGCTGGGCTGGGACAAGGCGGCCCAGAAGGGTTCCTTCACCAACGACTTCGTCAAGCAGGACGAGGGCAAGAAGGTCTCCGACACCCTGGTCGCCCAGGGCGCGGACATCATCATGCCGGTCGCCGGCGGCTCGGGCCTCGGCACCACCGCCGCGGCCCAGGCCTCGGGTGGCAAGTACTCGGTGGTCTGGGTCGACGTCGACGGCTGCGAGAGCACCCCGAACTGCGCCGCGCTGCTGACCACGGTCGTCAAGAACATCCCGGACGCCGTCAAGGAGGCCGTGCTCAAGGCCGCCGGTGGCGAGAAGCTGCAGTCCAAGCCGGGCTTCGTCGGCAACCTGGCCAACAACGGCGTCTCGATCGCCCCGTACCACGAGTTCGAGAGCAAGGTCCCGGCCGAGCTCAAGGCCGAGGTCGACAAGATCAAGGCGGACATCGCCGCCGGCACCATCACGGTCACCTCGAAGGCCCAGCCGACCAAGTGACCGCCTCCCCGGCCGCCCCGATGAGATCATCGGCAGCGGAGGCCGGCGGGCACCAGGCATGACGATCGGCCGCCTCGGCGTACGTGGGACACCCCGCGTGCGCCGGGGCGGCCGATCCGCTCCACCCGCGGCCGGCCCGTCGGCCGGCCGACCGGCAGCTAGGCTGCACCATCGCTCGCACTCCAGGAGGTTGCGCTGAGACTCGAACTGCGCGGCATCACCAAGCGGTTCGGTGATCTGGTCGCCAACGACCACATCGACCTGACGGTGGAGCCTGGAGAGATCCACGCCCTGCTCGGCGAGAACGGCGCCGGCAAGTCGACCCTGATGAACGTGCTCTACGGGCTCTACCAGCCCGACGAGGGCGAGATCCTGGTCGACGGCCAGCCGCTGAAGCTGAAGGGCCCCTCCGACGCGATCGCGGCCGGAATCGGCATGGTGCACCAGCACTTCATGCTGGTGCCGGTCTTCACGGTCGCCGAGAACATCATGCTCGGCGCCGAGCAGGTCAGGGGCGGCATCGCCGGCTTCCTGGACCGCCGGCGGGCCCGCCGCGAGGTGGCCGAGGTCTCCGAGCGGTACAACCTGCGGGTCGACCCGGACGCGGTGATCGAGGACCTGCCGGTCGGCATCCAGCAGCGGGTCGAGATCGTCAAGGCGCTCACCCGCGACGTCGACCTGCTCATTCTGGACGAGCCGACCGCGGTGCTCACCCCGCAGGAGACCGAGGAACTGCTCACGGTCATGCGGTCGCTCAAGGCCGCCGGCAAGTCGATCGTCTTCATCACCCACAAGCTCGGCGAGGTCAAGGCCATCGCCGACCGGATCACCGTGATCCGGCGCGGGAAGACCGTCGGCACCGCCTCCCCGGAGGCGAGCCGGGACGAACTGGCCGCGCTGATGGTGGGGCGCAGCGTCCGGCTCACCGTGGACAAGAAGCGGGCCACCCCCGGCAAGCCGATGCTCCAGGTCTCCGGCCTGGTGGTCGACGACGACCGGCGGATCCGCGCGGTCGACGGCGTCGACCTGACCGTCCACGCCGGCGAGGTGCTCGGCGTGGCGGGCGTGCAGGGCAACGGCCAGACCGAGCTGATCGAGGCGATCATGGGCCTGCGCCCGGCGCTCGCCGGCACGGTCACCCTCGACGGCCAGGCGATGCACGGCTGGTCCACCAAGAAGGTGCTGCGCGCCGGCGTCGGCTACGTCCCCGAGGACCGCAGCGTCGACGGCCTGGTCAAGGAGTTCTCCGTCGCGGAGAACCTGGTCCTGGACATCTACGACCGGCCGCCGTTCGGCAAGGGCCTGTCGCTCAAGCCGGACGCCATCGCGAAGTCGGCGAAGGAGCGGATCGAGCAGTTCGACGTCCGTACCTCCTCGGCCGACGCCGCCGTAGGCACCCTCTCCGGCGGCAACCAGCAGAAGGTGATCGTGGCCCGGGAGCTGTCCCGGCCGCTGAAGCTCTTCATCGCCGCCCAGCCCACCCGCGGCGTCGACGTCGGCTCCATCGAGTTCATCCACAGCCGGGTGATCCGCGAGCGGGACGTCGGCACCGCCGTCATGGTCGTCTCCAGCGAGCTGGACGAGGTGATCGGGCTGGCCGACCGGATCGCGGTGATGTACCGCGGCCGGATCATCGGCATCGTCGGGCCGGACACCCCCCGCGAGGAGATCGGCCTGCTGATGGCCGGCATCACCCCGGACGCGGCCGCCCCGGGCGGGGCGACCCCCGACGGCGAAGCGACCCCCGGCACCCCGGCCGCGAGCGGCGGCACGACGGCGGCTCCGGCCCCCGAGGGCCCTGGTAGCGAGGAAAAGGCATGACCAACCCCAACCCCGGCTCGGGCTCCCCGGACAAGGAGCCGGCGACCGAGGTGAACACGGCGGCGCATGTGGCCGGCGACACCAACCGGGCCGCCGCGATGACCGCCCCGAAGGGCCCGGAGCCGGCGCCCCGGCCCTCGCTGGGCCGGCTGTTCCTGGAGAACCTCTGGGCTGCCAACACCGTCATGGTCACCGTGCTGGCGCTGGTGCTGGCCATGGTGATCGGCGCGATCCTGATCATCGTGTCGGATCCGGAGGTGCTGGCCACCTACAGCTACATCACCGCCCGCCCGGCCGACGCGCTGAACGCCAGCTGGACCGTGGTCAGCGAGGCGTACGCGAACCTGTTCAAGGGCGCCGTCCTCGACCCGGACGCGGTCGGCTTCTCCGCCGCGCTCGGGCCGATCTCGGAGACGCTCACCTACACCGCGCCGCTGGCCTTCACCGGCCTGTCGGTGGCGCTGGCCTTCCGCGGCGGCCTGTTCAACATCGGCGCCCAGGGCCAGGCGACGATGGGCGTCATCCTGGCGGCGGTCGCCGGCTTCGCGCTGCCGCTGCCGCCGGTGGTGCACCTGCTCGTCGCGTTGATCGCCGGTGCCGCCGGTGGTGCGATCTGGGGCTTCATCCCCGGCATCCTCAAGGCGCGGACCGGCGCGCACGAGGTGATCAACACGATCATGCTCAACTACGTCGCGGTCTACTTCCTGTCCTGGGTCATCGTGCAGAACGGCGTGCAGAACCCGGACCGGTCGGACGCGATCAGCAAGCCGGTCGACTCCTCCGCACAGCTGCCCCGGCTGCTCGGCTCCGACCTGCGGGTGCACGCCGGCATCCTGCTGGCGGTCCTCGTCACCTGGTTCGTGGCCTGGCTGCTCAACCGCTCCACGCTCGGCTTCGAGCTGCGGGCCGTCGGCGCCAACCCGGACGCCGCGCGGACCGCCGGCATCAGCGTCACCCGGACGTACGTGCTGATCATGGTGATCTCCGGCCTGCTCGCCGGCCTCGGCGGCAGCCAGATGGTGCTGGGTTCGACGGCGAACGCGTTGACGCCGCTGGTGGTCGCGCAGATCGGCTTCGACGGCATCCTGGTGGCGCTGCTCGGCCGGGTGAAACCGTGGGGTGTGCTGCTGGCGGCGCTGCTCTTCGGCGCCCTCCAGGCCGGCGGCAACCGGATGCAGTCGTACTCGGGGATCTCGCTGGAGCTGGTCACCGTGCTCCAGGCGCTGATCGTCATCTTCATCGCCGCACCGGCCCTGGTGAAGGCGATCTTCCAGCTCCGGGCCGCCCGCGCCGCCCGGTTGCAGACGAGCCTGGCGAAGGGCTGGTAAGGCATGTCCACCATGGCTGTCCCCGACGTCGCCGTCGCAGAGGTCGACCAGGGCTTCTGGACCCGCAACCGCAAGATCGGCGCGGTCCTGCTGGCGCTGGGTGTGCTCGCCGCGGTGCTCTTCGGGGCGCTCGCCACCGGCCAGCAGGCCCGCTTCACCCTCAGCGAGACCGAGGGTGGCGCGGCACTGGAGATCAACGGCACCGTCGGCGCGATCCTCTTCGGGATCATCGCCGCCGCCGCCGGAGCGGCCCTGCTGGCCGGCACCCCGAAGCGCTGGTTCACCCTGGTGCTCGGCGTCGGGCTGGTCGCCTTCGTGCTGAGCTTCCTGTGCTGGCAGGTCTCCGCCGCCCCCGAGGGGCGCAATTTCATGCCGCTGGTCAACATCGTCCGGGGCACGTTCATCCTGGCCCTGCCGCTGATCTTCGGCGCGCTGGCCGGAGTGCTCTGCGAGCGCACCGGCGTGGTGAACGTGGCCATCGAGGGGCAGCTGCTGATGGGCGCCTTCAGCGGCGCGCTCTTCGGCAGCATCTCCGGCAACGTCTGGGTCGGCCTGGTCGCCGCCGCGATCGGCGGCGCGTTCATCTCGCTGCTGCTGGCCGTCTTCGCGATCCGCTACCTGGTCGACCAGGTGGTCATGGGCATCGTGCTGAACCTGCTGGCGGTCGGCGTCACCGGCTTCCTCTACGAGCGGCTGATGCAGACCCAGGCGGAGAAGTACAACAGCGCGCCGCGCTTCTCCAACTGGGAGATCCCGCTGCTCAAGGACATCCCGCTGCTCGGCCCGGCGCTGTTTCGCGGCAACATCTTCCTCTACCTGGGCCTGCTGCTGGTGCTGGTCATCCACATCGCGCTGTTCCGCACCCGGTGGGGCCTGCGGACCCGCTCGGTGGGTGAACACCCGACCGCGGCGGACACCCTCGGCGTCAAGGTGCTGGGGCTGCGCTACCGCAACGTGCTGATGGCCGGCATGGTCGCCGGGATCGGTGGCGCCTCGTACACGCTGGCGCTCTACTCGTTCACCAAGAACATGATCGGCGGTAAGGGCTTCATCGCCCTGGCCGCGCTGATCTTCGGCCGGTGGAGCCCGACCGGTGCGCTGCTCGCCGCGCTCTTCTTCGGCTTCGCCGACCAGCTCGGCACGTACCTGGGCGCGATCGGCAGCAGCATCCCCAGCCAGTTCCTGGCGATGCTGCCGTACCTCGCGACGATCCTGGCGGTGGCCGGCCTGGTCGGCCGGGTCCGGGCGCCCGCGGCGGACGGGAAGCCGTACATCAAGGGCTGAGCCTTCGGCAGCAGCCAGATCCGTGCCCGGTGGGGGATGCCCCGCCGGGCACGGTCGTTTCCGGGCCGGGGCGGGTGCGGGCGGGTGTCGGCGGACACCAGGGGTACCCCTTCCCGCGCCGGACCAGGGTGACTTGGGCAGAATGGTGGGATGACCGAGATCGACTGGGAGCGGCTGCGGGCCGCCGCCACCGAGGTGATGCGGCACGCGTACGTGCCGTACTCGAAGTTCCCGGTCGGGGCGGCCGCCCTGGTCGACGACGGCCGGGTGGTGACCGGCTGCAACGTGGAGAACGCCGCGTACGGCGT
Organism: Micromonospora purpureochromogenes; assembly: GCF_900091515.1. Classification (NCBI taxonomy): domain Bacteria; kingdom Bacillati; phylum Actinomycetota; class Actinomycetes; order Micromonosporales; family Micromonosporaceae; genus Micromonospora; species Micromonospora purpureochromogenes. Next base: position 6,385,933 of record NZ_LT607410.1, on the reverse strand, counting down.
CACGCTCTGCGCCGAGTGCGGGGTGGTCTCCGCCCTGCACGCCAGCGGCGGTGGCCGGCTCGTCGCGATGTCCTGCGTCGACGCCACCGGCGAGCCGCTGATGCCGTGCGGCCGCTGCCGGCAGCTGCTCTGGGAGAACGGCGGGCCGGAGTGCCTGGTCGAGTCCAAGGGCCGGCCGCTGCGGATGGCGGAGCTGCTGCCGCACGCCTTCGACGTGGCCGACATCGAGGCGGTGACCGGGGAGCAGCCGGTCCCCGTGGTACCGGAGCGGCTGGCCGCCTGGCGGGGGCGGGGCACCGTCTTCGTGCACCCCGACATGTCCGCCGGGCAGCAGGTCTGGACGGCGTACTGGGAGCGGTCGGCTGGGGACGCCGAGGGCGCCGAGACCGGGGTGCTGGAGGAGGGCCCGAGCTGGGACGAGCCCGCCGAGGCGATCACCTGGGGGCACGCCCGGACGCCCCGGGTGGTGGTGGTCGACGCGAGCGGCACCATCTTCTGGGCCGGCGAGGGCGAACCGCCGATGGAGATCCCCACCCGCTGGCCCGCGGGCTGAACCCTGCGCGGCGTACCGCCGATCAGCAGAACCAGGACAAGCAGAGGAACTCGACGATGAGTGCGTTCACGGCGGTCGACGTCATCCGTACCAAGCGGGACGGGGGAGTGCTCAGCGACGCCCAGATCGACTGGGTGGTCGACGCGTACACCCGGGGGCTGGTCGCGGACGAGCAGATGGCGGCGCTGGCCATGGCGATCCTGCTGCGCGGGATGACCCCGCCGGAGATCGCCCGGTGGACCGCCGCGATGATCGCCAGCGGCGAGCGGCTGGACCTCTCGCCGGTGTCCCGGCCGACCGTGGACAAGCACTCCACCGGCGGCGTCGGTGACAAGATCACCCTGCCGCTCACCCCGCTGGTCGCGGCCTGCGGCGGCGCGGTGCCGCAGCTGTCCGGGCGCGGCCTGGGGCACACCGGCGGCACGCTGGACAAGCTGGAGTCGATCCCCGGCTGGCGGGCGGCGCTGAGCAACGACGAGTTCATCTCCCAGCTGCGCGAGGTCGGCGCGGTGATCTGCGCGGCCGGCGAGGGGCTGGCCCCGGCCGACCGCAAGCTGTACGCGCTGCGCGACGTCACCGGCACCGTCGAGGCGATCCCGCTGATCGCCAGCTCGATCATGAGCAAGAAGATCGCCGAGGGCACCGGCGCGCTGGTGCTCGATGTCAAGGTCGGTTCCGGCGCGTTCATGAAGTCCGCCGACGACGCGCGGGAACTGGCCCGGACCATGGTGGAGCTGGGCGGCGCGCACGGCGTGCGGACCGTCGCCCTGCTCACCGACATGTCCACCCCGCTCGGCCTGGCCGTCGGCAACGCGGTCGAGGTGACCGAGTCGGTGGAGGTGCTGGCCGGGGGCGGCCCGGCCGACGTGGTGGAGCTGACCCTGGCGCTGGCCCGGGAGATGCTGGACGCGGCCGGCCTGCCGGACGCCGACCCGGCCGCCGCGCTGCGCGACGGGCGGGCGATGGACGCCTGGCGCAGGATGATCCGCGCTCAGGGCGGCGACCCGGACGCGCCGATGCCGACCGCCAACGAGGTCGAGGTGGTCCGCGCCCAGGCCGACGGCTTCGTCGAGTCCGTCGACGCGTACGCGATCGGGGTGGCCGCCTGGCGGCTCGGCGCCGGGCGGGCCCGCAAGGAGGACCCGGTCAGCGTCGCCGCGGGCGTCGTCCTGCACAAGCGACCCGGCGACCCGGTCCGGGCCGGCGACCCGCTCTACGAGCTCCGCGCCGACCAGGCCACCCGGATCCCCGCGGCGCGGGCCGAGGCCGAGCTGGCGGTCCGCCTGGCGCCCACCGCGCCGACCCCGTCGTCGCTGGTCATCGAGCGGATCGGCTGAACGGCCGACCGCCCGCGACCGGTCGGCCGGTGGGGGAACCTCGGCGTGGTGCCGACCCGCCACGGGCGCTATTCTCCCAGCCCAGGGGGAGAGGTCGGCGGTGACGCCGGCGCGAGCAGACAGGGACTTCGACCGTGTTGGTACCCGCCCCCGATCCCCGGGAAATCCGCGAGGCGAGCCTGGACGAGCTGTCCCGGTTGCGTCTGCCGTTGCCGCCCCCCCAGTTTCCGCTGGTGTGGGAGCCGGGCGACGAGATCGAGTTGCGTCCCACCGGGGAGATCGAGGCGCGGATCGCGGTCCTGCACGTGATCCTGGCCCGCTGCTTCGGGATGCCGCCGCAGGCGGCGATGAGCTGGCTGCTCGACTCGCACCTGGTCGAGATGGTCACCCCGCCCGAGTGGCAGTTCGTGATGGGCGGCAGGGGCGACCACCGCTCGTTCGTGCTGCACCACGACGCGCTCTTCTCGCTGGCCTGGGTGCTCGGCCTGAGCAAGCAGCTCGACCCGACCATCCCGGTCGACGAGCGGTTGGTGGAGCGGATGCCGCACCTGGTCGGCGGGGAGACGTTCGGCCAGTGGCGGGCCCGGATCCTGGCCGCGCCGCAGCACCCGGCCGACGCCGCCGCCCTGCTGGATCTGCACTACTGCCTGGACTGGGCGTACCTGGAGGCGGAGAAGCGCGGTCAGCCGCTGCCGGGGCTGGTCGACGCCAACGCGATCGGCCAGCGGCGCTGGGCGCTGGAGTGGGCGGTGATGCTGCGCGGGCCGTACCACGACGAGCCGCCGGGCTGGGAAGAGGTCGACCTCTCCACCTGAGCCGGGGTCAGCGCGGGCGCCAGACGGTGAGCCGGACGGCGGCGGTGACCGCGACCGGCTCCGGCAGCGCGGCGATCCGGGCGGCGAGCCGTTGCGGGTCGGTGTGCCAGGCGCTGGGGCCCATCCCGACCAGGGTCGCCACCTCGGCCCGGCTCAGCCGTAGCCGGGCGGTGTGCGCGGCGCCGCGCTCCTCGGTGAAGTGACCGGCCAGGCTGTCGGCGACCCGGTCCGCCTTGGCCGGGTCCACCCGCAGCAGGTCGAGCGCGTCGACCAGCTCGGCGAGGTGCGCGTCGGTCGGGGTGGCCACCAGCAGCGCCCCGGCCGGGTCGAGGACCCGGTGGAACTCCGCGCCGTTGCGCGGGGCGAAGACGTTCAGCAGCACGGCGGTCGAGGCGTCGGTCAGCGGCAGCCGCTGCCAGGTGTCGGCCAGCGCCGCCGCGGCCCTCGGGTGGGCCCGGGCCGCGCGGCGCAGCGCCGGCTTGGAGACGTCCAGGGCCAGACCCACGGCGTCGGGCAGCGCCGCCAGCACCGCGGCGAGGTGCCGGCCGGTCCCTGCCCCGGCGTCCACCACCAGCGGGTACGCCCCGACGCCCGGCTCGCCGTCCGTCCGCCGGCCGGCGCTCATCGGGCCGACGACCCGGGTGGCCGCCTCGGCCAGCGCGGCGGAGATGACGTCGTAGTGCCCGGCGGCCAGGAAGTCCGTCCGGGCGGCGACCATGTCGGCGGTGTCGCCGACGTGCGGGGCGCGGCCGGTGAGCAGGTTGACGTACCCCTGCCGGGCGATGTCGAAGCTGTGCCGGCGCGGGCAGCGCAGCGCGCGGGTGTCGGGGGCCGGGGTCAGCGGTTCGGCGCAGACCGGGCAGCGCAGCCGGGCCAGCACGGCCGGGGGCATCCCGGCCCTTGGCTGCTCGGGCGGGTGCGGCGCGGTCACCCGGTGAGCCTACGTGAGCGGTTCGGGGTCCCGGCCGGACGCGGACCGGGCGTTGCCGGTCCCGGCCAGCCGGTCGACGACCCGGTGGGCGAGCCGGTCGAGCGCGGCCAGCTCGTCCGGCTCCAGCAGGTCGATCAGGTGCCGGCGGACGGCGGCGACGTGGCCGGGGGCGGCGGCCTCGATCGCCCGTCGGCCCTCGGCGGTGAGCACCACCACCGAGCCACGGCCGTCGGTGGCGCACTCCTCGCGGGTGACCAGCCCGCGCTGCTGCATCCGGCTCAGGTGGTGGGAGAGGCGGCTGCGCGACCAGAGCATCCGGTCGGCCAGCTCGCCCAGCCGCAGCCGCCCGTCCGGCGCCTCGGAGAGGTCGGAGAGCACGTCGTAGTCGGGCTCGGACAGCCCGGCGTCGCGCATCAGGTCGCGGGCCAGCTGGAGGTCGAGCAGCCGGCGCATCCGGCGGTAGCCGCGCCAGGCGCGGTCCTCGCGGTCGTCCAGCCAGCGGGGTGCGTCCATGGCGGCCAGCCTAGCCGGATGGTTGACACGTCACCTACATCGCCCCTAGGTTGATGACATGTCAACCAGATTGTGGGAGCTCTTCGGTGAGCGGGGTCGCGGCGTGCTGGTGACGCTGCGCCGCGACGGCCGGCCCCAGCTGTCCAACCTCGACTACCTCGCCGAGCCGGGCCTGATCCGCTGCTCGACCGTCGGCGACCGCGCCAAGGCGCGCAACCTGCGCCGCGACCCCCGGGCCAGCTTCCACGTCACCACTCCCGACGGCGGCGCGTACGCCGTGGCCGAGGGGATCGCCACCCTCACCCCGCCCGCCGCGACCGAGGACGACGCCACCGTCGAGGAGTTGGTCGAGGTCTACCGCCGGATCCGGGGCGAGCACCCCGACTGGGCGGAGTACCGGGCCGCCATGGTCGCCGACGGTCGCCTGGTGATCCGACTGGCCGTCGAGCGGGTCTACGGCTGGCGACCCTGAGCCGGACCACGGTCGCGCTTCGTGTCGCTTCCGTGGGCCCGGTCGACCAGCCCGGTCAGCGGGGGCCGCTCCCGCTCGGTGCCGGCTCGTCGAACGACCGGTCCGCCCCGGCGACCACACAGCCGGGCCCGGGCAGCCGATAGAACGCCCAGCCCGAGAGATAGCTGCCGTTCACCTCCTGCTGGCGCAGATGCACCGCGAGCATCAGCCCCGCCGGGATCCGGTCCGGATGGATCACCAGCAGCCCGGCCTCGGGTCTGGTCAAGGTCACGGCGGCGTCCGGCCCGAGCATGACGGAGGGGTCCGATCGCACCTGGGCGCCCCGGTCCCCGGGCGGGCAGGCCGCCTCCGGCCGGGTCTTGACCAGCGTCGCCCGGGCGCCGATCCGGCGCAGCTCGTCGTTGACCCGCGTCGGGTCGGCGGCGTCGGCCACGGTCACCGTGACGGTGCCGTCGGAGCCCGACGCGCTCGCCGACGGCGGCGCCGCCGTCCCCTGGAGCGCCTGGGGTCGGCCGGCGACCACCGCCGCCGTCCCGGCCGCCGCCAGTGTGGCCAGCCCGACGGCCACGACGGCGAGGCGACGCCGTGCCGGGGTCATCGATCGCCGGCGCGCCGGGGCGATCTCCCGCAGCAGCGCGTCACGGCGTACGCGGATCCGTTCGGCGGGCAGGTGCGGCAGGTCCGGGCGGAGCGGGCTGTGGTCCATCGGGTCGGTCCTCCATCGCGAGGTCGGCGAGCACGCCGGTGCGTAGCTGACGGTGCGCCCGGGCCAGGCGGGACTTGACGGTGCCCAGCGGGATGCCGAGCGTGACGGCGGCCTCGGCCTGGGTCTGTCCGAGCCAGACGCAGGCCTCCACCACCTCCCGGTCCCGGCGGGCGAGCCCGGCGAGGTGGCGGTGCACGGCGGCGACCCGTCGCTCGGCGTCCACCCGCTCGACGACCGCGTCGGCGTGGTCGGCGGCGGGCTCGGGCGGCGGCACCCGGTCCAGCGCGGCCCGGTGCCGCCGCAGCGACCGGTGGTGGTTGCGGCTGACGCCCAGCGCGATGCCGTAGAGCCAGGGCAGGACGCTCGCGCCGTACGGCACCATCGCCCGTCTTCGCCGCCAGGCCTCCAGGAACACCACCGAGACCAGGTCCTCCGCGGCCGACCACGCCCCCGTACGCCGCAGGCAGTAGCCGAACACCGCGTCCGCGTGCCGCTCGAAGAGCGTGCCGAAGGCCGTGGTGTCACCGTCGAGGCTCCGGGCCCAGAGCTCTCGGTCGTCAGTCATGTCGCCCTCCCTGCCCCTGTCATGTCCGTACGGGGTGGTGCGGTTCACGGCGGCGCGCCGGCCCGGCGGTCCCGTCCCGGGGCCGGTCGGGGGCTGACTAGGGTCTGAGCATGGTCGCAATCCGATACGAGGACATCGTCAAGGTCCCCAAGGCGCTGCTGCACGATCATCTCGACGGCGGCCTGCGGCCGGTGACGGTCGTCGAGCTCGCCGCCGAGGTCGGTCACGAGCTGCCCACCACCGACCCGGAGGCGCTCGGCCGCTGGTTCGTCGAGGCGGCGAACTCGGGTTCGCTGGAGCGCTACCTGGAAACCTTCGCGCACACCGTCGCCGTCATGCAGACCGCGCCGGCGCTGCGCCGGGTGGCCCGGGAGTGCGCGCTCGACCTGGCCGCCGACGGGGTGGTCTACGCCGAGGTGCGGTTCGCCCCGGAGCAGCACCTGGAGCAGCACCTCACCCTGGACGAGGTGGTCGAGGCGGTGGTGGCCGGCTTCGTCGAGGGCAGCGAGCAGGCCGCCGCGGCCGGCACGCCGATCCGGATCGGCACCCTGCTGACCGCGATGCGGCACGCCGCGCGCTCCCAGGAGATCGCCGAGCTGGCGGTGCGGCACCGGGACGCCGGGGTGGTCGGCTTCGACATCGCCGGCGCCGAGGCGGGTTTCCCGCCCACCCGCCACCTGGACGCCTTCGAATACCTGCAGCGGGAGAACTTCCACTTCACCATCCACGCCGGCGAGGCGTTCGGGCTGCCCTCGATCTGGCAGGCCATCCAGTGGTGCGGCGCGGACCGGCTCGGGCACGGGGTACGGATCGTCGACGACATCACCTCCGGGCCGCCGCCGGTGCTCGGTCGGCTGGCCGCGTACGTGCGGGACAAGCGCATCCCGCTGGAGCTGTGCCCGTCGTCGAACGTGCAGACCGGTGCCGCGGCGTCGATCGCCGACCACCCGATCGGGCTGCTGCGCGACCTGCGGTTCCGGGTCACGGTCAACACCGACAACCGGCTGATGAGCGGCACCTCGATGTCCCGGGAGATGGCGCTGCTGGTGGACGCCTTCGGCTACGGCTGGAAGGAGCTCCAGTGGTTCACCATCAACGCCATGAAGAGCGCCTTCATCCCGTTCGACGAGCGGCTGCGGATCATCGACGAGGTGATCAAGCCGGCGTACGCGAAGCTGCTGGCCTGATCAGTGGTGCGGGTGGCTGGCGACCAGGCCGGCCACCTGCCGCAGCACGTCGCGCGCGCGGGCGGCCTCGGCGCCCAGCCCGGTCTGCCGGCGCAGCACCGCCGGCTCGGCGCGCAGCAGCGCCACTCCGCGCCGCAGCAGGACCTTCGGTGCCTTGCGCTGCTCGGCGAGGTCGCGGGTCAGCCGCCGGACGAAGGTCGTGCCGCGCGGGCGTCGCAGCGCGTACGCCCCGGCCAGCAGCCCCCGGCGGCGGCACTCCTCGACGATCTCGGCGGCGAAGATCCCTTCGGCGACGAAAAGTGGCGATCCGGCCACCTCGAACGGCCGGGTGGACACCCGCCGGTCGGCACCGATCGCATAAACCGGCACTTCGGCCTTGCCCTCCTGGGCCAGTCGGGCAATTGTTTCCACGGCCGTCCCGGCATCCCACGAGTCGGGCGAGTCCCAGTCCACCTGTCCGTTCTGGCGCGGCAACGTAGGGTCATCGCCGTCCTTGTAGAAGTCGTCCAGGCAGAGCACCGGAAGTCCGGTTCGATGGGCTATATACGACTTTCCGGAGCCGGAGGGGCCAGCCAGCAGGACAACGCGGTGACGATATTCCATTACGTTCGGTAACTCCGGCCAGACGGATTGCTATCAAATTGCATCAACATCTCATCACACCTTCGGCGACCGCCAACCTGGGCTTTCTCTTTCAGGGGCGGCGTGATGGAATCTCGGGGGTCCGACCCGCCGGGTCGGTCGCTGGGCGTTGCCCGTGGCAACGCGGGACGCTGCAATCGCGAGGGCGGTGACGTGAGCAAACGGCCGAAGACGGCGGGCTCCTTCCTGTCGCGGCTACGCCGGCCGGCCGGCCGGCTCCGCGACATGCCGATCTGGTCCAAGCTCGGTCTCATCATGATCGTGCCGACCATCGCCACGGTCGTCGTGGGCACCAGTGGTCTGGTGGACCACCTGCAGACGCTCAACAATGCCAACCGGGCGGGCGACCTGGCCAACCTGGTCGAGTACTCGGGTGACCTGGTCAACAGCCTCCAGGACGAGCGCACCTCCGCCGTGCTGCTGCTGGGAGCCCCCAAGGGCCAGCCCCGGGACCAGTACCAGGAGGCGTACAACCGGGTCAACCAGCGGGTCGACCAGGCCAAGGCGCCGTACTCGCAGCAGCGGCTGGAGATCGATGATCTCCCGGCCAGCCTCGAGACGCTGCTGGACCGGATCGACCAGAATCTGAGCGACCTGCCCGGCACCCGGAGCCAGGTCTACAACGGCAAGCTCCGGCTCAGCGACGCGGTCGGGTCGTACCAGGGCCTGATCGACCAGCTGATCAGCGTCCGCGACTCGACCACCCAGCTCGCCGGCGACAACGACCTGAGCGACCGGATGCGGGCCGCCGCGGCCGTCGCGCGGGAAAAGGAGTTCCTGTCGCTGCGCCGCGTGGCGGGGCATCGGGTGCTCCTGCAGAAGGCGTACATCGCGCCGCTGCGCGACGACTTCATCGCCAACACGCAGGGCGAGGAGCTGGCGCGACAGACCTTCGAGTCGGTCGCCAACCAGTCCGAGCGCGCGCTGTACAAGCAGACCGTCGCCGGCTCCGACCTGCGTCAGGCGCAGGCCTACAGCGGCTTTCTCAAGTCCCGCGACAGCGAGAGCATCGCCGGGGTCGAGTTCGGCACGGACCAGTGGGACGCGGCCATGGTCGCCAACGCCGCGCTGATCCGTGCCGTCGAGGTCAAGCTCGACGGCAGGGTGGTCCGGCAGGCCGACGAGCTCCGCTCCGACGTGCAGCGCCAGCTCTTACTGGAGACCGGCCTGCTGCTGAGCATGCTGTCGCTGGCGATCCTCTTCGTGTACCTGGTCGCCCGGTCGATGGCCCGCTCCCTGCGCGACCTGCGCCAGGGCGCCCTGTCCATCGCCCAGTACGGCCTGCCGCAGGCGGTGGCCCGGCTGCGCGACCCGCAGGTCAGCGGCCAGCTCTCCCCGGCGCAGCTGGCCAACCAGATCGCCGAGCCGCTGCCGGTGCGCAGCAAGGACGAGTTCGGCCAGGTGACCGAGGCGTTCAACGCGGTCCACCTGGAGGCGGTCCGCACCGCCGCCGAGCAGGCCGCGCTGCGCTCCTCCGTCGCGACGATGTTCGTCAACCTCGCCCGCCGTTCGCAGATCCTGGTCGACCGGCTGATCGGTCACCTCGACCGGCTGGAGCGCGGCGAGGAGGACCCGGACCGCCTGGCCGAGCTGTTCCAGCTCGACCACCTGGCCACCCGGATGCGCCGCAACGACGAGAACCTGCTGGTCCTCGCCGGTGCCGACTCCACCCGGGTGCAGCGCGAGCCGGCCGCCCTGATCGACGTGCTGCGCGCCGCGCAGTCCGAGGTCGAGCACTACACCCGGATCGAGTTCGGGATCATCGACCGGGACATCGAGGTGGCCGCCCACGCGGTCAACGACATGGTGCACCTCATCGCCGAGCTGTTCGACAACGCGACCGCGTTCTCGCCGCCGGACTCGCAGGTCATGGTCGAGGCGCGCCGCATCGGCGACCGGGCCACCCTCTACGTCGAGGACCGCGGCATCGGCATCAGCCGGGAGCAGCTGGGCGACCTCAACGAGCGGCTCGCCACGCCGCCCCAGGTCGACGTCGCCGTCTCCCGGATGATGGGCCTGGTCGTGGTTGCCCGGCTGGGCTCACGGCACGGCGTCAAGGTCGAGCTGCGTCCCGGCTCCGACCGCGGCACGGTCGCCGAGGTCACCATGCCCACCTCCGTGCTGGTCCCCCGGGCGCTCACCGGTCGCGGCATGCCCGCCCCGGCGCTGCCCGCGGCCACGCCCGGCCCGCAGCAGTTCGGTGCGGCCCCGACCTTCGGCGCGCTGCCCGCGTTGGGCAACGGCCCGGCGCCGACGCCGCGTACCGGCGAGTCCGGCAACCAGGTCACCCTCGGCGGTCGGGCGTTCGACCCGGCCCCGCACAACGGCTCGCCGGCCAACGCCGGCGGGGGGCGCTCCATGCCGGCCTGGTCGGACCTGACCGGTGCCAGCGCGGTCAACGGCAACGACGGCTTCACGTCCCGCTCCACCAACGGCCAGCAGATCGACCCGCTGCCGCAGCGGCGGTCCGGCGACATCGACCCGGTCACCGGCCAGCAGCCGGTGATCCCGCGGCAGCTGCCGAGCAGCCCGGAGGCCCGCCCCTACAGCGCGCCGCCGGTCCCGCCGGTGTCCGCGCCGCCGCTTCCGCCGGTCTCCGGCGCCCCTGTCTCCGGTTACCCGGTCTCCGGTTACCCGGTCTCGGCCTCGCCGTACTCGGGCCCGCCGGTGTCGGCCTCGCCGTACTCCGCTCCGCCGGCCTCGCCGTACTCGGGGCACCCGGTCTCCGCCCAGCCGTACTCGGGCCAGCCCGTGTCGGCCGCCCCGGTCTCCGCCCAGCCGGCGTCCGCGCCGCCCCGGCAGAGCCCGCCGAGCCCGGCCGCCCCGCCGGCCTGGCCGCCGGTGCCGAACCAGGAGCAGGCCGCCCCGCCGGTGCCCGAGCGGCTCGCCGCGGCGCTGGACATGACCACGGAGCTGCCCCGGGTGGCGCGCCCCGAGCCGACCCAGCAGACCGCCCAGCCGGCCACCCCGCCGGCCGTGCGGCAGCCGACCGCACAGCCCGCCGCGCCGCAGGTCCGCGCGGCGCAGCCGGCCCCGGTGAACCGGCCGCCGACTCCGCAGGAGACGGCGAACCGGCAGCGGTACGCGGACGAGACGATGGAGCTGCCGATCTTCCGGGAGCTCGAGTCGGCCTGGTTCCGTACCTCCCGCAAGCCGGGTCCGGAGGAGGCTGCCGCGGCCGCCAGGCCGGCGGCCAACGGAACCGCGACCCAGCAGATGCCCGCCGTCGACGCCGCCGGTCGCTCCGTCCCGAACACCGCACCACGGACGACAGGTAACGCACCGATGGCAAACACTCCGATGGCCGGAGGGACGCCGCGCGACAACGGCTCGGCGACCAACGGCGGCGGCCGCCCGGGTCAGGCCGAGGCTCTGCCCAACCGCCGGCCCACCGCCCCGCAGTCGGCCGGCTGGCAGACCGCGGCCGACGACGGCTGGCGTGCCGCCGTGAAGGCCTCCGATGTGCCGGTGGCGGCCACCACCGAGACCGGTCTGCCGAAGCGGACGCCGATGGCCCAGCTCGTCCCGGGCGCGGTGGAGAAGCCGACCACCTCGGTGCAGCGGCGTACGCCCGAGGCGGTGCGCGGTCTGCTGTCGGCCTACCACCGCGGCGTGCAGCGCGGGCGCAGCAACCCCTCGGACAGCAACCCCACCAGCTCGGAGGCGACTCCGGGAGGGCAGCAATCCTCGCAGTCTGGCTCCGGCCCGGCGGCCGGTAGCGGGCAGAAGGAGCAAGAAGGATGACAACTACGCAGGATCTCGGTTGGCTCCTCGCCAACTTCGCCGACCGGGTGCCCGGTGTCGCGCACGCGGTCGCTGTCTCCGCGGACGGCCTGCTCCTCGCGTCGTCACGGGACCTGCCGCGCGACCGGGCCGACCAGTTGGCCGCCATCTCCTCCGGTCTGGTCAGCCTCACCCAGGGCGCGGCCCGCTGCTTCGAGGGCGGCGCGGTGTTGCAGACCGTCGTCGAGATGGACAACGGCTTCCTGTTCCTGATGTCCATCTCCGACGGTTCCTCCTTCGCGGTGCTGGCCGCCCGCAGCAGTGACGTGGGCCAGGTCGGCTACGAGATGGCTCTGCTGGTCGACCGGGTGGGCGACGCGCTGACCCCGCAGCCCCGCACGGCCGTCGGGATGATGGGCTGACCGAGCTGACCACCGGGTCGGCACGGCAGCAACGACACGACAACAACGACGGGTTCCACCGGGCGCGAGCCGGTGCCGGGTACGAAGGAGGTGAGCGGCGACATGGCCGATCGTGACGAGCCAACCGGAGCGTTGGTCCGTCCATACGCCGTGACCCGTGGTCGTACCCGTCCCCGGCTCGACATCGCCATGGAGGCGCTCGTCGAGACGACGGTGCGCGGTCGCGCCGCTGCCAGTGGCAACGGCGGCCAGGGCCGCGAACACCAGTACATCGCCGCGCTGTGTGACGGACGCGTGCAGTCGTTGGCCGAGATCGCGGCGCGAATGCAGCTTCCGTTGGGTGTGGCCCGGGTGCTCATCGCCGACATGGCGACGGATGGCCTGGTCGCGGTCCACGAGCCGACCATCCTGGACGACTCCGACGACGCGGTGGGCACTGAACTGCTGGAGAGGGTGCTGAGTGGACTTCGCAGGCTCTGACATGTCGCACCGGCCGCCGGCCCCGAGCGGGCGCGTGACGTCGGCGAAGATCGTTATCGCCGGTGGATTCGGCGTCGGCAAGACGACCTTGGTCGGCTCGGTCTCGGAGATCACGCCGCTGACCACCGAGGCCATCATGACCTCCGCGGGCGTGGGCGTCGACGACACCCGGCAGGTGCCGGGCAAGACGACGACCACGGTGGCGATGGACTTCGGCCGGATCTCGATCGACCGGGACCTGATCCTGTACCTGTTCGGTACGCCGGGCCAGACGCGGTTCTGGTTCATGTGGGACGAGCTGGTACGCGGCGCGATCGGCGCCGTCGTCCTGGTCGACACCCGCCGGCTGGCCGACTGCTTCGCGGCGATCGACTTCTTCGAGCACCGGCGGCTGCCGTACCTGGTGGCCATCAACTGCTTCGACGGGATGCAGTACCACGACCCGCAGGACGTCCGGGACGCGCTGGCGATCTCGACGGACGTGCCGGTGGTGGCCTGCGACGCCCGGAACCGGGAGTCGACCAAGCACGTGCTGATCTCGCTGGTCGAGTACGTGCTGACCATGCGCCGCTCGCGCGCGGTCGCCCCGGCCTGACCGGCCTCGACGCGCCCGGTGGCGGCTTCGGCCGACGCCGGGCGCGTCTGCGCGTCCCCGTCCGGCCGGTGGGCTCGACGTGCCGGCGGGCAGCCTGCCTGCTGACCGGTCCCGAGTGGACGCGCCGACAGCCGTGAGCACCGTAGCCGTGCGCGCCGCAGCCCCGCGCGCCGGCGGTGCCGGTGCCCGGGGCTGCGGGTGGAAAGAGGGGGAGAGGGCTCGGCCGAGGGTCAGGAGACCCGGGTCCAGCTGCCCTGGGTGAGCTGGTAGACGCCCAGCGAGTCGCGGTCCATCCCGCCGTGCCGGATCGGCGCGAAGGCGTACCACCCGGCCATCCCCTCGGTCACCTGCGTCTGCAGGTACGCCCGCAGCCGTCCACGGTCGACGCTGCCGGCCAGTCGCGCCGCGTCGGCGATGAGCTGGAGCGCGTCGGAGGCGTACGGGGCGAAGCCGCTGAACCCGCCGTACTCGTGGATGTAGCGGAACACCAGTTCGCGTCGGGCCAGCGCGGCGGTGGTGGTACCCATCGAGGTGGAGTCCGTCAGACAGGTGGGGTGCACCGCGTACGCCCCCTCCACAGCCGCCGCGTTGCTGCCCTCCACGGTCTCCTCGGCGACCGCGGCCGCGTCGAAGAAGAGCGGACCGCGCCAGCGGGCCCGGCGCAGGGCGCGAGCGGCGCTGCCGCTGTCCGGAGCCCCCGCCCACACCACCATGCCGTCGGGGTCACCGGCCACCGCCTCCCGGGCGGCGCGGGCGGCGTCGGCGCCGGCGCGGGGCAGGCGTACGGTGCGGTCCAGCTCGACCCCGGCGGTCCGGAGCGCGGCCGCCACGGCCCGGACGCCGGAGTCGCCGTGCAGGCCGTCGGCGGCCAGCAGGGCTACCCGCTCCAGCCCCCGTGAGCTGATCAGCCGGGCCAGCCGGCGGGCGACATCCACCGCGTCCGGCGTGAGCTTGTAGATGAAGGTCCGCTGCGTCAGCGGCAGGACGATGCCGTCCCCGGGCGCCACCGAGACGAAGGGGGTCTGCAGCCGTTGAGCCACCCCGACGACCGCCATGGCGGTCTCGGTCAGCGTGGTGCCGAGCAGGGCGTGCACCCGGTCCGTGCGGATCAGGTCGGTGGTCTGCTGCGCGGCCAGCCGCGGATCGCTGCGGTTGTCCCGCACCAGCACCCGTACGCTCCGGCGCTGGTTGCCCACCTGCACCCGGTCGACGTTCAGGGCCTCCAAGGTGATCCGCAGAGCACGCTCCTGGAGAACGCCGAGGGCGGCGCCCCGGCCGGTGAGCTCCAGGCTGACCCCGATCAGCAGCTCCGGGCCGCCCGGCGAGGCACTGCCGCTTGACTCCGCCTCGTCCTGCGGCTGCCCCTGCCCGCAGGCGCTCAGCAAAAGGCTGCTGGCCGTCGCGGTGAGCACTCCCCGTCGGGTGAGCACGGAGGAGTCGATTGCCGGTGTCGCCATTGGAGTCGCCTTCCCACCCCGGCGTCACCTGCCGCCGACGGTTCCGCCGGTATGCTTCCGGCCGCCGCGACCCGGCGTCAAATTATCCGGGTGTGGGCAGGAACACGCAGGTGGAAGGCGCTTTTCCCGGGCTCAGGAACGGTAACCGGCCGACCGGAACTCGTACTCGCGGTCGTCGTCGCGCTCGGCCGGGTCGCGGCTGAAGTCCCAGCCGCCGGCCGACTCACGACCCGGTCGCCCGCCGACGGCGAACCCGCCGATCTCCTGGCCGCGACGCCAGCCGCGGAAGTAGCCGGTGGTGTTCTCGGCGAGGCTCGCCGCGTCGCGGACGATCCGCAGCGGACGCTCCTCGCGCAGCGGCGAACCGGGCACCAGGTTGGCCTGCGGAACCCGCTTGGGCAGGCCGGCGGAGGTCTCCGAGCCGACCGCCGGGCGGGCCGCCTGCTCGGCGGCCTGCCAACCGGTGTCGGCGGTGGTCGACCAGTCCAGCTCGGACTCCTCCTCGCTGTGGCCGACGAACCAGGCGGACCTGGCCTGCGCGAAGATCAGGAGGTCGCCGTCGCCCTCGTCGGAGATGGGCGGCGGCCGGTGCTCCATCGGCGCGGGGCGGTGCTCCGCCGGCTCGGGCCGGCGCTCCGGGGCCGGCCGGTCCGCTCGGGAGGCACGCCCGGAACGGCTCGCCTCCTCGCGGTCGACCAGCCGCAGCGGGGGCGTCTCCAGGCGCGGGTCGCCGCCCGGGGCCGGACCGTCGCGCAGTGCCCGGTCCGCCAGCGGGGGCGGCTCCACCAGCCGCAGCATCGGGGGCTCCGGCGGCAGGTCGTCGGCGAGCCACGGCGGGGTGACCCGACGCTCCGAGCCGGGGTCGGTCGGCGCGTCCACCTGCCGGCCGGTGCGCTCGCCGTACGGCGGCACCACCGGGTCGTTGGCGGAGCTGTCGGCCGGGTCCTCGGGGTTGTTGACCAGCGGCCAGTTCGCCCGGGAACCGGGGGGAGCGGACTCCGCGTCGGGGCGCGGGGTCGGCACCGGGATGCTCAGGTCGGTGGCGCTGAAGCCGCCGGTGGGCGCCGACAACGCGCCGTTGGTCTTCGGGCGGGGCGGGATGACCGTGCGCTGCCGCTCGGCGCGGGCGTTGTTGATCGCCGCCGTGGTCAGGGTCGGCCGGAACGGCTCGCCCGCCTCGGCGGGGGGCACGGTGCCGCGCTGCGCCGGGGCGATCGGCGTGATGCCGGGCGGCGGCGGGGGCGGCGCGGAGACCGGACGGTTGGTCGGCGGGTCCCGGCGGACCAGCGGCATGCCGGGGTCGGTGCCCCGGCGCACGGCGGGCATGCCCGGGTCGGTACCCCGGCGGACCAGCGGCATGCCGGGGTCGGTGCCCCGGCGCACGGCGGGCATGCCGGGATCGGTACCCCGGCGGACCAGCGGCATGCCCGGGTCGGTGCCCCGGCGGACCGCGGGCATGCCCGGGTCGGTACGCGACGGCGGTGCCGAGGTCGGGGTGGCCGCGGCGGCGGCGGGGGTGACCGGCGCGGGTGCGACCGGTGGCGGCGCGACCGGGGCCGGTGCGACCGGCGGCGGACCGAGCGGCCGGGGGGTCGACGGCAGTGGCCCGCCGGAGACCGGCTCGGGCCGGCTGCGCCGGCCGGTGGGAACGGGACGCTCGGGCTCGGTCGGCCGGACGGGACGCAGCCCCGTCGTGCCGCCGCCCAGGGTGGACAGTTCGCCGACCGGCTCGCCGCGCCGGGCGGCGGCTCGCCGGCCGGGTGCCGGAACAGGCGTGGTGACCCGGGCGCTGAGCGCGCCCACCAGGGCCTCGCAGCCGGCGTCGCAGGCCCGTACCGCGGCGACCGCCTGACGGACGGTCTCCGCGACGGCGGAGGTGAGCGCCCGGTTGACGGTGGCCCGGCGGGGGGTCTCGGAGATGGCCACCCGCAGGGCGGTGACCGCGGCGTCGATCTCGTCGGGGTCGGCCACGCCGTCGGCGGCCAGGTGCGCGGCCACCGCCTCGGCGGCGACCGACACGTCACGGCCCTGGGCGGTCGTGCCGCCGAGCATGCCGGGCTCGGGGAGGGCGTCGAGCACGGCGAGCGACACCGCCTCGGCCGGGTCCGGGTACGCCCGGAGGGCGGCCGGGTAGAGCTCGCGCAGCACCTCGCGCAGCGCCACGGCGGCCGAGTGGCGACCGGTGGACAGGGCGGCGTGCGCCGCCAGGACCTGCTTGAAGCCGGCCAGGTCCCGGGGTGCCGGCAGGGTGACCGCGGAGAGCGCCCCGGCCTGGAGGGCGCGGGCCAGGCCCACCGCCCGCCGCTCGGCCGGCGGCGACTGCATCTCCTCCAGCGAGTCGTCGTCGGCGAAGCGCTCGGCGAAGTCGTCGACCGAGTCGTCGTCGGCGATCGCGAGTGGACGCCCGGCGGCGCTCAGCAGCGAGGTGACCGTGTGGTCGTCGCTGTCGGCCGCGATCGCCACGCCACTCGGTCCGCCCGACCGCTCCACGAGCAGCGCGACCAGCTGGGCGTAGCCCGTCGGGTCGTCACCGATCTCGCAGACATGCAGCAGCCGGCCTGCGTCGTCGACCACAGCGGACGTCAGCGACGATCCGGCCGATGCCGGTCGGTCGGCCGGATCCGCCGAGGCCAGACCGCAGTACACGCGCACGAGCGCCACGGCGTCGTCCTCCTCCCGGGACACAGGTCTTTTTTCTGCCAGAGACTGATGCTCCCCGCTCGGGGTCAGTCGCGCCAGTCCACGGCAGCAGAGATCTTGCCGACAATGGTGCGCCAACCCAAGCTTGCGGTTTGTGCCCCGATTTTCTTGAGCCGTCGTCGGCCGAGGAATCCACCGATTCCGCCGTTGACAGTTGCCCTCAACGCCTCATCCAGGTCGTCCAGGCTGGAGCCGGCGGAGAGCATGTCGAGCACCGCGGGTAGCCGCAGCGCGTACGACAGGTCACGGGCCACCTCGCCGGCCTCGATCAGCAGCGTCGGGTCCCACGTGTCGTGCCCGCCGCGCAGGTTCTCCACTACCAGGTCCAGCTCGTAGGTGTCCTCGTCGAGCGGCGCGATGTCGGCCGGTTCCACCCGTTCGGACAGTTCATTCCAGCTGTCCAGTTGGGACATGTCGTTGGGCGCGCCGGAACGGATGAAACTGACCAGCGCCTCGGGGGTCTTGAAGAGCAGCAGCCGCCCCTTGTGGGTGAGGAAGGCCGGCACCTCCTCGTCGGCCGCCGCGTCCTGCTCGTCCTCCTCCTCCGCCTCGGACTCCTCGTCCTCGGCGTCGGCCCTGCGCTTGCGACCCGCGGGCCGGCCGTCCTCCTCGTCCTCCTCGGCGGAGAGCGCGGCGAACTCCTCGTCGAGGATCACCACCTCCTCGTCCTCGGCGTCCTCGGCCTCGACGACCTGGCGGCGGGCGAGGAACGGGTCGTCCTCGTCGCGCTCGGCGACGTCGGTCGGGGTCAGCTCCCGGGCCGGCCGGTACGCGCGCAGCGTGAAACCGGTGCCGGCGGGGAGAGCGATCTCCACCGGGTCGATCCGCAGCTCGTCCCAGAGGGAACGGTCGGCCGAGCCGGGCTCCACCTCGGGCTCGACCGGCCCGTCGGTGGCGTCGAGCTCGGGCTCGTCGGCGTCGGGCCGTTGGGGCGACTGGCGGGCCACACTGACCTCCGGGTGCGTCGGGTTGCCCACTCGCCGACACTTCCGGTCGGCTAGTGACTCTGGGCACATACCCTAGTGGGCAGCTCGGGGGGACCGGACCCCGCACCCCGCTGGCGATCCGCACGGCTGACAAGTAGCGTTGCTACGTATGAGGGCTCAGGCGCTGCACGGACACCTCGACGCGCTGCTGCTCGCGGTGCTGGAGCAGGGCGCACTGCACGGCTACGCCATCATCGAGGCGCTGCGGGCCCGCAGCGACGGCAACCTCGACCTGCCCACCGGCACCATCTACCCGGCCCTGCGCCGGCTGGAGCGGGCCGGGCACGTGGCCAGCTCGTGGAGCACCGTCAGCGGCCGGGAGCGGCGCACGTACGAGCTGACCGACTCCGGCCGCCGGGCGCTGGCCGGCGAGCGGGCCGGCTGGCGCGAGTTCAGCGCGACGGTCGGTCGCTTCCTCGGCTCCGACACGCCTCCCACCGCCCCGGCCTGACCGCGACCCCTCGCCCTCGTGGGCCCGTCGTCAGTGGGCGGCGCGCAGCCAGCAGCGGGCGGCCCGGGCGAGGGAGAAGTAGCCGGCGCCGACCACCACCGCACCGATGATCATCGGGGGCCAGGTCAGGGCGGCGTCCCAGAGCTCCACCGACCAGGCGAACAGGGCGACCCCGACGACCGCGCCGAGCAGCAGCGCACCGGTCAGGCCCAACCCCAGCAGCCGCCCGGCCACGGGCACGCCGGCCCGGCCGCGTCGCGCCGCTCCCACGCCGAGCGCCAGCCCGGCCAGGGCGAAGCCGGCCACGGCCAGCCAGATCCAGTTCACCGAGGCGGACAGCAGTTGGTAGCCGGCGGGCGGCCGGGGGCCGGCGCTCCAACTCGAACCCCGCCAGGTGAGGTCGCCGGCGACGAGCAGGGCCACGGCCACCGCGAAGGCCCGCAGCGACAACCCGCGCAGCGCGGCCGCCGCCAGCTCCGCCTGGTAGGCCGGCACGAGCTGCGCCGGCGCGCCGAACTCGGCCACCGCGCGCCGCTCGGCCTCCGCCGCCGACAGCCCACCCTCCCGGTACGCCTCGGCGGCGTCGTCCAGCGCGTCCCGCAGCTCGACCATCAGCTCCGCCTTGAGCCGGGCCGGCCCGCGCAGCCGGTCGTCAAGCTCGCGCAGCCGGTCCGCCACCCGTACGTCTTCGCAGCCCCGCATGGAGCCACCCTGTCACGTGGACGGGGCGGCCGCGTCGGGGAGATTCCCGGAACCGGGCCGACAGCCTCTCAGGGGGCCAGGGCGAGGTATCCCCGCTCGGCCGCCGCCTGGAGCAGCCACTGGTCGCGGTACCAGCCGGGGCCGGCCATCAGCTCGGCGTGCCGGCCGCGCTGGACCACCCGCCCCGCGTCGAGCACCACGATCTCGTCCAGCCCGTCGAGGCCGCTGAGCCGGTGGCTGATCAGCAGCACCGTGTGCCCGGCCGGGGTGGCGGCCAGCGCGGAGGCGAGCACCGCGTCGGCGGCGGCCGGGTCGAGCCCTTCGGTGGGCTCGTCCAGCACCAGCACGCCCGGGGCGGCGAGCAGCGCCCGGGCCAGGGCGAGCCGCTGCCGCTGGCCGCCGGAGAGCTGCCCGCCCTCCTCGCCGACCACGGTGTCCCAGCCGTCCGGTTGCTCGCGTACCCAGTCGAGCAGGCCGGCGGCCCGGGTGGCGGCGGCCAACTCCTCCTCGCCGGCGGAGGGCCGGCCGAGCAGCAGGTTGTCCCGGACGGAGGCGTGGAAGACGTACGCCTCGGCGAGCAGCCCGCCGATGGCGCGGGGCAGTTCCTCGGCCGGGTACGCCGACAGGTCCACCCCGTCCAGGGTGACCCGGCCGGCGTCGGGGCGCACCGCGCCGGTGAGCACGGCGGCCAGGGTGCTCTTGCCGGCGCCGCTCGGGCCGACCACGGCGACCCGGCGGCCGGCCGGCAGGTCCAGGTCGACGCCGTCCAGGGCGGGAGCGGCGCCCTCCCGGTAGCGCACGGTCACCCCGTCGAACCGCACGTCGTGCCCGGCCCGGGCGGCCACCGTCGCGCCGCCGTCGGGGGCGGACGGGGCCGGCGGGGTGTCGAGCAGCGCGGCGACCCGGCCGAGGCCGGCGCGCAGCTGGGTGCGCTGCCGGGCCGCGCCGACCAGGGCCAGCGCGATCTCCACCGCGGCGAGGGTGCCGACGGCCAGCACGCCGACCAGTACGCCGTCGACTCCGGCGCGCAGCGCGGTGAGCACCACACCGGCGGCGGTCAGCCCGGCGACCAGCACCCCGGCCGCGTCGACGGCGAACCCGGTCCGGGCGAGCCGGCGTTCCAGCCGGGCCAGCCGGTCGGCGCGGTCGGTGGCGGCCCGCAGCGCGTACCCGGTGGCGCCGAAGGCGGCCAGGTCGGCGGCGCCGTGGGTGAGGTCGACGGCGTCGGTGGCGAGTGCCCCGCGCAGCGGCGCGACCTCGTCGGCGGCCCGCCGGGTCAGCGCGGTGGCCAGTACGGGCAGCGCGACCCCGGCGACCAGCAGGCCCACCGCGAGCACCCCGGCCGCGGGCGGCGAGACCAGCGCGGCCCCGCCGACGGCCAGCAGGCTCACCAGCGCGGCGGCGGCCCCGGGGACGAGCACCCGCAGCAGCAGGTCCTGGACGGCCTCCACATCGGAGACGAGCCGGCTCAGCGCGTCCCCGGACCGCTGTTCGGCGGGCCCCCGACGGGTGGCGAGGGTGGCGAAGACCCGGGCCCGCACGTCGGTGATCATGCGCAGCACGGCGTCGTGGCCGGCGAGTCGTTCGGTGTAGCGGAACACGCCCCGGCTGATCGCGAGTGCCCGGACCGCGACGATGGCCACGGTGAGTCGGTCCAGCGGCGGCCGGCCGGCGGCGCTCATCAGCAGCCAGGTGGCGGTGGCCATCAGCGCCAGCCCGGCGAACTCCGTCGCCGCGGCGAGCAGCCCCGCGCCGACCAGCCGGCTCAGGTACGGCCGGGCCAGCCGCAGCACGGTCCGCTCGGCGCCGGTGCGCCCGGTGCCGGCAGGGGCCGGTGGTGGCGGCAGCTCCGCCGGGGTCGGGCCGCCGGTGTCGTGGCCCTCCGGGCGGACTCCTCCGGTGGTCATCGGGTCGCCTCCCCGGCGGGGATCGGGGTCAGCTCGGTGACCCGGCCGTCCTCGATCCGGAGGATCCGGTCGGCGTCCGCCAGCAGCGCGGGCCGGTGCGCGACCAGCAGCGCGGTACGCCCCGCGACGAGTCGCCGGGTGGCGGCCAGCACCACCGCCTCGCTGGCGCTGTCGAGCCGGGCGGTCGGCTCGTCGAGGAGCACCAGCGGGGCGTCCCGGAGGAAGGCCCGGGCCAGCGCGACCCGCTGCCGCTGCCCGCTGGACAGGCCGTGCCCGCGCTCGCCCAGCGTGGTGGCGAGCCCGTCGGGCAGGTCCGCGACCACCTCCTGGAGCGCGGCGTCGGCGACCGCCGTGGCGAGCGCCGCGTCCGGGGTGTCGGGGGCGCCGAGGCGGATGTTGTCGGCCAGCGAGGCGGCGAAGAGGTGCGCCCGTTGCGGCACCCAGGCGACCTGCCGGCGCCAGGCGTCCCGGTCGACCTCGGCCAGGTCGACGCCGTCGACGGTGACCCGGCCGGCGGTGGGGGTGACGAAGCCGAGCAGCAGGCCGAGCAGGGTGCTCTTGCCGGCGCCGCTCGGCCCGATGACCGCGATCCGCTCGCCGGGCCGGATGGTCAGGTTGACCTCGCGCAGCGCGATGGTCCGCTCGTACGCCACGGTCACGTCGGTGAAGCCGATCTCGCCGTGGCCGGCCGGTGCCGGGGCCCGCTCGCCGGCCGGTGCGGCGGCGGCCGGTGCGGCGGAGACGGTCAGTGCCTCGTCCAGCGCGGTGAGCCCCTCCATGCTGGCGTGGAACTTGCTGCCGGCGGCCCGCAGCGGCAGGTACGCCTCCGGGGTGAGCAGCAGCACCAGCAGCGCGGTGGAGAGGGTGATCCCGCCGGAGAGCAGCCGGATGCCGACCGGCACCGCGACCAGCGCCACCGACAGGGTGGCGACCAGCTCCAGCACCAGCGCGGAGAGGAAGGCGATCCGCAGGGTCTTCATGGTGGCGACCCGGTGCCCGTCGGCCATCCGGCGCACCACGTCGGTCTGGGCCCGGGCCCGGCCGAAGGCGCGCAGCGTGGGCAGCCCGGCGACCATGTCGAGGAAGTGCCCGCCGAGCAGGGACAGCCGTCGCCACTGGCGTTCGGTGGCGGCCTGCGCCTGCCAGCCGAGCAGCGCGCCGAAGACCGGGATCAGCGGGATGGTCAGCGCGATGATCAGCGCCGAGCCCCAGTCGGCCAGGACCAGCCGGGCCAGCACGGCCAGCGGCACGGTCACGCTGAGCACGAGCTGCGGGAGGTAGCCGGTGAAGTAGGCGTCCAGCGCGTCCAGGCCCCGGCCGGTGAGGGTGGCGAGCTGACCGGCGCGCTGCCCGGCGACCCAGCCGGGCCCGTGCCGGCCGACGGCGGCGAGCAGGTCGGCGCGGAGCGTCGCCTTCACGGTGGCCGCCGCCCGCGCCGCGACGGTGCCCTGCGCCCAGGCGACCAGGGCGCGTGCGCCGACGGCGGCGACGAAACCGGCCAGCGCGACCGTGTCGAGCCGGCCGCCGATCGCGGTGGCCAGCAACGCGGCGAGCGCGGTGGCCTGCGCCACGACCAGCAGCGCGGTGAGCCCGCCCAGGACCGCGAGCACGGCGAGGTCGCGCCGGGCCGCGGGGACCCGACGCAGCAGACGCGGGTCGAAGGGACGGCGGTTCACCAGTACACCGGTGCCCTGCCGTCGGTCCGTCCCCGGAAAACCCACCAGCACATCGCCTGAAAGCCTAGTAGGGCCGGCAGGAGCGGCAGCGTCAGCCAGCCCAGCAGCCGCAACGTCGGGCCGCTGGCCGCCGCGTCGGCGACGCCGAGCGAGGCGGCCGGGTCGACGGTGGAGACCAGCACCGAGGGCCACAGGGTCGCCCCGACCAGCGCCACCGGCAGCGCCAGCGCCACGCCGGTGGCGGCGAAGGCCACGCCCGGCCGCCCTTGGCGCAGCGCCGCCCGCGCCACCAGCAGCGCCGCGACCAGCGACAATGGCAGGAGTACGGCGAACAGTGGGCGCGCCGCGGCGGCGCGTACCCGGTCGGAGAGCAGGCCCAGGACGGTGGCCGCGGTGACCGCGGCGAACGCCACCGGGACCAGCCGGCGGGCCAGCCGGCCGACCGCGGCGGCGTCGGCGGCCGGCAGCCGGAGGGTGAGGAACGTCGCACCGTGCACGGCGACCAGGGCGAGCATCGCGAGCGCGACGGCGGCGGCGAACGGGGTGGCCAGGTGGGTCACCCCGGCGACGTGACCGTCGGCGTGCCGGGGTACGCCCTGGAGCAGCCCGCCGAGCAGCGCGCCCCAGCCCAGCGCGGCGAGCGCGCTCCCGGCGACCACCACCCGGTCCCAGCGGGCGCGGGTCGCCTCGGCCGTGGGCCGGCTGCGCAGCTGCACCCCGGCGGTCACCAGGATCACCCCGACCAGCGCCCCGACCACGGCCGGGTAGAAGCCGGAGAGCAGCTCGCCCTCCAGCGTGGGGAAGGCGCCGAAGAGGATGCCGACGGCGGCCACCAGCCACACCTCGTTGCCGAGGAAGAACGGGCCGAGCGCGGTGAGCGCCGCGCGCCGGCGGGCGGGGTCGGTGCCCCGGGCCAGCAGCAGCCCGACGCCGTAGTCGTAGCCGCCGAGTACCAGGTACGTGGCGAAGAAGAGCCCGAGCAGGGCGTACCAGGCGAGTTCCACGGTCGTCTCCTCAGGCGAAGGCGGGTTCGGGGCGGGCGTCGTCGTCGGCAGGGCCGGGCGGGCGGCCGAGCGCGGGGTCGGCGGCGCCCCGGGCGGCATGCCGGGCGAGCAGCGTCCAGTTGGTGACGGCGAGGGCGCCGAGCAGCAGGCTGAAGCCGATCAGGGAGGTGAGCATCACCCCGGCGCCCACCCCGGAGACCGCCTGTCCGGTGGGGAGCAGCCCGTACGCCACCCAGGGCTGGCGGCCGACCTCCCGGGCGATCCAACCCAGGATCACCGCGACGAAGGGCAGCGGCAGGGCGAACAGGATCAGCCAGAGCGGGAAGCGCAGCCGGATCACCCAGTCCCGCCAGAGCAGCGGCAGCAGCAACCAGACGCAGCCGAGGGTGAAGCCGATCAGGATCATGAAGCCGAGGCCCACGCTGGAGAGCACCGGTGGGCTGTAGTCGCCGGGACCGAAGCGAGCGGTCCACTCGGCGATCAGCGCGTCGGCCTCCGGTCCGCCGCCGAACTTGGTCGGCTGCGCCTGGCCGACCGGCCCGAACTGGGCGAAACCGAAGCCCTGCACCAGGGTCACCGCGACGGCGGCGGTGACCAGCCCGATCCGCAGCGAGGTGCGGAACAGCGCGAAGTCCGGCGTACGGCGGATCAGGTGCCAGGCGCTGACGGCGGCCATCAGCACCCCGCCGGTGAGCAGCGCGGCGGCGACCACGTGCCCGAACGCCATGCCGAGGGTCGGGTTGGTCAGCAGCGCGGTGAAGTCGGTGAGGTGGGCGACGCCGTCGCGCAGCTCGTAGCCGACCGGGTTCTGCAACCAGGAGTTGGCCACCATGATCCAGAAGGCGGAGGCGTACGCGGTCAGGGCGACGCCCCAGAGCAGTGCGAGGTGCACCCCGCGGCGCAGCCGGTGCCAACCGAAGATCCACATGCCGAGGAACGTGGACTCCAGGAAGAACGCCACCAGCGTCTCGATCGCCAGCGGCGCGCCGAAGACGTTGCCGACGTAGCGCGACAGCCCGCTCCAGTTCAGCCCGAACTGGAACTCCATCACGATGCCGGTGGCGATGCCGAGCACGTAGTTGATCACGTAGAGCTGGCCCCAGAAGCGGGTCAGGCGCTCCCAGGCCGGGTTGCCGGTGAGGAACCAGGCCGTCTGCAGGCCCACCAGCAGGGTGACCAGGCCGAGGGTGACCACCACGAAGAGGAAGTGGATCGAGGTGGTGGTGGCGAACTGCAGGCGCGCGAGGAGCAGGGTGTCCATGGCCGCTCTCCAGGGGTTGGCTCGCTTGTCGTAGCGATCCTACACGTAGCTTCTCTACGCATATCTACTACGCATCGTCGTAGGAGATGTTACGACAGTCTGTAGTAGACGTGCGGCCCAGCTGGCCTCGAAGCTGTGGCTCGATCGCCATCCCGGTCGGCGGCGGCCGGTGCCGGAGGGCCAAGGGCACCCCTTCGCGCGCTTTGCTCTGCTGCGGTCACGGCAACACTGGGAGCGCTCCGGTGTTGCCGGCGGGGCAGCAGAGCAAAGCGAGTGGGACAGGGCGGTGTCGCCGGTGCCGGCGCGCCCATCCGGTCAGTGGCCGCAAGTGGCCGCCGGCTCCGGTGCCCGGGGCGGGCGGCGCGACCGGCGAACCGGGCGGGCTCAGCCTGCGGGTGAACGGCCGGCTCGGCCGGCGGGTGAACGTCCGGCTCGGCCGGGGAGGGAGGCCCGGGTCAGCTGAGGAAGAGGGAGATCGGCAGCGCGACCAGGGTGGTCGCCACCGCCAGCGCGGCGGCCCCGATCAGGCGGGGCGGGCGGTCGGCCACCATCAGCCGCTGCACCCGGGCGTCCAGGTCGCGGTCGCCCATGCCCAGCGCCCCGGCCGGGGTGATCCGGTCCCCGCAGGCAGCGAAGCGGCGCAGCGCGCCCGCCAGCGGCGCCTCGGCGTGCAGCTCCCGGGCCTTGTCGTCGGCGCGCATCTCGACCAGCAGGGCGACCCGCTCGTGCGCGTCGCGTACCCAGCGGAACCAGGGCAGCGCGCGGCAGAGCGCGGTGAACGGCAGCAGCACCAGGTCGTGCCGCTCCTGCGCGTGCGCCCGCTCGTGGGTGAGCACCGCCGCCAGTTCGGCCCGGTCGAGCAGGCTCAACGTGCCGGCGCTGACCACCACGCGGGGCTTCACCCCGGGCAGGCAGTACGCCGCCGCGCTCGGGTGGTCGAGCACCAGCGCGCCGGGCACGGTGGGATCCCGGCGGGCGACCAGGGTGAGCAGGTCCCGGTGGCGGCGCTGCGCGCGGACGCTGGCGTGGACGCTGCGGACGGTCGTGGTGAGCAGGACGGCGCCGATGCCGAAGCCGACGCCGACCAGCCCGAGGTGCACGGCGCCCAGCCCGGCCGGGAGCGTGCCGTGGCTCAGGTCGGTGGCCAGGGCGAGCAGGGCGCTGCCGGTCGGCCGGTCGTACGGGGCCAGGCCGAGCGCCATCGGCAGGCCCATCGCGGAGAGGCCGAGCGCCAGCCCGACCGCCTGCCAGCAGACGATCGCCACCCGGGGGGCGCGCCACGTCCAGGTGGACCCGGCGAGGACCTGCGCGGTCAGGTAGCAGGCCAGCATCGACACGGCGAAGTGCACGGCGAAGGCCACGGCTGCCGCCCCTACCTCTCCGTGGCCTCGTCGGCCAGCCTGGCCCGGCCGGCCCGCGGGTCCTCGACCCGGTCGGTCAGCCCGGCCTCGGCGCCCAGCGCCGCGCGGAGCACGTCCGCCTCCGTCCCGGTGACCGAGCGCGCGAAGCGGACCAGCGCCGCGTCCCGGCTGCCGCCGAGGTCGAGCGCGTCGAGCATGAGCTGGGCGATGTGCGCCTCGCGGCTGGCCGCGGCCCGGTACCGCCAGGCCCGCCCCTCCCGCTGGCGCTGCACCATGCCCTTGCCGGCGAGCCGGTCCAGCACGGTCATCACCGTGGTGTACGCCAGCTCACGGCCGTCGAGAGCGTCGGCGACCTCGCGCACGGTCACCCCGTCCGACGTGGCGGGGACCGAGTCCCACAGCACGTCCATCACCGCACGTTCGAGATCACCCAGCCGAGTCACGCCGCCAATCCTACCCCCCGTAGTAGAACCCTCCCAGGGCAGTACACCGGAGATCGCACCCTGGCGCGGACCCGACCGACGTCAGGTTTTCCGGGGAGCCCCGCCTGCGCGGGGATCAAGCCTGACCGCCCGGAGCAGGCGGGGCTCCCCGGAAAACCCCAGGGCCGGGGACGCGATCACACCCCCTTGGGGTGCCAGACCGTCTTCGTCTCCAGCAGGGTGGTCATCCGGGTGATGCCCGGGTCGGCGGTCCAGTCGTGGTCCGCCGGGGCGGGTCGCAGCACCCGCTTGAGGTTCTGCGCCGCCTTGACCTCCAGCTCCGCCGCCAGCTCGGCGTCGGTCACGCCGCTCAGGTCGAGGGCGTTGACGTCCATGTGCGCGGCCAGCGTCGGCGCCGTCTCGGTGATCTTCCCGGTGAGCAGGTTGACCACCCCGCCGGGCAGGTCGGACGTGGCCAGCACCTCGGCCAGGGTCACCGCCGCGAGGGGCTGCGTCGGCGAGGTCGCCACCACCACCGTGTTGCCGGTGACGATCGCCGGGGCGATCACGCTGACCAGGCCGAGCAGCGCCGGCGACTCGGGGGCCACCACGGCCACCACGCCGGTCGGCTCCGGCGCGGACAGGTTGAAGTACGGGCCGGCGACCGGGTTGGCCCCGCCGTACACCTGGGGGAGCTTGTCGGACCAGCCGGCGTACCAGACCCAGCGGTCGACCGCCGCGTACACCTCTTCGTCGCTGACACCCAAGGCGACGAACTGCTCGCGCCGGCCCTCCAGCATCTCGGCGACCCGGTAGAGGATCTGACCCCGGTTGTACGCGGTCGCCCCGGCCCAGCCCTTCACGGCGGCGCGGGCGGCGAGCACCGCGTCCCGGGCGTCCTTCCGAGACGCCAATGACACGTTCGCGTCCTGCACGAGATACGACCGCCCCGACTCGCTGCGTGGGAACTTCCCGCCGATGAAGAGCTTGTACGTCTTGCGTACCGCGACCCGCTCAGACATTGAGGTAGCCCTCCAGCCCGTGCCGGCCGCCCTCGCGACCGTAGCCCGACTCCTTGTAGCCGCCGAACGGCGAGGTGGGGTCGAACTTGTTGAACGTGTTGGCCCAGACCACGCCGGCGCGGAGCCGGTCGGCCGTCCAGAGGATCCGGGAGCCCTTGTCGGTCCAGATCCCGGCCGACAGCCCGTACGGCGTGTTGTTGGCCTTCTCGACGGCCTCGGCCGGGGTGCGGAAGGTCAGCACGGACAGCACCGGCCCGAAGATCTCCTCGCGGGCGATCCGGTGCGCCTGGGTGACCCCGGTGAAGATGGTCGGCGCGAACCAGAAGCCCCGCTCGGGCAGCTCGCACGGCGGCGACCAGCGCTCGGCGCCCTCCGCCGACCCGGCGTCGGAGAGCTCGCGGATCCGCTCCAGCTGGGCGGCGGAGTTGATCGCGCCGATGTCGGTGTTCTTGTCCAGCGGGTCGCCGACGCGCAGCTGGGCCATCCGGCGCTTCAGCGACTCCAGCACCCGGTCGGCCACGTTCTCCTGCACGAGCAGCCGGGAGCCGGCGCAGCAGACGTGCCCCTGGTTGAAGAAGATGCCGTTGACGATCCCCTCGACCGCCTGGTCGACCGGGGCGTCGTCGAAGACGATGTTGGCGGCCTTGCCACCCAGCTCCAGGGTGAGCTTCTTGCGGGTGCCGGCGACCGAGCGGGCGATCGCCCGGCCGACCTCGGTCGAGCCGGTGAAGGCCACCTTGTCCACGCCGGGGTGCTCGACCAGCGCGCGGCCGGTCTCGCCGGCGCCGGTGACGATGTTGACCACGCCGGCCGGCAGCTCGGCCTGCTGGCAGATCTCGGCGAAGAGCAGCGCGGTCAGCGGGGTTGTCTCGGCCGGCTTGAGCACCACCGTGTTGCCGGCGGCCAGCGCCGGGGCGATCTTCCAGGCCAGCATCAGCAGCGGGAAGTTCCACGGGATGACCTGCGCCGCGACGCCGACCGGCTTCGGGTCCGGCCCGAAGCCGGCGTACGGGAGCTTGTCGGCCCAGCCGGCGTAGTAGAAGAAGTGCGCGGCGACCAGGGGCAGGTCGACGTCGCGGGACTCCTTGATCGGCTTGCCGTTGTCCAGCGACTCCAGCACGGCCAGCTCGCGGGAGCGCTCCTGGATGATCCGGGCGATCCGGTACAGGTACTTGGCCCGGTCCCGACCCGGCATCGGGCCCCAGACCTTCTCGTACGCGGCCCGGGCGGCGCGGACCGCACGGTCCACGTCCTGCGCGCCGGCCTCGGCGACCTCGGCCAGGACCTCCTCGGAGGCCGGGTTGATCGACTTGAAGGTGCCGCCGTCGGTCGGGTCGACGAACTCGCCGTCGACGAAGAGCCCGTAGGAGGCTTTCAGGTCCACCACCGAGCGGGACTCGGGGGCGGGAGCGTATTCGAACATCACTCTCAGTCCAGGGTGAAGTAGTCGGGACCGGAGTAGACGCCGGTCGTCAGCTTGGTGCGTTGCATGAGCAGGTCGTTCAGCAGGCTGGAGGCGCCGAAGCGGAACCAGTCCGGGTCCAGCCAGTCCGCGCCGACGGTCTCGTTGACCATGACCAGGTACTTGATGGCGTCCTTGGTGGTCTTGATGCCGCCCGCCGGCTTCACGCCGACCTGCCGCCCGGTGGCGGCGCGGAAGTCGCGGACCGCCTCCAGCATCACCAGCGTCACCGGAAGGGTGGCCGCGATCGGGACCTTGCCGGTGGAGGTCTTGATGAAGTCGCCGCCGGCCAGCATGGCCAGCCAGGAGGCCCGCCGCACGTTGTCGTAGGTGGCCAGCTCGCCGGTCTCCAGAATGACCTTGAGGTGGGCGTCCCCGCAGGCTTCCTTGGTGGCCACGATCTCGTCGTAGACCTCCTTGTAGCGCCCGGCCAGGAACGCTCCCCGGTTGATCACCATGTCGATCTCGTCGGCGCCGGCCTCGACGGCCGCCCGGGTGTCGGCGAGCTTGATCTCCAGCGGCGCCTGACCCGAGGGGAAGGCCGTCGCCACGCTGGCCAGGTGCACCCCGGAGCCGCGCAGCACCTCGGCCACGTACGGGACCATCGCCGGGTAGACGCAGACCGCGCCGACGTGCGGGCAGGTCGGGTCGGCCGGGTCGGGGCGCAGCGCCTTGGCGGCGAGCGCCCGCACCTTGCCGGGGGTGTCCGCGCCTTCCAGGGTGGTCAGGTCGACCATCCGGATGGCCAGGTCGATCGCCTGGGCCTTGGCGGTGGTCTTGATGGAGCGGGTGCCGAGCTGTGCCGCCCGCTGCTCCGCGCCGACCTGGTCCACGCCGGGCAGGCCGTGCAGGAAGGTCCGCAGAGCGGTCTCGGATCGTCCCAGCTCGGAGAGGTCCGACCGGGCCGACGTCGCTGTCGCCGTCATGCCCCGAATACTACGCATCCTGCGGCGCAGTGATCATGGTCACGCCGGCTCTGCCGGCGCCGCCGGACGTGAGCGGGGTCGCTGGTCACCCCGCACTCGCACTGCGGGCGCGGGCGGACCGGTAGGTTGAGCGATCGTGGACGTACACGTCATTGACCACCCGCTCGCCCAGTCCCGGCTGACCGCCATGCGGGACGCCCGCACCGACTCGTCGTCGTTCCGGGCCGCGCTGCACGAACTCACCACCATGCTGGTGTACGAGGCCGCGCGCACCTTCCCGGTCGAGAAGTACCCGGTGCAGACCCCGGTCACCGGCACGGAGGGCACGAGGCTGGCCAACCCGCCGCTGCTGGTGCCGGTGCTGCGGGCCGGTCTGGGTATGGCCGACGCCGCGCTCGGCCTGCTGCCGGAGTCCTCGATGGGCTTCGTCGGCCTGGCCCGGGACGAGGAGACGTACGAGCCGCGCGCGTACATGGAGTCGCTGCCCCGGGATCTGGCCGGCCAGCCGGTGCTGGTGCTCGACCCGATGCTGGCCACCGGTGGTTCGCTGGAGCACTCCTGCCGGCTGCTGGCCGACCGGGGCTGCACCGACATCACCGTGCTCTGCGTGCTCGCCGCGCCGGTCGGCATCGCCCGGCTGGAGCAGTCCGGCCTGCCGTTGCGCCTGGTCACCGCGTCGATCGACGAGGGGCTCAACGACAAGATGTTCATCGTGCCGGGCCTCGGCGACGCCGGCGACCGGCAGTTCGGCGGCATGCCCCGGTTCTGAGCCGGTCACCGTCCGGGACGGATCTCGGCGGGTCGGCGCGCGGGTGAGCGCGCAACCGCTACCGTCTCGGGCCATGACTGGTGTTGCGCTCGCCGAAGAGCTGCTGCTGCTGGCGTACGACGACGAGACCGGCCGGGCGACCATGCCCCGGATCAGCCTCGACCTGGGGATGGCCGCCGCCGTCCTGGTCGAGCTGGCCCTGGCCGGGCGGATCGCGTACGCCGACGGGTCCCTGACGGTGACCGACCCGACGCCGGTCGGCGAGCCGATCATCGACGGGGTGCTCGGCCGGATGGCGGCCGACACCCCGCACAGCCCGTCCTCCTGGGTGCAGCGGCTGCGGCACGGCCTGCGCGACCGGATCCTCGGTGACCTGGTCGCCCGGGGCGTGGTCCGGGACGTCGAGGAGACCGAGCTGGGCTTCATCGTGGTGCACCGCTACCCGGTGGCGGACGCCTCGGTGGAGGACGACAGCCGGCGGCGGCTGGCCGAGGCGCTCGCCGGCGGGCAGCTGCCCGACGAGCGGACCGCCGCGCTGGCCACCCTGGTCGCGGTGCTGCGGATGGAGCCGGCGCTCGGCCTGACCGGCGACGCCGCCACCGACGCCCGCCGCCGGCTGGAGGAGATCGCCGGCGGCGCCGGCTTCTCCGGCAACGTCAGCCTCGACGACTCGGTCGTCCGCCCTTCCGTCGGCCTGGTGGTCGCCGCCCTCGCCCGGGCCGTCGACCAGGCCCTCGGCAAGCGCGCCTGACACCCCCGGCCCCGCCTCGTTGATCAAGAGGTTTGCGTCACCCGCAAGCGCTTTCCGGACGCAAACCTCTTGATCAACTCGGTGAGCGGGGCGGTCATAGGCCGAGGGCCGCCGCGATCTCGGTGCGTAGCGCGGTCACGGCGGACTGGGCACGGGTGCGGGCCGCGGCGACGTCGCCGTCGACGACCGCCTCCACCACCTCCAGGTACGCCTTGAGCTTCGGCTCGGTGCCCGAGGGGCGGATCACCACCCGGGCGGCGTCGGTCCGCAGGATCACCACGTCGGAGGCGGGGAGCAGGTCCTCCGCCTCGCCCACCGGCTGCCCGAGCAGGGTGCTCGGGGTGGCCGCCCGGATCCGGGCCATCGCGGTGGCGATCTCCCGCAGGTCGTCGACCCGTACCGAGAGCTGGTCGGTGTGGTGCACGCCGAACTCGGCGGCCAACTCGTCCAGCCGGTCGGTCAGCGTCCGGCCCTGCGCCTTGAGGCCGGCGGCCAGTTCGGCGACGGTCAGCGCGGCGGTGATGCCGTCCTTGTCCCGGACGTGCTCCGGGGCGACGCAGTAGCCCAGCGCCTCCTCGTACCCGAACACCAGCGGGTGCGCCCCACCACCGGCCCGGACGATCCACTTGAACCCGGTCAGCGTCTCGTCGTACGGCAGGCCCCGCGCCGCGCACATCGCCCGCAGCAGCGACGACGAGACGATCGTGGTGGCGTACAGGCCGGTGACGCCCCGCCGCATCAGGTGATCGGCGAGCAGGGCACCCACCTCGTCGCCGCGCAGCATCCGCCAGCCCGTCCCACCGTCGCGGACGACCACCGCGCACCGGTCCGCGTCCGGGTCGTTGGCGATGGCGATGTCGGCGCCGGTCGAGTCGGCGAGCGCGACCAGCCGGTCCACCGCGCCCGGCTCCTCCGGGTTGGGAAAGTGCACGGTCGGGAAGGCCGGGTCCGGCTCGGCCTGCTCCGGCACCACCCCGGGCACCGGGAAGCCGGCGCGGGCGAAGGCGGCGGTCAGCACCGCCGCGCCGACCCCGTGCAGCGGCGTGTACGCCACCGCCAGGTCGCGCGGGCCGTCCGGCGAGACGACCGCGGCGGCCCGCTGGACGTACGACGCCACCAGGTCGTCGCCGAGCACCTGACCGGCCGGGCCGAGCGGCACCTCCGCCAGCGGGCCGACCGCCCGGATGGCCGACTCGATCCCCGCGTCGGCCGGCGGCACGATCTGCGCCCCCGCGCCGAGCGCCCCACCGAGCTGGGCGCCGAGGTAGACCTTGTAGCCGTTGTCCTGCGGCGGGTTGTGGCTGGCGGTGACCATCACCCCGGCGACCGCGTCGAGGTGCCGCACCGCGTACGCCAGCACCGGGGTGGGCAGCGGCCGGGGCAGCAGCAGCGCCGGCCGGCCCGCGCCGGTGGCCACCTGGGCGGTGCGCTCGGCGAACTCCCGCGAACCGTGCCGGGCGTCGTACCCGATCACCAGCGGACCCTCGCCGCCCTGGGCGGCGAGCCAGCCGACCAGCCCGGCCGCGGCCTGGGTCACCACGGCGAGGTTCATGCCGTTGGGGCCGGCGCGCAGCGGGCCGCGCAGCCCGGCGGTGCCGAAGGTCAGCGGCCCGGCGAACCGGTCGACCAGCTCCGGCGCGCTCGCCGGCAGCTGGTCGAGCACCGCGCGGAGCTCGTCCCGGCTGGCCGGGTCGGGATCGTCGTCGAGCCAACGCCGGGCCCGGTCGCGAATGTCGTCAAGGTCAGTGGTTTCCGCCGCCATTGCCTATGGATAGCACGGCGGCGGATCACCACGCCCCGGTGGCCTCGACTCAGCTGGCCGCCGTGAGCTGGAACGACTTCACCATCTCGTCGAAGATCGGCTTGCTCTCGGCGAACTTGGCGTCGGTGGCGGAGAGGTAGAACGAGTACATCTTCCCGTCGCTGAGCACGCCCCGCCACACGCCGTGGCGCTTGGCGTCACCGTCGCCGCAGGTGTACTCGAACTGGACGCCCGGCTTGCCGGCGGTGTCCTGCTCGTCCATGGCGACCCGCTCGTAGGGATCGCCGCAGCTGGTGCTCTTGGTCTGCAGGAAGTTCTGGGCGCTCTCCGCCCACCGGGTCGGGGTGCCCTTCCACTTCTCGGCGAGGATGCGGACCTTGCGGCCGTCGTCCTGCGGGTCCACGTAGTCGACGTAGGAGCCGCCGGCCGCCTTCTTCCAGCCCTTGGGCACCATCACCCGCACGCCCCTGGCGTTGTGCTCCTGCATCTCAGGCAGTTCGCCGCCGGCCGCCGGCGCGCTCGGCTGGACCTGCGCCGGCGTACCGGGCTCCGGGTCGCCGCCGCCGAACATCGCGATCATGCCGATCAGCAGCACCACCGCCAGGCCGCCGGCCGCCGCGAGCTGGAGCTTGCGGGGCCAGCCCTGCACCGTGGCGACCAGCTTGCCGCCGGTGCCCCTGACCTTGCCGAGCGC
Organism: Micromonospora purpureochromogenes; assembly: GCF_900091515.1. Lineage (NCBI taxonomy): Bacteria > Bacillati > Actinomycetota > Actinomycetes > Micromonosporales > Micromonosporaceae > Micromonospora > Micromonospora purpureochromogenes. Next base: position 6,351,679 of record NZ_LT607410.1, on the reverse strand, counting down.
GCCACCGCCGGGGGCCCCGGCCGGCGCGGTGGTCGCCGAGGTCCACGGCTGGCCGGTGCCCGGCACCGACCACTGGCCCCCGCCGTAGACCGGCTGGGTGGCCTCCGGCGCGCCGCCGTACACCGGCTGGGTCGCGTCGACGTGACTGCCGATCCGCTGGGTGGCGTCGGAGCGCCCGCCGCCGATCCGCTGGGTGGCGTCCGGGTGGCCGCCGATCCGCTGGGTCGCGTCCGGGTGCCCGGTGCTGAACCGCTGGGTGGCCTCCGGTGCCCCGCCGTACGTGGTGCCCGGCGGGCGGCCCGCCGAGGGCATCGCGCCGGTCGGGGTGTGCAGCGGGCCGGCCAGCGCGTCGGCGCTGGTGTCGTCGAGCCCGGCGGCGGACGCGGCCTGGCTCGGCCGCTCGCCCCGGCGCAGCGCGGCCAGCCGGTCGGTCAGCGACTCGCCGGGACCCAGCATGGCCCGGCCGCCGATCTGCCCGCTGGGCTTGGGCTCCGGCTCGGCCGCCGGGGGCGGCGTCGACGGGCGCTGCACCGGCACCACGGCGTACGGGTCGGTGACCGAGTTGACCGCGGTGGCGGTGCTGGTCAGTGGCCCGGCGAGCAGCTCGCGGAGCATCGCCCGGGCGGTGTGCACGTCGAGGCGGCGGCCCGGGTCCTTCTCCAGCAGACCCATCAGCACTCGGGTCAGCGGCCCGCTGCGCTGCGGCGGGGCCGGCGGGTCCTCGACCACGGCGTGCATGGTCTCGATCGGGTCGCCCTTGTCGAACGGCGGCCGGCCCTCCACGGCGGTGTAGAGCGTCACGCCCAGGGAGAACAGGTCGCTCGGCGGCCCGAACTCCTGGCCCATGGCCCGCTCCGGGGAGATGAAGTGCGGCGAGCCGAGCACCATCCCGGGGGTGGTGAGCTGGACGTCGGTGGGCATCCGGGCCACCCCGAAGTCGGTCAGCACGCAGCGGCCGTCGGTGCAGATCAGCACGTTGGCCGGCTTGACGTCGCGGTGCAGCACACCGTTGGCGTGCGCCACCTCCAGCGCGCCGAGCAGCGCGATGCCGATCTTGGCGACCGCGCGGGGCGCGACCGGCCCGTCCTCGATCACCATGTCGGCGAGGCTGCGCGCGTCCAGCAGCTCCATCACGATCCACGGCCGGCCGGCCTCGGTGACCACGTCGTACACCTGGACCACGGCCGGGTGCTGGATGGCCGCGGCGGCGCGGGCCTCGCGCAGGGTGCGCTCGTACATGGCGTCCCGGTCGCTGGGGGCCAGCCCCGGGGGGAGGACGACCTCCTTGACCGCCACGTCGCGCCGCAGCAGCGTGTCGGTGGCACGCCAGACCGTGCCCATGCCGCCGTTGCCCACCGCGGACCGCAGCGAGTAGCGGCCACCGATGATCGTGCCGGGTGCCGCGCGTCCGTTGGGAGGACTGACCGGTCCGCCGCTCCACGTCGGGATCTGAGTCACAGAAAAGCCACCGGGGGATATCGAGGGGGCTGGGACACAACCCCCCTATCTTGCTGGTTCCGACGCCCGATGCGAAACCCGACGCGGCGCACCTTTGCTTACCGGACCGTACGTGCCCGCGCGCTCACCTGCCGTCGACCGGGTGTGCGCTATCCCTCACCCATCGACACGCTCGCGCGTCCTACCATCCGGTGATGAGCGAACGGCGGTCCAGCGAGTCCGGTTTCCCCATCAAGGGCGTCTACACGGCGGCCGACCTCCCCGAGGAGCTGGAGACCCGGCTGGGCGGCCCCGGGGAGTTTCCGTACACCCGTGGGGTCTACCCCACCATGTACACGTCCCGCCCGTGGACCATGCGGCAGTACGCCGGCTTCGGCACCGCCACCGAGTCCAACGGCCGCTACCACCAGCTGCTGCGGGCCGGCACGATGGGGCTGTCGGTCGCCTTCGACCTGCCCACCCAGATGGGCTACGACTCCGACGACCCGATCGCGCACGGCGAGGTGGGCAAGGTCGGGGTGGCCATCGACTCGATCGAGGACATGCGGATGCTCTTCGACGGCATCCCGCTGGACAAGGTCTCCACCTCGATGACCATCAACGCGCCCGGCTCGGTGCTGCTGCTGCTCTACCAGCTCGTCGCCGAGGAGGCCGGGGTCGCCGGCTCCGCGCTCAACGGCACCATCCAGAACGACATCCTCAAGGAGTACATCGCCCGGGGGACGTACATCTTCCCGCCGAAGCCCTCGCTGCGGCTGGTGGCCGACACGTTCGGCTACTGCCGCAAGGAGGTGCCGAAGTGGAACACCATCTCCATCTCCGGCTACCACATGGCCGAGGCCGGCGCGACGCCCGCGCAGGAGATCGCGTTCACCCTGGCCAACGGCGTCGAGTACGTCCGCGCCGCGCTGGCGGCCGGGCTGGCCGTGGACGACTTCGCGCCCCGGCTGTCGTTCTTCTTCGTCGCCCGTACGACGCTGCTGGAGGAGGTGGCGAAGTTCCGCGCCGCCCGGCGGATCTGGGCCCGGCTGATGCGCGACGACTTCGGCGCCAAGGACCCGAAGTCGATGATGCTGCGCTTCCACACCCAGACCGCCGGCGTGCAGCTCACCGCCCAGCAGCCCGAGGTCAACCTGGTCCGGGTCGCGGTGCAGGGGCTGGGCGCGGTGCTCGGCGGCACGCAGTCGCTGCACACCAACAGCTTCGACGAGGCGATCGCGCTGCCCACCGAGAAGGCGGCCCGGTTGGCGCTGCGTACCCAGCAGGTGCTGGCGTACGAGACGGACCTGACCGCCACCGTGGACCCGTTCGCCGGGTCGTACGTGGTGGAGGCGATGACCGCCGAGATCGAGGCGGCGGCGGTGGAGCTGATGGACCGGGTGGCCGACCACGGCTCGGCGGTGGACGCCATCGAGGCGGGCTTCCAGAAGCGCGAGATCGAGCAGTCCGCGTACCGGATCGCCCAGGAGATCGACTCGGGCGAGCGGGTGGTGGTCGGCCTCAACCGGTTCACCGTCGACGAGGAGGAGCCGTACGAGCCGCTGCGGGTGGACCCGACGATCGAGGCCGCCCAGGCGTCCCGGCTGGCCCGGCTGCGCGCCGAGCGGGACAACGACGCGGTCGAGCGGGCGCTGGCGGAGCTGCGCGCCGCGGCCGAGGGCACCGAGAACGTGCTCTACCCGATGAAGGAGGCGCTGCGGGCCCGGGCCACGGTCGGCGAGGTCTGCGGGACGCTGCGCCAGGTCTGGGGGACGTACCGGCCCAGCGACCGCTTCTGACCAGCGCGTGAACGGCGGCCTCCGCCGGTGCCTCCCGGGGCGCCGGCGGGGGCCGCCGTCGTGAGCGGTCGGGGTCGACAGGGGTCGTCAGGGGTGCCCCGCCGGAGCTACGGTCGGTGCAGGTACCGGTGCGGCACGGAGTTCCTCGAGGCTCCCCTGGGCGCCCGGGCAGCGTGGCCTTCCGGGCGGGCGTGTGCCGCGTGGGTTCCTGGGTAACCCGGACGGGTGAACGGGACGGACAGCGTGTCCGGCCGCGCGCGGGACGACCGTGTCACCGTCGGGAGTCGCCTGGTCGCCGGCTGTCGTCGGTTAATTGTCCGAGCGGCAGTTAATCGCCGCGACTAATGCGACAATTCGGAACGACGGCCCCGGATCGACGCCGATTTCGCGACCGCCCAATCGGTTACGCGTTGTAGGAGGTGTGGGGCAGATGACGGCGTTCGAACGCGATCTACCTGCTGTCCCGCAGATATTCGAGCCCTCTCACCAGGGCTTACGTGACGCTGTGCGGTCCGATCACTACCGTAACGAGGTTGCCCAGCGTCACCGTCGGAGGTCTAGGCTGTCTGCTGTCCTCCCCGATGATCCGTCCATTCCTAGTGATCGAGAATTCGACGTGACGAGTGCGTTGACGCTGCCGAACGGCAGCCAGCTGGCGTCGTCCTGGCCGGAGGCGCCATCCGGGTCCCAGCCCCTGCCCTACGAGCTCGACCATCTGCTCGCCCTGCGGGTACCCGGCCTCATCGCCACCCGTCGCCACATCCACTCCCACCCGGAGCTCTCGGGCGAGGAGTTCGAGACGGCGGCGCTGATCGCGCGGGAGCTCTCCCTGGCCGGCCTGCACCCGCGGCTGCTGCCCAAGGGCAACGGGGTTATCTGCGACATCGACGGCCGCCCGGACGGGCCGGTCATCGCGCTGCGTGCCGACATCGACGCGCTGCCGCTGACCGACGTCAAGGACGTGTCGTACCGGTCCACGGTGGAGGGCGTCTGCCACGCCTGCGGCCACGACGTGCACACCACGGTGATGCTCGGCGTCGGCATGCTGCTGGCCCAGCTCGCCGACGCCGGCCAGCTCGACGGCCGGGTACGGCTGATCTTCCAGCCGGCCGAGGAGATCCTGCCCTGCGGCTCGCTGGAGGTCATCGAGGCCGGCGGCCTCGAGGACGTGGTCCAGATCTTCGCCGTGCACTGCGACCCCAACCTGCCGGTGGGCAAGGTCGGCCTGCGGGTCGGCCCGATCACCGCCGCCGCCGACAACGTCACCGTCCGGCTCACCGGCCCGGGCGGGCACACCGCCCGGCCGCACCTGACGGTCGACCTGGTCGACGCGCTCGGCCGGCTGGTCACCGAGGTGCCGGCGCTGGTGAGTCGTCGGGTGCCGGCCAACAGCGGGCTGCTGCTGGTGTTCGGCCACGCCTCAGCCGGCACCCGGTACAACGTCATCCCGTCCGAGGCGTGCGCCTCGGGCACCCTGCGGGTGATGGACCGCGACACCTGGGAACTGGCTCCCAAGATCGTCGCTCAGGTGGTGCGGGACGTCATCGCGCCCACCGGCGCCACGGTCGACCTGGAATACCTGCGCGGCCGTCCGCCGGTGAGCAACGACGCCCGTGCCATCGGGGTCCTCACCGCCGCCACCGCCGCGGCGCTCGGCCCCGAGGGGATCGCCGAGACGCCGCAGAGCATGGGCGGCGAGGACTTCTCCTGGTACCTGGAGTACGTCCCCGGCGCGTTGGCCCGCCTCGGCGTCGGCCGGTCCGGGCCCAACGTGGACCTGCACCGGGCGTCGTTCGACGTCGACGAGCGGGCCATCCCCGCCGGGGTGCGCCTCATGGTCCAGACCGCGCTGCGGGCACTGGCGGCGGTGCGGTAGGCGCCGGCGGACGCGGCGTGCCGACCGGCATGGTGGGCGGCGCCGGTGGCGCGGGCCGTCCCCGACGCCGCCGGCGCAGCACGGCCAGGAACACCACCAGGGGTACGCCGAACGCCAGCAGCCAGGGCAGCACCGCCCCGAGCACGGTCAGCAGGATGGTCATCGAGGCGACGAAGACCTTCCAGCCGCCGCGCAGCCCGACCATGAAGCCCGTCTCGGTCTCCTCCTCGGCCGTCGAGGCGTCCATCCCGACGAACGTCACCGTGATCGTGGAGAGCGCGGTCAGGTCGGCCAGTCGACGCTTCTTCGCCTCCAGCGAGGCGAGGTCGGCCTCCCGCCGGGACACCTCGTCCTCCAGCGACACCAGCTCCGGGATCGAGGTGGCCCGGGACAGCAGCTTGCGGGCACTGTCCACCCGGGCCCGCTGGGTGGCGATCCGGGCGTCCAGGTCGACCGTCTCCTCGGTGACGTCCTGCGTCTTCACCTCCCGGCGCTGCTGCCTGCCGTACGTCGCCAGCTCGTCGATGAGGGCGGTGAACTTCGCCGCCGGCACCCGCAGCTCCAGCTCCGCCTCGGCGTCGGCGGCCACACTGCGCCGGTTGTCGCCGCCGACGAACCCGCCGGCCGCGACCACCGCGGCAACCGCCCGGCGGGCGGCACCCTCCACGTCGTCCACCTGCACCCGCATCGTTCCGGTGTAGATGATCGACCGTTGGTCCACTCGCAGGTCCGGCGCGCCCGCGCCGGCCTTGCCCTGCTCGGCCGCCCCACCCGCCGGCGCCCCGCCGGCCGGGGCCTCGGCCGCCGAGTCACCCGACGAGTTCGAGCGGTCCGCCGCTCCGCAACCGGCCAGCAGCAACGCCGCCAGCCCCAGCGCCGCCAGGGCCCTGCCCCGGCGTCGTGTCGTGTGTCTGTCCATCCCCGCTCCGTCCTCTGACTACCCCGGTCCCGGGGCGATAGCTCGGACGCGACGCGACACCGCGCCGGTTCCGGCAGACTGCGCTGAGGACGTCACGATTCGATAATCGAGGAGTCACGTATGCAACTCACCAAGTACGCCCACTCCTGCCTCCGGCTGGAGCACGACGGGGGAGTGCTCGTCGTGGACCCCGGGGTGCTCAGCGAGCCGGCGGCGCTGGACGGGGTGGACGCGGTGCTGATCACCCACGAGCATCCGGACCACGTGAACGTCGAGGCGGTGACCCGGGCGCTGGAGCGCCGCCCGTTCACCGTCAACGGCCCGGCCTCGCTCGCCGGCGTCCTGGGCGACGCCGCGGAGGCGCTGACCGTGGTCGCCCCCGGGGAGTCGTTCACCGCCGCCGGCGTGGCGGTCCGCGCCTACGGCGGCCAGCACGCCGTCATCCACCCCGACATCCCCGTCGTGCAGAACATCGGCTACCTGTTCAACGACGTCGTCTACCACCCGGGGGACGCGCTGTTCGTGCCGGACGACGTCCAGGTGGACACCCTCTTCGCGCCGATCCACGCGCCCTGGTCGAAGTTCTCCGAGGTGGTCGACTTCATCCGGGCGGTCGCGCCGCGCCGCGCGTACGCCCTGCACGACGGGCTGCTCAACGACAACGGGTTCGCCGTCCTCGACCGGCAGTACACGGCCCTGTCCGGGACCGACTACCGGCGGCTGGAACCGGGCAGCCGGATCGACGCCTGAAGCCGTGCCCGCGCTCCCCTCCGACCTGGTCCAGCGGCTGTACCGCACGCCACCGGACCGGTTCGTCGCCGCCCGGGACGCCGCCGTCGCCGAGGCCCGCCGGGCCGGTGACGCCGCCGGCGCCCGCCAGATCGCCCGGCTCAAGCGCCCCACCGTGGCGGCCTGGCTGGTCAACCTGCTCGCCCTCGAACGCCCCGAACTGGTCGCCGACCTGGCCCAGCTCGCCGACGCGCTGCGCACCGCCCAGCGGGACCTGAAGGGGCCGAAGCTGCGCGAGCTCTCCGCCCAGCGGCGCGCGGTCGTCGCCGCGCTGGTCGCCGAGGTGCGCCGGATCGCGGCCCGCAACCCGGACGCCCCGTCGACCGGGAAGCTGCCGCTGGGCGAGGTGGAGGCCACCCTCAACGCGGCGCTCGCCGACGCCGAGGTGGCCGAGCAGGTCCGTGCCGGCACCCTGCTGCGGGCCGTCCACTACGCCGGCTTCGGCGAGGTGCCCCGGCCGCAGCTGCGGCTGGTCACCGGTGGGGCGGAGGAGCCGCCACGGGCACCGGACCGGGCGGCGGAGCGGGCCGGGGAGCGCCGGGCGCGCGACGAGCGGGCGGCGGAGCGGGCCGCCCGGGCCGAGCGCGCGAAACGGCGCCGGGCGCTGGAACGGGAGCTGGCGTCGGCGCGTACCGAACAGGGGCGGGCGGAGAAGGAGCTGGACGGCGCGGCGGCGGCCGAGCGGGACGGCGGCGCCGCGCTCGAGGAGATCGAGGCCGAACTGGCCGAACTGGAGCGTCGCCGGGCCGCCGCCGAGCAGGAGCTGAGCCGGTCCAAACTGGCCCGCCGGGCCGCCGAACGATCGCTCACCGCCGCGCGCCGCCGTAGCGGCGAGGTGGAGGCGGCGATCGAGGCGCTGGACGCCGAAGAGGAGGATGTCGCCAGCGGTGACGGCGAGGCACACTGAGCGCGATGGATGCGTGCAGCGGGCGGTCGGGATGACGCCGGAACAGGTGGCAGCCGCCAGCAAGCCCGCCGTGCTCGAACTGGGCGAGTTGTTCAGCCGCTGCCCGGGGACGCTGCGCCGGGCGCGGCTGCTGGGCATCTCCGGCTGGGCCTTCTACATCACCGGGCGGGCCGGCGCGCTCGGCGACGTCCGCGCGGAGACCGTCGCCGCCGCGGTCGGCTTCATCGCCCCGGACGCGGTCGCCGACGGCTGGGACGCCGCCGCCCGGGTGGTCCGGCCGCTGGAGGTGGCCAACGCCAACCTCGCCGAGTGCTGCCGCTGGGGTGCCCAGCACCTGGACGACCTGCCCGGGATGCCCCGGCTGGCCGCGCTGCTGGAGCGGGTGGTCACCGCGGCGGACGCCACCGGGATGCCGCTCTTCGCCGCCTGGCGGGCGATGCCGGTGCCGCAGCACGCCGCCGGCGCCCGCGCCGCGGTGGCGCTGCTGCTGCTCCGCGAGCACTTCACCGGGGCGTACCTGCTGGCGGTGCGGGCGGCCGGGATGACCCCGCTGGAGGCGGTGCTCGCCGGCCCGGAGGGGGAGGCGGGGGCGTCGGCCTGCGGCTGGTCGCCGCCGTACCCGCCGGTCGGCCCGCTGGTGCGGCGGCGGCTCTGGGCCGAGGCGATGACCGACCGGTTGACCGCCACCGCCTTCCGCACCTTGCGCCCGGGGGAGGGTGCGGAGCTGGTGGAACTGCTCACCGCCACCCGGGCCCTGCTGGCCGGCACTCCCGCGCGCTGACCGCCGCCGGTCTCCGGGTCGCAGGCGGACGGTCGCCCCCGGGGCCGGGTAGTCGACTCCGTCCGCTGCGTGTCGCGGTGTCGTGCGGGCCGGACACCGCGACAAGCCGCACAGCGAGTGGATCACGCGGCGGAAAAAACCGGCGGCGCGGGACCCGCCCGCCCTGCCAGGATCGCGCCGTGACGCTTCCCGCCGGTTGGACCGCCCGCCGCCCCACCCTCGACGACGTCCCCGCCATCCTCGCCGTGGTGCACGCCGCCGACACCTTCGCCGTCGGTTACCCGGACTTCGACGCCGAGGACGTCCGGGCCGCGCTGACCGCCCCCTTCTTCGACCCCGCCCGCGACTCCTGGCTGGTCACCGACCCCGACGGGACGGTCGTCGCCTGGACGGCGGTGGACAACCCGACCGGGGTGGGCCGCGACTTCGTCGAGGTCTACGTCGACCCGGAGCGCGGCGCGGACCTGCGCGCCCCGCTGCTGGCCCGGATGCTCGACCGGGTCGCCGAGCGGGCCGCCGAGCGGGACCTGCCCGCGCTGACCGTCCGGTCCACGGTCTTCCCGCCGGAGACCCGCTGGGCGACGGAACTGGCCGAGGCCGGCTTCACCCGGGTCAAGCGGTACGTGCGGATGACCCGCTCGTTGGCCGGGCTCCCCGCCGAGCCGCCGCCCCCGCCGGGGGTGACCGTGCGCCCGCTGCGCGCCAACGACGAGGCGGACCTGCGCCTGTTCCACCGGATCTTCGACACCGCGTTCCGGGACACCCCGGACTACGAGCCGGTCGGCTTCGACCGCTGGCGGGAGCAACTCCCGGCGTCCGGCAAGGTCTGGGACGAGTGGTTCGTGGCCGAGGTCGACGGCGAGCCGGCCGGCGCGCTGCAATCCTCCGACCAGGCGCTGGATCAGGACATGGGCTGGGTCCGCACGCTGTCGGTGCTGCCCGCGTACCGGCGGCGCGGGGTGGGCGCGGCGCTGCTGTGGCGGGCTTTCACCGGGTACGCCACCAAGGGCCGCGCCGCCGCCGGGCTCGGCGTGGACCTGACCAACCCGACCGCCCCGATGACCCTCTACCGCTCGGTGGGGCTGGCCGAGGTGCGCTGGACCGACATGTACGAGCGGATCGTCCCCGCCGCCGGTGTGTGATGGGCGACGCCGCCCGGGGCCGGCGGTGACGGTCCGTGGCGTCGGGAGCAGACTGGAGGCGTGCGATACGCGCTACGCCGACGCGGTGCCGGTGGGGCGGGACCGCAGCTCGGTGACGTAGTCGTCCGGCGCGCCCGCCTTCTCGGCGGCGTTCGCGATCTCCGACAGGTACCAGGAGGTCGGCAGGCCACCCTCGTACCCGTCGAAGACGTAGACCCACGCGGTGACGTCGCCGTCCAGGGCCGAGACGCGGACGTGCAGCTTGCGGTACGTGCCGGCGGTCACGCCCTCGAGCTCGTCGAGTTGCGCGGCGTCGTACGGGTGGATGTCGTACAGCGCCACGAAGACCCGGTCACCCGGGGACTCGACGACGGTGCTGACGGAGCCCTCCCAGCCGATCACGTCCTCGCCCGCGAAGGTCAGCCGCCAGCCCTCCAGCCAGCCGGTGCCCACCATCGGCGAATGCGGACAGTAGGCGCGCATCCGGGCGGGGTCCAGGTTTGAGCCGTAGGCGGCGTAGTGACGCACGGCGATGACGATAGCCCGGCCGGCGGGTGGGGGAGAATACGACGGTGCGTGTCGGACACGTTCGGGAGAAGAAAGTCACTGTGAACATCGACGAGGGGCGTGCGCTGTGAGCCGGATCGTGATCATCGGCGGGGGACCGGCCGGCTACGAGGCGGCGCTGGTCGCCGCCCAGCTGGACGCCGACGTCACCGTGGTGGAGGCCGAGGGGGCCGGCGGCGCCTGCGTGCTCTCCGACTGTGTCCCGTCGAAGACGTTCATCGCCAGCTCACAGGTGGTCACCGGCTACCGGGACACCGAGGAGTTCGGGGTGCACTCCGACGGGCTGGAGGCGGTCACCGTCGACGCCCGCGCGGTCCACGAGCGGGTGAAGCGGCTCGCCCTGGCCCAGTCCGACGACATCCACACCAAGCTGGTCAAGGCCGGGGTGGCCTTCGTGGCCGGGACCGCCCGGCTGGGCGAGGACACGCTCGGTCACACCCACCGGGTGATCGTCACCCCGGCCGACGGTGGCGCCGAGCAGTCGATCGCCGCGTCGACCGTCCTGGTCGCCACCGGCGCCACCCCGCGCCAGCTGCCCACCGCCGTGCCCGACGGCGAGCGGATCCTGACCTGGCGGCAGGTGTACGACCTCCCCGAGCTGCCCGAGCACCTGATCGTGGTCGGCTCCGGCGTCACCGGCGCCGAGTTCGCCAGCGCCTACCTGGCGATGGGCGTCCAGGTCACCCTCGTCTCCAGCCGGGACCGGGTGATGCCGCACGAGGACGCGGACGCGGCGATGGCCATCGAGCGGGTGTTCCGCAACCGGGGCATGAGCATCCTCAACAACTCCCGGGCGGACGCGGTCCGCCGCACCGACGACGGCGTCGAGGTCCAGCTCTCCGACGGCCGGCTCGTGTCCGGCTCGCACGCGCTGATCGCCGTCGGCTCGATCCCCAACACCGCCGACCTGGGGCTGGCGGAGTACGGCGTCGAGCTGGCCCGGGGCGGTTACGTCACCGTCGACCGGGTCTCGCGCACCAACGTCCCCGGCATCTACGCGGCCGGCGACTGCACCGGCGTGCTGCCGCTGGCCAGCGTCGCCGCGATGCAGGGCCGGATCGCGATGTGGCACGCGCTCGGCGAGGCGGTCCGGCCGCTGCGGCTGCGTACCGTGGCGGCGAACGTCTTCACCGACCCGGAGCTGGCCACGGTCGGCGTCTCCCAGGACGAGGTGGACGCCGGCAAGGTGCCTGCCCGTCAGGTGATGCTGCCGCTGTCCGGCAACGCCCGGGCGAAGATGGACGACCTGGCCGACGGCTTCGTGAAGTTGTTCTGCCGCCCGGCCAGCGGCCAGGTGGTCGGCGGCGTGGTGGTGGCGCCCAAGGCGAGCGAGCTGATCCTGCCGATCACCATGGCGGTGGAGAACAACCTGACCGTCAACGAACTGGCCCAGACCATCACGATCTATCCGTCGCTGTCCGGGTCGATCACCGAGGCGGCCCGCCAGCTCATGCTCCACGAGCTGGAGTGATTCCCGGGGCTCCGGGCCGGCCCGCCGGCCCGGCGCTGCCCGGTCCCCGGCCACCCCGGCGGACCAGTGCGGTGGCGACGACCGCGAGCAGCCCCACCTCGGCCAGGATCAGCAGCCGCTCGGCGAGCCCGATCAGCAGCCGGTCGCCCGGGTAGGCCGACCAGATCATGGCCCCGGCGAGCGCGACGCTGACCAGCGCCAGGGCGCGCAGCCAGGTCGCGGTCCCGGGCAGCGCGTCCCGCCGGGCGAGCAGCCAGCCACCCACCGGTAGCGCCACGAAGGTCACCACGGAGGCGTACCGGTGCAGGTACGCGGCGGCGTCCATGGGCAGGCCGGGCTCGTTGGTGGGCACCACCGCGGCCAGCAACAGCCCGCCGGCCGCGGCGGCGAGCGGCAACTCGCCCACGGTCCCGGACCGGCGGACGCGGCGCACGGCGGGGACCAGCGCGGCGGCGGCGACCGCGAGCGCCACCATCGCCACGTCGATGACGCCGCCCCGGTCGGACACGGCGAAGTCGCTGACGGTCAGCGACCAGGGGTTCAGGTCGTCGTTCACCTCCAGGTGGCCGATCACGGTGAGCAACGCCGCCAGGGCGATCGCGCCGAGGGCCACCAGGCCAAGGTTCCGGGTCGTGGGCATGCCGTCAGCCTGTCGCCGGACCCACCCGAAGCGGATCGGGGACGCCCACCGAGATCGCGGCCGGGGTCCACCCCTAGTGCCGTGCGAATGGAGCGACGGTCCCGCCGGTGGGGAGGCCACGCCGCCGCTGGACGCTACGGACCTGATGACACCAACGACTCACGCCGCGCGATCCGTTGACGTCATCAGATCGGTAGCGCCGGAACGGGCGCCCGCCTCGTGGCGGTGCCGCGTCGTGATGGGCGCCGCGCGGTGACGGGCGCCGAGGCGGAGCGGGGCGGGCGTCAGTCGACGGGTACCTCGGCGCGGGTGCGGGCACTGACCAGCGTCATCGCCCAACCCGCCGCTGCGAACCCGGTCGCCGCCGCGGCCGCGATCAGCGCCAGCCGCCAGGCCGACTCGGTCAGCGCCGTGCCGCCGAGGTGGCCGACCAGGCCGCCGTAGGCCGCCCAACCGGTCGCCGCGGCGCCCTCGTAGAAGAGGAAGAGCCGGTAGGGGTACCGGCTGCGGCCGGCGGAGAAGCAGGCCGCCATCCGGCCGCCGGGCACGAAGCGGCAGAGCAGGATGACCAGCGGACCCGGCTGGCGCAGCCCCCGGGTCACCCGGCCGGCCATCCGGCGGGCCCGGCTCGGCTCGGCGTGCCGGGGTGCGTGCCGGTCGGGGGCGCTGCGGCCGAGCAGGTAGCAGGCCAGGTCACCGGCGAAGACGCCGAGCGCGCCGACGCCGATGGTCACCGGCAGGCTGAGCCCGCCGTAGACGGTCAGCGCGCCGCTGGTGATCATCACGACCTGGGTCGGAATGACCGGCACGAACGCGTCGGCGATCAGCAGGCCGAGCAGCACGACGTACGCCCACGTCGGCGAGGCGACGTCAGTGAGAAGTTCGAGCACGACTGCCACCTCGCCGGTCAAGGCCGATCAGATCCCCCGAGCCTGACGGCGTGTCCGCCGTCACCGGGGACAGGCCCGGCCGGTGGTGACGGTGGACACGACAGGGCCACTTGGGTACAACGACGCAGTTCGCCTGGGGGTGACGGGCGGAACGGGTCGAATCCGGGCGGGATGCGGACGGCGGATCCCCGCTCCTCGGCGTACCGTTGTCGGCGCGCGGCCGCACGCGCGTCGGGCCCCCCGTTCCTGACGAGCCGGCCGCCGCGGGTCGCCGGCAGGTCCCGTGCCGGCGACCCGCCCCTTTTCTCAGTTCGCCCCGCCGCCCATCCGGGCGGCCGGCGGCGCGAGCCGGAAATGCGCTGGCACCGCCGCGCGCCGGGACCGTACCGTCGGGGCATGCGCAGCGCGGTGGTGACCACGACGCCGGGAGACCCCGGCGCGCCGCACTGACGTTCGACGTCGACGAGGCCCCGGGGCGATCCGCCCCGGGGCCTCGCGGCGTCCGTGGCGAGGTCGCTCCCGGGTCATCACCCGTGAGGAGAGCGACATGATCGACCATCGCAGGCTCGGCCGGGAGCTGGACCTGTTCGTCTCCGACCCGCTCGCCGGCGCCGGGCTGCCGATCTGGCTGCCGGCCGGCGCCGCCGCCCGGCACGCGGTCGAGGAGTACGTCCGCGACCTGGAACGACGGGCCGGCTACCAGCACGTCTACTCGCCGCCGCTGGGCAAACGGGAGCTGTTCGCGCTCTCCGGGCACCTCGGCTACTTCGCCGACGACATGTTCCCGCCGCTGCGGCTCAGCGCCGACGACGAGTTCGTGCTGCGGCCGGCGCTCTGCCCGCACCACGCGCTGGTCTACCGGGCGCGCGGCCGCTCCTACCGGGAACTGCCGCTGCGCATCGCCGAGCTGGGCGGGATGTACCGGGCGGAGCGGTCGGGCGTACTGGGCGGCCTGTCCCGGGTCCGCGCCATCTCGCTCAACGACGCGCACAACTTCTGCGCCCTGGACCAGGTCGGCGAGGAGGTGCGGGAGATCCTGCGGCTGATCCGCGAGGCGCACGCCGCGCTCGGCGTCCGCCCGGCCGGGTTCCGGCTGTCGCTGCGCGGGCCGGGGGAGAAGTACGTCGGCGACGACGCCCAGTGGGCGCGGGCCGAGGAACTGCTGCGCGCGGCGCTCGACGGGGTCGACTTCACCGAGGCCCCGGGCGAGGCCGCCTTCTACGGCCCGAAGATCGACATTCAGATCGTCGACGCCGCCGGGCGGGAGTCCACCCTCTCCACCGTCCAGCTCGACTTCGACAAGCCGGAGCGGTTCGACCTGTCGTACACCGACGCGTCCGGCGCCCGGCGGCGGCCGGTGATGGTGCACCGCAGCCTGGTCGGCAGCATGGAACGGCTCTTCGCCTACCTGATCGAGGTGCACCAGGGCGCCTTCCCGCCCTGGTACGCCCCGGTGCAGCTGGTGCTGCTGCCGGTCGACGCCGGGCAGGCGGGGGCGGCGGCGGAACTCGCCCGGCGGGCGGTCGCCGCCGGGCTGCGGGCCGAGGTCGACGCCGGCGGCTCGCTGGGCGCCCGGATCCGCGACGCCGCCCACCGCCGGGTGCCGTACGTCGGGGTGGTGGGCGCCCGGGAGGCGGCCGACGGGTCGGTCTCGCTGCGCCTGCGCGACGGCCGGGGGTTGGCCCCGATGCCCGTCGCGGACGCGCTGGGGCTGGTCGGGGCGGTGGTCGCCGCCCGCTCGACCGACCTGCTGCCGGCCCCCGCCTGAGCCGGTCATGAGGAGAGCGCCCCCTGGACCGACGGGGTCCGGGGGGCCGCCCCGTCGTCCTCGTCGTCCACCAGCGCGCCGACGAACTGCGACCGGTAGAGCCGGTGGTACGCCCCCTTCGCGGCGAGCAGCTGCTCGTGGGTGCCCTGCTCGACGATCCGGCCCTGCTCCATCATCAGGATCAGGTCGGCGTCGCGGATGGTGGAGAGCCGGTGCGCGATGACGAAGCTGGTCCGGTCCGAGCGCAGCGCCGCCATCGCCCGCTGGAGCAGCACCTCCGTGCGGGTGTCCACCGAGCTGGTGGCCTCGTCCAGGATCAGCAGCGACGGCTCGGCCAGGAACGCCCGGGCGATCGTGATGAGCTGCTTCTCGCCGGCGCTGACGTTGCTGCCCTCCTCGTCGATGACGGTGTCGTACCCGTCCGGGAGGCTGCGCACGAAGCGGTCCACGAAGGTGGCCCGGGCGGCGGCCAGGATCTCCTCCTCGGTGGCGTCCGGGCGGCCGTAGGCGATGTTGTCCCGGATGGTGCCCCCGAACAGCCAGGTGTCCTGGAGCACCATGCCGATCCGGCTGCGCAGCTCGTCCCGGGGCATGCTGGTGATGTCCAGCCCGTCGAGGGTGATCCAGCCCGCGTCCAGCTCGTAGAAGCGCATGATCAGATTGACCAGGGTGGTCTTGCCGGCGCCGGTCGGGCCGACGATAGCCACGGTGTGACCCGGCTCGGCGACCAGCGACAGGTCGTCGATCAGCGGCTTCTCCGGCTCGTACCGGAAGGAGACGTGTGCGAACTCGACCCGGCCGGTGACCCGGGGCGGTGCAACCCTGTCCTGGCTCTGCTCCTCGGCGTCGAGCACCGCGAAGACCCGCTCGGCGGAGGCCACCCCGGACTGGAGCAGGTTCGCCATCGAGGCGATCTGGGTGAGCGGCTGGGTGAACTGCCGGGAGTACTGGATGAACGCCTGCACGTCGCCGAGGCTCATCGTCCCGGTGGCCACCCGCAGCCCGCCGACCACGGCGATCGCGACGTAGCTGAGGTTCCCGACGAACATCATCGCCGGCATGATGATCCCGGAGATGAACTGAGCCCCGAAGCTGGCTCGGAACAGCTCCTCGTTCTTCGCGTGGAAGGCGGCTTCCACCTCGCGCTGCCGACCGAAGACCTTGACCAGCTCGTGACCGGTGTACGCCTCCTCGATCTGGCCGTTCAGCTCACCGGTGTGCCGCCACTGGGCGATGAACCTGCCTTGCGACCGTTTGGCGATCCGCTGGGTGACGATCACCGACAGCGGCACCGCGACCAGGGCGACCAGCGCCAGCAGCGGCGAGATCCAGACCATCATCGCCAGCACGCCGATCACGGTCAGCAGCGAGGTGAGCAGCTGGCTGAGCGTCTGCGACAGGGTCTGCGAGATGTTGTCGATGTCGTTGGTGACCCGGCTGAGCAGTTCGCCCCGGGGCTGCCGATCGAAGTAGGGCAGGGGCAGCCGGTGGAGCTTCTCCTCCACCTCGGCACGCAGCCGCAGCACGGTTCGCTGCACCACCCCGTTGAGCAGCCAGCCCTGCCACCAGATCAGCACACTGGCCGCCAGGTAGAGCGCCAGGGCCAGGACGAGCACCCGGCCGAGGGCGGTGAAGTCGATCCCGGCGCCCGGCACCACGTCCATCCGGGCGAGCATGTCGGCGTAGTTGTCGTTGCCGGCGGCCCGGGCCGCTGCCGCGGCCTGCTCCGTGGTCGTCCCGGCGGGCAACTGCCGACCGAGCACCCCGCTGAAGATCAGGTCGGTGGCGTGGCCGAGGAGCTTCGGCCCGATGACGCTGAGCCCGATGCTCGCCACGGCGAGCGTGATCACCGCGGCCAGCTGGAGCCGGTGCGGCCGCAGCCGGCCGAGCAGCCGCCGGGCCGACGGACCGAAGTTCATCGACTTCTCGGCCGGCATCGCGGCGCCCATCCACGGCGGACCGCCGCGCTGGCCGCCGGGGGGCAGCCGCTTCGGCGTCCGCGCCTCCGGGACCTTCTGCCCGGGTACGGGCGCCCGGCCGTCACCGGCCTGCGTGGTCCGCTCGTCTGGCTTGCTCACGCCGGCACCTCCGCCGTCTGTTGGGACGCGACGATCTCGGCGTACGTCGGGCAGCTCTCCAGCAGTTCCTCGTGTCGTCCCCGGCCGACGACGCCGCCGTCCTCGAGCACGATGATCTGGTCGGCGTCGATGATCGTGGAGACCCGCTGGGCCACGATCACCACGGCCGCGTCCGCGGTGACCGGCCGCAGCGCCGCCCGCAGCCGGGCGTCGGTGCCGAGGTCGAGCGCCGAGAACGAGTCGTCGAAGAGGTAGATCTCCGGCTGGCGGACCAGCGCCCGGGCGATCGCCAGCCGCTGCCGCTGACCGCCGGAGACGTTCGTGCCGCCCTGGGCGATCGGGGCGTCCAGCCCGCCCGGCATCTCGGTCACGAAGTCCCGCGCCTGGGCGATCTCCAGCGCCCGCCACAGCTCCTCGTCGGTGGCGTCCGGGTTGCCGTACCGGAGGTTGCTGGCGACCGTTCCGCTGAAGAGGTACGGCCGCTGCGGCACCAGCCCGATCCGGCGCCACACCTCGTTCGGTTCCAGCAGCCGCACGTCCACCCCGTCGACCAGCACCGCGCCGGCGGTCGGGTCGACCAGCCGGGGGATCAGGGTGAGCAGGGTGGTCTTGCCGGCGCCGGTGGACCCGATGATGGCGGTGGTCCGGCCCGGCTCGGCCCGGAACGAGATGTCGTGCAGCACCGGAGCACTCGCCCCGGGGTACTGGAAGGCGACCCGGCGAAGCTCCAGCTCCGCGCGCCTGGTCATCGCGATCAGCGGATCGGCCGGCGGCACCACCGACGACTCGGTGTCCAGCACCTCGACGATCCGCTCGGCGCACACCGCCGCGCGGGGCACCATCATCAGCATGAAGGTGGCCATCATGACGGCCATCAGGATCTGCATCAGGTACTGCAGGAACGCGGTCAGCGCGCCGATCTGCATCTGGCCGGCGTCGACCCGCTGCGCGCCGAACCAGAGCACCGCGACGCTGGAGACGTTGAGCACCAGCATGATCACCGGGAAGATCAGGGCCATCAGTCGGCCGACCCGCAGCGCCGTCGCGGTGAGGTCGGCGTTGGCGACGCCGAACCGGTCCGTCTCGTACGGCTCGCGGACGAACGCCCGGATCACCCGGATGCCGGTGATCTGCTCGCGCAGCACCCGGTTGACCGTGTCGATCCGGGTCTGCATCTGACGGAATCCCGGCACCATCCGCCGCACGACCAGCCCCAGCGCGATCGCCAGCACCGGCACGCAGACCAGCATCAGCCGGGAGAGCGCGAGGTCCTCCCGCAGCGCCATCACCACCCCGCCGACGCACATGATCGGCGCGGCGACCAGCATGGTGCAGCTCATCAGCACGAGCATCTGCACCTGCTGGACGTCGTTGGTGTTGCGGGTGATCAGCGACGGCGCGCCGAACCGGGCGACCTCGCGGGCCGAGAAGCGGTTGACGTGCCCGAAGATGGCCGCGCGTACGTCCCGCCCGAACCCCATCGCGGTCCGCGCGCCCAGGTACACCGCGGCGATCGAGCAGACGATCTGGAGCAGGCTGACCACCAGCATCCAGCCGCCCGTACGCATGATCTGGGCGGTGTCGCCGAGGGCGACACCCCGGTCGATGATGTCGGCGTTGAGGCTCGGCAGGTAGAGCGAGGCCATCGTGCCGACGAACTGGAGCAGCACCACCCCGGCCAGCGGCCGGCGGTACGGGCGCAGGTGATCGCGCAGTAGGCGGATCAGCACGGGCGGCCTCCGGGTCTCGCCTCGTCGGATTCCTGGTCTGCCGGGTTCAACCTGGTGTCCTCCCCGTCGGACATGGTCACAATCAACTCGGTCAGGAACTCGCGGATCACCGCCTTCTTCGCCGGGTCGGCGTCGACGGAGGTCAGCGGGGTGTCGCTGTGGATCAGGTCGAAGAGGGCCCGCACGTGCTCGCGTCCCTTGTCGGTCAGGGCGAGCTGCACCGTACGGCGGTCGGTGCCCGCCCGGTGGCGCTCGACGAAGCCGTCGCGCTCCAGGGTGTCGACGATCCCGGTGAGGGTGGCGGGCCGGACGAAGGAGCGTTCGGCGACGTCCCGGTGGGTGGTCTCGCCGGTGCGGGACAGGATGAACAGCACCCGCATCCCGGCGGTCGTGAGGCCGTGGTGCTCGGACAGGTAGCGACCCCAGTGCTGGTCGACCAGGTGGCCGGCGACCGAGACCAGCCGCCCCATCGGCGCGTTACGCAGCAGGTCCGGGAAGCGGGCCAGGGGTTCCATGTGCACGGCGCTGAGGTTAGCCCCCGGATCGTCAGGGGCCAAACTAATATCCGACATTGCATCTTGTCGTTGGCAAGTTATGCTGCCCGGCATGACGACGCGCGGTTACCACCACGGCGACCTGCGCCGGGCCCTGCTCGACGCGGCGGTCCAGGCCATCGAGGAGTCCGGGCCGGCCGCGCTGAGCCTGCGGGACCTGGCCCGCCGCGCCGGCGTGTCGCACGCCGCCCCGGCCCACCACTTCGGTGACAAGGCCGGGTTGCTGACCGTGCTCGCCGTCGAGGGGTACGACCGCCTCGCCGACGAGCTGGGCGGGGCCGGCGACGACCTGCTGGAGGTCGGGGTGGCGTACGTCCGGTTCGCCGTCGAGCACCGGGCGCACTTCGAGGTGATGTTCCAGCCGGACCTCTACCGGGGCGACGACGCCGAGGTGCGGGCCGCCCGGGACCGGGCCCGCGCCGTGCTGCGCGGCGGACTGGCCGCCCTGCCCGCCGCCGCCCCCGACCGGGACGCCCTGGCCGCCTGGTCGATCGTGCACGGGTTCGCCACCCTCTGGCTGGCCGGCGCCCTGCCGCCCGAGGCCGGCCGGGACCCGGAGGGGACCGCCCGCGCGGTGATCCGCCGCCTCTTCGAGTGACCGCGGCCGCCGCCCGGGATGATCCACGCCGGTTGCGGCGAGTCGCGGTGTCCCGCCACCCGGACACCGCGACCCGCCGCGAACGAGGTCAACCGCCCGCGTCGGGCGGGGTGGTCACCAGCTGGTGGGCAGCGGCATGCCCTCGGTGTAGCCGGCGGCGCTCTGCACGCCGACCAGCGCGCGGTCGTGGAACTCGTCCAGGTTGCGGGCGCCCGCGTAGGTGAAGGCGCTGCGCACCCCGGCGATGATCTCGTCGATGAGATCCTCGACGCCGGGCCGGGTCGGGTCCAGGTACATCCGGGCCGAGGAGATGCCCTCCTCGAAGACCGCCTTGCGGGCCCGGTCGAAGGCGCTGTCCTCGGCGGTACGCGCGCTGACCGCCCGCGCCGAGGCCATGCCGAAGCTCTCCTTGTAACGCCGGCCGTCCGGCTCGGTGTAGAGGTCGCCGGGGGACTCGTAGGTGCCGGCGAACCACGACCCGATCATCACGTTCGACGCCCCGGCGGCGAGCGCCAGTGCCACGTCCCGGGGGTGCCGCACGCCGCCGTCCGCCCAGACGTGCCGGCCCAGCGCCCGGGCCGCCGCCGCGCAGTCGAGCACGGCGGAGAACTGCGGCCGGCCCACGCCGGTCATCATCCGGGTGGTGCACATGGCACCCGGACCGACGCCGACCTTGACGATGTCGGCCCCCGCCTCCACCAGGTCGCGTACGCCCTCGGCGGTGACCACGTTGCCCGCCGCGACCGGCACCGCGGGGTCGAGCTTGCGTACCGCCCGCAGCGCGGAGATCATCCGCTCCTGGTGTCCGTGTGCGGTGTCCACCACCAGGGTGTCCACCCCGGCGGCCAGCAGCGCCTCGGCCTTGCGGGTCACGTCGCCGTTGATGCCGACGGCGGCGGCGATGCGCAGCCGGCCCCGGTCGTCCACGGCCGGCCGGTAGAGGGTGGCGCGCAGCGCACCCTGCCGGGTCAGCACGCCGATCAGCCGGCCGTCGGCGTCCACCACCGGGGCCAGCCGGCGCCGCCCGGCCGACAGCCGATCGAAGCCGGTACGCGGGTCCGCGTCCGCCGGCACGGTGTGCAGCTCGGTCGACATCACGTGCCGCAGCTGGGCGAAGCGGTCCACGCCGACGGTGTCCGCCTCGGTGACCACGCCGAGCGGGCGGCTCGCCTCGTCGACCACGATCACCGCGCCGTGCGACCGCTTCGGCAGCAGGTGGATGGCGTCACCGACGGTGTCGGTCGGGCCCAGCGTGATGGGCGTGTCGTGCACCAGGTGCCGCTGCTTGACCCAGGCGACGACGTTGGCGACCACCTCGATCGGGATGTCCTGCGGGATGACCGCGATCGCGCCGCGCCGGGCGACGGTCTCCGCCATCCGGCGGCCGGACACCGCCGTCATGTTGGAGACCACCAGCGGGATGGTGGTGCCCGTGCCGTCGCCGGTGGCCAGGTCGACGTCGAGTCGCGAGCCCACCTCGGAGCGGGCCGGCGCCATGAAGACGTCGTTGTAGGTCAGGTCGTGCGCGGGGACCGCGCCATGAAGGAACCGCACCCGGCCATCATTCCTGCTCGCGGCCGCATCCGCCGCCGCTGGTGGCCCAAACCACCCCCGCCGCGCCGCCGCCCGCCGCCGGCGAGCGACGGTACGGCCGGTGGTCCGGGGCGGCCGATGCCCACCCCGGGAGCCGGGGAGCGGCCGAGCCGACCGGCTCAGGCGATGGTGCAGATCGCCGCGCCGGCGGTGATCACCGCGCCGACCTCGGCCGACAGCCCGCTGACCGTACCGGCCTTGTGGGCGTGCAGCGGCTGCTCCATCTTCATCGCCTCCAGCACCACCACCAGGTCGCCCTCGGCGACGGTGTCCCCGTCCGCCACCGCGATCTTGACGATGGTGCCCTGCATCGGGGAGGCGAGCGCGTCGCCGCTGACCGTCGCGCCGGCCTTGGCGCCGCCGCCCCGGCGGGCCGGCTTGCGGGCGGCGGGCGCGGCGCTGGTCGTACCCGCGCCGAGGCCGGCGGGGAGGCTGACCTCCAGCCGCTTGCCCGCCACCTCGACCACGACGGTCTCGCGACCGGCCGGCGCCTCGGCGGCGCCGGCGGCGGCGGTGAACGGCGGCACGGTGTTGTCGAACTCGGTCTCGATCCACCGGGTGTGCACGGTGAACGGCTCGGTGGTGAACGCCTCGTCCCGGACGACCAGCCGGTGGAACGGCAGCGCGGTCGCCATGCCCTCGACGACCATCTCGTCCAGCGCCCGGCGGGCCCGCTCGATCGCCTCGGCCCGGGTCTCGCCGGTGATGATGACCTTGGCGAGCAGCGAGTCGAAGTTGCCGCCGATCACGTGGCCGGCCGAGATGCCGGTGTCCA
Organism: Micromonospora purpureochromogenes; assembly: GCF_900091515.1. Classification (NCBI taxonomy): domain Bacteria; kingdom Bacillati; phylum Actinomycetota; class Actinomycetes; order Micromonosporales; family Micromonosporaceae; genus Micromonospora; species Micromonospora purpureochromogenes. The sequence continues at coordinate 6,329,365 of NZ_LT607410.1, read as the reverse complement.
CCCGCACGCCCGGCCCGGTCGGCAGGCGCAGGGCGGTGATGGTGCCCGGGGCGGGCAGGAAGTTGCGGCCCGGGTCCTCGCCGTTGATCCGGAACTCGATGGAGTGCCCGCGCGGGGTCGGGTCCTCGGAGAACCGCAGCTTCTCGCCGTCGGCGATCCGGAACTGCTCGCGGACCAGGTCGACGCCGGCGGTCTCCTCGGTGACCGGGTGCTCGACCTGGAGCCGGGTGTTGACCTCCAGGAAGGAGATGGTGCCGTCCACGCCGACCAGGTACTCCACGGTGCCGGCGCCGTGGTAGCCGGCCTCCCGGCAGATCGCCTTGGCGCTCTCGTGGATCTGGGTGCGCTGCGCGGGGGTGAGGAACGGCGCCGGGGCCTCCTCGACCAGCTTCTGGTGCCGGCGCTGCAGCGAGCAGTCCCGGGTGCCGACCACGATCACGTTGCCGTGCTGGTCGGCGAGGACCTGCGCCTCGACGTGCCGCGGCTTGTCCAGGTACCGCTCGACGAAGCACTCGCCCCGACCGAACGCGGCGACCGCCTCGCGGGTGGCCGACTCGAACAGGTGCGGGATCTCCTCCATGTTGCGGGCCACCTTGAGGCCGCGCCCGCCGCCGCCGAAGGCCGCCTTGATCGCGACCGGCAGGCCGTGGTCGACGGCGAACGCCATCACCTCGTCGGCGTTGCCGACCGGGTCCGGGGTGCCGGGGACCAGGGGCGCGCCGGCGCGCTGGGCGATGTGCCGGGCGGTCACCTTGTCGCCGAGGTCGCGGATCGCCTGCGGGGTGGGGCCGATCCAGGTCAGCCCGGCGTCGATGACGGCCTGGGCGAAGTCGGCGTTCTCGGAGAGGAAGCCGTAGCCGGGGTGCACGGCGTCGGCGCCGGACCGGGCGGCGACGTCGATCAGCTTGTCGATCCGCAGGTACGTCTCGGCCGCGGTGTCGCCGCCGAGGGCGTACGCCTCGTCCGCCAACGTGGCGTGCAGGGCGTCCCGGTCGGAGTCCGCGTAGACGGCGACGCTGCCCAGGCCGGCGTCGCGGCAGGCGCGGATGACGCGGACGGCGATCTCGCCGCGGTTGGCGATGAGTACCTTGCGCACCTTGAAGGCTCCTCCCGGGAGGTCGTTGACCGGGAGTGTATCGGTCACTCTGATGGCCCTAACGATCGCTCAGTGTGGGATGGCGCACTGTTCCGGCCGCGCCCTAGTCAAACTTGTTTATTACGCTTGTCCGGTGTCTGCGACTCGGATGATGATTCTCGGCCTGGTCCGGTGGATGCAACCGGTACACGGCTACGACGTGCGCCGCGAGCTGCTGAGCTGGAACGCCGACCGGTGGGCCAACGTGCAACCCGGATCGATCTACCACGCCCTGCGCAAGCTGACCGAGGAGGGGCTGCTGCGCGAGGTGGCGACCGAGCAGGTCGGCGCCCGTCCGGTCCGCACCACCTACGAGGTGACGCCGAAGGGGGAGGACGAGTTCGAGACGCTGCTGCGCGGGCTGTGGTGGCAGGTGCACGAGACGGCGGACCCGTTCGTCGCGGCGTTCTCGTTCCTGCCCGCGATGCCGCGCGAGGAGGCCGCCGCCGCGCTGCGGAACCGGGCGAACCTGCTGCGCGCCGGTGTCGAGTCGATGCGTGCCTCGTTGGACTCCGACTGGATGCGCAACACCAAGCCGGTGCATGTGGCCTGGATGTTCGAGTTGTGGGCGGCCCGCGCCGAGGCGGAGGTGGCCTGGTGCGACCGGATCGCCGAGCGGATCGAGTCCGGGATGTCGTACCTGCCTGCTGGACTCGCCGGGGCGGAGGGCTGGTCGGGGTGGACCGACGGCGCCGCGCCTCGCGACATGAACACGTAATAATCAACGTTGACCACAAGAGCTATATCGCGTTAGCCTTCTCGCGCACCACGGGGGAGCGTGCCGTCCGGCGGCCCCGGGGGACAGGCGGCCGGCACGTCCGGCCCGGACGACCAGGAGCAGACATGATCGAGACCAGGGGGCTGCGGAAGTCGTTCCGCTCCCGCGCCGGTCGGGAGACGAAGACGGTCGACGCCGTACGGGGGGTGAACCTCCAGGTCGCCGAGGGCGAGATCTTCGGCTTCCTCGGCCCCAACGGCGCCGGCAAGACCACCACCCTGCGGATGCTCGCCACGCTCATCGAGCCCGACGGCGGTGAGGCCACCATCGCCGGCGCCGACCTGCGCAAGGACCCGGCCGAGGTGCGCCGCCGGATCGGCTACGTCGCCCAGGGCGGCAGCACCTGGGACGAGTCCACCGCCCGCGAGGAACTGGTGCTGCACGCCCGCATGTACGGCATCGCCAAGGCCGAGGCGCACCGCCGCGCCACCCGCGCCCTCGACGCCTTCCAGCTCACCGAGTACGCCGACCGCAAGTGCAAGACGTACTCCGGCGGTCAGCGGCGCCGGGTGGAGATCGCCCTCGGCATCATCCACGAGCCGAAGATCGTCTTCCTGGACGAGCCGACCACCGGCCTCGACCCGCAGAGCCGCGCGCACATGTGGGACGAGATCCGCCGGCTGCGTACCGAGGGCATGACCGTCTTCATCACCACCCACTACCTCGACGAGGCGGACGCGCTCTGCGACCGGATCGCGATCATGGATCACGGCGAGGTGGTCGCCGAGGGGACCCCGGCCGAGCTGAAGCGGGAGATCTCCGGCGACGTGGTGCTGGTCGGCCTCGACGTGGCCAGCACGCCGCAGGCCGCGCAGCTGCTCGACGGCGAGGAGTTCGTCAACAAGCTGGAGACCGCCGACGAGGGCGGCCTGCGCCTCTACGTCGACGAGGGGGCCACCGCCATCCCGCAGATCCTCCGCCGGCTCGACGCCGCCGGGCTCACGCTCTCGTCGATCGAGCTGCACCGCCCCAGCCTCGACGACGTCTTCCTCACCAAGACCGGCCGCTCGCTGCGCGAGTCCTGAGCATCCACCACAGGAGAATCGTCATGAAACTCGCCCGCGACACCTGGCTCATCTTCCAGCGCCAGATCCAGCTGCTGCTGCGCAACCCGGTCTGGGTCTTCGTCGGTGTCTTCCAGCCGGTGATGTACCTGCTGCTCTTCGCCCCGCTGCTCAAGCCGGCCCTGAACGCGCCCACCCAGGCCGCCGCCTACAAGATCTTCGTACCCGGCCTGCTGGTGCTGCTGGCCATCTTCGGCGGCCTGTTCCAGGGCTTCGGCCTGATCGCCGAGCTGCGCGCCGGGGTCATCGAACGCTCCCGGGTCACCCCGGTCAGCCGGCTGGCCCTGCTGCTCGGCCGCTCCCTGCGCGACGTGGTCTCGCTGCTCGTGCAGGCGGTCATCATCACCCTGCTCGCGCTCCTGTTCGACCTGCGCGTCTTCATCGGCGACCTGCTGCTGGCGTACCTGATGCTCGCCCTGATCGCGCTGATGACCTCGGCCGTCTCCTACGGTGTCGCGCTCAAGGTCAAGAGCGAGGACGCGCTCGCCCCGCTGATGAACACCGTCGCCCAGCCGGTGCTGCTGCTCTCCGGCATCCTGCTGCCGCTCACCTTCGCCCCCGGCTGGCTGCAGGGCATCGCCGACTGGAACCCGTTCTCCTGGGCGGTCGACGGCACCCGCGCGCTCTTCGCCGGGGACCTGGGCAACGACAAGGTCTGGCAGGGGCTGACCATCACCGCGGTCCTCGCGATCGCCGGCGTCATCTGGGCCGCCCGGCAGTTCGCCCGCAGCGTCCGCTGACGAGAGCTGCCTCTCACCCCGGGCGGGGCACCGGCCAGGCGCTTGTAGCGTAAGGCCAGTGCCCCGCCTCACCCATGACAGGACCACCTGGCTGACCTACGCCCAGCTGGGGCTGTGGGGCTTCTTCCTCTACGGGTTCGGCCCCGTCGTACCGCTGCTCCGCGACGAGCAGGGCACCAGCGCCGCCGTCGCCGGCCTGCACAGCACCGCCATCGCCGTCGGCGCGCTGCTCGGCGGGGCGCTCTTCGCCCCGATGGCCCGGCGGATCGGCCGGGCCGCCGCGATCTGGGCCGGGCTGGCCGGGGTCGCCGCCGGCGTCACCGCGTTCGGCCTGCTCCGCCCGCTGCCCGCCACCCTCGCCGCGGTCGCCGTCGTGGCCACCGCCGGCATGATCGTGGTCAGCGGCGTCGCCGTCGTCCTCACCGCCCGGCACGGCCCCGCAGCGCCCGCCGCGCTCACCGAGGCCAACGCCGTCTGCGCCGGCATGGGCATCCTCGCCCCGCTGGTCATCGGCGCCAGCGTCGACGCGGGCTTCGGCTGGCGACCGGTGATGGCCGTCGAGGTCGGGCTGATCGCGCTGGTCGCGCTCGCCGCCCGCCTCTCCCGGGTACGCCCGCCGCAGGCCGCTCCCGCTGCCGCGGCTGCCGCCGACCCCGTCGGGGCGACCGCCTCGGCGGCGGCACCCGCCGATGTGGCCCGGGCCGACGATGTCCCCGTACCTTTCAGCGGCCGTGCCGGTGCGGTCGACCGCACGGCCGGACGGCTGCCCCGGGCGTACTGGATCGCCTGGGTGCTGATGTCGGTCACCGGTTCGATCGAGGTCTGCCTGTCGCTCTGGACCGCCGACGTGCTCCGCTCGCACGCCGGGATGACCGCCGCCTCCGCGTCGGCCGCGGTCGCCGCGATCGTCTGCGGCATGTTCCTCGGCCGGCTGGCCGGCGGTTGGATCGCCCTGCGCTGGCCGCCCGCCCCGCTGCTGTTCGGCGCGCTGACCGTCTCGCTGGCCGGGTTCGCCCTGTTCTGGCTCGCGCCCGTCGGCTGGCTCGCCGTCACCGGCCTGGTGGTGCTGGGGCTCGGCAACGCGCTGCACTACCCCCTCGCGATCTCGATCGCGCTGGCCGTCGCCGGGCCGGCCGCCGACAAGGCGGCCGGCTGGTCCGCGTACTCGATGGGGGTGGGCTTCGGGATCGCGCCGGTGGCGCTCGGCGCGGTGGCCGACGGGGTCGGACCGCACCTGGCCTTCCTGCTGCTGCCGGGCTTCATCGCCGCCGCCCTGCTGCTGACCGTGCGACTCGGCCGCGCCCTGCGCGCCGCCCCGACGGACGACGACCGCGCCCCGGCCCTGGTCGGTGCCTGAACCGCCGCCGGCAGCCACCGCGGTTTGCGGTGTGGCGCGGTGTGACGTGCGCGGTTTGCGGGTGGCGCGGAGTGGCGCGGCGCGGTTTGCGGTGTGTCGCGGCGTCGAGCCGCCGGGAGACCGCGACACGCCGCAAGGTGGGTCAGTGGACCCGGGCGAGGGTGACGCCGTCGGCGATGGAAAGCATGACCGCCTCGACGCGCACGTCGGCCAGCACCTCGTCGTTGAACGCGGCGATCGCCCGGTCGTCGGCGTTCTGCGGGGCGAGCACCCGCCCCCCGCGCAGCGTGTTGTCGACCGCGATGACCGCACCCGGACGCATCCGAGGCACCAGCTCGTCCCAGTAGACCGGGTAGCCCGTCTTGTCCGCGTCGATGAAGGCGAAGTCCAGGTGCCGCTCCTGGGGCAGCTCACGCAGCGTCTCCGCGGCCGGGCCGATGCGCAGCTCGATCCGGTCGGCGACGCCCGCGCGCTCCCAGTACCGCCGGGCGACGCCGGTGTACTCCTCGGAAATGTCGAAGCAGGTCAGCCGGCCGTCCTCGGGCAGCCCCCGGGCGATCGCGAGGGAGGAGAGCCCGGTGAAGGTGCCCACCTCCACCGCCTGCCGCACGCCGAGCAGCCGGGTGAGGAAGGTCAGGAACGCGGCCTGCTCCGGCGCCACCTGCATCGTCGCCTGATCGGGGAGGGCGGCCAGCGTCTCCTCGGCCAGGTCGCGGATGATCTCGTCCGGCGGCGAGCCGTGGGCGACGAGATAGTCGTGCAGTTCCGGAGTCAGCGGCAACGGCTTGGTGGTCATGAACGGACGTTAGCCGAGATGCTCGACCTCCTGGCCCCCCGGCGCGACCTTCGTCCAGAGGTCCGTGATGCTCAGCTCCAACTCGCCGAGGAGTCGGCGCAGCAGCGGCAGGGACAGCCCCACCACCGTGCCCGGGTCACCCTCGATGCCGGTCAGGAACGCCCCACCCAACCCGTCGATGGTGAACGCCCCGGCCACCGCCAGCGGCTCGCCCGTCGCCACGTACGCGGCGATCTCCTCGTCGCTGATGTCGGCGAAGTGCACGACCGTCGACGCGACCGCCTCCGCCCGCGCCTCGTGCGTCACGTCGATCAGGCAGTGCCCGGTGTGCAACACCCCGCTACGCCCGCGCATCCGCCGCCAGCGGTCCGTGGCGTCGGCGGCGTCCGCCGGCTTGCCCAGGATCTCCCCGTCGAAGCCCAGCACCGAGTCGCAGCCGAGCACCAGCGTCCGCTCGTCGGGGGTGGCGCGCAGCCGGTCGAGCACCGCGAGCGCCTTGAGGCGGGCAAGCTCCAGGCAGAGATCCTCCGCCCGGTCGGCGACCACCTGGGACTCGTCGACGCCGCTCACCAGCACGTCGGGTTCGATCCCCGCGGCCTGGAGGAGCTTGCGACGGGCGGGACTCTGGCTGGCGAGCACGAGGCGCAGTGGCAGGGAGTTCGGCACGGTTCCGACGCTACCGGCTGATCCTCGGTGGCGGGTCGTCGGCACGTCGGCGGCGTCGCCAGAGCAGGTAGCTGCCGCACGCTGCCACGATTGCGCCCAAGGTGGCGAGTCCACGCGCCGTCGCCCCGTCTCCGCTGTCGCTGCTGGGGCTGGCCGCTGCCGTGGTCAGGCTGCTGCCGGAGGGTGCGCTCGGCGCGGTTGATTCGAACCCGAGTGGCGGTACCTCTGCCGTCAGGGCAGCTACCAGGTTGATGACTCCATACCCATATTCGTCATCCCGGCCAGGCGGTCCCTTGTCGACGGCGGTGGCCGTGAGGCGGTGTGCCACTTCCTGCGCCGGAAGATAGGGGTACTTGGACCGGATCAGAGCAGCAGCCCCCGCGACGATAGCGGTGGCGTCCGAAGTGCCGGTGCCCTTGCGGTACTTGCCGTCGATGCTGGTGCTGTAAATCTCGACGGCAGGAGCAACGACATCGATTTCAGGCCCGTCTACCGACACGGTCGCGTGGTTGCCGCTTCTATCTACTCCGCCTACTGCGATGACACCAGGATAGGCGGCGGGGAAGCCCACTTGGCGTTCCCTTGGTCGATTCCCCGCTCCAGCAACCACGAGGACGTTTGCTCTGAGTGCGGTCTCGACGGCCTTGTGTAATCTTATGTCTGGTCCACCGACAGAGGAAATGCTAATTATTTCCGCCCCGTGGGCAACCGAATACTCGATCCCGGCCGCCAAATCATCGCTGTTGCCCTGCTCGTTAATTCGCTTAACGCGCACCGGCAGAATCTTCGCCTTGGGTGCGATTCCGAGCGCGCCAAGGTCATCGTTGCCGTGAGCGGCGATCAATCCTGCCATGCCCGTGCCGTGACTGTCCTGATCTTGACGGCCGTCCCCGTCTCCGCCTGAAAAGATGTCGGCGCCAGGCAAAACGTTGCCGATCAGGTCCGGATGGGGAGCGACGCCAGTGTCAGGCACTGCCACCACCACGCCCTCGCCTTGACTAATTCTTTGAACTTTCGACACGTCCAAGTAGCGCAGGTGCCACTGATCGCCACGGACGCGGTCAGCGCCCTGCGACTCCTTCGCATGGAGTGGCGCAGCGGTTAACAATGTCGAGGAGAGGGCGAATATTGTGAGCAAGACTCGTGCAGATGGGCCCATCAACGACCAAATCCGATGGCGGGTCCAGGGTCGATTGGCCCGTCCTCTGGCGGACGGACTATCGGATCTACTCCCTCGTCCGTCTCCCAAGGATGATCGGGATCCCAGCGGCGCGACTCACCTTCTACTGTTTCTCGGCGGCTCGGTCGTCCCATTGATGTACCCGCCCCAGGACCGCTAGCCATGCCCGGAGCGCCTCCCATTGGGGAAAGCCCAAGGGCGCTACCTACATGATTCGCCCGTGCGCCTCCGGGCCGTGAGCCTGCTGCGCCTGACGGCGCAGTTCCTGCCCCGCCTCCTCCGATCACGCCCCCAAGCGGATTGATACGGCGAGGCGGAGTGGTCCCGCCAGGCTGGCCCAACGCCATCCCAGGCGTGCCGCCGATCATGCCGCCCGGCGGCATTGGCCGGGCCAGGCTGCTGTTGCCGCCACTAATCCCGCTGCGGCCTGCTGGACCCGGCTGCCCTCGCAACGGGTTGGGCAATCCGTTACGACCCGGCGTTCCTGGGAGCGGTGGCAAGGACGGAGGGAGTCCCACGTTGGGGGTCATCCCCTGGGTCGTTGAAGGCGTCATGCCATGCGCTGCTGGGCTAGCTGGCGTTGGGGCAAGCCCAGTTCCGGCCCCGCCAAGGAGCGGGCCTGAGTTAGGTGCTGTCGGCGCTGGCACTGCTCGTACTGGGTTCTCAGCTCGGGTGATCCTGGAAACAGGAGTCGAGGGTGAGATGGGCACCGGCACAATTGGCGGAATGACGGGTGCAGAAAGATTAGAGGCGTAAATGTCGGGGTTGTTCTGGTCCACTCCTGGCGAGGGCTTTGGCCGCGGAGGAGGCTGGCGGAGCATCACCTGGGCCTGCTGGAGTTCGCTGCTCAGCCCGTACATGATTCCCCGGGCCTTGGTGTTCAGCTGCTCCAACTCCACGTCCGTCACCGGCGGATCGACGACCCGGCTGCCCGCCGCCGCCTTCGGATCCGCCAGCGTCGCCTCGTACGACCGCTTCTGCTGCAGCTTCGTCGAGTACTGCTCGTAGAGGTTCTTCAGCTCGGGCCGGGCGCTGTCGATGGCGCGGGTGGCGGCGGCGAGCGCGTCGTGGTTGGCGGCGGCGGCGTCGTGGGTGTGCTGGACCCGGTCGATGAGCTGGTCGAGTTCGCCCAGGTACGCCCGCGCGGCCGCGTTGGTCTCCGGGGGCCAGGCCTCGGCCAGGCCGCGCCGGTATTCGTGCAGCCGCCGCAGGTGGTTCATCGCGAGGTCGCAGACCTTGCGCCAGCCGGCGACCTGCTTCCAGTGCCCCTGGGTTTCGTGGTCCTGGACGCAGGCCCACATGCTGAGTACGTCCATCAGTTGCCAGTCGGTCAGGCCGGACGTCCGGCCGCTGCCCCTGTCGATCACGGCAGCACCACCGGCCCGCCGTTCGGGCCGGTGGGGTCGGGCAGCCGGGACCGGCCACCGGACATGGTGGAGTACGGATTGGCGAGCGCCGCCTGCACGTCGGCGACCCGGGCTGAGGCGAAGGCGTCGGCGCCCTGGTAGTCGGAGGCGATCCGCCCGGCCGCCGAGGCCAGGTGGCCGGTGGCTTCGCCCAGGTCGTGCACCATGTTCGCCGTGGCCCGCTGGGTCTCCCAGTGGGCGTGCAGGAACTGCACCAGCTCGACGAAGGCGTCGCACGGGTTGGGCACGGCGGCTCTCATGTCGTCGGCGATGTACGACAGGTGTGGCGCGTAGTTGCGTTCGACCTCGGCCTGGAGCCGGTCGGCGAACTCGCTCATCTGGCGGATGTCGGCCTCGATGCCGCCGTAGTCGCGCAGCCAGGAAGCTGGGCGGTCCTCCTCAGGGATCATCGATCCTCCCTATCCGTCACGGCCCCGTTTCCCTGAGTGAGGTTAATGGGTGCGGAGCGATCTCGGCAGTCCTGAGGACATCACCGTGGCTACGCCCCAGCTCAGTCCGGTCGGATTGGCGGGAGGGTCAGCGGGGGAGGCCGGAGGCGCGCCACGCGTCGGGTCCGGCGGAGGGCGCCGCGACGGTCGGTCGGGCGCTGCGCGCCCAGACGGACGTGGTCACCGGCGCGGGCGCGGCGGCCGGACGGGACCGGACGACGATCGCACCCACCAGCGCGGCCAACTCGTCGGCGGTCGGGACGCCCCGGACGACTCGGAACAGCGGCTCTTCGGCAGACATGGCGTCAGCGTACGCGTCGCGAACTTGACCTTCACCGCACAGTGGCGTGCCGGCGGTGTGAGCATCGGTGGCGCCGGGTACGGTCTCTGCGATGTCTGACGCGCTTCCCCAACTTGTCGCTGACCGGTACCGGCTCATCTCGCCGCTCGGTCAGGGCGGCATGGGCCGGGTCTGGAAGGCGCGTGACGAGGTGCTGCACCGGGACGTGGCCATCAAGGAGCTCGTCCCGCCACCCAGTCTCACCAGCGACGAGCGCCGCGAGATGCGGGAACGCTCGCTGCGTGAGGCCCGGGCGATCGCCCGGCTGAACCACGTCAACGTGGTCCGTATCTTCGACGTGCTGCGCACCGACGGCGATCCGTGGATCGTGATGGAGTACGTCGCGTCGAAGTCGTTGCAGGACACTCTCGCCGAGGACGGCCCGGTGTCGTCGGCGCGCGCGGTGGAGATCGGGCTCGGTGTGCTGGGCGCGTTGAAGGCGGCGCACAAGGCCGGCGTGATGCACCGCGACATCAAGCCCGGCAACGTGCTGCTCGGCAACGACGGTCGGGTAGTACTGACCGATTTCGGTCTGGCCACCATCCCCGGCGACCCGAACGTGACCCGCACCGGCATGGTGCTCGGCTCGCCGGCGTACATCGCGCCGGAGCGGGCCAAGGACGGCACGGCCGGTCCGGAGGCGGACCTGTGGTCGCTGGGCGCGACGCTCTACGCCGCCGTGGAGGGCAAGTCCCCGTACGCCCGGTCGTCGGCGATCGCCACCCTGGCGGCGCTGGCCACCGAGCCGCTGCCGCCGCCGAAGAACGCCGGGCCGCTCAAGCCGGTGCTCCAAGGTCTGCTCCGCAAGGACCCGGCCGAGCGGATCACGGCCGAGGTGGCCGAGCGCCTGCTGCGCCGGGCCGGCGGCAAGCGCGCCAAGGGGATCTCGCTGCTGGACGGCGTACGCCGGCCGGGGCCGAACGGTCCGCGCGAGCCGCGCAAGCCGCTGGTGCCGGCGCCGCGCCCGGCCGAGCAGAGCGCCGAGTCGGCCCCGAAGCCGCCCGCGCCGCGAGCCGAGCAGGCCGGTGCCGCCGCGGCGGCCGGCGTCGCCGCCGCCACCACCAAGGACGAGACGAGCAAGGTGCCGGCGAGCGTCGACGCCGGGCCGACCGCGAAGGTCGACCCGCCGCGCCCGGCCGCCGACGCGGAGCCGACGGCGAAGGTGGACCGGCCGAACAAGCCGAGCAGCCCCACGTCGGTCATGCCGACTCCGGTGAGCCCGGCGCCCGCGCCCGCCGAGCGCGTTCCCGGTGTCGTGTACGACGGGACGAAGCGCGGCCGGCAGAAGCGCAATCTGCTGATCGGCGCGCTGGTGCTGGCGCTGCTGGTCGGTCTCGCGGTGCTCGTGCCGGTGCTCGGCCGGGGCGAGGACGACCCGGAGCAGGGCGGGCAGCAGGCCGGCCCGACCGGCGCCGCCGCGACCCCGTCGGCCGCCGCCCCGACGTCTGAGCCGGCCGCGCCCGTGCCGACCAGCGCCGCCCCGCCCAGCCCGACGTCCTCGGCCACCCCGTCGACGGACCCGAACGCGCTGCCGGCGGGCTGGACCCTGCACAGGGGGCCGACCTTCTCGATCCCCCTCCCGCCGGGCTGGCGAGCCAGCCGCACGGGTTCGGACACGGTCGTGTTCTTTCAGCAGGGCGGGGTGGGCGAGATGCTCGTGCAGTGGACGAGCAACCCGAAGCCCGACGCGTACGCGGACTGGAAGGCGATCGAGCCGGACCGCCGCGAGCGCGTCAACAACTACCAGTACCTCAGCATCAAGTCCTGTGACTGGTACCGGACCTGCGCCGACTGGGAGTGGCTGGAGACCCGGGACAACACCCGGATTCACGTACGCAACCGGGGCTTCGCCACGGCCTCCAACCGGGGCTACGCCATCCGGTGGGAGGTCGCCCAGAAGGACTGGACGGCCCAGCTCGCCAACTTCGACCAGATCGTCAAGGGATTCAAGCCCGACCGGCAGGGCTGACGCACGGGAATCGCTTCCGTGTGAAATGGATTCGCATGACCTTCCGTCGTCCGGGGTATCCCTCCTGCGACGACGGAAGGAGGCACGACATGGGTTACCGACGCAAGGACGCCCGCCCGCGGCTGGCACTGTGGATGCTCGTCGCCCTTGGCGACATCGTTCTGCTCCTGGTCAGTGCCGGTATGCCGGCGCTGGTCGCGCTGCTCGCCGTCGTGACGGTCACCGCCGCCGCAGTCGCCGCCTGGCGCCTGTCCCGGCGGTCCGCACTGGCCGGCGAGGAGGCCGTGCCCGTGTCGATGGCCGGAGGGCCTGAAGGCGAACGGACGACGGCGGCAGCCGGACCGGTTTGTCCACCTCCGTGGTGATCACCGGTCCCGCTGCGGCCGACCCGTGTGGGCCGCGGATCAGGTGTTGTTGGCCAGCGCGATCAGCCGGGTCCGGTCGCCGTTCCAGTAGTTGCGGTCGACGTTGCCGCTGATCCCGGAGACGGAGCCGGTGCTGGTGTACTGCCAGAAGCTCCAGAACGGGGCGCCGGCCGGCAGGGTGCCGACGGTGCTCGACCAGCGGGCGATCCAGAGCGGGTGGTTCGCCCACGGCGCGGTCCAGCTGCCGGTGCACTGGTTCCACCAGCTCGTCGTCGTGTAGATGACGGCGTACCGGCCGGTGCGGGACCGGTAGGTGTTGAGGAAGTCCTGGACCCAGTTCCGCATGCCGGTCGTGGTCAGGCCGTAGCAGTAGCCGCCGCTGTACGGGTTGGCCTCGAGGTCCAGCGCCGCCGGGAGGGTCCGGCTGTCCGCCGACCAGGCGCCGCCGTTGGAGGCCAGGTAGCCGGCCTGGGTCGAGCCGGCGGAGATGTTCGGCCGGGCGAAGTGGTACGCCCCGCGGATCACGCCGGCGTAGTAGGAGTTGGTGTAGTTGCTGTTGAAGTTCGGGTCCTTGTAGCTCGTACCCTCGGTGGCCTTGATGAAGGCGAACTGGATGCCGGCGTTACGGACGCTGGTCCAGTTGATGGTGCCCTGGTAGCGGGAGACGTCGATGCCGGGGGTGGTGGCCGCGGCCGCCGGTCCGGCGGTGGCGACGAGGGCCGCCGCCGCGGTGGCGACGACGGTGAGGCCGGCGGCGAGGAGCCGGCGCAGCGAGAATCTGGTACGGGTCATGGATGCCTCCGAAGACGCCGATCGATTGACGCCAATCCTTGGAGGTAGTTGCCCTAGATCGCAAGAGGGTGCAAGGAAATTTTCATCGACGTCCGTATGTGGTCTGGCACCTGATCAGTGTCGGTCAGCGAAGCGACGCCGGATCGATCTGCCAGCGGAACGGCTCGGTGATGCTCAGCGTCTCGCCGGCCTTGGCCACCCGGTCCTCGACGTAGTGGGCGCCGTCGAGCCGGTACAGCCGCAGCGCGTGGCTATCGCCGTCCTGCTCGACCAGCAGGTACCACGGGATGCGAGCGATCGCGTAGAGCTGCATCTTGAGCACCCGGTCGGCGGCGGCGTTGCCCGGGGACACGATCTCACCGACGAGAGACACCTGGCCGGCGTCGGGAAAAGTTCCCTCGTCGTAGGCGTCGGTTACGACGAGATCCGGAATGACGATCCGGTCCACACCCAGCCGAACATTGATCGCACCGTAAACCGAGAGTCCTCGAGGCTCTGCCGCGACCTCGATGCTGTTCGCCAGTCGACGCGCCACCCGCTGGTGCCGCTTGCTCGGGACAGGGGCTCACGAGCAGACTCCCGTCGAGCAGTTCGATCCGGTCAGGCGTCTCGCCCAGGGCGAGGTAGTCGGCCTCGGTCCAGAGGCCGACGTGGTGTTCCAGGGGAGCCGCGCTCACCGCCGTTCACCTCCCGCTCCGCTCGCCACCCGATCAGTCCCACACGATACGAGGCCGCACCCGCAGAACGAGACCAGCCCGGGCCGGTAGGCTCCCCGCCCATGGTGTCGATCAACGGGCTGGGCGACCTCTGGGACAAGCTCCTCGGCGCGCAGCCCGACCCGCCCCCGCTGCTCGTTCTGGTCACCGCCGTCGTCGCGCTGGTGGTGGTCGCCACCCGGCTGCCCTGGCGGGTCGCCCGCAACGCGGTGACCATTGCGCACGAGGGCGGCCACGCCCTCGCCGCCTTGCTGACCGGGCGCCGGTTGCACGGCATCCGGCTGCATTCGGACACCTCCGGCCTGACCCTCTCCGCCGGCCGCCCCACCGGCCCCGGCATGATCCTCACGCTGCTGGCCGGGTACGTCGCCCCGTCGCTGGTCGGCCTCGCCGGGGCCTGGCTGCTCGGCGGCAACCGGATCACCCTGCTGCTCTGGCTCGCGGTGGCGCTGCTGCTGGGCATGTTGGTGCTCATCCGCAACGTCTTCGGCGTGCTGTCGCTGCTGGTCACCGGCGGGGTGGTGCTCGCCGTCTCCTGGTACGCCGCACCGCAGGTGCAGGCCGCCTTCGCCTGGACCGGCGTCTGGTTCCTGCTCCTCGGCGGGGTACGGCCGGTGGTGGAGCTGCAACGGTTGCGCAGCCGGGGACGGATGCCGCAGTCCGACGCCGACCAGTTGGCCCGGCTGACCCCGTTCCCCGCGCTGTTCTGGGTGACCGTGTTCGCAGTGGTGAACCTGCTCGCCCTGGCCGTTGGCGCGGCGCTGCTCGCCGGCCCGATCCTCACCGACGCCGGCCTGACGATCTGACCGGTCGGGGGAGCAGAATGGCCGCATGCGGTACGTGATCATCGGGCGGGCGCGGTCGGCGGCACCATCGGCGTACGGCTGGGGGAGGCCGGCCACGACGTGACGCTGGTGGCCCGCGGCGCGCACCTGGACGCGATCCGCCGGCGCGGGCTGACCCTGCGCACCCCGGAGGGCACGGCGACCTGGCGCGGGCCGGCCACCGACGCTCCCGGGGAGCGGCCGCTGCCCGCCGACACCGTTCTGGTGCTCACGGTCAAGTCGCAGGACACCCCGGCCGCGCTGGCCGCCTGGGCGGACGCGCCGGTCGTCGGTGGCGGCACGGCGGGGGAGCGGCTGCCGCTGTTCACCGCCCAGAACGGGGTGGCCAACGAGCCGGCGGCGCTGCGGCTCTTCGCCCGGGTGCACGCGGTCTGCGTCTGGCTGCCCGCCACCCACCTGGAGCCGGGCGTGGTCGTCGCCAACGGGTACCCGCACCCGGGCATGCTGCACCTCGGGCGCTACCCGGCCGGCTCGGACGCGCTGGACCACGCGGTGGCCGCCGACCTCACCGGTGCCGGCTTCGTCGCCCCGGTGCGCGACGACGTGATGCGGTGGAAGTACGGCAAGCTGCTGGCAAACCTCGGCAACGGGCTGCAGGCGCTGCTCGGCGGGGACGTCCCCGCCGACCTGCGCGACCGGGTCCGCGCGGAGGGGCAGGCGGTGCTCGCCGCGGCCGGGATCGCGCACACCAGCACCGAGGAGGAGGCTGCCGAGCGGGGCGACCGGGTCGGGCACCGGCCGGTCGACGGGCAGGAGCGCTCCGGCAGCTCCACCTGGCAGAGCCTGGCCCGGGGTGTCGGCTCCACCGAGGTCGACCACCTCAACGGCGAGATCGTCCTGCTCGGTCGGCTGCACGGGGTGCCGACCCCGGCGAACGCCGCCGTCGCGTACGCGGTGCGCCGGGCGGCCCGGGAGCGGATCCCGGCCGGCGGCTTCCCGCCCGCCGAGCTGGCGAAGATGATCGGCTGATCCGGCAACCGGCGTGGTGCCGCCGCGCGTGTCTCCTCTGAACGCCACGGGAGGTGAGCACGTGCCCGACGTCGACGGGTTCGACGAGTTCTACCGGGGCAGCCGGCAACGGCTGCTCGGCTTCGTCTACGTGCTGACCGGCAACGTGACCGAGGCGCAGGATGCCGTCCAGGAGGCGTACATCCGGGCCTGGCAGCGCTGGTCGACGGTGAGCGGGTACGACGACCCGGAGGCGTGGGTGCGGGTGGTGGCCTCCCGCATCGCGGTCAGCCGCTGGCGCAGCCTGCGCAGCCGCGCCCGGGCGTATCTGCGGCACGGCGTCGAGGAGAGCGTGCCCGGCCCCGGCGTCGACACGGTCGAGGTGGTCGCCGCGCTGCGCCGGCTCCCCGAGGAGCAGCGCACCGCGCTCGCCCTGTACTACCTGCTCGGCATGCCCGTGGCCGAGGTGGCCCGGCAGACCGAGGCCCCCGTCGGCACGGTGAAGGCCCGGCTCTCCAGGGGGCGCGCCGCGCTGGCCGGGCTGCTCGCCGTCGCTGACCTCGAGGAGGCCTGATGCGTGAGGACCTGCACTTCGTCGACCGGCTGCACCGGGACCTCGGTGGGGTCCGCTGGGCCGAGCCGGAGGAGATCCGCGCCCGGGCCCGGCGACGCAGCCGGCGTACGGCGGCGCTGGCGGCGACCGCCGTACTCGCGGTGCTCTCCGGCTCCGGGTACCTGGCGGCGGCCCGGTCGGGGACGCCGGGGCCTCCCGCGTCGCCGGTGGCTGCGGTCCCCGCGTCGACGGCGACCGCCGGGTCCGCCGAGATCCCGTGGGAGGCGATGCTCTCGGCGCGGGACGTGCGGTTGAAGACCGACGTCCAGATCAGCGAGGCCGGCCTGGGTGAGGCGGTGCGGGTCGATCCGGTGCTGGAGGCGTGCGGCCGCGAGCGGGGTGTGCCGTCGGCGGCGGCAGCGACGTCTCGCTATTCGCGGTCGCAGACCCTGCTGCGGCCGGCGGTCGACGGGGCCGCGCCGCCGGTGCTCACCCAGGACGTCTACCGCATCGACCCGGCGCAGGGCCGGCTGCTCTTCGGCACCGTCGCGCTGCTGCTCGACGCCTGCGCGAGGTGGGAGATCAGCGGGTCGGGGCAGCTGGGGGGCGGGACGGTGCCGACCGTGACCCAGCACCGCTGGGAGCGGTCGGTCACCGGTTTCGCCGGCGACGAGTCCGTGCTGCTGCGCCACGTGTCGCTGGCGCCGGTCAGCGTCGCCGACGGCCGTACCCTGGCCGAGCTCCCGCCGGTCGAGGCCACCATGGTGGTACGGGTCGGCGATCTGGTCACCGTGATCACCACCGGGCCGGACACCCTCCAGGCCGACGGCATCCGGCCCGGCCCCGGCCTGAGCCGGGCCGACCTGGAGAAGCTCGGTCGCACCGCCGCCGGTCGGCTCTGCGTCGCCGCCAACCCGCGCTGCTGAACCGGAAGATCCCCGCGATCACGAGGGACGCGGGGATCTCCGGTAACGCCCGCTACAGCGGGATGTTGCCGTGCTTCTTCGGCGGCAGGGTCTCCCGCTTGGTGCGCAGCACCCGCAGCGCCCGGACGATCTGGGTACGGGTCTCGTGCGGCGGGATCACGCTGTCGACGTACCCGCGCTCGGCGGCGATGTACGGGTTGGCCAGGGTGTCCTCGTACTCGGCGATCTTCTCGGCCCGGACTGCGGCCGGGTCCTCGGCGTTCGCCAGATCCGAGCGGTAGAGGATGTTCACCGCGCCCTGCGCGCCCATCACCGCGATCTGCGCGGTCGGCCAGGCGAAGTTCAGGTCCGCGCCGAGGTGCTTGGAGCCCATCACGTCGTACGCGCCGCCGTAGGCCTTGCGGGTGATCACGGTGACCTTCGGGACGGTCGCCTCGGCGTACGCGTAGATCAGCTTCGCGCCGCGCCGGATGATGCCGTCCCACTCCTGGCCGGTGCCGGGCAGGAAGCCGGGAACGTCCACGAAGGTCAGCACCGGGATGTTGAACGCGTCGCAGGTACGCACGAACCGGGCGGCCTTCTCGCTGGCGGCGATGTCCAGGGTGCCGGCGAAGTGCATCGGCTGGTTGGCCACCACGCCGACCGGGCGCCCCTCGACCCGGCCGTAGCCGATGACGAGGTTCTGCGCGTAGAGGGGCTGAACCTCCAGGAACTCGCCGTCGTCGAGCACGTGCTCGATGACCCGGTGCATGTCGTACGGCTGGTTGGCCGAGTCCGGGATCAGCGTGTCCAGCTCCCGGTCGGAGTCGGAGATGTCGAGGTCGGCCGGGGCCTCGTACACGACGGGCTCGTCGAGGTTGTTCGACGGCAGGTACGACAGCAGCGCCTTGACGTACTCGATCGCGTCCTCCTCGTCGGTGGCGAGGTAGTGCGCGTTGCCGCTGCGCGAGTTGTGGGTGCGGGCGCCGCCCAGCTCCTCCATCGCCACGTCCTCGCCGGTGA
The DNA here is from genome assembly GCF_900091515.1 of Micromonospora purpureochromogenes. NCBI lineage: Bacteria > Bacillati > Actinomycetota > Actinomycetes > Micromonosporales > Micromonosporaceae > Micromonospora > Micromonospora purpureochromogenes. Next base: position 6,311,338 of record NZ_LT607410.1, on the reverse strand, counting down.
CCGTCTTGATGACGTCCGGACCGGTGATGAACATGTGCGAGGTCTGGTCGACCATCACGGTGAAGTCGGTGACCGCCGGGGAGTAGACCGCGCCGCCCGCGCACGGGCCCATGATCAGCGAGATCTGCGGGATGACGCCGCTGGCCCGGACGTTGCGGAAGAAGATCTCGCCGTAGAGCCCGAGGGAGGCGACCCCCTCCTGGATCCGGGCGCCGCCGGAGTCGTTGATGCCGACCACCGGGCAGCCGATCTTCATGGCCAGGTCCATCACCTTGACGATCTTCTCGCCGAACACCTCGCCGAGGGAGCCGCCGAAGACGGTGAAGTCCTGGGCGAAGACGCAAACCTGCCGGCCGTCGACGGTGCCGTAGCCGGTCACCACGCCGTCGCCGTACGGGCGGTTCTTCTCCAGCCCGAAGGCCGTCGACCGGTGCCGGGCCAGCTCGTCCAGCTCGACGAAGGAGCCCTCGTCGAGCAGCAGCTCGATCCGCTCCCGGGCGGTCTTCTTACCCCGCGCGTGCTGCTTCTCGACCGCGCGCGCCGACCCGGCGTGCACCGCCTCGTCGACCCGTCGCTCCAGGTCCGCCAGCTTGCCCGCGGTGCTGTGGATGTTGATCCCGGTCTCGGTAGTCACCCAGGGAATATAACGATGGTTCAGGACGACGCCGCTGTGCAGTACGCCTCAATACCCTCCGTTGCCGGCCCGTAGGCTGACGGGATGCCGGGCTCGCCGTACACCGATCTGGACCGCCCGCCGCTGTCGGCGGCGCGGCTGTCCCGCGCGCTGACCGCGCCGCACGGGCCCTGGCGCCGGCTCGACCTGCGGGCCGAGACCGGCTCCACCAACGCCGACGCGGGGGCGGCCGCCCGGGCGGGTGAGCCGGAGGGCCTGGTGGTGGTCGCCGAACGGCAGACCGCCGGGCGCGGCCGGCGCGGCCGGGTCTGGCAGTCGCCGGCCCGCGCCGGCATCGCGACCAGCGTCCTGCTCCGGCCCGGCGAGGCGGTCGCCGACCGCGGCTGGCCGCCGGCCCCCGCCACCGGGTACGGCTGGCTGCCGCTGCTCGCCGGCGTCGCGCTGGTCGAGGCGGTGACCCGGCTGGCCGAGCTGGAGGCCCGGCTGAAGTGGCCGAACGACCTGCTGGTCGACGACGCCAAGTGCGCCGGCATCCTGGCCGAGGCGGTGCCGGGCACGTCCCCGGCGCAGCCGCCGGCGGTCGTGCTCGGGATCGGGCTCAACGTCACGCTCCGCGCCGACGAGCTGCCGGAGAACCGGACCGGCCTGCCGGCCACCTCGCTGCAACTGGCCGGCGCGACGGCCACCGACCGGGACCCGCTGCTGCGCGCGCTGCTCCGCTCGCTGGCCGACTGGTACGACCGCTGGCGCACCGCCGGCGGCGACGCGGTGGCCAGCGGGCTGCGGGAGGCCTACGTCGCCTCCTGCGCCACCGTCGGCCGGCGGGTGCGGGTGCTGCTGCCCGACGGCGCCGAGCTGACCGGCCTGGCCACCGGCGTGGACGCCGACGGTCAGCTGCTGGTCGACACGGGCGCCGGGGAGCGGCGGTTGGCGGCCGGGGACGTGCTGCACCTGCGCTGAGCGCTCGGGTGGCGGTCCGGTTCGGGCGCGGACCGCGATCGGGGCCGCGCGGCTGATCCGGCGGCTCGCGGTGACCGGTTACGGTCAGCGCGTCCGATCCGTGCCCCAGGAGGTTCCCCGTGGCGTTTCCCGAAGACGTGCTCACCGAGGACGAGCACGTCGTCCTGCATCTGCACCCGCACTGGAAGGCGCTGCTGCGGCCGATCCTGGTGCTGGTCCTCGGCGTCGCCGCCGTGGTGGCGGGCTGGGTCCTGCTGCCCGACGGCGACGGCGCCACGATCGCGCTGTACGCGATCGCCGGGCTGGCCCTGGTGCTGGCGCTCTGGCTGGGCCTCTGGCCGTTCCTGGTCTGGCGCACCACGCACTATTTGTTCACCAACGAGCGGGTGCTGCTCCAGCAGGGCGTGCTCTCCCGGGATCGGCGGGACATCCCGCTCACCCGGATCAACGACCATGCGATGAGCCAGCGCTTCGTCGAGCGGCTGCTCGGCTGTGGCACGCTCACCATCGAGTCGGCGGGCGAGCGCGGCCAGTCCGTGCTGCGCGACGTCCCGTCCGTGGGCCAGGTGCAGACCAAGCTCTACGAGCTGGTCGAGGCCCACCACGACAAGCACTCGCTGGGCGACGGGGAGATGCGCGACATCATGGCCGACATGCGCGAGGGCAAGCCGCTGCGCGACCCCACCAGCTGACTCCTGGCCCGACCCCGGCCTGATCGACCCCGCATCGCCGATGTGGCGGTATCCGAAATCATCGGACACCGCCACATCGGCGACATGCGGGTGCCCGGGTCATCCCGGGCGGCGGGTCAGCGGCGGGGCCGGCGGGTGCCGGCGTGCAGCTCCGCGGCCAGCTCGGCGTCGAGGTCGGCGCCGACCGTGCTGCCCAGCCCGGCGTCCAGCGGGGCGGGACGTCCGGTCGGCTGCGGGAAGACCGGTTCGGCCATCGCGCCGCCGGGCCGCTGCGCCGCCTGCTGCTGGGCCTCCTCCAGTTCGCTGACCGACTCGGCCAGCTCGGCCACCGGGTCCAGCTCGGCCATGGTGTCCCACTCGTCCCGGTGGATCGTGTGCCAGGTCTCCTCGGCGTGCGCGGGCACCGGCTGGAACACGAACGTGCGGTACGACCAGAACCGGAACATGGTCGCCAACAGCACGCCGCCGGTCTTCGCCACGTTGAGCGCGAGCAGGCTGTTCACGCCCAGGCCGTACTTGGCGGCGGCGAGGACGCCCAGCTCGATCAGCAGGCCGGTGGCGTTGAACAGGAAGAACAGGACGTATTCCCGCTTCAACGCGGATTTCGGTCGATCCCGGTACGTCCAGTGCCGATTCATCAGATACGACGTGATGGTCGCCACCACGGTGGCGATCACGGTCGCCTTCAGTTGACCGTTGACAAAAACGGTGAGTGCCAGGACATTGAACACCGCGTAATTGATGACGGTGTTGATGCCACCGACGACGCCGAATTTGAGCGCCTCGTGGATGAACTTCTGCCAGCGCTCGGGCAGCAGACGGACAAGACGCATGCGGAACACCTTAGGGCAGTGGTTGGGGCCGGCAGGTCCCGGCCGGACGAGGTGGGCGGCAGCTCACGCCCCCGGCGGCCGGTCGTGCGCCGCCTCCGGAACCGGGGGGTTTCCCGCTTCCACGAAGACGAACCGTCGGTACGACCAGAACCGGAACAGCGTCCCGAGGCCGGTGCCGACGATGAAGCTGGCGATGTTGTCGGCCAGCGGGGTCTGGAACACCCCCGGCCAGATGCTGCCCAGGCCGTAGCGGCTGATCGCCAGGCAGGCCACGGCGATGCCCAGGCCCACCCCGTTGAAGAAGAAGAACAGCGCGTACTCGCGGGCCGGGTTGGAGCGCTTGCGGTGGCGCCAGGTCCAGAACCGGTTGCCCACGAAGGCGACGCTGGCCGCGATGACGGTGGAGATCGTCTTGGCGGTCACCTGCTCGACGTCGCGCACGGTCGTCAGGTAGTTGAAGAGCGCGAAGTCGATGAGGAAGGCGATCCCGCCCACCGTGGCGAACTTGCTCAGCTCGCGGACGAGGTGACCGAAGCGGTCCAGCAGTGCGCGGACCAGACCCGGGCGGGTCTGCGGAGACCCTGGCTGGTCCCCGGTCATCGTCGCGGCCACCCGCCGAGCGTACCGGTCGGGAGCGAGCCGGACGCGCAGCAACGGCGAGCCGGCCCGGATCACTCCCGACGCCGGTCGTCGCCGGCCCGTCCGGTGCCGCCGCAGGTGAGCAGAGCGTAACTCTTTGTGGACCGTTCGCCGTGCGGTTCGTCCAATCGACGTGTCCGTCACCGGAAGCCCGGTTCCGCTGTCCGTCATCGTCCGTTCCGGTGGGCGGCAACAGTTCGCCGCAGGATTTGCGTGAAACTGCGCGGGAAAGCGGGTATTAGCTCGTGATACCGCAGCCGGGCCGTACCTTGTGCAGTTCTTCACAACCAGTCCCACTGACTCGCGGCTCGGCCCGGTTTACGCTGAGCGCAATCCCAGGTTTCCACGATGGCGACGCGGCTCGCGCCCGCCAGACTCGTGCACCCATAGAACGGTCAGCGTCGACCACAAGGAGATGTGTCATGGTTGCTCCGGCTACTGTTCGGGGTATCGATCAGGCCCCGACTACCCACCCCAAGCTGCTCGCCTGGGTCAGAGAAGTCGCGGAACTGACCACCCCCGACCGCGTGGTGTGGGTGGACGGGTCCGATGAGGAGTGGCGGCGCCTCACCGACGAGCTGGTCGAGTCCGGCACCCTGATCCGGCTCAACCCGGAGAAGAAGCCCAACTCGTTCTACGCGCGCACGGACCCGACGGACGTCGCCCGGGTCGAGGAGCGCACCTACATCTGCTCCGTCGACGAGGCGGACGCCGGCCCCACCAACAACTGGATGGCGCCGGCCGAGATGAAGCGGACGATGACGGAGCTGTACCGCGGGAGCATGCGCGGGCGCACCATGTACATCATCCCGTTCTGCATGGGTCCGGTGGAGGCCGAGAGCCCCATGTTCGGCGTCGAGATCACCGACAGCCCGTACGTGGTGGCCTCAATGCGGATCATGACCCGGATGGGCGCCAAGGTCCTCGAGGCGATGGGCGACGACGCCGACTTCGTGCACGCGCTGCACTCCATCGGCGCCCCGCTCGCCCCCGGCCAGCAGGACGTCGCCTGGCCGTGCAACGAGACGAAGTACATCTCGCACTTCCCGGAGAGCCGGGAGATCTGGTCCTTCGGCTCCGGCTACGGCGGCAACTCGCTGCTCGGCAAGAAGTGCTACTCGCTGCGGATCGCCAGCGTGATGGGGCGCGACGAGGGCTGGCTCGCCGAGCACATGCTGATCCTCAAGATCACCTCGCCGGAGGGCAAGGTCTACCACGTGGCCGGCGCCTTCCCGTCCGCCTGCGGCAAGACCAACCTCGCCATGCTGGAGCCGACCATCCCGGGCTGGAAGGTCGAGACCATCGGCGACGACATCGCCTGGATGCGCTTCGGCTCCGACGGCCGCCTCTACGCGGTGAACCCGGAGTACGGCCTCTTCGGCGTCGCGCCCGGCACCGACTGGAAGACCAACGCCAACGCCATGCGGACGCTGGACCGCGGCAACTCCATCTTCACCAACGTGGCCCTGACCGACGACGGGGACATCTGGTGGGAGGGCATGGGTGAGCCGCCGGCGCACCTGATCGACTGGAAGGGCAACGACTGGACGCCGGAGAGCGACAGCCTCTCCTCGCACGCGAACAGCCGGTTCTGCACCCCGATCACCCAGTGCCCCATCCTCGCCGAGGACTACTACGACCCGAACGGCGTGCCGATCGACGCGATCCTCTTCGGTGGCCGTCGCCGGGACACCATCCCGCTGGTCACCGAGGCCCGCGACTGGGTGCACGGCGTCTACATGGGCGCGACGCTCTCCTCGGAGACCACCGCCGCCGCGTCCGGCGCGGTCGGCGTCGTCCGCCGCGACCCGATGGCGATGCTGCCGTTCATCGGCTACCACGCCGGCGACTACTTCCGGCACTGGATCGAGATGGGCAAGGGCGTCGACGGCGACGAGGCCAAGCTGCCCAAGATCTACTACGTCAACTGGTTCCGCAAGGACGCCGAGGGCAACTTCCTCTGGCCGGGGTTCGGCGAGAACTCCCGGGTGCTCAAGTGGGTCATCGAGCGGCTCGAGGGTCGGGCCGACGCGGTCGAGACGCCGATCGGCATGGTGCCCACGCAGGACGCGCTGGACGTCGAGGGCCTGGACATGACCCCGGAGGACGTCCGAATCGCCCTCAAGGTGGATCCGGAGGAGTGGCGCAACGAGCTCCCGCTGGTCACCGAGTGGTTCGAGAAGTTCGGTGACAAGCTGCCGGGTGTCCTCTGGGCCGAGCTGGACGCGCTGCGCGCCCGGCTCGACGCGGAGCAGCCGCAGAAGTAGGTGTGACGGTTGCCCGTACCGGGCAACATCGGATCCCATGAGGACGGCCGCCGAGACCACCGAGGTCCGGCGGCCGTCCGCCGTCCGGGCGCTGACCACGCTGCTCGCCGTCACGGCGGCGGCCACCGTCGTGGTCGAGCTGCTCAACTGGTGGTACGCCCCGGAGCAGGAGTTCGGCCTGGCCGTACGCACCGGCTGGGCGATGCTCCGCTCACTCGCCTTCCTGGTGCTGATCGGGCACGTCAACCGCGGTCGTACCGTGGCCCGGCCGTTCGGGCTGATCCTCGCGGTGACCACGATCTTCGCGGTGGGCCGGCTGGTGGTGCCCCGGCAGGGGGTGCCGCCGCTGCCCGGGCTGCTCGGCTTCGCCCTGCTCACCGCGCTCTGCGTGAGCGTGGTCGCGCTGCTCTACCGCTCCGAGGCGGTCGGCGCGCACCTCGTCCGGCACCGCAAGACCCTGGTGGTCTCCGGCGGCACGATCTCCTGGCGGGAGGCCGCCCCGAAGCGACCGCCGGTCACCGGGTGGCTGCTCACCAGTCGGGTCGCCGCCTTCACGTACAGCCCCTTGATGCTGGTGCCGGCGCTGGTGGCCGGGGGCGCGATCCTGGACGGCCGGCTGGCCGCCGCGCCGGCGGTGGTGTTCTGGTTCCTCGCCGGCATCGCGGTCAGCTACGCGGTGCTCTTCTGCACGGCGTTCCTGATGCGCGGCCGCCGCTGGGCCCGCACCCTGCTGGTGGTGATCACCCTGGGTGTGCTCGCCGTCGACCTGCCGCTCTGCTGGTGGCTGCTCGGCGTCGACGGCCTGGTCCGGGACGGCGGCCCGCTCGTCGCCGCCGCCGTCCTCGCCCTCTACGGCCTCTGGCGCGCCACCCGTACCGAACCACCCCCACCCCCCACCTGACTCCCCCACCACCGGCCCCTCCGCCCGCCCGCCCGAGCCGGTTGATCAAGAGGTTTGCGTCAGAATCCCGCCCTCTTCCGACCCAAACTTCTTGATCAATGTCTCCAGAGCCGGCAGAGCCGGAGCCGGAGCCCGACCGGGGTGGGTGACCATCCCGTGTTGATCAAGAAGTTTGCGTCGGGATCTGGCCACATCCCGACGCAAACTTCTTGATCAACGGTGTCGGGCGGGCGGGCGGGGTGGTCGGGGTGGTCGGGGTCGGGGTGGGTGGGTCGGTGCGGCGGCGGGGTTCGGGGGCGTGGGGCGGGCAGGATGGGCCGGTGGGCGGCTGCGGGCGGGAGGCGACGCGGTGAGCGACGAATTCGACCTGATCGTGGTCGGGGCGGGACCGGCCGGGGCGGCCGCCGCGCTGGCCGCTCGCCGGGCCGGTGCCCGGGTGCTGCTGCTGGACCGGTCCGACTTCCCGAGGGACAAGGCCTGTGGGGACGGCATCGCGGCGCACGCGCTGGACGTCCTCGCCGGGCTGGGCGTGACCGACGCGGTGGCCGGGTACGCCCCGCTGCCCGCCCTGCGACTGGTCGGCCCGGGCGGCCCGGCGGTGGCCCGGGCGCTGCCCCGGCCCGCGTACACGGTGCCCCGCGAGGTGTTCGACGCCCGGCTGGTCGCGGCGGCGGTGGCCGCCGGTGCGGTGCTGTGCCGGCACACGGTCCGCCGGATCGAGCCGCGCCACGACCGGGTGGTGCTGGACGGGGAACTGGCCGCCCGGGCGGTGGTCGGCGCGGACGGGGCCGGATCGGTGGTCCGCCGCGCGCTCGGCCACCCGCCGAACCCGGACCGCCACCTCGCGCTCGCCATCCGGGGGTACGCCCCGGCGCTGCCCGGCCCGCCCGAACAGTTCATCGTCACCTCGGGGCCGCGCTGGCCGGCGTACGCCTGGTCCTTCCCGATCGGCGACGGTCGCGCGAACGTCGGGTACGGGGAGGTGCTGCGGGGCGAACCGCTGAGCCGCGCGCACCTGCTGGACCGGCTCGCCGCGTTGCTGCCGGCGACCGACCCGGCCACGGTCACCGGCCTGCGCGCCCACCACCTGCCGCTCTCGACGCACCGGCCGTCGCCCGGTCGGGGTCGGGTGGTGCTGGCCGGCGACGCGCTCTCCCTGATCAACCCGTTCACCGGCGAGGGGATCTTCTACGCGCTGCTCTCCGGGGCGCTGGCCGGCGCGGCCGCCGCGGCGGCACCGGACCGGGCGGCCGACCGGTACGCCCGGGCGCTGCGCCGGCGGCTCGGTACGCACCTGCGGCACAGCTCGGTCGCCGCCTGGCTGGCCCGGCACCGGCGGATGGTCGACGCGGCCGTCCGGGCGGCCCGCCGCGACGACCGGGTCTACCGCAGCGTCGTCGAGTTGGGGCTCGGGGACGGCCGGCTGGACGCCCGTACCCTCGCCATGATCGGCATCGGTCTCTCGGCGCGTAGTTAACCTCCGAGGTCACCATCGGCCGGGCGGGTCGCTACCCTGCAAGGTGATGACTCTGCGGAACCTCCTCTACTCCGTTTACGAGCGCCGGCTGACGGCGTCGCTCGCGGGCAAGCCGGTGCCCCGGCACGTCGGCGTCATGTGCGACGGCAACCGCAGGTGGGCGCGGGAGATGGGCTTCGTCGACCCCAACGACGGGCACCGGATGGGCGCCGAGCGGATCAAGGAGCTGCTGCGCTGGTGCGACGCCGCCGGTGTGGGCCACGTCACGCTCTGGCTGCTCTCCACCGACAACCTCTCCCGGCCGGCGGAGGAGCTGGATCCGCTGCTCCAGATCATCGAGGACCTGAGCACCGAGCTGGCCGAGGAGGGCAACCCCTGGCGGCTGCGGATGGTCGGCGCGCTCGACGTGCTGCCGGCGCACCACGCGCAGGCCCTGAAGGCCGCCGAGGAGCGCACCCGCGACCGTGCCGGGGGCGCCCAGGTCAACATCGCCGTCGGGTACGGCGGCCGGCGCGAGATCGCCGACGCGGTGCGCTCCCTGCTGCTGGAGCACGCCGCCACCGGCGGCACCATCGAGGAGCTGGCCGGCGCGCTGGACGTCGACCACATCTCCGAGCACCTCTACACCAAGGGTCTGCCGGACCCGGATCTGATCATCCGGACCAGCGGTGAGCAGCGCCTCTCCGGCTTCATGCTCTGGCAGTCGGCCCACTCGGAGTTCTACTTCTGCGAACTCAACTGGCCCGACTTCCGCCGCGTCGACTTCCTGCGCGCCCTGCGCTCCTACGCCAACCGCCAGCGCCGCTTCGGCGCCTGACCGGGGCGCCCGCGCGCTCGCGGCCACGGGACGGCGCAACGGCGGCGGTCGGCCAGGTCAGGTCAGAGGTCAGATCAGGTCAGAGGTCAGATCAGGTCAGAGGTCAGATCAGGTGGGGCAGCGCCCTGGTCAGGAAGTCGCCCAGGGCGGCCGGGGAGTCGAGGGTGAGGTCGGCGGCGTCGGCCACCTCGTGACCGGTCTCCGGGTTGGCCACGGCCACACAGACGCCGAAGAAGTCCGGGTCGGCGGCGGCGCGGGCCCGCAGCGCGGCGAAGGCCTTGATGTCGGAGACGTCGTCGCCGAAGTACCAGGCGCCCCCGGCGTCCCGCACGATCTCGCCGATGACCAGGCCCTTGTCCCGGTCGACCGGGGGCTTGAGCTCCAGCACCATCCGGCCGGCCTGCACCTTGAGCCCCAGCCGCTCGGCCTGCGCACGCCCCCACTGCTCGACCTGCGGCCCCAGCCCCGGCGCGGTACGCCAGTGCAGGGCGACGCTCAACCGCTTGAACTCCACCAGCGTGCCGGCCGGCAGTTCGGCCCGGGCCAGGTCGGCCAGCTCGGACATGGTCGGCACCCAGGGCAGCGCGGCCGGCTCGGTCACCGTCTCGCCCCCGGAGTGGCTGTGCTCCAGCCCGTACAGGCCGTACAGGTCGACGCCGGCGAGGCCACCGAGGTGGTCGCGGAGGAAGTCGACCGGGCGGGCGGAGACGATCGCCACCCGCTGCACCACCGGGGCGAGCGCCTCCAGCGCGGCGAGCACCTTGGGCGCGGGCTGCACGGCGGTGGGGTCGTCGTCGACCGGCGCCAAAGTGCCGTCGAAGTCGAAGAAGAGCACCGTGTGGGCCGCCCTCGCGGCGGTGGCCCGCCAGGCGTGCTCGGCGTCCAACGGAGTCTTCGGCTGCTGGTTGCCCAGATTCAACGGCGGCACGCGCGACAGCGTACCCCGGCGGCGGCGGCTCATTCGTGGCCGCGAGATGACGCCTTTTCGGCTCCGCCGGTGGGCGATTTCCGGGTGGTCGGTCAGCGTTCGGCGGCTCCCCGGCGCGGGCGCCCGAACGGCAGCACCTCGGCGTCCTGGCCGTGGCTGAGCAGGTAACCCTCGACGAATCCGGTGTTCCGGTCGCCGGCCTGCGCCTCGATCTCGGTGAGCCGGGCGACCAGGAACTCGGTCAGTGCGCTGACCCGGTCGTTGAGCCGCTCGTGCAGCTCGGCGACCACGGCCAGCACCACCGCGGTGCCGGCGGTGGTGAGCGCGAGGAGGTTGACGACCAGTGGCATCTGCTCGCCCTCGACCGCGCCTATCGCGACGTTTGCGGTCACGAACGATGTCAGCGACACCGCCGCGACCACGACTGCCCACCATTTCAGGGTCATGGACAGACCCCTCCTTCTGTCCCGCAGGGCTGGGTTCGGCCTTGTCCCGTCCCCCGCCGATGACGAGCCCAAGCAGTACGAATACGGACGCTAGCGCGCCCGTTCCTGGCCCGTAGCGAAACGAAGAGGTCTGACCAGGCGTTCTTTCGCCATCTGAGGAACTAGCCGGCCTGTTCGTCTCGCTTTCGGACGTCGGCCGGCAGAGTCGGGCGATAAGCGAGATAACGAATGGTTTCTCTAATGAGCCTTTTCCAAGCTGATCTTGCAGCTCAGGGCAGGTGCGGCGAGCCCGGGGATCGATGAGGGCGAGGCTCCAGGTAAGACAGCAGTCGACCAAGATCCGATGCCCCGACCGGGAGCCTCGCCCGTGCTGTCTTACCCTTCCACGATCTCGCTGTCCAGCCGCACCCTGAACCACCTCGCTGACCTCATCCGCCAGCACCGCAACCAGCATCGATCCCGGTGGCGGCGCCTCGATCCGGGCCGGCAGGCGCTGCTCGCCCTGGCCCACCTGCGCAACGGCGACACCTACACGCGGCTCGCCGCCGGGTTCGCCGTCGGCGTCGCCACCGCCTGGCGCTACGTACAGGAAGCGATCGTGCTGCTCGCAGCGGTCGCCGAGGATCTGGCCACGGCGATGCGGCGTATCCGGCAACTGGCGTACGCGATCCTGGACGGCACGTTGATTCCGATCGACCGCGTGGCAGACCAAAAGCCGTACTACTCCGGCAAGCACAAGCGCCATGGCGTGAACGTGCAGGTCATCGCCGATGCCGCCGGCCGGCTCGTCTGGGCCTCACCGGCACTGCCGGGCTCGGCGCACGACCTCACCGCCGCCCGCATCCACGGCATCATCGACGCGCTGACCAGCGCGGACGTGATGACCTTCGCCGACAAGGGCTACCAGGGCGCGCGGGGCAGCGTGCGCACGCCGTTCAAGCGGCGCCGCTTCCGGCCGAAGCTGTCGCGCCGGCAGAAGACGGTCAACCGGGCGCACGCGAGGATCCGAGCCCGCGGCGAACGGGCCATTGCCACGCTCAAGACCTGGAAGATCCTGGCCAAGCTGCGCTGCTGCCCGCGCCGCGCCACCGCAATCGTGCAGGCCATCCTCGTCTTGCACCACGTCGAAGCAAACCGCTACGCAGGATGAAAATGGCTCAATGTGGAACTTCTCCGCCTCCGAGACGGCGGGATCGACCAGCCGGCGCAGCAGGGCCTCCACGTCCGGGTCCATCGGGGGCGGCGTCGCCGCGGTGCGGGGCGCGGCGGCCCGGTCCCAGCCCAACGCGGCGAAGGCGGCGGCGGGGTTGAGCCCGAGCCCCTCGCAGAAGGCGACCACCCGCTCCACCTCCGGGTCGCTGGCCCAGTCGCCGCGGACCCAGCGGTTGATGGTCTGCCGGGAGACGCCGGTGCGGCGGGAGACCTCGGTGCCCGTCCAGGCCCGCATCGCCCGGGCATCGTCGAGCGCCCGGCGGACGAAAGTGGCGAAGGCGATCTTCCGGGCGGGGGCGGTCTCGGTCACCCCGTGACGGTACGGCCGGACGGCCGTGGTGGGGAGTCCGGGCGTACGGGTGTCACGCGAACGGGACGACTCTTTCCGGGCGCGTGTTAACGATCCAGGGGCCTTTCCGAGGGGTGTCACCTGGGCAGAATAGAAGGACGTAGGTGCGGCGGTAACCGGACGAAAAGCTGATACTGTCACGCTCGTGGGACAATCTACGGTGTGTCACGTGCATGAGACGATTAGTGCTCACATGCGTCACGCCCCCGGCGCGAGGGGGGTGCGGTGACCGAGCTCGCGACCCGCGCCCAGGCCTTCGGCCTGATCGCGGAGGGGGTGGCCGCGGGACTGAGCGCACCCTGGCGCCTCTACCTCGCCCGAGGGTGCCGCTACCTGTCCCTGAGCGTGGGGGACCGGGGCGAGTGGGACGCCTGGCGTACCCATCTCGGTTGTCCGGAGCTGAGCGTCCGGGTCTACGACGCCGGCGGCGACATCCGCCGCTCCTCGGTCGCCGAGATCGTTCTGGACGGGTGCCGGATCAGCGTCGAGCTGGTGGAGGAGGTCAGCACCGACGACCTGGAGCGACTCCTGGTCGTCGACCCCACCACGATCGAGCCGGAGGACCGGTGACCGGGCGGGCGCGGCGCGGCGGAGCCGCCGGATGAGCCCGTTCCTCGCGGTCTTCCTCGTCCTCGTCCTCGGTGCCACCAGTTACGCGGCGGGCCGGCTGCACGGCCAGCTCAGCTACCGGATCGGCTATCGCTTCGGCTACCGGCAGGGCTACTTCGACGGCGACCGGGGGGCGTGGAACCGGCGACGCCGCGACGCCCAGGCCGCGATCGCCTCGGCCCTGGCCGGGCCGGTGAGCGGGCCACCGGTGGTGACCACCGCGACGGTCACCAGCACCGCGGTCGCCCGGCAGGGCACCACGTACACCGGCTCCTCGTTCACCGCCCCGGTCCCGCCGGTCACCGGCCGGCACCCGACCGGGACCCTCGTCCGGCGGCAGGGCTGACGACCCACGCCGGCACCGACCCGGTGCGTCGTCCGCGGCGGGCACGCACCGTCGGGGCCACGTCAGACCGGTGACGGTGGCCCCACCGGCCGGGATGCGCGCAGGGGGCATGCATCCCGGCCGGTCCGCCGCCGGCGTTCACCTCCCGGTCGAGGGAGATCCATCTCCGCCTCTAGCCGAGGTGGCCCGGCGCCGCTAGCGTCTAGGCATGGCACGGGGTTCTCCCGGGCCAGCCGGTCCGCCCGGAACTGCGACCTCGCGCACGGGGTTCCGCATCCGACCCCGTGTCCCCGGGCACCGGAGGAGGCGGAACACGGGTGGCGGGTGCCCATCCGTCGGAGCAGGCCTGTGACGACTCGCCGTACGCCCGCCGGTGCCGACCAGACCCCGGCCGCGACTGCCACGACCCGCCGAGCCACCCGGAGCCGCCGCACGACGGCCGCCGTCCCGGCCGGCACCGAGGAGCCCCGACCAGCCGGCCAGGCATTCGTCCTGGACACCTCGGTGCTCCTGTCCGACCCGGCGGCGTTCCACCGCTTCGCCGAGCACGAGGTGGTCCTGCCCCTGGTGGTCATCTCCGAACTGGAGGGCAAGCGCCACCACCCCGAGCTGGGCTGGTTCGCCCGGCAGTCCCTGCGGATGCTGGACGAGCTGCGGGTGCGGCACGGGCGGCTGGACCGTCCGGTGCCCGCCAACGACGCCGGCGGCACGCTGCGGGTGGAGCTCAACCACTCGGACGACGGCGTGCTGCCGCCGGGCTTCCGCACCGAGTCCAACGACGCCCGGATCCTCTCCGTGGCGTTGAACCTGGCCGCCGAGGGCCGGGAGGTGACCCTGGTCAGCAAGGACATGCCGCTGCGGGTCAAGGCCGCCTCGGTCGGGCTGCGGGCCGACGAGTACCGGCACGGCCAGGCCAGCGATCCCACCTGGACGGGCATGGCCGAGCTGGAGCTGGGCGAGGAGGAGATCGGCCGGCTCTACGCCGGTGAGACCCTGGACCTGGACGCCGCGGCGGGCCTGCCCTGCCACACCGGCCTGGTGCTGCACTCGGCCCGCGGCTCGGCCCTGGGCCGGGTGCTGCCCGACAAGACCGTCCGGCTGGTGCGGGGCGACCGGGAGGCGTTCGGCCTGCACGGTCGCTCGGCCGAGCAGCGCGTCGCGCTGGACCTGCTGCTGGACGAATCGATCGGCATCGTCTCGATGGGCGGGCGGGCCGGCACCGGCAAGTCCGCGCTGGCGCTCTGCGCCGGTCTGGAGGCGGTGATGGAACGCCGCCGGCACAAGAAGGTGATCGTCTTCCGCCCGCTGTACGCCGTCGGCGGCCAGGAACTGGGCTACCTGCCCGGCTCGGAGTCGGAGAAGATGTCGCCCTGGGCGCAGGCGGTCTTCGACACTCTCGGCGCGGTGGTGCACGAGAACGTGCTGGAGGAGGTCACCTCGCGGGGAATCCTGGAGGTCCTGCCGCTGACCCACATCCGGGGCCGGAGCCTGCACGACGCCTTCGTGATCGTCGACGAGGCGCAGTCGCTGGAGCGAGGCGTGCTGCTCACCGTGCTGTCCCGGATCGGTCAGGGGTCCCGGGTGGTGCTCACCCACGACGTCGCCCAGCGGGACAACCTGCGGGTGGGCCGGCACGACGGCGTGACGGCGGTGATCGAGGCGCTGAAGGGTCACCCGCTCTTCGCGCACGTCACGCTGAGCCGTTCGGAACGGTCGCCGATCGCCGCGATGGTGACTGATCTGTTGGAGGACATCCCGCAGTAGTCGCCTTGGGCGTCCGTTGCGCCCACTTCCGTCCACATTCACCTTGTGGCGCAGGTCACAAATGGGTCTGTTGGTTTCCCATCAGTCTCACTGTGCGCGATGGTGTCCAACGAGCGCCCGCGCCCCGACAAGATCGTCGAGTATCGTTCGTCCCACCCCAGGACGAGCCCCGGCGAGGGTCGGTGCGTCGGATGCGACCGGCTCCGGTCGGGGCGCTCGCGGCACGACCGCGTCCGGAGACGGCCGGCCCGCGCCGCGTCCTTGCCCCCGACGAAGGGACCACTTCGTGAGTCGGCTGTGGAGCCGGTTCGGCGCCCGTACGGCCGCCGTCGCACTGCTCTCCGTGGGCGTTGCCGGCGGCTTCTATCTGGGCGAAGACCGGGAAACCCAGCAACAGGGCCTGACCGCGCAGGTCGGCCTCGAGGTCGACCAGGCCGAGTACGACTACCAGCGCGAGCGGCAGGCCGACCACCAGCGCAGCTCCGCCAAGCAGCGGGCCGCCGAGTACCAGGCGAAGCTGCGGGCTGCCGCGGCCGCCAAGGAGGCCGCTGAGCGGGCCCGCGAGGCCGAGGCCGCCGCGGCGTCCCGGAAGAAGGCGCGGGAGGCGGCGGCCAAGGAGGCCGAGGCCAAGACCCAGCCGTTCGCCGGCCCGATCCCCGCGTCCTGCAACGAGTACAGCGGCAACCGCGAGATCGGCTGCGCGCTGCTGCTCGACGCCGGCTTCAAGATCGACCAGATGCCGTGCCTGGACAAGCTCTGGACCAAGGAGAGCGGCTGGAACCACAAGGCCAGCAACCCCTCCTCCGGGGCGTACGGCATCCCGCAGGCCCTGCCGGGCAGCAAGATGGGCACGGTCGCCGACGACTGGCAGACCAACCCGGCCACCCAGATCAAGTGGGGCCTGGGCTACATCGAGGGCCGGTACGACGACCCCTGCGGCGCCTGGGCGCACAGCCAGAGCGTCGGCTGGTACTGATCGTGGCGATCGAGGGCGGGGCGGGTGGGCGACCACCCGCCCCGCCCTCGTCGTGCTCCGGGCCGGCCCGCCGCCCAGGTGGCGGCCGGCCACGAATGCTGATACCCCTGTCAGGGTGACCCTGCACCCTCCGGGCGGCGACCCGGCCCGGTTCGGCACCGACGCCTTCTACGCCTCCCTCGGCCGGGCCTTCGTCGCCATGTGCGCGGTCGTGCCGTTCCTCTTCCTCATCGAGGCCCTCGACCAGGGGCTCGACTTCGGCCTCGACGTGGCGGCGGGGATCATCCCGCATCGCATCCAGGGCCTGGACGGGGTCTTCTTCTCGCCGTTCCTGCACCACGGCTTCGAGCACCTGTACAGCAACAGCATCCCGCTGATCCTGCTCGGCACCTTCGTGCTCGCCGCCGGCACCCGACGCTTCCTCTGGTCCACTCTGATCATCGTGCTGGTCAGCGGGCTCGGCGTCTGGTTCACCGGCGCGCCGAACTCGGTGGTCGTCGGCGCCAGCGGGGTGATCTTCGGCTACCTCGGCATCCTGCTGACCCGGGGCCTGGTGGAACGGAGCTGGTGGAACCTGGCGGTGGTGCTGCTGGTCGGCCTGCTCTACGGCTGGCAGCTGCTCGGCATCCTTCCTACCGACGAGCGGATCTCCTGGCAGGGGCACCTGTTCGGGTTGCTCGGCGGGGTGGTCGCGGCGATCCTGTTCCGGCGCCGCCGGCCCGAGTCCGGCGGGCCGTACCACTCGGAGTCGACCCTGACGATGCCCTGAGCCGCCGCGACGCCGCCGGAGATCGGGACATGCTTGCCCGGCCGGTGCGGCGCGCCTACCGTCGGATCAGCACGCGTTGATCCGCCAGCGGAAAGCGACGGTACGCCCATGCGCGAGGTCGATGTCGCGGTGATCGGGGCCGGTCCGACGGGCCTGTTCGCCGCGTACTACGCCGGGTTCCGCGGGCTGTCCGTGGCGGTCGTCGACGCGCTGCCCGAGCCGGGCGGGCAGATCACCGCGATGTACCCGGAGAAGCTGATCCTGGACGTCGCCGGCTTCCCCGCCGTCAAGGGACGGGACCTGGTGGCGAATCTGGTCGCCCAGGCCGCACCGTTCCACCCGGAGTACCTGCTCGGCACCCGGGCCGAGAAGCTCGCCCACGTCGACGGCCGGCCGGTGCTCGGGCTCGCCGGCGGTGACCAGCTGCGCTGCGGCGCGGTGGTGATCACCGGTGGGCTGGGCAGTTTCACCCCGCGCCCGCTGCCGGTGGCGGAGAGCTTCGTGGGCGGCGGAATCGTCTACTTCGTACCCGAGCCCACGGCGCTGGCCGACCGGGACGTGCTGATCGTCGGCGGCGGCGACTCGGCCTTCGACTGGGCGTTGACCCTGCAACCGCTGGCCCGCTCGGTGACGCTGGTGCACCGGCGGGAGAAGTTCCGGGCGCACGCGTCGACGGTCTCCCGGGTGCTGGCCCTGCCGGTGCGGGTGATCGTCAACGCCGAGCTGACCGGGCTGCACGGGGACGCGACGGTGACCGCCGCCGAGATCACCGTGCGCGGCGGCGACGCGGAGACGCTGCCGGTCGACACGGTGGTGGCGGCGCTGGGCTTCACCGCCGACCTCGGACCGCTGGCCGAGTGGGGGCTGCGGCTGGACCGCCGGCACATCGTGGTGGACAGCGCGATGGCGACCAACCTGCCGAGCGTCTTCGCCGCCGGGGACATCACGGAGTACCCGGGCAAGGTGCGGCTGATCGCCACCGGCTTCGGCGAGGCGGCCACCGCGGTCAACAACGCCGCCGTGGCCATCGACCCGAGCGCGCACCTGTTCCCGGGCCACTCCTCCGACGCCGGCTGATTCGGCGTCAGCGGGGCAGGCCGATGAGGTCGGCCATCAGCCCGGTCTGGTGGTCGAAGTACGCGTCCCGGTGCGGGATCGTCCGGTTCAGCCGGCCGAACAGGTCGAAGCTGATCAGCCCGAACAGCTGTGTCCAGCCGGCCATGCCCCGGGCCAGCAGTGACTCCGGCAGGCCGGGGAAGAGCCCGGCGGCGATCTCGGCCAGATCGGCGCGGAGCGGTTCGGGCAGGTCGTCGTCGGGAGCGGCCAGCCGCCCGTCGCCCAGCCCGTCGGCCAGGATGCCGACCAGGGTCACCGGCGGGCGCTGGGCCGGCAGGACGGTGTCGTCGGGTGCGGCGTACCCGGGCACCGGGCTGCCGTAGAGCAGGGCGTACTCGGCGGGGTGGGCGAGCGCCCAGTCCCGGGCCGCGCGGCACACCGCGTGCCAGCGACCGCGCAGGTCGTGGCGGTCGGCGCCGGCGTCGGCCGACTCCACCGCGTCGCCGAGCGCGTCGTACGCCTCCAGGATCAGCGCGGTGAGCAGGTCGTCGCGGCTCGGGAAGTAGCGGTAGATGGCGGAGGAGACCATCCCCATGTCCCGGGCGACCGCCCGCAGCGAGAGGTTGGCGCCGTCGGTGGCGAGGTGGCGGCGGGCCACCGCCTTGATCTCGTCGAGCATCTCGGCGCGGACGCGGGCGCGGATCGAGGAAGCGGGCATGGCTCCACTCTGCCACGGATCGGAGCGGCAATCAAAAAAGAGAGCACTGCTCTTGACGGACCGGTGGGCGGGCGGTCATGCTGGTGTCGGCAAGTGAGAGCGGTGCTCTCGGTTCGTATCCCCGCTTCGAAAGGCGTTCCCATGTCGCTGCACGTGATCGTCGGCTCCGGTCCGGTCGGCACGGCCACCGCCCGTCTCCTCGCCGAGCGGGGTGAGCGGGTCCGGGTGGTCACCCGCCGGGGGAGCGGGCCGGAGCACCCCGCCGTCGAGCGGGTGGCCGCCGACGCCGCCGACGCCGACCGGCTCACCGCGCTGACCGAGGGCGCGGACGCGCTGTACAACTGCGCGAACCCGGCGTACCACCGGTGGCCGACGGACTGGCCGCCGCTGGCCGGCGCGCTGCTCACCGCCGCCGAGCGGACCGGCGCCGTGCTCGCCACGGTCGGCAACCTCTACGGGTACGGGCCGGTCGACGGCCCGATGACCGAGCAGACCCCGCTCGCCGCCACCGGCACCAAGGGCCGGGTGCGCAACCGGATGTGGGAGGAGGCGCTCGCCGCCCACCGGGCCGGCCGGGCCCGGGTCACCGAGGTGCGCGGTTCCGACTATCTCGGCGCCGGCGGCACGTCCCTGCCGATGCTGGTGCTGCCCCGGGTGCTCGACGGGCGGCGGGTCTTCCTCCCGGTCGACTGGGACGCCCCGCACACCTGGACGTACATCCCGGACGTCGCCCGTACCCTCGTCGTCGCCGCTGCCGACCCGCGGGCCTGGGGCCGGGCCTGGCACGTGCCCAGCGCGCCCGCCGCCGGCATGCGGGAGCTGGCCACCCGCGCGGCGGCGCTGGTCGGCGCGCCCGCGCCGAAGCTGACCCGGATGCCCTACCCGGTGCTCTGGCTCGGTGGCCTGGCCAACCCGCTCGCGCGGGAGCTGCGCGAGACCGCCTACCAGTTCGACCGGCCGTATCTGCTGGACTCCACCGCCGCCACCGCCACCCTCGGCATCGAGGCGACGCCGCTGGACCGCGCGCTGAAGGAGACGGTCACGGCCCTGCGCCGCTGACCCGCCGGCACCCGCCGCGAGCCCGGCCCGGGCTCAGCGGCGGGGCGCCGGGCCGAGCGCGGCCACCAGCACCGCCACCAGGGTCAGCGCGGCGCCCGCCAGGGTCGCCGGCCCCGGGTGCGAGGCCGCGGTCGGCAGGACCAGGTCCAGCAGTACGGCCCCGACGATCTGCCCTGCGATGGTGGCCAGCCCGAGCAGCAGCACCCCGGTGAAGCGGACGATCGCCGCCGCGACCGCGATGAACACGATGCCGATCGGCCCGCCCAGGTAGAGCCACGGCTCGGCGGGCAGGGCACCGGTCGGCCAGCCCCGGATCGCGCCGTCGACGGCGAAGGTGAGGAGCAGGGCGGCCGTGCCGACGGTGAAGTTGACCAGGGTGGCCGCCAGGGCGCTGCCCGAGGCGACCCGGACCCGACCGTTGACCGCCTGCTGCCAGGCGATGCCGACCCCGGCCAGCAGCGGCAGCAGGGCCAGCACCAGGGCCCCCGGGTCGCCCAGCCGGTCGCCCACCGCCAGCAGGACGGCGAGCACGGTCAGCGCCGCCCCGGCCAGCC
Organism: Micromonospora purpureochromogenes; assembly: GCF_900091515.1. NCBI lineage: Bacteria > Bacillati > Actinomycetota > Actinomycetes > Micromonosporales > Micromonosporaceae > Micromonospora > Micromonospora purpureochromogenes. The sequence goes on along the minus strand of NZ_LT607410.1, from coordinate 6,291,332 downwards.
GGCTCGGCGTCACCGGCTGCCGGCCGGCCGGGCCCACCCCGGCCCGGTCCACCGCCAGACTGCTCGCGGACTGGCCGGCCACCACCGCCACCGTGAAGACGGCCACCCCGAGCGTGCCGATGGTGAGCCCCTGGGTGGCGACCAGGAACGCCCCGCACAACCCGCCCAGGCACTGCCACGGGCGCAGCGCGCCGTCCCGCAGCGCCGCGCGCAGGTCGCGCAGCCCTCGCCGCCCACACGGGGTGGCGGGGACCAGCACCAGCAGCACCAGCAGGCCCAGCCCGAACGAGACCACCGCGGCGGCGATCCCGTCGGCCAGGCGTACGCCCAGCTCGCCGTTGATCCGGGACTGCACGGCCACGGCGACCCCCGAGGCGGTCGCCAGCCCGGTCGCGACGATCCGCCGGGACGCCGGGACGGTCGGACGGACCGCCGTCCCGGTCGTGCTCACTCCTGCTCGGCCAGTGGCCGGCCGTCGAAGTCGACCGCCGAGTAGAGGGCCAGCTTCTCCAGCCGGTGGTACGAGTCGATCACCCGGATCGTGCCGCTCTTGGAGCGCATCACGATCGACTGGGTGTACGCCCCACCGGCCCGGTAGCGCACGCCGCGCAGCAGGTCACCGGAGGTGACGCCGGTGGCCACGAAGAAGCAGTTGTCGCCGGTGACCAGGTCGTCGGTGCTGAGCACCCGGTCCAGGTCGTGCCCGGCGGCCAGCGCCTTCTCCCGCTCCTCGGCGTCGCGCGGCCAGAGCTTGGCCTGCATCGCCCCGCCCATGCACTTGAGCGCGCAGGCCGAGATGATCCCCTCCGGCGTGCCGCCGATGCCCATCAGCACATCGACGTCAGACTCGCCCCGGGCGGCCGCGATCGAGCCCGCGATGTCGCCGTCGGAGATGAACCGGATGCCCGCCCCGGTACGCCGGATCTGCTTGACCAGGTCGTCGTGGCGGGAGCGGTCCAGCACGCAGACCGTCACCTCGGACACGTCGGTGCCCTTGACCTTGGCGATCCGGCGCAGGTTGTCGGCCACCCCGGCGTTGATGTCCACCACGTCGGCGTACATCGGACCGACGGCGAGCTTCTCCATGTAGAAGACCGCGCTCGGGTCGAACATCGCGCCACGCTCGGACACCGCGAGCACGGCCAGCGCGTTCGGCATGCCCTTGCTCATCAGCGTGGTGCCGTCGACCGGGTCCACCGCGACGTCCACCTCGGGACCGGTGCCGTCACCCACCTCTTCGCCGTTGAAGAGCATCGGCGCGTTGTCCTTCTCGCCCTCGCCGATCACCACCACCCCGCGCATCGGGATCGAGTTGATCAGCTTGCGCATCGCGTCGACGGCTGCCCCGTCGCCGCCCTCCTTGTCGCCCCGGCCCACCCACCGGCCGGCGGCCATCGCCGCTGCCTCGGTGACCCGGACCAGGTCGAGGGCAAGGTTGCGGTCGAGATCCTGGGGGATCCGCGTCCTGGTGTTCGTCGTCATGACGGCTTCCTCCTCGCGACGTTGCGGGGTGGACCGGCAGGGTGCTGCGGTCGCCGCTGCCGGCTTTGTCGCTGATCCTCACACGATGACAGGTCCGGCGCCGGGGCGGGGCGGTGGTGGGCGGGATCGGTCACTCGCGCGGCTGCCAGAATGGACGGGTGGACCCCGCCCAGCCTGCCGACCGCGTACCCGCCGACCAGACCCCGCCCGACGGCCAGCCGCCGGTGACCCCGACCGGGGCGACCAACGCGGTGGCCGGGTCCGGCCCGTCGAAGGGACCGGCCGGCGGCGGCTCGGCGACCGGGGCCGGCACCGAGGCGGCGCTGGTCGAGACGACCGGCGGCGCCGGCGGCGGCGAGCCGGCCCTGGTCGAGCCGGCGCCCGACGCCGCCGCAGTGGACGCCGACGTGCCGCCGGCGCGGCCGGCCGGCGGCGGGCGGCGCGTCGGCAAGGAGAAGTCCCGCTCCGAGCGGTCGCCGAAGGACATGGCGCTCTCGCTGCTGGTGCTGCTCGTCCCGATCGCCCTGCTGGTCGCCTTCTACCGGGGCTTCCTCGGCGGCGAGCAGCCGACCGTGATCGACGCCGCGCCCGCCTACGAGCAGGCCCGCGCGGCAAATGCCTTCCCGGTCAGCGAGCCGGCCGGGCTGGGTTCCGGCTGGCGTACGGTCAGCGCCAGCTACCGCACCGTGGAGGGCGGCGCCAACCTGCGTGTGGGCTATCTCACCCCGGAGGGGCGGGGCGTGCAGCTGGTGCAGAGCAACGTGCCGCCGGAGAAGCTGCTGCCCGCCGAGCTGACCGCCGAGGGGCAGCCCCAGGGGCCCACCGACCTGGGCGGGCGCAACTGGCAGCGGTACACCGGCCGGGGCAACGACCAGGCCCTGGTGCTGCTCGAACCGAACCGCACGATCCTGGTGATCGGCGACGCCCGGGATAACGAGCTGCGGCAGCTCGCCGGCTCGTTGCGCTGACGCCGCGGGACCCGGGCTGGCCCGCATCTCCGTTAGGCTGCCCCGGCTCGATTCCCGGCCCGCCGCGGCCGGGTGCAGACTCGCGGAAAGAGAACAACGTGAACCTTCGACGGTGGAGCGCCGGTCTCCTCGCCGCCGCCCTCTTCGTTCCCGGCCTGGCCGCCTGCAAGTCGGAGTCCACCGACTCCGACGGCACGGCCGCCGCCTCGCCGACCCCGGCCGACCCGAAGGCGGCCCTGCTCGCCTCCACCCAGGAGATCAGCAAGGGCAACTTCACCTTCACCATGACCGGTGGGCCGGAGTTGAACGGTGGCGGCACCGTGCACACCCCGTCCAAGAGCGCCGAGCTGAAGATGGTCAACAGCGCGGCCTCCGCCGACGACATGTCGATGACGATGCACCTCGTCTTCATCGACACCGACAGCTGGGTGAAGCTGGAGATCGGCGGCGAGATGGCCGACGCCATCCCGGCCTTCAAGGCGATGAAGGGCAAGTACCAGCACATCGACCGCACCAAGGTCAAGGGCGTCAAGAACCTGGAGTTCGACTTCGCCGACGTCGACCCGGCCGGCAGTGACGCGCTGGTCAAGGCGGTCACCGACGTCAAGCAGACCGGCGAGGGGGCCTACGCCGGCACCCTCGACGCCAGCAAGCTCACCGACTCGGACATGCTCGACGCCGACGACATCAAGAAGCTGGGCGACAAGGCCGGCGCCCTGCCGTTCACCGCCAAGCTCGACGGGCAGGGCCGGCTGACCGAGTTCACCGTGCAGATGCCGGCCGTGGGTGACACCAAGGCCTACGACATGACCGTGCGGTACGCCGACTATGGCACCGCCACGCCGGTGCAGAAGCCCCCGGCGAAGCAGGTCGTCGAGGCGTCCGACCAGGTCTACGAGATGTTCAAGGACTGACCCCCGCTCGGGGTGGGGTGCGGCGTGATCCGCCGCCCCCACCCGAGGAGTGGTGTTCCATCAGGTGGACCGGACAGGGATTGCCGAACGCGGCGTCAGGGAACAGAAGGTACGCGACCTCGCCGGCTCGTTCCGTCGGCCGGACGGGACTCGTGCGGCGGGGCAGGTGCAAGGCCCCGACGCCACGCCTTCCGGCGCCGCCGCGGGCCGGACGACCCACTTGAGAGGTTCACGTGACCATTCGGCGCTTCAGCGCGGCGGTCTTCGCCGCGACGCTGCTCACTCCTGGGCTTGCCGCCTGCAACAGCACCGGGACCGGCGAGGCGGGGACCTCCGCGTCCCCCACGGTCTCCGGCAGCGCGTCGCCGGGCGCCTCCGGCGCGGTCAGCGGCGACGCCAAACAGGCCCTGCTCAACTCCACCAACGAGATCAGAAACGGCAACTTCCGGTTCACCATGTCCGGCGCCGGTTCGAGCGCCGAGGGGCAGGTGCACGAGCCGAGCCAGAGCGCCGAGATGCGCGTCCTGATCGGTGACGCGTCCTCGGACCTGTCGATGAAGCTCGACCTGATCCACGCCAAGCCGGACAGCTGGGTGAAGCTGGAGCTGGGCGGCAAGTCCGCCAGCAGCATCCCCGGCGTGCAGAAGCTCAACCTCGGCAAGTACCAGCACCTCGACCAGAGGAGGATCAAGGGCAACAAGGCGCTGGGCTTCGACTTCGACAAGATCGACCCGGCCGGCAGCGAGGTGCTGACCCAGGGCATCACCGAGGTACGGCAGACCGGCGAGGGCACCTACGCCGGCACGCTCGACGTGTCGAAGGCCGCCGAGGCCGGCTCGGTGGACCAGTCCGTGATCACCGCCCTCGGCCCGCAGGCCAAGTCGGTGCCGTTCACGGCGAAACTGGACCCGCAGGGCCGGCTCAGCGAGATGGTGGTCCAGATCCCGGCCGCCGGCCAGAACGCCGCGCAGGACATCAAGGTCACCTACTCGGACTACGGCAACGCCGCCGCCGCGCAGAAGCCGCCGGCCGACCAGGTGGTCGAGGCGCCCACGGAGTTCTACAACCTGTTCAACTGAGCCGTCGACCAGTGGCGGGGTGGCTGTCGGCCGCCCCGCCGCTGCGTGTCCGCGGCCCGGCGGGCGTCAGGAGTCGGCGGCCTGCCGGGCGGCGTCGATGCGGGCCCGGGCGCCGTCCAGCCAGCGCTGGCAGACCTCGGCCAGCTTCTCGCCGCGCTCCCACAGCGCCAGCGACTCCTCCAGCGAGGTGCCGCCGGCCTCCAGCTTCTCGACCACCTGGGCCAGCTCGGCGCGAGCCTGCTCGTAGCTGAGCCGCTCGTCCTTCGTCTCGTCGGTCATCACGCCCATCCCACCACACTCCTCAGCCGTCGACGGTCGCGGTCAGCTCGCCGTCGGCGAGGCGTACCCGCAGGGGGTCGCCCTTGGCCACCTCGGCGGCGGCGCGGACGACGTGGCCGTCGGCGCGCTGCACGATCGCGTACCCGCGGTCGAGGGTGGCCGCGGGGGAGAGGGCGCGCAGGCGGGCCAGGGTGTGCCGCAGGTCCTCACCGGCCGCGCCGAGGCGGTGGTCCAGGCAGCGGCCCGTCCGGTCCCGCAGCGCGCTCACCTCGGCGGCCCGCTGCTCGATCATCACCTGCGGGCGGGCCAGCACCGGTCGGGAACGGAGCAGGTCGAGCCGGTGCGACTCCCGGTCGACCAGGTTGCGGACCGCGCGTTCCAGCCGGGAGCGGGCCTGGCCGATGAGGCGGACCTCCTCGGTGAGGTCGGGCACCACCCGCTTGGCCGCGTCGGTCGGCGTGGACGCGCGGACATCGGCGACGTAGTCGACCAGCGGTGCGTCCGTCTCGTGGCCGATCGCGCTGACCACCGGGGTACGGCAGGCGAAGACCGCCCGGCAGAGCGCCTCGTCGGAGAAGGGCAGCAGGTCCTCGATGCCGCCGCCGCCCCGGGCCAGGATGATCACGTCGATGCTCGGGTCGGCGTCGAGCACCTTCAGCGCGTCGACGATCTGCGGCACCGCGCTCGGCCCCTGCACCGCCACGTTGACCGTGCGGAACTCCACGGCCGGCCAGCGCCGGCGGGCGTTGGTGAGCACGTCCCGCTCGGCCGCCGAGGCGCGCCCGGTGATCAGCCCGACCCGCTGCGGCAGGAACGGCGGGCGGCGCTTGCGGGACCGGTCGAAGAGCCCCTCCGCGGCGAGCAGCTTCTTGAGCTTCTCCAGCCGCGCCAGCAGCTCGCCGAGCCCCACCTGGCGGATCTCGTCGGCGCGCAGGCTCAGCGTGCCCCGGGCCGCGTAGAACTCCGGCTTGGCGTGCAGCACCACCCGGGCGCCCTCGCGCAGCTCCGGCGCGCCGGTGTCGAGGACGTCCCGGTTGGTGGTGACGGTCAGGCTCAGGTCGGCGGACGGGTCGCGCAGGGTGAGGAAGACGGTGCTGGCGCCGGGGCGGCGGCTGATCTGGGCCACCTGCCCGTCCACCCAGACCCAGCCGAGCTTGGCGATCCAGGCGCCGACCTTCTGGCTGACCACCCGGACGGGCCAGGGCTCCTCCGGGGTGCTGCGCGGGGCGTCGGTCACCCGCCCACCTTACGGTCAGGCCCCGACGACCTGCGGCAGCCCGACAGCGCGTGCCGCTCGCCGGGGCGGGCGGTTTCGGATGGTGGCGGGTGGCCGTGCGCTGCCGGGCCGCTCATGCTGCAGTCTCCGGCGCCGGCTGTGGTGCGGGTCGCAGCCGCTGCCGGCGGAAAACCCGGCACGTACGATGGTCGGGTGACCCAGGCTGAGACGACCCCCCGGACCGGCAAGCGCGTGCTCCTGGCCAAGCCCCGCGGCTACTGCGCGGGCGTCGACCGGGCGGTGCAGACCGTGGAGGAGGCGCTCAAGCTCTACGGCGCCCCGATCTACGTGCGCAAGCAGATCGTGCACAACAAGCACGTGGTGCGGACGCTGGAGGCCCAGGGCGCGATCTTCGTCGAGGAGAACGAGGAGGTGCCGGAGGGCGCCACCGTCATCTTCTCCGCGCACGGCGTCGCCCCGGAGGTCTACGAGCAGGCGAAGGCGCGCTCGCTGAAGGCGATCGACGCGACCTGCCCGCTGGTGACCAAGGTGCACCAGGAGGCGAAGCGGTTCGCCGCCGAGGACTACGACATCCTGCTGATCGGCCACGAGGGGCACGAGGAGGTCATCGGCACCGCCGGCGAGGCCCCCGCGCACATCCAGCTGGTGGACGGCCCCGACGGCGTCGACAAGGTCACCGTGCGGGACCCGAACAAGGTCGTCTGGCTCTCCCAGACCACCCTGTCGGTGGACGAGACGCTGGAGACCGTCGCCCGGCTCAAGTCCCGGCTGCCGCTGCTCCAGTCGCCGCCCAGCGACGACATCTGCTACGCCACCTCCAACCGGCAGCACGTGGTCAAGGAGATCGCCCCCGAGTGCGACGTGGTGATCGTCGTCGGCTCGCGCAACTCCTCCAACTCGGTGCGCCTGGTCGAGGTCGCCCTGGACGCCGGCGCCCGCGCCGGGTACCTGGTCGACTTCGCGCACGAGATCGACGACGCCTGGGTGGCCGGCGCCGGCACGGTCGGCGTCACGTCCGGTGCGAGCGTGCCGGACGAGCTGGTGCAGGACGTGCTGACCCACCTCGCCGCGCGGGGCTTCACCGACGTCGAGGAGATCACCACCGCCAACGAGCGGCTGACCTTCTCGCTGCCGCAGGAACTCAAGCGCGACATGAAGGCCGCCGCCGCGCGGGCCTGACCGGGAACGGATCGCCCGCCGGTCACGTCCCAGTGGGCATGAAGACTCCTCGGATGGTCCTCGCCGCCCTGGTCGTCTGCGCGGGGCTGAGCGCCTGCGGCGGCCAGGACGGCGACGACCGGACGGGCACCCCCAGCCCCTCGGAAGGATCGCCGGTGACCAGCGCGCCCAGCAGCGGCCCGGCGCAGCCGGGCGACCCGACCACCGTCCCGCCGTCGACCGCGCTGCCCCCGACCGCGCTGCCGCCGACCAAGCGGCCGCCGGCCGGCCCCAGCCTGCCGCCCGGTCCCGGCGCCACCACGATCACCGGCACCGTCCAGGCCGGGGTGGAGCCGAACTGCCTGCTGGTCGAGGGCTACCAGCTCATCGGCGGTCCCCGGGACGTGCTCACCGTCGGCGCCCGGGTCACCGTCACCGGTCAGCCCAAGCCCGACATGATGACCACCTGCCAGCAGGGCACTCCCTTCGTCGTCGAGTCCGCCCGCCGCTCCTGACACCAGCGCCGACCGTCCGAGGGCAGGGACGCCCCTGTCCGGCCCCCTTTGCTCTGCTGCCCTCCCGGCAACGGGGAAGCGCTCCCAGTGCCGCCCCCGCCGCAGCAGAGCAAAGGGGGGGCGAAGGGAGGAGCCCGCCCCCGGGGACCGGGGACGGGCTCCTGTGGTGCTGTGCGGTCGAGGGACCGCCGTCAGGCGGTGCTCAGTTCACCGCGCCGATCGCGACCGAGCCACGGCCGACGACCGCGCCCTCGGTGGTGGTGACGGCCAGGTCGCCGTAGAGCTCCCTGCCGGCGGCCGGGGCGGACAGGGCGGTCACCGTACCGGTCAGGGCGGCGGTGTCGCCGTTCTGCAGCGGCAACGGGGTGGCCGGGGCGGTCAGCGTGCCCAGCGACGGCGCCGAGAACGAGTCCCGGTAGTCGTAGGCGGTGCTGGTGCCCGGACCGTCGACGGCGTACCCGTCCACCACGACCCGGTAGGTGCCGGCGGCCGGGTTGGTCAGGGTCACCGCCTCCTCCGAGTCACCGTCGGCCGACCGGCCCACCCGGGTGGCGCCCAGGAAGACCGACAGGTCCAGGTCGGCGCCGAGGTCGGCGGTGTTGCCGATCCGGGCGGTGAAGCTGGTCGCCCCGGCCGGCACCGTCACGGTGTACTCCTGCTGCGCGCCCTGGGCGATGGTCGGCCGCTCGGCGTGCACGCTGGACAGCGCGCCACCCTGGCCGGTCACCGACACCGGGCCGAAGGTGTTGGTCAGGCCCCAGGAGACCTGGGTCGGGGTGCCCGCGGTCACCGACGGCAGTGCGACGGTGGCCGGCTCGACCTGCACGCCCTGCACCCGGGCCTGGAGCTGGTACGGGTTGTTCAGCGCCGGCGAGGTGCGCCGGGCCTCCACCTCGATCTCCCAGACCCCCGGGATCGGGTTCTGGTAGTCCCGCTCCTGCGGCTTGCAGGCCGCCGGGTCGGAGAAGTTGGTGTAGCAGGCGGTGCTGGCGGTGCTCTCCACCGGGATGCCGTACGGGTTGATGGCGATGAACCGGGTCTGCGAGCCGGTGGCGATGCCGGAGAGGTTGACCTGGAGCGCGCCCGCGCCGGCCGGGACGGTCACGAAGTACGAGGTGAAGCTGTTGCGGTCGACCGAACCCTCGGTGGACCACGAGTAGTCGGGCTTCCTCACGTCGTTGGCGACGACCACCACGGTGGAGACCTCGAAGTCGACCACGTTGGTGGCCGGGTCGTCGATGGTCAGCAGCGCGCCGTGCGCCCCGTCGGTACGCGGCTTGGCGACCACGGTGACGGTGACCGCCTTGTTCAGCGGCAGCACCACCGACTTCGACGCGGTGAAGGTGCCGTCGTCGCCGCGCAGGTCGACGTCGTGCCGGATGTCGCCGGCCGGTCCGCTGGTACGGGTGACCTTGACCTTGTAGGTCTTCGTCTGGTTGACCTTCTGCCCGCCCTGCCCGGCGGCGCAACGGTTGTAGATGCCCGCGCCGCGGTGGGGGTTCGGCACGAACGTGCCGGTGCCGGCGTCGTAGCGGGTCAGGTTCGCCGACAGCTCGGTGCAGACCGGCGCGTCCGAGGTGTACGAGCGGGCCTCGACGCCCTGGGCCAGCAGCTCCCAGGCGCCCGGCACGTTGAACATGCCGTAGCCCTGGGCGTAGGTGGCGACGCCCTCGATCGGCTTGGCCGAGCTGTAGATCGCCCGGCGCAGCGCGGCCGGGGTGACCCCCTCGTCGTTCGCCCTGGCCGCGGAGAGCAGCAGGGCGGCGGCGCCGGTGGCCTGCGGTGAGGCCATCGAGGTGCCGTTGAGCATCTGGTAGCCCGGCGGCAGCGGGTAGCCGGCCTCGGCGACCGGCACGCCCGGCAGCCAGGTCGGCGCGGTGGAGATCGCCGAGCCGGGGGCGGCGATGTTCGGCTTGAAGCCGCCGTCCTCCCGGGGGCCACGCGAGGAGAAGTTGAACAGCGCGTTGTCCTTGCGGACCACCGAGCCGTAGTTGGCCAGCCAGGTCTCCTTGCTGATGTTGGCCGCGACGCTGACCACGTTGGACGCCACCGACGGGTCGCCGATGGTGTTCAGGCCCGGGCCGGAGTTGCCGGCCGAGATGAACAGCTGCACGCCGTAGGTGGTGATCAGGCTGTTGTAGAGCTGGGCGCGGGCGTTCGAGCCGTCGTTGAGCGCCGGCAGGCCACCGATCGACATGTTCACCACGTCGACCTTGCGGTTGATCACCAGGTCGGCCATGCCGGTGGTGAGGGCCGCGGCGGTGCAGCCGCCCGTCCAGGTGCAGGCGCGGGAGGAGACCAGCTTGGCGCCGGGGGCCGCGCCGTCGAAGGCGCTGTTGCCGAGCATGTCGTTGGCGGCGGTGATGCCGGCGACGTGCGTGCCGTGGGTGGCCTGGACGATGCCGATGTTGACGAAGTCGGCGTACGGGCCGGGCTGCCCGTCGCCCGGGTTGGTGTCGACGTCCTCGCGGTACTCGACGACGAACGGGATCTGCTCGCGGACGGCGGTGGCCGGGTTGTCCGTGCCGAAGTGGCCGACCTGGAACTTCTCCTTGTACGGGCGCATCAGCTCGTCGTCGGTGAAGTCGCGGTTGCCGTTGGCGTCCACCCGGATGTCGTGCGTGTCGGTGGCGTAGAGGATCCCCCACGAGTCGGTGGTGTCACCGTCGCGGTTGACGTCACCGCCGACCTCGCTGGTCGCGCCGGCCGGCGCGGTGATCGACTCCCGGAAGGTGGCGAACCGGTAGCTGCCGGCCGGGGCCGTCCAGCTGGTGGTGCCGATGGTGAAGGTCGGGCCGGTCACCTCGGTGATCATCGCGCGCCAGGTGGCGTCCTCGAGCGGGTCGGTCGAGGTGACCCAGTCGACGATCTTGCGCTCGCCGGTGGTGGTCTTCTGCAGCGCCGGCTGGTCCAGGTCCACGCCGGAGTCCATGATGCCGATGGTGACCCCGCGCCCGTCCCACTCGGGGTGGGCGGCCTTGAAGGCTTCGGCGCCGGTCTCGTTGGTCGGCATGTACGGGTTGACTCCGCCGGTGCCGGCGCCCGGCCCGGCCAGGGTCTCGCCCTGCTCGGCGGCGGTCGCGCCGTTCGGCGCGGACTCCGGGGTCGGGTCCGGGAGCTGGATGGTCTCGTCGAGGTCGACCGCGGCGACGCCCGGCAGCGTGGCGGCCGTCAGCACCTTTGCGGTGGGCACTGTGGCCAGCACGTAGCCGATCGAGTCGAAGCGCTGGCTGACCGTGCCGCCGAGGTCCTTCACCGCGTCGGCGACGTCCTTCGCCTCACCCTTGTCGGTGGCGACGATCAGCGTGACGGTCGGCGCGTGCTTCGCCTCGGCCTCGGCGAGCAGCTTGGCGTCGTGCGAGCCGAGCGCCTCGACGGCATTGGCCGGGGCGTCCGGGGTGGTGGCGGGCGCGGCGCTCGCGGTGGCGGCGCCGCCCGCGCCGGCCATGGCGCCGGCGGCCATGACCGAGGCGAAGAGCCCGGCGGAGGTACGCCGGCTCAGGTTGCGGGGTTTGCTCACGTTCTCTTTCCTCCAGAGAACAGGGCCCTGAGATGACAGGGCGCGCGTGAGCGAATCCTTTGTGCTGCGTTGTCGCGGTGTCACTACCGAACGCTGCCTTGTGACCTCTTCGTGACATGCACAGGTGCGTACTGTCACATCCAGGACGCTAGCTGAACCGGTCCAGGGTGGACGGGCCGTCCAACAGCTCTGGGGCCTGCCCTGGACGTCGGCGCCCTGGTGACCACCTGCCAGCAGAGCATCCCGTTCGTGGTGGAGAGCGCGCGGCGGGCCTGACCCCGCAACGGGAGGAGCCCGCCCCCGGGACCGGGGACGGGCTCCTGGCTGGTGCGGATCTGTCAGTTGACGTTCTCCACGACCACGTCGCCGCTACCGATCAGGATGTTCGTGTCGGTACGGGCCTGGACGTTGCCGAAGAGCACCCGGCCGCTGTCCGGCGCGACCTTCGCCGTCACCGTGCCGGGCACCGTCCACGACGCGCCGCCGGGCCGCGCGGCGTTGGCGTCGGTCACCGCGACCGTCCCGAAGGCGGCGTTGGTGAAGACGTCGATGTAGTTGTAGGTGGTCGAGCCGTTCGGCACCGCGTACCCGTCGATGCGGACCTTCCAGGCGCCCGGCGCCGGGTTGGCCAGGGTCACCGACTCCTCCGAGTCACCGTCGGCGCTCTTACCAGCCTCCACGCAGGTCCCGGACGTGCAGTTGAGGACAAACAGGTCGAGGTCGGCGGCGGGGTCGGAGGTGCCGCCGATGGTGGCCCGGAGCTGGGTCGAGCCCGGGAGCACCGTCAGGTCGTACTCCTTGACCTCGTGGTTGCCGATGGTGAACTGCCCGCGCCGGGCGCTGCCCAGCGTGGTGCCGACCGCCCGGCCGGTGAACGAGCCGAGGGTGCTGGTCAGCGTGTACGACCGGGCCAGCGGCGTGCCGGCGGTCGCCGAGGCGATCACGTCCGGGTTCGGGCTGACCGTCGCGCCGAGCACCGAAGCGGTCAGCGTGAACGGCGTCCACGCCGCGTCGGAGGTACGCCGACCGTCCACCGTGACCTCCCAGACCCCAGCGAGCGGGTTCGAGGTGGTGCGGCTGTTCGGCGAGCCGGTCGCGCAGGGCACGGCGGGCGGGTTGACCGGCACGGCCGGGACATAGCAGGAGTTCGACGCGTTGCTGTCGATCGCCACGCCGTACGGGTGGTAGCGCAGGAACCGGGCCTGGCCGGTACCCGCCGTGCCGTCCGGACCGGTGAAGTCGACCTTGAGGGCCGGGGTGCCGGCCGGGACGCGGAAGAAGTAGTGCAGGGACTGGTTGCGACCGACCTTGTCGCTGACCTGCACCTGGTAGTTGGCGGCCGGCTCGAAGGTGTACGGCGCGATCACCGTGTTCATCGTCTGCTTGTCGACGCCGGTGGTGGCCGGGTCGTCGAGCTGCAGCACCGCCGAGTGCGCGCCCGGGGTCGCCGGGTCGACCGTCACCGCGACGGTGACCGGCTTGCTCAGCGGCAGCGCCACCGACGACGCGGTCGCGAAGGTGCCGTCGTTGCCCACCCAGGACAGCTGGTAGGTGACCGTCTTCGACCCACCGCTGGTCCGGGTGAACGTGTAGGTCCGGGTGTACTTCTTCCCGACCGTGACACCCTCCCGGTCGTAGATGCCGACGCCGAGGCCCGGCTTCGCGAGGAACCCGGAGAGCACGGTGTTCACCGCCACCGAGGAGGTGATGTCGACCGTCTTGATGTTCGTCCGCAGCAGCTCGTAAGCCGCCTTCACGTCGATCAGGCCGGCGCCCTGCTCGTAGGTGCCGGTGTTGTCGATGAACCGGGCGGAGGACATCATGGCCTGCCGGAGTTGGGCCGGCTGGTGCTGGAAGCCCTGCGCCTTGGCCGCGCCGACGAGCAGCGCGCCGGCACCCGCCGCCTGCGGCGAGGCCATCGAGGTGCCGTTGAACATCGCGTACCCCGGCGGCAGCACGTACGTGCCGGGGACCGGCCCACCCGGCTGCCAGGTCGGGATGGTGGAGATGGCCGAGCCCGGCGCGATCACGTTGGGCTTGAACCCGCCGTCCTCACGCGGGCCGCGAGAGCTGTAGTAGTGCAGGCTCTCGGCGTACGGCGAGCTGGAGCCGTAGTTGGACCGCCAGGTGGCGTCGGTGACGTACGACCCGATGCTCATGACCTTCTCGGCCACCGACGGGTCGCCGACGGTGTTGGCGCCCGGTCCGCTGTTGCCGGCGGAGATGAACATCTGCACGTCGTACTGGTCGATGAGTCGGTTGTAGAGCACCGCGCGGGTGTTGTTGCCGTCGTTGAGCGAGGGCAGGCCGCCGATCGACATGTTGATCACGTCGACGTTCGCCTGCTTGGCGGCGTAGATCATGCCCTCGATCAGGGCGCTGGAGGTGCAGCCGGCGACGAAGAGGCAGACCCGGACGGAGACCAGCTTGGCGCCCGGGGCGGCACCGGTCATCGCGCCGCCGAAGAGGCCGTTGCCGGCGGTGATGCCCGCGACGTGGGAGCCGTGGGCGCCGGAGACGATGCCGATGTTGACGAACTTGCCCTTGCCGTCGACCTGGACGACGAACGGCATCGACTCGTTGATGGCGGTCGCCGGGTCGTCGGTCCCGAAGGTGCCCACGTCGTTGCGGACCTTGTAGTCCGTCATCGCGGCCTGGTCGGCGAAGGAGCCGTCCTGGTCGGTGTCGACCCAGGCGGTGCTGCCGCCGTCCCAGAGCACGCCGAAGAGGCCGCTGCTGCCGGCCGGGTTGCCGTCCCGGTTGACGTCGTTGCCGAGCTCGCCGCCGAGGTTCACGTCGCGCTCGTTGAAGACGCCGAACCGGTAGGAGGCCGAGCCCGGGGCCGTCCAGGTGCGGCCGTCCACGGTGAAGCTCGGACCGGAGACGTTCTTCGTCATGCTGACCCAGGTCGGGTCTGCGTCGTCAGTCGGGTGGGTGGCGGTCACCCAGTCGACGATCTTGCGCTCGCCGGTGGTGGTCTTCTGTAGCGCCGGGTGCGACAGGTCGATGCCGGTGTCGAGGATGCCGACAGTGACGCCGCGTCCGTCGAGCGTCGGGTTGGCCGCGGTGAACTGGGCCGCGCCCATGTCGCCGATCGGCAGGTACGGGTTGTTCGCCGGGGTGGCGGCCCCCGGCGCCGGCTGCGCGGCCACCGACTCGGCCGCGTCGGGGCGCGGGTCGGGCAGCGGCACCGACGCGTCGATCTCCACCGTCTGGACGCCGGCCGATCGGGCGATGCGCTCGGCCCGCTCGGTGGCCACGTCGGCCCGCAGGTAGCCGAGGTCGTCGTCGCGGTAGAGCACCGTGGCGCCGAGCTGGGTGAGGCTGTCGGCGGCCGTGGCGACCTGTCCGTCCCGGGCGGCGACCAGCACCGTGACGGTCCTCTGGCCCTTGGCCCGGGCCTCGGCCAGTCGTTCCTGGTCCGTCGGGGTCCAGCCGGTGGAGCTGCTCTTGAGAACGTCGGTGGTCTGCTCCGCGTTGGCGGGCGCGCCGGCGAACGCCAACGTCAGCGCGCCGGCGGTCACCACCGACGTCAGGAGCGCGGCCGAGGCACGGCCACGCCGGATGGGGGGTTTGCTCACGTCTCTTCCTCCGAGGGGAGAGCGAGGGCCCTGAGGGGTGCAGGGCTGGGGGTAAGACCGACGGGTCTGCTGACGCGGGGTCGCCGTCACTCTCTCAGCGACAGATGTGACATCCGCGTTACTCGGACGACCGTCGTGGTAACGGTGACGCGGGTGGTTGCCCGATGACGACGAAAAACGGGCAGGTCATGGCCCCGAACGTCCAATGCGGAACCACCGCCCGGGCGACGGGGCGGCCGGTCGCACCGGCCGGATGACCGGTGCCGTTCCGCCGAAGGGACGGAGAACGACGGCGTCCTGACCGGCCGCCCGGCCCCGGGATGCGGCCCGTGCGCCGCCGTGTTACACCCCGCACCGGACCGGAGCCCGCCCCCGGCGCCGGGGACGGTGACCTGCCCGGTCGGCGCTCAGCTCACGCGATCCGCGGTGGACGGCTCGTCGAGCAGTTCCGGAGCCTGCGGCTGCCGCGGGGCCACCTCCACCTGCGCCGGCGTGGCCAGTTCCTGGTCGGAGACGCCCAGCTCGGCCAGCTTGCGGGCGCTGACCAGCACCCGCGCCTCCAGCGAGCCCACCGCCCGGTTGTACGCGGTGACCGCCCCACCGAGTGAGGTGCCGAGCTTGCCGACGTGGTCGCCCAGGGTGGACAGTCGCCCGTAGAGCTCGCGGGCCAGCGAGTGGACGGCGACCGCGTTGCGGGCCAGCGCCTCCTGCCGCCAGGAGTAGGCGACCGTGCGCAGCAGGGCCACCAGGGTGGCCGGGGTCGCCAGCACCACGTCGCGGGCGAAGGCGTGCTCCAGCAGCGTCGGGTCGCGCTGCAACGCCACGTCCAGGAACGGGTCGGCCGGCACGAAGAGCACCACGAACTCCGGTGTCGAGTCGAACGCCGCCCAGTACGACTTCGCGGCCAGCGCGTCGACGTGCGCCCGCAGGTGCCGCGCGTGGGCGTCGAGGTGGGTGTCCCGCCCCCGCTCGTCGCGCGCCTCCATCGCCGTCAGGTACGCGTCGAAGGGCGCCTTGGCGTCCACCACCACCGTCCGGCCGCCGTGCAGCCGGACCACCAGGTCGGGGCGGACCCCCTGGTGGTCGGTGGCGGCGGTGACCTGCTCGTTGAAGTCGCAGTGCTCCAGCATGCCGGCGGCCTCGACGATTCGGCGCAGCTGGTGCTCGCCCCAGCGGCCCCGCACCTGCGGCGCCCGCAGCGCCGCCACCAACTGCTTGGTCTCGGTGCGCAGCTCGCCGGAGACCGTGCTCATGGCCCGGACCTGCTCGCGCAGCTCGGCGTAGGCGTCGACCCGGTCGCGCTCCAGCTCACCGACCCGCTGCTCGTAGCGGCGCAGGGTGTCGTGCAGCGGGGCGACCGCCCGGGCCACCGCCTCCTGCGACTGGGCGGTGGCCTCGTAGCTCAGCGCCCGCATCGACTGTTCCAGCCGCCCCTCGCCCTCGCGGGTGGCCGCCAGGGTGGCCTCCAGGCGGGCGATCTCGGTGGCCGACCGGACCCGGGCGGCGTACCAGCCCGCCGCGCCGCCCCCGGCCAGGCAGACGACCACCACGGCCAGCGTCGAGAAGTCCATCACCGAACTGCCGCCAGGATGCCCCGTCCTTCAGGGCGGGGAGGAATGGCGGCCATGATTGCCTCAGCCATGATCGGCCTTTCTGTAAGGTTGGTCCTGTGAGGACGGCGTACAAGTGTCGGGCGTACCCGACACCGGAGCAGGCCAGCGTGCTGAACCGCACGTTCGGCTGTGTCCGCGTGGTCTGGAACCGCACCCTCGCCGCCCGCCACGCCCGCTACCACGCGGAGGGCAAGTCGACCTCGTACGCGGAGACGGACCGGGCGCTGACCGAGATGAAGCGGCTGCCGGAGTTGACGTTCCTCAACGAAGTCAGCTCCGTGCCGTTGCAGCAGACGTTGCGGCACCAGCACACCGCCGTGACCGCGTTCTTCGCCAAGCGCGCCCGCTACCCCCGGTACAAGTCGCGGCACGGCCGCCAGTCCGCCTCGTACACCCGCTCGGCCTTCCGGATGCGTGACGGGCAACTGTCCCTCGGCAAAACCCCGGGAACGCTGCGGGTGGTGTGGTCGTGGCCGGATGTGGACGTGACCGCGCTGGACCCGTCGACGGTGACCGTGTCGCGTGATCCGGACGGCCGCTGGTACGTCACCTTCGCCGTCGCCGTCGCCGCCCCGGACGGCCCCGAACCGGCCGGTCAGGTTGTCGGCGTCGACCTCGGCCTCACGGACTTCGCGGTACTGTCCCAGCCGGTGCCGGGCCTGAGCGACGATGAGGGCAGGATCGCTCACCCGAAGCACATGGAGCGCCGCGAACGCCGGTTGAAGCGGTACCAGCGGATGATGGCCCGCAAGCGGAAAGGTTCCGCGAACCGGGCCAAGGCCAAGCAGAAGGTCGCCCGCGTGCACTCCCGGGTGCGGGATCCCCGCCGCGACTTCCTCCACAAGACCAGCACAGCCTTGGTGCGCCGGTTCGACGCCATCGCGGTTGAGGATCTGGCGGTGGCGAACATGGTCCGTAACCGCAGCCTCGCCAAGGCGATCTCCCGCACCGGCTGGGCCGAGTTCCGGACCCTGCTGGCCTACAAGGCGCACCGCGACGGCCGGCACCTCGCCGTCGTTGACCGCTGGTATCCGTCCAGCAAGACCTGCTCGGCGTGCGGACATCTGCTCGCCACACTCTCGCTCGGCACACGTCACTGGACGTGTCCGAGTTGCGGCACCCGGCATGACCGGGACGTCAACGCCGCCAAGAATCTCGTTGTCGCCGCCGGGCTGGCGGAGACGAAAAACGCCTGCGGAGCGGACGTCAGACACGAAGGGCAACCTTCCGTGCAGTCTGCGATGAACCAGGAACCCTCCCGGGTGACCGGGGGAATCCCCCGCCTTTAGGCGGGGGAGGATGTCAACAGAGCTTGCCAAACGGGTACGACCCGACGTCTGCGGGTACGTTCAGCGGCATGGAACTTCTGCTCGTGGCGATTCTCGTGGCCCTCCTGGTCGGCGGGTTCGTCTGGTGGCGGCGGGAACAGGCCGCCCGCGAGGCGCGCAGCCTCGCCGACGTGCGCGCCGACGCCCAGCGCTGGTACGAACGCCTCGGCGGCCAGGTGATGAACCTGCACGGCGACGCCCCGGCCGTCCGCCAGGCCCTGGTCGACGCCGCGGAGCGCTACAACGCCGCCGGCAGCCAGCTGGAGCAGGCCGGGACGGTCCAGCAGTACCGGCTGGCCCGGGAGACCGCGCTGGAGGGGCTGGCGTACGCCCGGGCGGCGCGGTTGGCGCTCGGCCTGGACCCGGGGCCGGAGCTGCCCCCGCTGGCCGCCGCGCAGGGCGCCGGCGAGTTGACCAAGGAACGCCAGGTGCAGGTGCAGGGGCAGACGTTCAAGGCCGGCCCGCAGCCGGGCCAGGACACCCCGTACTACTACCCGGGTGGGCGCTACCAGGGGCGGCCGGTGCCGGCCGGCTGGTACTCCACCCCCTGGTGGAAGACCGCGCTGGGCGCGGGCGCCGGGGTGCTCGGCGGGCTGCTGATCGCCGACGCGCTCTTCTCGCCGGCCTTCGCCGACCCGGGTTACGGCTACGAGGCCGGCTACCAGGAGGGCTTCGGCGACGGCGCCGACTACGGCGACCAGGGCGACGCCGGGGACCAGGGCGCGGGGGGCCAGGGCGCGGACTACGGCGACCAGGGCGACTTCGGCGGCGCCGACCAGGCAGCCGACTTCGGCGGCGGCGACTTCGGCGGCGGCGATTTCGGCGGCGGGGACTTCGGGGGCGGCGATTTCGGGGGCGGCGATTTCGGCGGCGGCGACTGGTGACCGCCGGTTGAACGGCACGCGAGAAGGCCCCGGTCGGCGTGACCGGGGCCTTCTCGTCGCGTCCGTCAGCCGGTGTTGCGCATCCCGGCGGCGATGCCGTTGACCGTGGTGAGCAGCGCCCGCTCCAACGCCGTACCGTCGCTCGGTGCACGACGGCCGCCCGGCGCGGTCGCCATCGCCCGCCCGGCGGCCCCCGAGTCCCGGTACTGCCGCAGCAGCGCCACCTGGAGGTGGTGCAGCGGCTCCAGGTAGGTGTCGCGGACCGCGAGGGTGCGCTGGAGCACCGGCGAGTTCTCCAGCAGGGCCGGTGCGGCGGTCACCGCCAGCACCTCCTGCTTGGTCAGCTCGTACTCCTGCTCGATCTTGTCGAAGATCGGGTGCAGCTTCTTCGGGACCAGGGTCTCCACGTAGCGGCGGGCGATGCTCAGGTCGGTCTTGGTGAGCATCATCTCGACGTTCGACAGGAACGTGCGGAAGAAGTGCCAGTTGCGGTTCATCTCGGCGAGCACGTCCTCCAGGCCGGCCGCCCGCGCCGCCGCCAGCCCGGAGCCGACCCCGAACCAGCCCGGCACGATCTGCCGGGTCTGCGTCCAGCCGAACACCCACGGGATGGCTCGCAGCCCGCCCAGCCCGGCCCCGGTGTTCGGCCGCTTCGCCGGCCGGGAGCCGATGTTGAGCGCGCCGAGCAGCTCGGTGGGGGTGGAGGCCCAGAAGTACGCCGGCAGGTCCGGGTCCTCGACCAGACCCCGGTAGGAGCGGAAGGCCGACTCGGAGACCACGTCCATCGCCGCGTCCCAGCGCTCCAGCATCTCGGCGGGCTGGCGGGGCGCGGTGTGCAGCAGCGTCGCCTGCAGCACCGCCGCCACGGTCAGCTCGAGGTTCTCCCGGGCCAGCGCCGGCAGCGTGTACTTGTCGGAGATGACCTCGCCCTGCTCGGTCACCTTGATCGCGCCGTCCAGGGTGCCGTACGGCTGGGCCAGGACCGCCTCGTGCGTCGGCCCGCCGCCGCGCCCGACCGTGCCGCCCCGGCCGTGGAAGAGCCGCAGGTGCACGCCGTGCCGGGCGGCCACGTCCCGCAGCGCCCGCTGCGCCCGGTGGATCGACCACTGGCTGGTGGTGATGCCGGCCTCCTTGTTGGAGTCGGAGTAGCCCAGCATCACCTCCTGCACGTCGCCGCGGGCCGCGACCAGCGCCCGGTACGCGGGCAGCGACAGCAGCTCGTCGAGCAGCTCGCCGCCGGCGTTCAGCTCCGCCGGGGTCTCCAGCAGCGGCACGAAGCCGATCCGGGCCCGGCCGCTGTGCACGTCGATCAGCCCGGCCTCGCGCCCCAGCACCACGGCGGCGAGCACGTCGTCGATGCCGAGGGTCATCGAGATGATGTACGACTCGATCACCTCGGCGCCGAACCGGTCCTGCGCCTCGCGGATCGCGCCGAACACGTCGAACGTCTTCTGCGCGTTCTCGGTCAGCGGGGTGTCCAGCGTCGACAGCGGCCGGCGGCCGGCCAGCTCGTCGGCGAGGAGCTTGGTCCGCTCCAGCCGGGTCAGCGACGGGTAGTCCGACACCTCGCCGACCGCCGCGTAGAGCTGGGCCAGCACCGCGTGGTGCGCCTCGGCGTGCTCGCGCACGTCCATGGTGGCCAGGTGCAGCCCGAACGCGGAGACCGTACGAATGGTGGAGGCGAGCCGGCCGACGGCGGTGAGCTGCCCGGAGTTGCGGGCCAGCGAGGCGCGCAGCAGCTCCAGGTCGGCGATCAGCTCGGCCGAGCCGCGGTAGTCCCGCCCCGGCACGTGCGGGGTGCCCCGGCGCAGCCGCTCCCGGGTGTTGGCCAGCTTGGCCTTCACGCACCGCGCCTTGAGCCGGTACGGCTCCTCCGCGTTGACCCGCCGGAACCGGGGTGCCACCTCGGGCAGCGCGTCCAGGTCGGCGGCGAGGCTGGCGGAGAGGTCCAGCGACACCGCCCGTAGTCGCCGGGAGACCGAGACCTCGTTGATGAGCTGGTCCATCGCCTTCTCGGTGGCGCTGATGCCGTGCTCGTGCTGGATGTGGAGCACCTCGCGGGTGACCGTCGGGGTGACGAACGGGTTGCCGTCCCGGTCGCCGCCGATCCAGGTGCCGAAGGTCAGCGGCCGGGCCGTCGGCGAGGTCTCCACGCCGAGGGTGCGCAGGGTGTCGGCGAGGTCGTCGAGCACCTGCGGGGCGGCCTCGGCGTACAGGTCGCGCAGGTAGTAGATGGCGTTGCGGGCCTCGTCGGTCGGGTCCGGCCGGTCCAGCCGCAGCTCGTCGGTCTGCCACATCAGGTCCAGCAGCTCGGCCAGGCGCCGGTTGGCCGGTCCCTCGTCGCTGGCGCCGTAGAGGATGGCGTTGGCGGTCTCGGTGTCCAGTTCGTCGGCGATGGCGCGCAGCTTGGACAGGATCGAGCGGCGGGCCGCCTCGGTGGGGTGGGCGGTGAAGACCGGGCGTACCGCGAGCCGGCGGGCCGCCGCGGCGATCTCCTCGGCCGGCACGCCGCGCTCGGCGATCATCTTGGCCGCCTGGTCCAGCCAGCCGCCGTGCGCCGCCCGGCGTCGGCGCAGGTCCCGGGCGCGGTGCACCTGCTCGGTGATGTTGGCCAGGTGGAAGTAGGTGGAGAAGGCGCGGGCCAGCTTGGTGCCGGTGGTGACGTCCAGCCCGCCGAGCCGCTGCGCGGCGGCGGGAGCGTCGGAGCGGACCTGGGCGCGGATCTCCTCGACCAGGTCGAGCAGGGGGCGGCCCTCCTGGCGGGCCAGGGTCTGGCCGAGCAGAGTGCCGAGGCGGCGGATGTCGGCTCGCAGGGCGGCGTCGGGGCCGTCGTGGTCGTGCTGGTCGGTCACCATGCGCTCCTTACGTGAGTACGAAGGACAGCGCTGTCCGACTCCGTCGATCGTATCCGTGGGGACCCGTCGGTAAGGAGGGGGCCCGCGATGTCACCTTCCCCACGATTTCCGCCGGCTTCACGCGTCCGGCCTGGTTTCCAGCCGCCGCCCCGGCCGTCGGGCGGCCCGGCGGCCCCGCACCAGGGTGGCGGTGAGCAGGCCCAGCAGCCCGAGCGCGACCCAGACCAGCAGGCCGGCCAGCGGCCACCGGGCGGCCCGCAGGTCGAAGTAGACCGCCGACTTGACCAGATCGGTGGCCAGCCCGGGGACGTTCCAGCGGTGCATGCCGCGCAGGAACGCGGGCAGGAACTCCGGGGCGTAGATCCCGCCGGAGCCGGGGTTGCCGAGCACCACCAGCAGCAGGATCACCAGTCCGGTGCCGAGCAGGCCCAGCCAGGCCTGGACGGCGGCGGCGACCATGGCGGCGGCGAAGGCGGCGAGCATGCCGACGGCGGCGAGCGTCGGCAGGTCGTGGTCCCAGACGTCGAGCACCGGCCCGACCAGCAGCGTGGCGATCACCGCCAGCAGCACGGCGTACACCGCCAGCGAGGCGATCCGCAGGCCGGCCCGGCGGAGACTGCGCGGGGCGGTGCCGAGCGAGATGCCCAGCGCGGTCGACGCCAGGTAGCCGCCCAGCACCAGGCCGACCGCCAGGTAGAACGGCACCAGGCCGCGCGGGTCGTCGGCGGAGACCGGCACCTCGTCGGTGACCTCGATCGGGCTCTGGGCCCGCCCGGCGGCGGTGGTCAGCACCCGGGTGACGAGTTCCGTGGCGGCGGGCGCGGACGCGCTGGCGGTGGTCAGCAGGAGCTTTCCCTCGGGCGTCGAGCTGAGCACCGCGTACACCTCGCGGCCGATCAGGCCGTCGTCGGCCGCGGCCCGGTCGTCGTACTCGATGGGTTTGATCGTGTCGGTCTGGCCGCGCACCCCGGCGAGCACGGCCTGGGCGCGCTGGTCGCCGACGACCACGCCGACCGGGACGTCGCGCGGGGTCGGCTGGTGCAGCGCCCCCACGTAGGCCGCGATGAACGCCGTGGCCAGGGCCAGGGTGCCGACCAGCAGGGCCGCCGTGCGCGGCAGCCACTCGCGGGTCCGCAGCTCCGGCTCCTCGTCCACGTCGCCAGCCTAGGGCCCCACTTGCCCGTGTTCGGGGCGTTTCGCCCGCCCTGCCCGGCGGGGCCCGCCACCGGCTCGGGTCGGGCGGACGACCGGAAAACCCGTTGGCCGCGCTCGGTAGCGTCCGGACATGACCTTCCCGACCTACCCGCGCAAGCCCCGCCCCGGCGACCGGGTCGCGGTCGTCTCACCCTCCGCCGGCCTGCCGGGTCTCTTCCCCCACGTGTACGAGCTGGGCCTGCGCCGGCTGCGCGAGGAGTTCGGCCTGGAGCCGGTGGAGTATCCGACGACCCGGACGATGGGCGCCGACCCGAGGGACCGGGCCCGGGACCTCACCGCCGCCTTCGCCGACCCGACGATCACCGCCGTGCTGGCCACCGTGGGTGGCGACGACCTGATCACGGTCACCCCGCACCTGGACGACGCGGTGCTGCGGGCCAACCCGAAGCCGTACTTCGGCTACTCCGACAACACCAACGTCCTCAACCACCTGTACCGGCTGGGCATCGTGGCGTACCACGGCGGGTCGGTGCTGGTGCACCTCGGCCGGTCCGGCAGGCCGCACCCGCTCACCTTCGACTCGCTGCGCGCCGCCCTGTTCACCTCCGGCTGGTACGACCTCACGCCCGCCCCGGAGTGGGGCGACGAACCGCGCGACTGGCGCGACCCGGCCACCCTGACGCAGGAGCCGGTGATGTTCCCCGGCACCGGCTGGCACTGGCAGGGCCCGGCGACCGTGGTCCAGGGGCGCACCTGGGGCGGCAACCTGGAGATCCTGCACTGGCTGATGGCCGCCGACCGGGTCCCCGCCGCCGCGGAACTGGCCGGCTCGGTGCTGGTGCTCGAAACCTCGGAGGAGCTCCCGAGCGCCCAGGAGGTGTTCCGGATCGTGCGGAACATGGGCGAGCGCGGACTGCTCGCGACCTTCCCCGCCGTCGTCGTCGGCCGCCCCAAGGCGTGGGACTTCGACAACCCCCGGCCGGTCGCGGACCGGCTGGCGTGGGCCCAGGCGCAGCGGGAGGCGGTCAGCCGGGCGCTGGCCCCGTACCGCCCCGACGCGGTGGCGGTCTTCGACGTCGACCTCGGCCACACCGACCCGCAGCTGATCATCCCGTACGGCGGGGAGATCCGGGTGGACGCCGTCGAGCGGCGGATCTCGGTGCGCTACTGAGCAGCGGTGCCGGCTGTCCTGGCCCTGTTTCCGGTTCCACCGGTGCCCGCGTCCGGCCGGCCGCCGGGGAGTCGGGTCAGCCGACGACGGCGAAGGCGCGGACCGGGAAGGTGCCCATGCCGGCCACCATGGGTGGGGCGGCGGTGAACCGGAACCTGTCCGGGGGCAGGGCGTCCAGGCCGGTCAGGTGCTCCACGATCGGGATGCCGGCGGCCAGCAGCGCGCTGTGCGCCGGGCGCTCACCCCCGGACGCCGGGCTCATGTCGTCGATGTTGATCGAGTCGACGCCGACCAGCGCGGCGCCCGCCTCGACTAGGGCGCGGGCCCCGTCGCCGGTGAGGTACGGGGCGTCCGGCGCGCCGTACCGGTCGGTGCCGAAGTGCGCGGACCAGCCGGTGTGCAGCAGCACCGCGCGCCCGGCGACGTCGTACGGCGCCAGCAGCAGCCGGTCCACCGCGCGGGTGCCGGCCGGCACCCGGACCACCAGGCCGGGCAGGTCGGCGAGCCGGTCCAGCGGGACGCCGGTGAGGTCGACGCCCTCGGCCCAGCGGTGCGCGGGAGTGTCCAGGTACGTCCCGGTGTTGGCGATCATGTCGATCCGGCCCACCTGGAACTCGGTGCCCGGGGCGTAGTTCGCCCGGGAGGCCTCGCGGGTCAGCCACTCGCTGATCCGGGGGCCCGGCCAGCCGGGCAGGGTGGTCATGCCGTCGGTGATCACGTGACTCAGCTCGACCAGGCGTCGGCCCTGGTCACCCGGGTCGGCGCTGACGCCCCGGCCGCCCTTGTGCGGCTCCTCGATGATCGTCCGGCCGGTGATCCGTACGTCGGCGACCATCAGCAGCCCGAGGTGCCGGACGAAGAGCGCGGCCAGCGCCTCGTCGTCGATCTCCCGCCCCGGGATGTCCAGCCGGAACCCCTCGGTCCGCAGCCCGCCCCCGTTGGCGAACGTGACCTCCGCGTCGAACTGCGCCCGGTACTGCTCTCCCATCCACCCACCCGACCACGCCCACCCACCCCAGTCAAGATCCACCCGCCCGCCCCCCGTGCAGGATCCGCGCACTTTCGGAGAATTCGTGGCCTCCGGCGCGGAAATAGCCCCGCTTTCCGTGAATCTGCGCGCATGGAGCGGGGCGTGGGTGGGGTGGGGGAGGGGGAGGTGCCGCGCCTGGGGGGTCGCGGCACCTCCGTGTCGGGCGGGGCCCTGCGGGGCCTGCCGGTCCCGGCGGGGGCTGCGGGCCTCCCCGAACAGGTCCGCGCACCCCCGCCGGCCGCCTCGTCGTGCGGCTCGGTCCGGGTCGACGTGGTCCATCCTGGGGGCGGGGCAGCTTCGGGGTCTTGAAGATTCTTGCTCGAATGGCGGCCGGGGTCGGTCAGGCCGCCTCGGCGGCGGTGAGCAGCCGGCGCAGCCGGGCCGGCGGGTGGCCCACCCGTTCCCGGACCACCCGGGTCAGGTGCGCCTGGTCGGCGAAGCCGTGGTCGGCGGCGACCGTGCCCAGCGGCTGCCCGTCGTCGGCGGCCAGCACGTCGAGCACCGCGCGGACCCGCAGCCGGTTGCGGTACGCGGTGAGGCTCTGCCCGGTGACCCGCTGGAACACCCGGCTCAGGTGGTGCGGCGAGCAGCCCACCTGCTCGGCCACCTCGGTCAGCCCCAGCCGGAAGTCGGAGCCGGCGAGCACCTGCCGGGCCCGGTCGGCCAGCCGGCGGTGCGCGGCCAGGGTGGCGGGACGCCGGCCGACGGCCCGTTCGATCTCCGCGCCGGGCTCGCCGGCGCCGATCGGGCTGGCGCTGAGCAGCCGGCCGACGAAGCGGTGCATCCGCTCGGTGAACTCGAACCGGTCCACGCCCCGCGCGCAGCGGGCCACCAGCATCCGGTGTTCCAGGTCGAGGCGTTCGTCCACGCTGCCGTCCCAGCCGCGCCGGTCCAGCCACTGCGCGGCGTCCGGCCGGTCGGCCAGCAGCTCCGGTGACAGCTCCAGGCAGGTGTAGACGTCGCCGTCGCCGAGCGGGTGGCTGACGTGCATCTCGTCGCCGGGCCGGCTGAACAGCACCGAGGTGGCGTCGGCGAAGGTGAGCTGCCCGTTGAGCCGGCGCAGCGAGGCCCCGGAGCGGCCGAGGAAGACCCGGTGGCCCAGGTTGGGCAGCGGCCCGTGCCAGCCGGGATCGTCGACGAGGCAGCGCACCTGGTAGAGCAGGGCACCGTCGGTGACGCCCAGCACCCGCCACCGACCCGCGGTGGTCCGTGCCCGGGGATCACCGCCGACCTGGTCCGGCATCGTTCCTCCCGTCGCCGGGGCCGCCGGCGGATCCGGTACCGACCCGACCGCCACGGCTCCACCCCGGATTGTCTCCCGAGCGGGATAGTCTCGACAGGTGCACCCCCCGTCCGGCTGGACGCGGGGCCGTCGCCGTGCGTCGATTTCCTGGAAGTGATCACAGATGCTCACCGGACTCTTCTCCGCCGCCCTGGCCGATCCCGGGCTGGCCCGGGCGCGTGACCTGGCGCGCTCCGGTGCCGCCCAGGTCGACGGCCTCGACCTCACCGCCCCGGCGGCGCTGCGCCCGTTCGCCGTGGCCGCCGTCGCGGCCGATCCGGTCGAGGCCGGTGGTGGCGCGGGCCGCCCCGTGCTCGCCGTGACGGCCACCACCCGCGAGGCCGACGACCTGGCCTCGGCGCTGGGCAGCCTGCTTCCGCCCGAGCAGGTGGCGGTCTTCCCGTCCTGGGAGACGCTGCCGCACGAGCGGCTCTCGCCGCGCTCCGACACCGTCGGCCGCCGGCTGGCCGTGCTGCGCCGGCTGGCGCACCCGCAGTCGGCCGACGCGCACGGTCGTACGGGCCCGCTGCGGGTGGTCGTCGCGCCGGTGCGGTCGCTGCTGCAACCGCAGCTCAAGGGGCTCGGCGATCTCGAACCGGTGCAGCTCACCGCCGGCGACGAGGCCGATCTGGAGGAGGTGGCCCGCCGGCTCACCGACATGGCGTACGCGCGGGTCGACCTGGTCACCAAGCGCGGCGAGTTCGCGGTGCGCGGCGGCATCCTGGACGTCTTCCCGCCCACCGACGAGCACCCCTCCCGGGTCGAGTTCTGGGGCGACGAGGTGGAGGAGATCCGCACCTTCGCCGTCGCCGACCAGCGCACCATCGAGCAGGTCCCGCAGCTGTGGGCGCCGCCCTGCCGGGAGCTGCTGCTCACCCCGTCGGTGCGGGAGCGGGCCGCTGCGCTGGCCGGGGAGCACCCGGAGCTGGCCGAGATCCTCGACAAGCTGGCCGAGGGCATCCCGGTCGAGGGGATGGAGTCGCTGGTCCCGGCGCTGCTCGGCAACGAGAGCCTGGAGCTGCTGCTGGACTGCATGCCGGCCGGCACCCACGTACTGCTCTGCGACCCGGAGCGGATCCGCACCCGGGCGCACGACCTGGTCCGTACCTCGGAGGAGTTCCTCCAGGCCAGCTGGGCCGCGGCCGCCGTCGGCGGCCAGGCCCCGGTCGACCTCGGCGCCGCCGCCTTCCGGACCCTGGCCGAGGTACGCGCGGCGGCCCGCACGCGGCGCCAGCCCTGGTGGACCCTCGCCCCGTTCGGCCTGGTCGAGGCGGACGCCACCGCCGGAGTCCGGCAGCCCTGGGAGGACGAGCCCGCCGAGGTCGACGTCACGCCCGACGACGCGATCGCGGTGAGCCTGGCGGCGCAGCCCGCCCCGCTCTACCACGGCGAGACTTCCCGGGTGGTCGACGACCTCAAGCGCTGGGCCGGCGAGGGCTGGTCGATCGCGCTGGTCTTCGAGGGGCACGGCCCCGCCGAGCGGGCGGTCGAGGTGCTCCGCGACGCCGGTCTGGGCGCCCGCCTGGTCGAGGAGGTGCCGGCCGCGCCCGCTCCCGGCGAGGTGCTGGTGAGCTGTGGCTGCCTGACCGCCGGCTTCGTCGACGAGGCGTCCCGGTTCGTGCTGCTCACCGGCAACGACGTCACCGGCGGCCGGGGCACCTCCACCCGCGACATGCGGAAGATGCCGAGCCGGCGGCGCAACACCATCGACCCGCTGGAGCTCAAGGCCGGCGACCACGTGGTGCACGAGCAGCACGGCATCGGCCGGTACGTCGAGCTGGTGCAGCGCACCGTCAACGGCGCCTCCCGGGAATACCTGGTCATCGAGTACGCGCCGAGCAAGCGCGGCCAGCCCGGCGACCGGCTCTTCGTCCCCACCGACCAGCTCGACCAGCTCAGCCGCTACGTCGGCGGCGAGCAGCCCACCCTGCACAAGATGGGCGGCTCGGACTGGCAGAAGTCCAAGGCCCGCGCCCGCAAGGCGGTCAAGGAGATCGCCGCGCAGCTGATCCAGCTCTACGCCGCCCGCAAGGCGTCCAAGGGGCACTCGTTCGGCCCCGACACCCCGTGGCAGCGGGAGCTGGAGGACGCCTTCCCCTGGCAGGAGACGCCGGACCAGCTCGCCGCGATCGAAGAGGTCAAGCGGGACATGGAGCAGACCGTCCCGATGGACCGGCTGATCTGCGGCGACGTCGGCTACGGCAAGACCGAGATCGCCGTACGGGCCGCCTTCAAGGCGGTGCAGGACGGCAAGCAGGTGGCCGTGCTGGTGCCCACCACGCTGCTGGTGCAGCAGCACTACAACACCTTCGCCGAGCGGATGGGCCAGTTCCCGGTGACCATCCGGCAGCTGTCCCGCTTCCAGACGCCGAAGGAGTCCGAGCGGACCTTGGAGATGATCGCCGACGGCACCGTGGACATCGTCATCGGCACCCACCGGCTGCTCCAGACGGCGACCCGGTTCAAGCAGCTCGGCATGGTGATCATCGACGAGGAGCAGCGGTTCGGCGTCGAGCACAAGGAGCACCTGAAGACGCTGCGCGCCTCGGTGGACGTGCTGAGCATGTCGGCCACCCCGATCCCGCGGACGCTGGAGATGGCGATCACCGGCATCCGGGAGATGTCCACCATCGCGACCCCGCCGGAGGAGCGGCACCCGGTGCTCACCTTCGTCGGGGCGTACGACGACCGGCAGGTGGCCGCCTCCATCCACCGCGAGCTGCTCCGCGACGGGCAGGTCTTCTACCTGCACAACCGGGTCGAGTCGATCGACAAGGCGGCCCGGCGGCTCCGCGAGCTGGTGCCCGAGGCGCGGGTCGCGGTGGCGCACGGCCAGATGGGCGAGGACGCGCTGGAGAAGGTGATGGTCGGCTTCTGGGAGAAGGAGTTCGACGTCCTGGTCTGCACCACGATCGTCGAGTCCGGCATCGACATCCCGAACGCCAACACCCTGATCGTGGAGCGGGCCGACCTGCTCGGCCTGGCCCAGCTGCACCAGATCCGGGGCCGGGTCGGCCGCGGTCGGGAGCGGGCGTACGCGTACTTCCTCTACCCGCCGGAGAAGCCGCTGACCGAGCACGCCCACGAGCGGCTGGCCACCATCGCCCAGCACACCGAGCTGGGCGCCGGCATGTACGTGGCGATGAAGGACCTGGAGATCCGGGGCGCCGGCAACCTGCTCGGCGGCGAGCAGTCCGGCCACATCGAGGGCGTCGGCTTCGACCTGTACGTCCGGATGGTCGGCGAGGCGGTGTCGGCGTTCAAGGGCGAGCGCCAGGAGGAGGAGGCCGACGTCAAGATCGACCTTCCGATCGACGCGCACCTGCCGCACGACTACGTCGGGGTGGAGCGGCTGCGGCTGGAGATGTACCGCAAGCTGGCCGAGGCCCGCGACGACGAGCGGCTGCGCGAGGTGGTCGCCGAGATGACCGACCGGTACGGCGAGCCGCCCGCCCCGGTGCAGAACCTGGTCGCGGTGGCCCGGTTCCGCCTGCTGGCCCGCCGGTACGGCCTGACCGACGTGTCGATGCAGGGCAAGCACCTCCGGTTCGGCCCCCTGCCGCTGCCGGACTCCAAGCAGCTGCGGCTCAAGCGCTACCACCCGGACTCGGTCTACAAGCAGGCCACCGACCAGGTCAGCGTGCCGCGGCCGAGCACCCGCCGGGTCGGCGGCGAACCGCTGCGCGACCAGGCGCTGCTGGAGTGGTGCGCGCAGCTCCTCTCCGACGTGCTGGGCGAGCCGGCGGCGCTGGCCGGGGCGTCGGCGTGAGGCGGCCCGCCCGTGGTGGGCGGCGTCACAGCGCCGTACCGGGCATGAGAGAGTGACCGGCATGCGTGCACGCCGTCTCATCGCCGCCGCCAGCGTCGCGGCTCTCGGTGTCCTCTCCCTCGCCGCCTGCGGGAAGTCCTCGCCCGACGTGGCCGCGTACGTCGGTGACCGGACCTACTCCGTCGACCGGGTGGACGCGATCTACGACGACGCCCAGGCGAAGTACGCGGAGGCGATCCGCCAGAGCGCGACGCAGACCGGCGTCACCCCGCAGGCGGAGCAGCTCCGCTCCCGGGTGACCCGGCAGGACGTGGTGAACCTGCTGGTCAGCGTCGACCTGGGCAAGCGGGTCGTGGCGGAGCAGGGCGTCCAGGTGCCGGACCAGGTCACCCCGGAGCAGCTCGCTCAGCAGCTCCAGATGCCGCCGCAGGCGGAGTTCGCCAAGCTCTGGGGCGAGTGGGCCGACATCTCCATGGTGCTCAGCCAGAAGCTGCCGCCGGCCGACCTCAGCGACGCCTCGGTGATGGCCGTCTACCACGCGATCGAGGAGACCGGCGGGATCCAGTCCGGGCTCTCGGTGGGCGAGGTGCGGCAGCTCTTCGGCGAGGGCGGCTTCGTCCGTACCGCGTCGGCGCTCAGCGCGGCGCTGGAGGAGCAGGCCGACAAGGTGGACCTGTCGGTCAACCCGCGCTTCCGGCCGCTGGGCGTCCCGTCCTGGGTCAACAAGGGCCAGGAGCTGGTCTTCTACGCCCTGCCGTACGTCGACGCCAGCGGCCCGGTGACCGACATCTCGACCCCCGAGCCGGTCGCCACCCCGGCGGAGCCGGCCGGGTCGGTGGCCCCCTGAGCATGTCCGCACGGATCGTCCTGCTGGTCACCTCGCCCCGGCTGCCGGCCGGCCTGCTAACCGCGGCCGCCTGGGACGTCGTCCGCTCCGCGCCGGTGCTGGCCGGCGGGGAGAGCGCGCTGACCACGGCGGTGCGGGCGGCGGGCGCCGAGGTCACGGTGGTCGAGGCCGGCGCGACGCAGGCGCTGCTCGACGCGGTGGCGGCGCACGGGACGGCGGTCTGGCTGGCCGGTCCCGCCGGTGACGAGGCGCTCGCCCGGGAGCTGGGCCTGCGGCTGGCCCGCCAGCCGGGGCTGGCCGAGCTGGAGCTGATGTACGGCTCGTGGGACCCGCCCGGGGCGCGGCTGCTGG
This sequence comes from Micromonospora purpureochromogenes, assembly GCF_900091515.1. Lineage (NCBI taxonomy): Bacteria > Bacillati > Actinomycetota > Actinomycetes > Micromonosporales > Micromonosporaceae > Micromonospora > Micromonospora purpureochromogenes. Next base: position 6,260,314 of record NZ_LT607410.1, on the reverse strand, counting down.
ACGCGGTCGAGGTGATGGACCGGCTCGCCTCGCCCGGCGGCGACCCGTGGAAGCGCTCGCAGACCCACCGCAGCCTCGCCGGCTTCCTGTTGGAGGAGTGCTACGAGGCGTACGACGCGATCAGCGCCGACGACACCGACGCGCTCCGCGAGGAGCTGGGCGACGTGCTGCTCCAGGTGCTGCTGCACGCCCGGCTGGCCGAGGAACTGCCCGAGGGCGAACGGTGGAGCGTCGACGACGTGGCGGGCGGCCTGGTGGACAAGATGGTCCGCCGCAACCCGCACGTCTTCGCCGGCGCGGAGACGGGCACGCTGGAGGAGATCGAGGCGAGCTGGGAGCGGATCAAGCAGGCCGAGAAGGCCCGCGCCTCGGTGCTGGACGGCATCGCGCTGAGCCAGCCCGCGCTGGCCCTGGCCGCCAAGATCCTGGACCGCGCCGGCCGGATCGGCCTCGCCGTCCCGCCGCCGCTGGCCGACACCCAGGTCGACCCGGAGGCGCGACTCGGTGCCAGCCTGCTGGCCACCGTCGCCGCCGCCCGGCAGGCCGGCATCGACCCCGAGGCCGCCCTGCGCCGCACCACCCTCGCCTACGCCGAGGCGGTCCGCAGCGCCGAACAACCCCCCAGCCCCTGACCACCCGCCCGTCCCGTCGATCACGAGGTCGACGGGACGGACTCCGACATCCGCCCCGGCAACCTCATGATCGACGGAGGTCGGTGGGCGGGTGCCGGGACGGCGCGGTCGGTAGGGTCGGGGAATGGAAGAGTTCGTGCCGCTGGCGGAGCGGATCGTCGAGGCGTTGCTGGAGAGCCGCCCCGGGCTGGCCACCTCCGCCGGTGACCACCGGTACGACGACCGGCTGCCCGATCTCTCCCCGGAGGCCGTCAAGGCCGACCAGGCGATGCTGCGGGAGGCCGCCGATGCGCTCTCCGAACTCGACCCCGACGCGCTCGACGTGGAGGAGCAGGTCGACCACGCGCTGCTCAGCGCCCTGGTCGACCGGGAGCTGTTCGAGCTCGGCGAGATCCGCGGGTACGAGTGGGACCCGCTGCGGCACAACCCCGGCCCACTGCTGCACGCGGTGCTCGCCCGCCCGTACGCGCCGGTCGAGGAGCGCCTGACCCACCTGGCCGGGCGGCTGTCGGCCGTACCCGATGCCCTGGCGACCGCGCGCGCGACGCTGCGCGACATGCCCCGGATCCACGCCGAGACGGCGGTGGGGCAGTTCACCGGCACGGCGGCGCTGATCCGCGACGAGGTGCCGCTGCTGCTGGCCCAGGCGCCCGCGCTGTTCGACCGGGTGGAGCCGGCCGCCACCGCGGCGATCGCGGCGCTGGAGGAGTTCGTGGCGTGGCTGCGCATCGGTCTCGCGGCCGACGCCGGGCCGGGGCGCGACCCCCGGCTGGGGCGGCGGCGCTGGGAGGCGCGGCTGTGGCACACCCTCGACACCGAGCTGGGCGCCGCCGAGGTGCAGCGCCGCGCCTGGGCCAACCTGGACCGGGTCACCGAGGAGATCCGCGCCGCGGCCGTCGAGCTGGTCGGCGGTCCGGCCGACGACGAGACGGTACGCCGGGCGCTGAACCTGCTCGCCGCCGAGCACCCCGACGACCACTCCATCGTGAACCTCGCCTCGACCACCCTGGACGAGGCGGTCGACTTCGTCCGGGACCGTGACCTGGTCACCCTGGTCGACGACCCGTGCGTGATCCAGGAGATGCCCGAGTTCGCCCGGGGCGTGGCCGTCGCCTACTGCGACTCGCCCGGCCCGCTGGAGACGGCGGCGCTGCCCACCTTCTACTGCATCTCGCCCACCCCGGCGGACTGGCCCGCGCACCGGGTCGAGTCGTTCTACCGCGAGTACAACGACCACATGATCCGCAACCTGACCGTGCACGAGGCGATGCCCGGCCACTTCCTCCAGCTCGCGCACGCCCGCCGGTACGCCGGCCCGACCCGGGTCCGCCCGCTGACCGAGTCCGGGGTGTTCATCGAGGGCTGGGCGGTCTACACCGAGGAGCTGATGGCCGGCCTCGGCTTCGGTGGCCTGCCGGTGCGGTTGCAGCAGCTCAAGATGCAGCTGCGGATGACCATCAACGCGCTGCTGGACCAGCTGGTGCACTGCGAGGACCTGCCCGAGTCCGAGGCGATGGCGCTGATGACGGGGCGCGGCTTCCAGGAGGAGGGCGAGGCGGCCGGCAAGTGGCGGCGTGCGCTGCTCACCTCCACCCAGCTCTCCACGTACTTCGTGGGCTACAGCGAGATGGCGGACATCGCCGCGGCGCGCCCCGACGGGGTGTCGGTGCGCGAGTGGCACGACGCGATGCTCGCGCACGACTGCCCGCCGCCGCGCCACCTGCGCACCCTGCTCGGCGTCTGATCCGGCTCAGCGCCGCCCGGCGGTCACCGCCGCATCGATCAGCCAGCGCGAGATGGAGTACGCCGGCGGCAGCTCCGCCGGCAGCGCGTCCAGCGGGAACCAGCGCGCCTCGGTCAGCTCCCGCCCGTCCACCACCGGCTCGGCGGACGGGTCGGCGGCGGTGGCGGTGAACCCGGTCAGCAGCGTCCCCGGCCCGGACATCGCCCACGGCTGGCTGCCGAAGTAGGCCACCCGGTCGACGGTCAGCCCGACCTCCTCGCCGACCTCCCGGCGTACCGCCGCCTCCAGCGTCTCGCCGGCCTCGACGAACCCGGCGACCAGCGCCCACAGCTCTGTCGGCCCGTACGCGTGCCGCACCAGCAGCAGCTCGTCGGGGCCGCCGGCCGGGCCGGGGCGGGTGATCGCGGTGAGCACGGCGGCGGAGAGCCGCATCGGGACGTACAGGTCGCAGCCGGGGCACCGGCGGGCGGTCTCGCCGGGCACGTCGGCCAGTTCGGCCCGGCACGCCCCGCACCACCGGTGGGTACGCCGCCAGGTGACCACGGCCAGCGCCCGCCCGGCCGCCGTGGCGAACGGCTCCGGCAGCTCGGCGGCGAGCGACCGCCAGCTGCGCCAGCGCCCCCACGACTCGGCGGCCTCGACGATGTCGGCCGCCCAGGCCGGTACGCCGTCCAGCGTGCCGACCGGTACCCATTCGGTGTCGGCGGGCAGCTCGCCGACGCGGAGGAACCGGCCGTCGGCGCGGGTCAGCACCCGGCGAGCCGAGACCGGCAGGGCCAGGTCGTCCGGCGCCGGCGCGGCGGTGCGGTCCGCCCCGGGAAGGAAGCCGTCACCGGTGGGCGTCGCCGGCCCGGACGCCACCGCCCCAGGGGCGGCTGGGGTCGGCGGCTGCTCGGCGGTGGGCGGCCGGTGGCCGGCGGGAAGGTCCGGGGAGGAGGGGGTCACGAGGTGGCCGGTCGGTGGTCCACCACGCCCGCGCCCGGTGGCACGTCGAAGGCGGCCGGGTCGACCGTATCGGTGTAGCGGGTCAACGCCACCTCGGTCGACGTGCCGTCGAGGGTGCCGGTGAAGCTGCCCAGCAACCCCTCGGTGGTGACGCAGGTGGTGAAGTCGCCGGCGGAGCGCCGCACGTCGACGCAGGTGGCGTGGTGGCCGGCGACGGTGGTGTCGCTCTGGGTGACCTCGGCGTCCGGGTCGAGAGCGGCCTCGGTGAGCAGCGCCATCACGGCCGGCGGGGTGACCAGGCCCCGCTTGTCCGCCTCGGTGTAGACGACCACCGCCGGCTTGCCGGCGGTCAGCTCCGGCGGCAGCACGGTGCAGGCGGTCCGGCCGCCGGTGTTCTCGCACCGGGTGACCGCCTCCTGGGTCACCGTGATCTTGCCGTCCGGCCAGGTGTAGGCGGAGCGCAGCGGCTCCTGCGTCTGCGCGATGGAGGCCGTCCGTCCGCCGGCGAACCGGTAGTCGGCGGCCCAGGTGCCGGTCAGTGCGCCGTCCATCCGGGCGGCCAGGTCGTTGACCAGGTCGGCCCGGCCCAGCGCCCGGCCGGCGTCGTCCAGGGTCTGGCATCCGGTCACCGTGAGCGACGCGGCGACCGACACGGCCAGCACGCGGAGGGTGGTCGATACGGCGGGCATGGCGACCAGCGTGGTCGATCGGGTCCACCCGACGCAAACCCGTTGCCGGTTGAGGCCCGAGAATCCGGGAATGTCCGTCTCACCCCGCGCGCCGGTGCGGATCCGGGGCGCGGTACGAACGGCGGGCGACGACGTGCGGCCGGCCGTCGCCCGATACGCTGCGTTCAACACCTGCCCCAGCCGCACCGTCGCGGCCCATACCGGATTCGCACACACGAACGAGGAGCGACTCAGTGGCAACCATCGAGGGAATCGTCGCCCGGGAGATTCTCGACTCGCGGGGCAACCCGACGGTCGAGGTCGAGGTCGGGCTCGACGACGGCACGATCGCCCGCGCCGCGGTGCCCTCCGGCGCCTCCACCGGCGCCTTCGAGGCGATCGAGCTGCGCGACGGTGACTCCGACCGTTACCAGGGCAAGGGCGTCGAGAACGCGGTTGCCAACATCGAGGACAAGATCGTCGACCAGCTCATCGGCTACGAGGCGAGCGAGCAGCGGCTGATCGACCAGAAGATGCTCGACCTCGACGGCACGGACAACAAGGCCGAGCTGGGCGCCAACGCCATCCTGGGCGTCTCCCTGGCGGTGGCGAAGGCCGCCGCCGGCAGCGCCGAGCTGAGCCTCTTCCGCTACCTGGGCGGCCCGAACGCGCACCTGCTGCCGGTGCCGATGATGAACATCCTCAACGGTGGGGCGCACGCCGACTCCAACGTCGACATCCAGGAGTTCATGATCGCGCCGATCGGCGCGCCCAGCTTCCGCGAGGCGCTGCGCTCCGGCGCCGAGGTCTACCACGCGCTGAAGTCGGTGCTGAAGAAGAAGGACCTGTCCACCGGCCTCGGCGACGAGGGCGGCTTCGCCCCGAACCTGCCGACCAACGCCGCCGCGCTGGACCTGATCGCCGAGGCGGTGGAGAAGGCCGGCTACCGGCTCGGCACCGACATCGTGTTCGCGCTCGACGTGGCCGCCACCGAGTTCTTCGACAACGGCACCTACACCTTCGAGGGCAGCGCGAAGTCCGCCGAGGAGATGAGCAACTACTACACCAAGCTCATCGGCGACTACCCGATCGTCTCCATCGAGGACCCGCTGTCGGAGGACGACTGGAGTGGCTGGGCCACCCTCACCGCGGCGGTCGGCGACCGGATCCAGATCGTCGGCGACGACCTCTTCGTGACCAACCCGCAGCGCATCGCCCGGGGCATCGCCGAGAACGCCGCCAACGCGGTGCTGGTCAAGGTCAACCAGATCGGTTCGCTGACCGAGACCCTCGACGCGGTGGACCTGGCGCACCGGGCCGGCTTCAAGTGCATGATGAGCCACCGGTCCGGCGAGACCGAGGACACCACCATCGCCGACCTGGCCGTCGCCACCGGCTGCGGCCAGATCAAGACCGGCGCCCCGGCCCGCTCCGACCGGGTGGCCAAGTACAACCAGCTCCTGCGGATCGAGGAGGAGCTGGCCGACGCGGCGCGGTACGCCGGCGCGGGCGCATTCCCGCGTTACCGTTCGGCCTGACGCGCCAAGCCTCGGGGGAGGGGTGTGACGATGCAGCAGCGCCGCACACCGGGCGGTCAGCGCCCCGCCCGTCGACCGACCGGTCGGCCGGGCGGGGCCCGTGGCGCCCGGCCGACCGTGCGCGACGGCGGGATCCGCGCCGAGCCGCGGGCGGCCGCCGGCCGGACGCGGGGCGCCGAGGGCGTACGCTCCGCGAGCCGTCCCGCCGCCGCCCGTCGTACGGCGGCCGGCGGCACCATCAAGCGGCTCACCGCACCCCACCCCCGACGCCTCACCGGGCGGGCCACCGTGCTCTTCGCGGTGCTGATCGCGCTCGCCCTGGCCTACACCTATCCGGTCCGGGTCTTCCTCGACCAGCAGGTGGACATCGAGCGGATGGAGGCGTCGCAGGCCGCGCAGCGGCAGCGCATCTCCGACCTGTCCGCCGAGGCGGCGAAGTGGCAGGACAAGGAGTACATCAAGATCCAGGCCCGGGAGCGGTTCTACATGGTCCCGCCGGGGGAGGTCCCGGTGATCGTGCTGAACGACCCGGAGGGCGCGGCCCGGGACGCCAACGCCGGCAAGCCGCCGGTCCCGCCGAAGACCCCCGACCCCTGGTACGACACGCTCTGGTCCAGCGTGCGGGCGGCGAACGGCGAGCGCCCCGAGAAGTGAGCACCACCCGAGCACCGAACGAGAGATGGGCACCGTGACTGTCGTACCACCGCAGGAGCCGGCGGCGGATTCCGTACCCCTGCCGCAGCGGGAACCGGCCACCGAGGCCGACCTGGCCGCGGTGGCCGCGCAGCTCGGACGCCCGCCACGCGGTACCCGGGCGGTGGCCCACCGGTGCCCGTGCGGACTGCCCGACGTGGTGGAGACGACGCCGCGGCTGGCCGACGGCACGCCCTTCCCGACGCTGTTCTACCTGACCTGCCCCCGTGCGACCGCGGCGTGCAGCCGGCTGGAGTCGGCCGGGCTGATGAAGGAGATGGCCGACCGGCTCGCCGAGGACCCGGAGCTGGCCGCCCGCTACCGCGCGGCGCACGAGGACTACCTCGCCCGGCGGGAGGCGATCGGCCAGGTGCCGGAGATCGCCGGCATCTCCGCCGGTGGCATGCCGGGCCGGGTGAAGTGCCTGCACGTGCACCTGGGGCACGCGCTCGGCGCCGGGCCGGGGGTCAACCCGTTCGGCGACGAGACGCTGGCGCTGGTGGAGAAGTGGTGGGCGGCCGGGCCGTGCGTGGACGTGCCGGCGGAGTGAGATGAGCGCCGCCGACGAGATCGTCGTACGCCGGGCGCGCACCGGTGACGTGCGGGGCATCCGGCGACTGGTCGACACGTACACCGACGACCGGCGGCTGTTGAGCAAGGCCACCGTCACCCTCTACGAGGACGTGCAGGAGTTCCGGGTCGCGGTGACCGGCGACGGCACCGTGGTCGGCTGCGGCGCGCTGCACGTGATGTGGGAGGACCTGGCCGAGATCCGGACGGTGGCGGTGGACCCGGTGTGCCGGGGCCGCAAGATCGGTCACCGGATCGTGGGCGAGCTGATCGACGCCGCCCGGGAGCTGGGCGTCGCGCGGATCTTCGTGCTCACCTTCGAGACCCGGTTCTTCGGCGCGTTCGGCTTCACCGAGATCGACGGGGCGCCCGTGCCGCATCCGGTCTACGAGCAGCTGCTGCGCTCGTACGACGAGGGTGTCGCGGAGTTCCTGGACCTGGAGCGGGTCAAGCCGAACACGCTCGGCAACACCCGGATGCTGCTCCGGCTGTAGCCGGTACGCCCTCGGCGTGCTGCCCGGTCACGCCCTCCGGATGCGGCCACGCCAGCGAGCGTGATACCTCAGAGGCATCAAGATGACTCTCAGGTATCACCCTCGACGAGGTGATGCCGCCGGCGGCGACCGACAGGTTGGGGCGGCGGGGCTGCCGTAGGGTTGCTGCCGTGACGACGCGTGTGGCCGCCATCGACTGCGGGACCAACTCCATCCGCCTGCTGGTCGCCGACCTGCCCGACCCGTCCGCCGGCGCGCAGGCGCCGCTGGTCGACCTGACCCGCCGGATGGAGATCGTCCGGCTCGGCCAGGGCGTCGACCGGACCGGCCGGCTCGCCCCGGAGGCGATCGAGCGGACCCGGGTGGCGCTGGCCGACTACGCCGCCGAGATCGAGAAGCTGGGCGCCGAGCGGGTGCGGATGTGCGCCACCTCCGCCTCCCGGGACGCCGCCAACGCCGGGGACTTCCGGGCCATGGTCGAACAGACCCTCGGTGCCGCGCCCGAGGTGGTCACCGGCGACGAGGAGGCCCGGCTCTCCTTCACCGGCGCGGTCCGGGGGCTGCCCGCCGACGCGGAGCCGCCGTACCTGGTGGTGGACATCGGTGGCGGCTCGACGGAGTTCGTCGTCGGCACCCGGGAGGGCGGGGTGCAGGCGGCCATCTCGATGGACATCGGCTGCGTCCGGATGACCGAGCGGCACCTGCACGGCGACCCGCCCACGCTGGACGAGATCGCCGCCGCGCAGGCCGACATCGCGGTCGCGGTGGACCGCGCGCTCGAGGCGGTCCCCGGCCGCCAGGCCGCCACGCTGGTCGGCCTCGCCGGGTCGGTCACCACCGTCGTCGCCATCGCCCAGGGCCTCACCGAGTACGACCCGGAGCGCATCCACCACGCCCGGGTGTCGTACGACCGGGTGGCCGACGTGACGGCCGACCTGCTGGCGAAGACCCGCGAGCAGCGGTTGGCCGTCCCGGTCATGCATCCCGGCCGGGCCGACGTGATCGGCGCGGGCGCGCTGGTGCTCCGCGTGATCATGGAGCGGGCCGGCATGCCGTCGGTGGTCGCCTCCGAACACGACATCCTCGACGGCATCGCCTGGAGCCTCGCCCCGCAGGACCGGCGTCAGTAGTTCACCGCGACGGCTGGCGCGTCCAGTCCGACCACTGCCCGCGCCCGTCCCCGGAGCCGCCCGACAGCGTGCCGGCCCAGTCCGCACCGCCGGTCCGAACCGGCGCCGGCTCCGGCGTCGGCTGTGGCGTGCCCAGGCCGAGACCGTCCACGCCCAGTGGGCGGTCCCGTCCCGCCGCGGGCGAGATGATCTCGTCCGGTACCAGCGCCGCGGGCGCGTCCGCGGCGGGCTGCGGCCAGCGCTGCCAGCGGCGGACGCTCACGACCCCGACGAGCAACAGCGAGCCCACCAGCAGTGTGGTCCCGGTCCGTACGGGGGCCGCCAGGTCGACCTGGTGGCCGCTCAAGGTCAGTTTGTGGTCGAGCAGTCTCATCACCGAGGCCGGGCGGACCAGTAGGCCCAGGTAACTGGCCGAGTAGACCAGCCCGGTCAGCGCCGCGCCCAGCGGGGAGATCCGGAGCGTGGCGATGAGCCCGAGCAGGATCCCGGCAGCCGCCAGCACCAGGGCGGGTCGAACGAAATCACTGCTGTCCAGCGTGCCGCCATCCTGTGCATTGGCGAACGCCTGTGCTGACCGGTCCTGGCCGAGGGCGAACAGGATCCAGGCCAGCGGACCCACGACGGCTGCGGTGATCACGGTTCGGATGTGTCGCATCCGGGCAAGGTACCGATCTTGCCCGTGGATCAGCAGGCCAGCTAAGCGAAACTTAATTCGAAGAATCGAACCGCGGCGAGGCGTTGACGGTACTACGCAATACGCACTACTCTCGAATCCGTGGATACCACGCAGCTCCTGAAGGGCGTGCTCGACCTGGCCGTCCTCGCCGTGCTCAAGGACGAGGACGGCTACGGTTACGACATCCTGCGCCGGCTCCGCGAGGCCGGTCTCGACGAGGTCGGCGACGCCTCGGTCTACGGCACGCTGCGCCGGCTCTTCGGCGCCGGCCTGCTCACCACGTACGTGGTGCCCAGCGAGTCCGGGCCGCACCGCAAGTACTACGCGCTGAACGCCGCCGGCCGGGAACAGCTCACCCGCTCCGGCAAGACCTGGCGCTCGTTCGCCACCACCATGGACAGGCTGCTCGACGATCGGGGGATGGCGGCATGACCGTCACTGGGCAGGAGATCACGGACTACGTGGAGCGGGTGCGGGCCGCACTGGCCGACCTGCCGCCGGCGGTCCGCGAGGAACTGACCGAGGACCTGCCGGAGCATCTCGCCGAGGTCGCCGCCGAGGACGGCGGCTCGCTGGTCGAGCGGCTGGGCGAGCCGGAGGCGTACGCGGCCGAGTTGCGCGCCGCGGCCGGCGCGGGCGAGCGGTCGGCCGGCCGGCCCGGCCTGGAGCAGCGGTTCGGCGCCGTCGCGGGCCGGGTCCGCGTCCGGCTCGCCGGCCTGGACACCCGACTGGGCCCCCTGCTCGGGTACGCCTCGGCGAGCGAGTTCCTGCGCCTGCTCCGCCCGGCGTGGTGGGTGCTGCGCGGCTACCTGGCGGCGTCGCTGCTGGGCGCGATGACCGGGGCGCCGCTGGCCGTGGTGCCCCGGGTGGGCAGCAGCGCGACGGCCGGGCTGGTGCTGCTGGTCGGCTGCGTGCTGGCGTCGATCTGGCTGGGCCGCCGGGCCGGCGAGCTGCGCCGCTGGCCGCGCCTCCTGCTGCGCGCCGGCACCCTGGTGCTCGTCGTGTTCGCCCTGGCCGCGCTGGTGCAGGTGGACGAGCGGGCCCGCTGGCACGGCGACTACGGCTACGACCCGATCTCGGTGCGCAACCCGTACGACGAGGTGCAGGACGTCTACGTCTACGACCGTGAGGGGCGGCTGGTGGAGAACGCCCGGCTCTTCGACCAGAACGGCACCCCGATCCGGCTCGGCTGGCCCTCCTGCACCGACCCGGCCCTGCCCGACGTCAGCCCGGTGCAGCGTGGCTACCCGTACTGCCCGGAGCAGGCTCCGTTCCGGCCCCGCCCGCCGGCCCAGGCGCCGGTCCCGCCGGGCACCGCCCCGACGACCGCCGCACCCTCCGCCACCGCGACGCCGACCGGTGCCGCGCCGACGCCGACCGTGAGCGCACCGGCGCCGACCGGGGGCGCACCCGGCCCGACGGTGACCGCGCCGGCCGGTCCGACCGCTCCGGCGGCCGTCCCGACGAGCTGAGGATCGACTGGAGGGAAATAGCTGAACGGATGAGGGGAACGGGACAGCGCATCTCGATCTTGATGGCTACGGTGTCGTCTGCTCGTCCACCCCTCGGAAGGATCCTCAGTGTCAGAGCAGGTAGCACCGCCCTCCGCGCCGCAGCCCGCGCAGGCCGCGCAGCCCGAGCAGCTCGCGCAGCCCGACCCGGCCCCGCAGGCCGACGCGACCGCGCCGGCGGCGTCCCCGGTCGAGCCGGCGGCGAAGGGAACCGGCGGCCGCAAGGCGCTGGGCATCATCGGCGCGGTGGTCGTGTTCCTGGTCGTCGCCGGCCTCAAGTTCGGCCTCGGCACGGCCATCGGGAGCTTCCTGAACTCCGACGAGACCGCCGAGGCCAAGGCCGGTGACTGCATCGCCGAACTGCCCGCGGTCACCGGCACCGAGGAGCGCTCGGTCAGCAGCGCCGAGGTCGTGAAGTGCACCTCGACCGAGGCGGTCTACACCGTGGTCGGCCGGGTGGAGGACCAGACCGAGGCGCAGGCCAAGAGCGGCCAGGCGTGCGAGCAGTACATCAAGCCCGGCGAGGACGGCTACGTCTTCTACAACATCGCCCCGGGCGGCAAGGGCTACCTGCTCTGCCTCACCAAGAAGGCCTGACCGGCCGGGACCACGAAGGCCGGACCGGCCTCGGCACGACCGTCGGACGGCGGCGCGGGAAGTCCCCGCGCCGCCGTCGTCGTACGCCGGTTCACCATGCGGTGAACGGGAGGTATATGCCACTGTTCTCGCGTCTTCCCGGCGCGCTCACGGCGTGGCAGGCTACCGGCACGTAGGACCACTGGGCGACCAGCCAACGATGACTGACCGCTAGGAGGACGGCCGATGGGCGAGATGGTGAGCTACGCCAGCAACGGTGGGACGGGCGAGGGGTATCTCGCGATACCCCCCGGCGGTGCGGCCAGCCCCGCGGTCATCGTCATCCAGGACTGGTGGGGTCTGGTGCCCCACATCCGGTCGGTCGCGGACCGCTTCGCCGAGGCGGGCTTCGTCGCCCTCGCCCCGGACTTCCGGCACGGTCAGCCGGCCAGCAAGCCGAGTGAGCCCCGGCAGATGCTGAACAGCGCGCAGATGGACGAGGCGGCGGCGGACATCGCGGTCGCTGCCGACTACCTCGCCGGACGGCCCGAGGTCACCGGCAAGGTCGGCTGCGCGGGCTTCTGCGCCGGAGCCAGCCTGGCCCTCTGGGCGGCCACCCGCTCCGAGCGGATCGTCGCCACCGCCGCCTTCTACCCCCGGCTGCCGTGGGAGGCGATGCGCTCCGAGTGGACCGACTACGCCGGCAAGGCGGCGGTCATCCACTGCTCCGAAGCGGACGGTCTCTCCGCCGCGGACGGCGTACAGACCGTCCGCCGGGCCATCGAGACGGCCGGCGGCACCTGCCAGACCTACGACTACCCGGGCACCGCGCACGCGTTCTTCAACGAGGACCGGCCGGAGAACTTCGACCAGCGGGCCGCCGCCACCGCCTGGGCACGCACCCTGGAACTCTTCCGGGCCAAGCTTGGCTGAGCCCCGTACCCCCGTGGAGGTGGTCGCCCGCGCCGCGCGGGCGACCGACCTGGCCGACCTCGACGGCGCCGTCAGCAACTGCTTCGCCTGCCCACGCCTGGTCTCCTGGCGGGAGGAGGTCGCCCGGACGAAGCGGGCGGCCTTCCGCGAACAGCACTACTGGGGTCGCCCGGTGCCCGGCTTCGGCACGTCGGACGCCCGGATCGGCATCCTCGGGCTGGCCCCGGCCGCGCACGGCGGAAACCGCACCGGTCGGATCTTCACCGGCGACCGGTCCGGCGACGTGCTCTTCGCCGCCCTGCACCGCGCCGGGCTGGCCAACCAGCCGACCAGCGTGGCCGCCGACGACGGGCTCACGCTGCGGGACACCCGGATCTTCGCCGCGGTGCGGTGCGCGCCGCCGGACAACAAGCCCACCCCGGCCGAGCGGGACACCTGCGCGCCGTGGCTGCACCGCGAGGTCGGGCTGATCCGGCCCACCCTGCGCGTCGTGGTCGCGCTGGGCGCCTTCGCCTGGGCCGCGTGGTGGCCGGTGCTGCGCGACGTGTACGGCGTCCGCCCGCCCAGCCCGCGACCGGTCTTCGGGCATGGGGCACACTGGTCCGGGACGGCCGCCCCCGAGCTGCTCGGTTGCTACCACGTCAGCCAGCAGAACACCTTCACGGGACGGCTGACACCATTGATGCTGGACGACGTGTTCGCCCGGGCGAAACAACTCGCCGGGGTGGACTGAGGCTGCGTGGGGCGGTGGCGATGGACCTCGGCGTGCTGCGCAGGTGGTGGCCCGTCCTCGCGGTGACCCTCCTGCTGGCCGCCGCGGCGCTCGCCGCCGGGCACTCCTCGATCGGCGCGAGCCGCATCCCGCCCGCCGCCAGGCAACTCCCGTACGTCCCGGACTACCCCTCCGCCGCGCCGGCCCGCTCCATCCCGATCGAGCCGCGCGCCGGCGCCGAACGGACCCAGGCCGACATCCCGCAGTGGATCGCGACGGTGGCGATCGTCCTGCTGGGCCTGGCCATCCTGCTGGCCCTCGGCTACCTGGCCTGGACCCTGATCCGGGGCGCCCTGCGCCGCACCACCCGGGCCGTCCCGGCCGCCCGCACCCGGCGCACCGCCGAGGGCACCGCCCGCGAGGTGGTCGCCGCCCTAGACGCCGGACTGGTCGAACTGGACGACGCCGACACCGACCCACGGACCGCCGTGATCGCCTGCTGGGTACGCCTGGAGGAGGCCGCCACCGAGGCGGGCGCGCCCCGGCGTACCGGGGACACCCCGACCGACCTGGTCACCCGGCTGCTGCGGGGCGACCCGGCCGCCGGGGTGCCCGCCATCGCCAGCGCCGACGTGCTGGACGGGTTCGCCCACGTCTACCGCGAGGCCCGGTACGCCACCCACACGGTGGACGCCCGGATGCGCGACCAGGCCCGGGCGGCGCTGCGCCGGCTGCGCGGCGAACTGACGGCCCTCGCCACCGCCGCCGAGGAGGTGCCGGCGTGAACGTGCGACCCGTCGAGCCCCGGGCGGTGCGGTCGTGACCGAGCGCACCGGCCTCGACGACCTGCTCACCTTCGAGGAGGAGCCGCCGCCGCGCGCCGGCCGGCAGCGCGGCGGGCGGGCCCGGGCGGTGCTGCGTACCCTCGCCGTCGCCGCCGCGGCCACCGCGGTGGTCCTCGCCGTGCTGCGCGCGGTCGGCCTCCAGGTCTCGATCTGGATCGTGGTGGCCGGCGTGCTGGCGGTGCTCGCCGTCCGCCGGGTCACCGCCGCGCTCTCCCCGCCGCCCCCGCCCCGGGCCGGCGGCCGGGCGCCGGCCGGCGAGGAGCCCGGCTCGTACAACTGGGGTGCCCGGGACGCGCTGCGGAGCGCCATCAACGGCTGGGAACGGCCGCTGGACTGGTGCTCCGGGCGGCCGGAGCGGTTCGCCGAGCGGGTCCTGCCGCGGCTGGCCGAGCTGGCCGACGAGCGGCTGCGCCAGCGCCACGGCCTGACCCGCGAGTCCGACCCGGCCCGCGCCCGCACCCTGCTCGGGGAGCCGTTGTGGACGTTCCTCAGCACCCCCTCCCGCCGCTCCCCGTCGCCGCGCGACCTCGCGGCGATCGTCGCCGAACTGGAGAAGATTTGATGAACGACGTGGACCGCAGCATCCCCGCCTCGGAGGTGGGCCACCTGGCCCGGGCGGTGCTGGACGCGGTCGGTCAGGTCGTGGTCGGCAAGCGGGAGTCCCTGGAGCTGGTCCTCGCCGGCATCCTGGCCGGTGGGCACGTGCTGCTGGAGGACCTGCCCGGCCTGGGCAAGACGCTGACCGCGCGGTCCTTCGCGCAGGCCCTCGGCTTGGACTTCCGCCGCCTCCAGTTCACCCCGGACCTGCTGCCGGCCGACGTCACCGGCTCCTTCCTCTACGACCAGCGCAGCGGTGACTTCTCCTTCCGCGCCGGCCCGCTCTTCACCAACCTGCTGCTCGCCGACGAGATCAACCGGACGCCGCCGAAGACCCAGTCGGCGCTGCTGGAGGCGATGCAGGAGAAGCAGGTCTCTGTCGAGGGCGTGACCTACCGGCTGGACGAGCCGTTCCACGTGCTCGCCACCGCCAACCCGATCGAGTACGAGGGGACGTATCCGCTGCCCGAGGCGCAGCTGGACCGGTTCCTGCTGCGGGTGTCGTTCGGCTACCCGCAACGCGAGGAGGAGTGGGACGTGCTGCGCCGGCGGATGGCCCGCCGCCGCGAGGAGTCCGAGATCAAACCGGTGGTGGACGCCGCCACGCTGCGCGCCATGCAGGCCGCGCTGGAGGACGTGGTGGTGGAGGACTCCGTCGGCCGGTACATCGTCGACCTGACCGCGGCCACCCGCGAGCACCCGTCGGTGCTGGTTGGCGCCTCCCCGCGCGGCTCGCTGGCGCTGCTGCTGCTGGCCCGCGTCCGGGCGGTCTTCGCCGGCCGCGACTACGTGGTGCCGGAGGACGTCAAGGAGGTGGCCGCCCCGGCGCTCGCGCACCGGATCACGCTGCGCCCGGAGATGTGGCTGCGCCGGGTCGATCCGTCCTTCGTGGTCGGTGAGGTGCTGGAGCAGACACCCGCCCCGGCCAGCGGCGCGCTGCCCAGCTACGCGGCCGGTCGGGCGGGGCGCTGACGACCGTGTCCACCGAGGAAGCGGCGGAACCGGCGGCGGGCTGGGCGCCCACCTGGGCGCTGGGCCGGGCGGTGCTGCTCACCGGGGTGCTGCTGATCGCCGCCGTGCTGCTCGGCCGGGTCGACCTGGTCGTGCTCGCCGCGCCGTTCGCGCTCGGCACCGCGTACGCGCTGCGCCGCCGGCCCACCGCCGCGCCGCAGCTGGAGATCCTCACCGCCGACGCTCACCTGGTCGAGGGCGGCGCGATGGCCGGCACGGTCAGCGTCGGCAACCCGGACACCGTGGCGTACGACGTGGCGGTGGTGCGGGCCCGCGTCTCGCCGTGGCTGCGCGTCGAGCGGGTCGGCTTCGGCGGAGCCGGCGTGGACGTGCGCCGCTCCGGCGGCGCGGACCGCCCCTTCGTCACCTCGATCCCCACCGGCCGGGCCGTCGACCTGGAGCTGTCCGGCACCGCGCTGCGCTGGGGGCGGCACCCGATCGGCCCGGCCGGCGCGCGGGTCGCCGCCGCCGACGGGCTGCTCGTCTCCCGGGCGGTGATCACCGAGCCGGTGCGGATGCGGGTCTATCCGGAGACCGAGCAGTTCGAGGCGGTGGAGGCGATGCCCCGGGCGGCCGGACTGGTCGGCGCGCACCACTCACGCCGCCCGGGCGAGGGCGGCGAGCTGGCCGGCGTCCGGGTCTTCGGGCCCGGCGACCGGCTGCGCCGCATCGACTGGCGGGTCTCCCTGCGGGCCCGTCAGCTGCACGTGGCGGCCACCCTGTCGGACCGGGACGCCGAGGTGGTGGTCCTGCTCGACGTGCTCGCCGAGGCGGGCCGCTCCGGCGGGGTGAAGGGCACCGCGTCCGTGTTGGACACCACTGTCCGGGCCGCTGCCGCGATCGCCGAGCACTACCTGCACCGGGGTGACCGGGTGGCGATGCTGGAGTACGGGCCGGCGGCCCGCCGGTTGCGCCCGGCCACCGGCCGCCGGCAGTACCTGACGGTGCTGGAGTGGCTGCTCGACGTGCGCGCCGAGGCTTCCCCGCACGAGCCGTACGACCAGGTCTTCGGGCCGCAGGTGCTCTCCGCCGACGCGCTGGTGGTGGTGCTCACCCCGCTGCTGGACGAGCGGTCCGCGCAGATGCTGGCCCGGCTGGCGCGGGGCGGCCGGTTCGTGGTCGCGGTGGACACGCTCCCCACCGACCTCGCCCCGCCCGGCGAGCGGGGCTGGGCGCCGGTGGCGTTCCGGCTGTGGCGGCTGGACCGGGACACGATGATCGCCCAGCTGCGCGAGCACGGCGTGCCGGTGGTGCGCTGGGCCGGCACGGGCAGCCTGGACCAGGTGCTACGGGACGTCGCCCGCCTGGCCACCGCCCCGCGGGTGGGGGCCCGGTGAGCGCGAGGAACGCAGCGCAGCGGAGTCCCGCAGTCGCGAAACGAAGGTGGGCACCGGTGAGCGCGAGGAACGCAGCGCAGCGGAGTCCCGCAGTCGCGAACGAAAGCTGGCGCAGATGAACGCGGTCACCGAACGGGTGCGGGCGCTGCGGGCGGCGGTGAACCGGGTGAGCCTGGCGCCGCTGCTGGTGCGCGCCGGCATCTTCCTCACCGTGCTGGTCGGCCTGCTGCTGGCGTACCCGGTCGAGATGTTCTCCGCGCGGGCGCTGCTCGCCCTGACGGTGGTGGCGGTGCTGCCGGGGGTGGCCCCGCGCCGGGGGTGGCCGACCTTCGCCGCCCTGGTCACCGTGGGCGGCTGGGTGATCGCCTCCGCCGGGTACGACCGGCCGATCGCGCTCTGGCGGCTGCTCGCCGTGGCCGCCGCCCTCTACCTGGCGCACACCCTCTGCGCGCTCGCCGCGGTGCTGCCCTACGACGCCGTGGTCGACCCGGATCTGGTGCTGCGCTGGCTGAGCCGGGCCGGCACGGTGATCCTCGCCACGGCCGTGGTCGGGGTGATCCTGGCCTGGCTGGGCGAGATCGGCGGGGGTGCCGGGTTTCAGGCGGCGACGGTGGCCGGACTGCTGGTGGCGGTGGGGTTGAGCGGGCTGCTGGGCTGGCTGCTGCGTCGCGAGTAGCGGGACGGCTCCGGGACGTTGCGCAGGTCACAGCGGTTGTGCTCCGTCACAGAAGGGGGTCTCGGACGGGATTACCCGAGCCGCCCGGGGAAAGATAGATGACGTGAATCCGAAGCGGATCCTTGTCGTGGGTGCCGGGCACGTCGGCCTGTACGCCGCTCTGCGCCTGTCCAAGAAGCTGAGCTCCCGTGAGGCCGAGGTCGTCGTCGTCGACCCGCAGCCGCACATGACCTACCAGCCGTTCCTTCCCGAGGCGGCGGCCGGCAACATCTCCCCCCGGCACTCCGTGGTGCCGCTGCGGCGGGAGTTGCGCCGGTGCAAGGTCGTGGCGGGTGCGGTGACGCGGATCGACCACGACCGGAAGACCGCGGTGGTGCAGCCGATCAGCGGCCCCACCCGGGAGATCCAGTACGACCACGTCGTGCTGGCCCCCGGCTCGGTCTCCCGGACGCTGCCGATCCCGGGCCTGCACGAGCACGGCATCGGGTTCAAGACCATCGGCGAGGCCATCTACCTGCGCAACCACGTGCTGGACCGGCTCGACGTGGCGGCCGCCACGCCGGACCCGGCGGTCCGCCGCTCGGCGCTGACCTTCACCTTCGTCGGCGGTGGTTACGCCGGTATCGAGGCGCTCGCCGAGATGGAGGACATGGCCCGGGACGCGCTGCGGTACTACCCGGAGCTCAAGCCCGAGGACATGCGCTGGGTGCTGGTCGAGGCGACCCAGCGGGTGCTGCCCGAGGTCGACCGGGACATGGGTGCCTACACCGTCCAGCAGCTGCTCAAGCGCAACATGGACATCCGGCTGGACACCCGGCTGGAGTCCTGCGTCGACGGCGTGGTCAAGCTCTCCGACGGCGACACCTTCCGCTCCGACACGATCGTGTGGACGGCCGGCGTGAAGCCCTCGCCGATGCTCGACGCGACGGACTTCCCGCGTGACGAGCGCCGGCGGGTCACCTGCCTGCCGACGCTGCAGATCGTCGACGGCGACCGGGTCGTCGAGGGCGCCTGGAGCGCCGGCGACTGCGCCGCCGTGCCGGACCTGACCAAGGAGCCGGGCAACTACTGCTCGCCGAGCGCCCAGCACGCGGTGCGTCAGGCCGCCCGGTTGGCCGACAACATCGCGAACGTGATCCGCGGTCGCGAGCCGGTCAACTACAAGCACAAGCACGCGGGCAGCGTGGCCAGCCTCGGCCTGCACAAGGGCGTCGCCCAGGTGTACGGCGTGAAGATGACCGGCTGGCCGGCCTGGTTCATGCACCGGACGTACCACATGAGCCGGATCCCGTCGTTCAACCGCAAGGTCCGGGTCGTGGTCGACTGGTCGCTGGCGTTCTTCCTCAAGCGTGAGGTGGTGGCCCTCGGCCAGCTGCACGACCCGCGCGAGGAGTTCGCCGAGGCCTCCCAGCCGGTCGGCGCCGGCCGCCGGGTCTGATCCCGTTCGCGAACGAAGGCCCCCTCCCGGCGCGGGAGGGGGCCTTCGTCGTGTCGGGGGCGGGGTCAGACCCGCCAGGTCCAGGCGTCGGCGATCCGGGTGCCCGGACCGTAGAGCTGCACCAGGGTGCGGCGCAGGCTCTCCGCGTGCGGGGCGTCGTCGGTGACCGCCACGCAGGAGGCGCCCCAGAAGTCGGCGTCGGCCCGGGCCTGCCGGCGCTGCTCGTCGCCGATCACCGGCTCGTCGCCCCGCCGGGCCACGTCGGCCAGCAGCGCCGAGGTGGGCTGCTTGTAGGTGCCCATCGCGGCGGTCCCGTCCCGGCCGTACGGGCCGATGAAGAAGCCCTCCGGGATGCCGAACGCTCCGTGGGCCGCCGCCGCCCAGCGCATCGGCCAGGGCTCCCTGGGGGTGGCGGCCGGCACCGGCACCAGCACCCCGCCGGGGGGTACGCACTCGCGCCAGTGGCCGCCGGTGATGAACTCGGGCAGCGGTGGCCGGTCGGTCGTCGGCAGGGGAGCGGGGAAGACGCTGAGCAGGGCGGCTCCCACCGCGGCGGGGACCAGCCGCCGGTCCCGGCCGGGTCGCCGCAGCGCGCGGTCCACCGCGAGCACCAGCAGCGTCGCGGCCAGCGGCAGCAGGGTCAGCCCGAACCGCATCGGCAGCGCGCCGTCGATCACCGGCAGGCCGGCGAGCAGCGCGTACGGCCCGGGCACCGCGGTGCGGGTGCCGTCGTTCACCACCTCGGGGCCGAGCGCCAGCGCGCCCATCGCCAGCGCGCCGGCGACGCAGGCGACCACCAGCGGCCGGCGCCCCAGCCAGAGCGCGCAGCCGGCGGTGACCAGCAGCAGCGGCAGGCCGAGGAAGGTGTTGTACTCGGACGGGCCGGTGGTCAGCCGGGCCGACGAGTCGCTGCCCACCACCGACAGCGGGGAGATGGTCCACCAGCTGCTCAGGTCGGCGGAGAAGTAGTCCGGGCTGAACATCCCGTCGGCCACGCCCTGCGGCCCGGCGAACTGGAACCACAGCGGGTAGCCGAGGACGAGCAGGGCCAGCCCGGCGGCGAGCATCAGGCCGCCGGCGAAGCCGGGCAGCGCCCGGCGCAGCAACTCGCGGTCGGTCAGCGCGTACGCCACCGCCATCACCAGCAGGGTGACCGCGGTGAGGAAGAGCACCTCCTCGCCGATGAAGACCTGCGCGGTGACCGCGGCGGCCAGGCCCAGCGCCGAGGTGACCAGCCGCCGGCGGTCCGGCCCGCCCAGCGACGCCGGGCCGGGGTCGGCCGCGCGGAGCATCCGTACGACCAGCCAGACGATCACCGGCACCAGCCACTGGGCGGTCATGTGCAGGTGGCTGTTGGACTGGGACACCATGCCCGGGCCGAAGCCGCACAGCCCGGCGCCGAGCGCCGCGGCGAGCCGGTGGGCGCGCAGCGTACGGGTGAAGAGCAGGTGCCAGGCGACGGCGGTGCCGGCGAGGTTCACCCCGGCCAGCAGGGCGAAGGTGACCGGCGCGCCGAAGAGCAGGGTGACCGGGGCGAGGAGCACGCCGAGCGCGATGACCGTGGTGTTGGTCATCAGGTTCACCCCGTCCGGGCTGTTGAGCCGGTCGGTGAGCAGGCCGAAGTCGCCGAGCACGGCTCGCGAGTCGACCGCCAGGAACCACTCGTAGAGGGTCTGGTCCGCCGGGTTGAGCGCCAGCACCCGGCCGGTCGGGTCGGGCCAGAGGCCCTGGGTGAGCCAGCCGGCGAGCAGCACGAACGCGAGGCCGACGAGCAGGTCGGTGCGGTGTCGGGCGACGGACGCCCGCCAGCGGGTGGCGCGGGATCCGGGCGCGGCCGGCTCGGCGAGGCCGACAGCCAGGTCGGGGTCGGCGTCGGACGCCGTACGGGCTGCGCTGGTCACGGGCTCGACCCTAGTGCGGCACCGGTGACGGGGTACGCCGGGTCGCCGGTGAACGGTTACGGTGACACTGCACCGCGCGTGTCGGCGCGCCGGTGCCGCCCGCCCGGGTGGTGGAACGGCAGACACGGCCGCCTTAAAAGCGGCTGCCGAAAGGCGTGCGGGTTCGACCCCCGCCCCGGGCACACTCTCAGCTTTCCCTCAGCCGGCTCACGGGCGCGCGGGTCGCCGTCTCCGTTTACCCTTGTAGGGCACGTCGTGCGTGCGATGACCCCCTGAGGGAGGCCTGAGAAGTGAAGACCTCGAACCCGGTGCTGGCCCGGCTCGGCCAGGCGGCCGAGCGGGAGCGTTCCGCCGGGTACGCCCCGCCCGGGCAGTACGGCTACGGCCAGCCCGGCATTCCCCAGCAGTACCCGGGCCAGCCCGGCTCCCCGGTGGCCCCGGCCGCGGGCACCATGACCATCGACGACGTGGTCGTCAAGACCGTCGCGCTCCTCGGCATCCTCGGCGTCTCCGCCGCGGCAGCCTGGGTGCTGGTGCCGGACAGCCTGGTCTACACGGCCTGGATCGGCGCCGCGATCGTCGGCGTGGTCCTCGGCCTGATCATCTCCTTCTCCCGGATCGCGAACCCGGCGCTGGTCGTCGCGTACGCGGTGGTCGAGGGTGCCTTCGTCGGTCTGGTCAGCAAGGCGTACGAGACCGCCTACGAGGGCATCGTGCTCCAGGCCGTGGTGGCCACCTTCGGTGTCTTCTTCGTGATGGCCATGCTCTACAAGGCGAAGGTCATCCGGGCGACCCCGAAGTTCGTCAAGGGCATGATCGCCGTGATGGCCGGCCTCTTCGCCGTCATGCTGATCAACTTCGTGCTGGCGGTCTTCTTCGACGTCAACACCGGCCTGCGCGACGGCAGCCCGCTGGCCATCGGCTTCAGCCTGGTCTGCATCGTGGTCGCGTCGCTGAGCTTCGTGCTCAGCTTCAAGGAGGTCGAGGACGGCGTCCGGATGGGGCTGCCCCAGCGCTACTCCTGGACGGCCGCGTTCGGCATCGTGGTCAGCCTGGTCTGGCTCTACCTGGAGCTGCTCCGGCTGATCAGCTACTTCCAGGGCGACGACTGACCGTCGCAGCCCCCGGCGCCCGCCCCCGCGGCCCGCGGCGGCGGGCGCCGTCGTCTGTGGGCCGGTCGGCCGCCGCACCCCGGCCCGGCCGTTTCCCCGCCGCCGCCGGCCCGTCCGGGGGAGAGTGGCAGCAGGGGTACTGGCCCGGCGAGGAGGTGGCGGGTGCGCAGCGCCAACCCGGTCCTGGACCGGCTGGACGACAGCAGCCGGGAGCACCGGCTGCCCGGTGCGGGCGGCGCGGAGGCGGTGACCGTCGACGACGTGGTGGTCCGTACCGTCGGGCTGCTGCTGCTCACCGGCGCCACCGCGGCGGTGGCCTGGGTGGTCGTGCCGCAGGCGGTGTGGGTCCCGGCGGCGTTGGCCGGCACCGCCCTGGCGGGCATCGCGCTGCTCCTGGTGATCTCGCTGCGCGGCATCACCCACCCGGCCCCGATCATCGGGTACGCCCTGCTCCAGGGGGTGCTGCTCGGCGTGGCCAGCCGGGCGTTCGAGCTGGTCTATCCGGGCATCGTCGCGCAGGCGGTGGTGGGCACCTTCGGGGTGTTCCTCGGGATGGCGGTGCTTTACCGGGCCCGGCTGGTCCGGGCCACGCCGCGGCTGGCCCGCCTGGTGATCGGCACGCTGATCGGGCTGCTCGCGGTCAGCCTGGTCAACCTGGTCTTCCGGCTGTTCACCGGCCGGCAGGGCGTGGAGGTCTACAGCATCTCCGGCCGGGTCGGCTGGCTGCCGTACGCCTTCTCGGCGGTGGCGATCATCGCCGGGGCGCTCAGCTTCATCCTCGACTTCGACCAGGTGGAGCGGTCGGTCCGCACCGGCCTGCCCCGCCGGTACGCCTGGCTCTGCGCGTTCGGGCTGCTGGTCGGGCTGATCTTCCTCTACTGGCAGATCCTGCGGCTGCTGAGCTATCTGCGCCGCTGAGCGGGCGCGGGCCGGTCCGGCCGTAGACTCGGCGGCGATGAGCGCAGCGGAGTTGGACCGGGCGGTGGAGCTGCTGGTCCGTCAGGTGGGGCACTGGCAGCAGCCGCGGTGGGCGGCGATCGCCGAGGGGGGCAACGTGTCCCGTGCCGACCTGGTGCACCGGCTGGTGCAGGAGCTGGCCAACCTCGGTGCGGACGCCGAGGGAGAGCCGCGTCGGAACGTACCCCGGTTGGACAACGACCTGGCCCTGGTCGACCAGCTCCGCGTGGTGGCGGCCGATCTGGTCACGGCCGGGGCGCCGGACGCGACGCTGGCCCGCGCCGCCGCCGAGGTGGCGGCGACCCGCTCGGCGCTCTGACGCCTCACTTCCTCAGCCAGCGTCGGACCTTCCGCCGGCGGGCCCGGTCCCGGGCGGCGGGGATCGCCCGCAGGTCCCGATCGGCCGCCGCGGCCTGCCGGGCGTGCAGCAGCCCGTAGGTGAAGGTGTTCTCCCCGTCGGCGTACGCGCGCAGCGCCTGGCGTCGCAGCACCTCCCGGGTGACCACCGAGTCGTGCTCCGTGCCGAGCAGGTCCTGGAGGTCCCTGAGTTGTTCCACCAGGGCGGCGGCGGGCTGCCCCGCGTCCGGCTCGCGCACCTCGACGGCGTACCGGGCGGTCTTGTACGCCTTCCGTGCCTCGTGCAGCGCGACGTCCCCCTCCTGCGTCCGTTCCCCGTCGAGGGCCCGGTCCAGCCGGTCGTCGGCGCGGGTGACCGCCCGGCGGACCCGGCGGGCGACCCACCGCGCGTCGACGGCACGGGCGGGCGGTGCCTCCAGCAGCCGGTCGAGCCCGGCCAGCAGCTCGGTGTAGCGGTCGGAGTCCAGCGTCCGGACCAGCTCGTCGAGGGCGGTGGCGAGGTCGGCCGCGAACCGCTCCGAGATGCGCGCCGCGACCGGGCCGAGGACCAGGTCGGCGGGCTCGGCACGGACGGCGTCGGTGAGCCGGGCGGCCATCACCTGCGCGTCGCGGACCGCCCCGAGCTGGCCGCCCAGCCAGCGGAGCTCGGCGCGCAGGGCCGCGCTGCGCGGACGGTCCCAGCGGCCGCGGAAGGTGCGCAGCGTGGCCCGCAGCCGGCGGACGGCGACCCGCATGTCGTGCACCGCGTCCTCGTCACCGTGCCGGGCCCCGGGATGGTTCGCGATCAGCACGTCGCGCTGGGTGAGGGCGTAGTGGGCGACCGGGTCCGTCGGGGCCGCGTCGGTGACGGCGGCGAGCCGGCCGGCGAGGGCCCGGTGGGACTTGGAGACGGGAACCGGGCGGGCGCCCGCCTCGCGCAGCCGCGACTGCACCGCGTCGAGCAGCCGGTCGTCGCCGTCGGCCAGCTCGACCTCGATCTCCCGCCACGCCTGCCGCTCGCCGGTGACCAGGTCCCGCCCGTCGACGGTGTCCTCGGCGACCTCCGCCAGCACCCGGCCCGCCGCGTCCAGCAGCCGTCGTTCCACCCGGTGGGTGGTGATCCGGGCCGCCGGTTCGACCGCCTGCCCGCGGGAGGCGGCCCGGAACAGCCCGACCAGCTCCGCCGGCGGGTCGAGGTCGTCCGCGCCGGCCGGGAACTGGTACTCGGTCCGGGCGCCGCCGGCCGCGCCGACCTTCAGGTGCCAGCCGGCGTCGTGGCCGCCCGTCCGCCGGCGCAGCGCGAAGCCGCTGCGCGCCAGCCGCAGGTCCGGGGTGTCCAGGTAGACCGCGTCCAGGTCGAAGGCGGTGGCGTCCGACATCGTCGCGACGCCACCGCACCCCGTCAGGTCCGGCAGCCGGAAGCCCTCGTCGGCGGAGTACTTGCGTTCCCGCTCCACCACCGTCGCCATGCGGATCCGGTACCCGCGCGGACGACCGGCGAACCGGGGTTCAGCTGAGCCGCTCCAGCACCATCGCCATGCCCTGGCCGCCACCGACGCACATGGTCTCCAGGCCGATGGTCTTGTCGTGCCACTCCAGGGAGTTGAGCAGCGTGCCGGTGATCCGGGCGCCGGTCATGCCGAACGGGTGGCCGACGGCGATCGCGCCGCCCATCACGTTGACCTTCTCCTCCGGGATGCCGAGCTGCCGGTAGGAGGGGATCACCTGCGCGGCGAACGCCTCGTTGATCTCGACCAGGTCGACGTCGTCGACGGTCATGCCGGCCCGCTTGAGGGCCTGCCGGGACGCCTCTACCGGGCCGAGGCCCATGATCTCCGGCGACAGGGCGGTCACGCCGGTGGAGACGATCCGGGCCAGCGGGGTGAGCCCGAGGTCCTTCGCGCGCTGGGCGCTCATCACCACCACGGCGGCGGCGCCGTCGTTGAGCGGGCAGCAGTTGCCGGCGGTGATCCGGCCGTCGGGGCGGAAGACCGGCTTCAGGCCGGCGACGGCCTCCAGGGTGACCCCGGCGCGCGGGCCGTCGTCGGTGCTGACCACGGTGCCGTCCGGCGTGGTGACGGGGGTGATCTCGCGGGCCCAGAAGCCGTCGGCGATCGCCTTCTCGGCGAGGTTCTGGCTGCGCACACCGAAGGCGTCCATGTCCTCGCGGGTGACGTCGTACACCTGGGCGAGGTTCTCGGCGGTCTGCCCCATCGTCAGGTAGATGTCGGGGAGCTGGCCGGCCTCGCGCGGGTCGGTCCACACCTCGGCACCACCGGCCGCGCGGGTCTTGGAGCGCTCCTGCGCCTCGGCGAAGCGCGGGTTCTCCCAGCCGCCGCCGACCAGCGCCTGCGCCTCCGGCGGGAGGGTGTCGGAGTTGCCCCGGGCGTACCGGGAGACCGTCTCCACGCCGGCGGAGATGAAGACGTCGCCCTCACCGGCGCGGATGGCGTGCATCGCCATCCGGGTGGTCTGCAGCGACGAGGCGCAGTAGCGGGTGAGGGTGGCGCCGGGCAGGCCGTCCAGGCCCAGCAGCGTGGCGACCACCCGGGCCATGTTGAAGCCCTGCTCGCCGCCGGGCAGGCCGCACCCGAGGTAGAGGTCCTCGACCTGGGTCGGGTCGAGCCCGGGGACCTTGTCCAGTGCGGCCTGGACGATGGTCGCGGCGAGGTCGTCGGGGCGGACCTCGCGCAGCGAGCCCTTGAACGCGCGACCGATGGGGGAGCGGGCGGTGGCGACGATGACGGCGTCGCGGGACGACTCAATCGGCATAGCTCACGTTAACTCGCCGGTAACTTGACGGGGAAGCTGCCGGGGCGGCGGGAAATGTCACCCTGCGGCGGGCTCCCGCCCGTTCGCCGCCCCGCCTAGTGGCGGGAGGCGCTGGTGGCCGCGGCGGCCACCGCCGGCAGCAGGGCGTGCGCCCAGACCCGGTAGCCGTCGGCGGAGGGGTGGAAGCCGTCGGGGCAGAAGGTCCCGGCGTCGGCGCGGAACACCGGCCCGGTCTCGGTGCCCAGGTCGACCACGCTGCCGCCGGCGTCGAGCACGGCCGCGGTCTGCGCCCGGGCCATCCGCCGCCCCGACCAGCCGAGCACCTGCCGCAGCGGCTGCGCGACGGCGCGCACCGCGCCCAGGTCCGGACAGGTGCCGACCACCACCTCCACCCGCGCGTCGCGCAGCCGGCGCACCGCCGCGCCGAGGTACGCCGCGGCCTCGCCCGGCCGGCGCATCGCGGTGGCGTCGTTGGCGCCGATCAGGATCACCGCCACGTCGGGGCGCTCGCCGAGCAGCGCCCGGGCCACCTGGGTGGCCAGGTCGGTGGAGCGGGAGCCGGAGACCCCCACGCTGGACAGGTGCACCTGCCGCCCGGTCGGTCCCTCGGCCAGCAGGTGGGCCAGTTGCCCGCCCACGGTCTCGTCGAAGCGTTCGACTCCCACGCCGAGCGCCGAGGAGTCGCCCAGCAGCACCAGCCGCAGCGGCGGGGCGCCGGCCCGGCCGACGGTGGCGCGTAGCGCCAGGCCCAGCTCCGGCTGGGCGTAGCTGCGGTTGCGGGCGGCGACGGCCTGCCCGGCGAGCACCGCCGCGCCGCCGATGGTGCCGGCGACCAGGGAGAAGGCCGCCGCCTTGCCGAGCCGGAGCGCCAGCTCCGCACCGATGCCGCGTTCGGTCATGACGACACCTCCCCCTGCGGGACGTCGCGCCGGCAGGCGCGCTCCTGGCGGCGGTCGGCACGGGGCTCCGCCGCGCGGGGCCCGGTGGTTCGCTCGCTCATGCCGATCCCTCCAGTGTGGGTGAGTCGGTGGCGGGACCGGGTTGCGGCACCGCGCCGACGCCGAAGAAGGCCCGCCGGCGCAGGTGGGCCCAACGGCCGGCCGGTCCGCGGTCGCGACCCCGGACCTGGGTGCCGCTGACCTCCGTCCCGGCGTGCCGGGCCGCCTCCTGGGCGGCCTCCGGCAGCGACCGTACCCCCTCGCCCCGGCCCGGTACCGGCCTGCGTTCCGCGCCGGCGCCCAGCGCCGAGATCACGGTGGGCAGCAGCGCGGCGGCGGCCACCGCGTACCCCTCCGCGGACGGGTGGAACCGGTCCCAGGCGAACATCCGGGTGGGTTCGGCGACGAACCGGGGACCGAGCATGTCGCCGAGGGAGACCGTCCAGCCGCCCGCCTCGACCACCGCCACCGTCTGCGCGGCGGCCAGCTGCCGGCTCCACCGCCGGGCCAGCCAGCGCAGCGGCGGCTGGATCGGCTGGATCGCGCCGAGGTCGGGGCAGGTGCCGACGACCACCTCGCAACCGGCGGCCCGCAGCGCGCGGACCGCCTCGACCAGGTAGCGCACCGCCAGCCCGGGCGGGGTGCGGTTGGTGACGTCGTTGCCGCCGATCAGGATCACCGCGACGTCCGGGTCGCACTCCAGCGCCGACTCGACCTGCGGCCGGAGCCCGGCGGAGAGCGATCCCACCACGGCGAGGCGGTGCACCCGCACCGGCCGGTGCAGCCGTCGGGACAGCCCGGTGGCGAGCAGCGCCCCCAGGGTCTCCCGGCGCCGGTGCACGCCGTAGCTGGCCGCCGACGAGTCGCCGAGCACCACCATGGTCAGCGGCGGGCCGGGGCACTTCGCGCCGTAGACACCGTCGCAGCGGGGCGGGGGCGCCTCGGCCATCGGGATGGTGCGCCGGGCCTGGCGGGCCTGACCGAGCAGCACGCCGCCGGTCGCGACGAACGCCGCCGCGCTGGCGCCCGTGCCGATCGCCGCCATCCGCGCGATCTGCCGGGCGCGGTGCCAGCGCGAACCCGGTACGACGGAACCAGCCACCCCCATACCGCCACGTTATCGCGCCGGCCCGACACGCCGCTCTCCTCGTGCCGGCCGGGTTCGTGCCTGGGAAGGGCCGCTTCTGGGTACCTGTCCGGTGACGGCGACGGGCGACGGGCGCCGGAGGAGCAGGTCGCGGCGGGCTTGCGCTCCCGCGTCACGCTGGTCGGGCGGAGAGGGGTCGACGAGATGAGCAGGACGTTGAAGCGGAGCGCGGCGTTCACCGCATTGTTCCGGGCACTGGCGGCGGGCGCCCGGGGCGGGCCCTCGCTGGGCGCCCGGTTGGCGGCGCTGCCCCGGATGATCAGGGCGACCGCCCGGGGCGAGTACGACGGCGGCCTCCGGCTGGCCATGATGACGGCGGCGACGGCGTACGTGCTCTCGCCGGTGGACGTGGTGCCGGAGCTGTTCCTGACCATCTTCGGCCTGGTGGACGACGCGCTCATGGTCACCTGGCTGGCCGGCAGCGTGCTGGCGGAGACCGAGCGCTTCCTGGAGTGGGAGGCGCGTCGCAGCTCCGTCATCCCCGGGCAGATGATCCCCTGACGGCACGTACCCTGGGCGACGAACGAAACGTCTGCCCGGCCGCCGGCGCCGGCGCCGCAACGAAGGGCACAACGAGGTGCAGTACTACGACAACGTCGTCGAGTTGATCGGCAACACCCCGCTGGTACGGCTGCGCAACGTCACCGAGGGCATCCGGGCCACCGTGCTGGCGAAGGTGGAGTACCTCAACCCGGGCGGTTCGGTGAAGGACCGGATCGCGCTGCGGATGGTGGAGGACGCCGAGGTCGCGGGCATCCTCAAGCCGGGCGGCACCATCGTCGAGCCGACCAGCGGCAACACCGGCGTCGGGCTGGCCCTGGTAGCCCAGCTCAAGGGCTACAAGTGCGTCTTCGTCTGCCCGGACAAGGTCAGCCAGGACAAGCAGGACGTGCTGCGCGCGTACGGCGCCGAGGTGGTGGTCTGCCCGACCGCCGTCGCGCCGGAGGACCCGCGCTCCTACTACAACGTCTCCGACCGGCTGGCCCGGGAGATCCCCGGCGCCTGGAAGCCCAACCAGTACAGCAACCCGGCCAACCCGCGCTCGCACTACGAGACGACCGGCCCGGAGCTGTGGAAGCAGACCGAGGGCGGGCTCACCCACTTCGTGGCCGGCGTCGGCACCGGCGGCACCATCTCCGGCATCGGGCGCTACCTGAAGGAGGCCTCCGAGGGCCGGGTCAAGGTCATCGGGGCGGACCCGGAGGGTTCGGTCTACTCCGGCGGCACCGGCCGGCCGTACCTGGTCGAGGGCGTCGGTGAGGACTTCTGGCCGGAGACGTACGACCGGGGCATCGCCGACGAGATCATCGAGGTCTCGGACAAGGCCTCGTTCGAGATGACCCGGCGGCTGGCCCGCGAGGAGGGGATGCTGGTCGGCGGCTCCTGCGGGATGGCCGTGGTGGCCGCCCTGGAGGTGGCCCGCAAGGCCGGTCCGGACGACGTCGTCGTCGTGCTGCTGCCGGACAGCGGCAAGGGCTACCTGTCGAAGATCTTCAACGACAACTGGATGGCCCGGTACGGCTTCCTGGACAACTCGGGCACCGAGCCGACCGTGGCCGACGCGCTCGCCAGCAAGCCGGGCGGCCTGCCCGAGCTGGTGCACGTGCACCCCACCGAGACGGTCCGCGACGCGATCGACTACATGCGCGAGTACGGCGTCTCGCAGCTGCCGGTGCTCAAGGCCGAGCCGCCGGTGGTGACCGGCGAGGTGGCCGGCTCGATCGCCGAGAGGGACCTGCTCGACGCGCTCTTCACCGGGCAGGCGCACCTGCACGACACCATCGAGCGGCACATGGCCGAGCCGCTGCCGATGATCGGCGGCGGGCAGCCGGTGAGCGAGGCGGTCGGCCTGCTGGAGAAGTCCGACGCGGCGCTGGTGCTGGTCGACGGCAAGCCCAAGGGCGTGCTCACCCGGCAGGACCTGCTCGCCCACCTCGGCGCGCGCTGACCCGACGACGTACCGCGGGGCCTCCTCCTGTCCGGGGGAGGCCCCGCGTCGTCGTACTCCGACCGGGACGGGATCTGACGGCTCAGCGGGTCAGCTCGGTCGGCACCGCGACCACGTCGACGAGGGCACCCCGGCGCAGCACGGTCACCGGCAGCCGGGTGCCGATCGCCGGGCCGAGCATGAGCCGTTGCAGGCCCTGGCCGTCCCGGACCGGCCGGCCGCCGGCGGAGAGGATCACGTCACCGAGGTAGATCCCGGCCAGTCCGGCGGGGCTGCCCGGCACCACCTCGATCACCCGCAGGCCACGGCGCTGGCCGGTGCGCTCGGCGACCTCGGGCGGCAGCGGCACCGGGATGCCGGCCACCCCCAGCCAGGCCCGGCGCACCCGCCCGCCGGCGATGAGGTCGTCGATGATCTGCCGGGTGGTGGCGTTGATCGGCACGGCCAGCCCGAGGCCGTAGCCGGCGACGGCGGTGTTCACCCCGATCACCCGGCCGGCCGAGTCGGCCAGCGCACCGCCGGAGTTGCCGGGGTTGAGCGCGGCGTCGGTCTGGATGACGTCTTCGATGAGTCGGGTGACCCGGCCGTCCCGGGCCGGCAGCGACCGGCCCAGCCCGGACACCACCCCGGCGGTGACCGAGCCGGCCAGCCCCATCGGGTTGCCGACCGCGACCACCAGCTGGCCGATCCGCAGGGTGTCCGCGTCGCCCAGCTCCACCGGCGGCACGGTCGCCTCGTCCACCCGCAGCACCGCCAGGTCGGAGAGCGGATCCGCCCCGAGGACCCGGAACCGCGCCTCGGTGCCGTCGCCGAAGGCGGCCGAGCCGTCCCGGGCGCCCTGCACCACGTGGGCGCTGGTCAGCAGCAGGCCGTCCGTGCCCACGGTGATCGCGGAGCCGGCGCCGGCCCCGCGCGCGGTCCGCACCGACAGGGCGGCCACGCTGGGCAGCACCCGGGCCGCCACGCCGGTGACCACCCGGGAGTACGCGTCGAGCGCGGCGTCCTCCGCCCGCTCGGTGTGATCGGTGTCCATGAACCCGGCAACGCGGCCGGATCGACGGGCATGCCCCGATCAGCTCAGAGCGAACGGGGCGGGTCAGAGCGGTCGGGCGTACCGGACCTGCGGGACGACGATCGGGCCGAAGTGCTCGTCGCGCCGGGTGCCCTCCGGCGTCCAGCCGCCGCGCTCGTAGAAGCGACGTGCGGCGTGGTTCTGCGCCAGCACCCAGAGCACCGCCCGGGACCAGCCGCGCGACCGCATGGCGTCCAGCGCGTCGACCATCAGCTCGCGGCCGGTGCCCCGGCCCCGCTCGTCTGGGTCGAGGTGGATGGCGTTGAGCAGGCCGGTGGCCGGATCGCCCTCGTCGTCCGGGCCCAGGTAGCTGAAGCCGACCAGCCGGCCGTCCCGCTCGGCCAGGGTCATCCGGTGGTCGTCCCGCTCCCAGCCGAACCGCTCGACCCAGTACCGGCCCATCGCCTCGGCCGACGGGTCGGCCAGCGCCTCCGCCGGCAGGAACGAGGAGTACGCGGCCACCCGCGACCGCCGGTGCAGGGCCCCTACCGCCATCAGGTCGTCGACGGTGGCGGGGCGCAGCGTGATGGTCATCCGGCCGAGGCTACCCGGCGCGGCGGGACCGGCACGGTGGTCAGGTCCTCGGCGATGACCAGGTCACCGGCGAAGTGCCGGCGGGCCTCGTCGGCGAACCGGCGCAGGTCGCTGTACCGCTGGGAGAAGTGGGTGAGCACCAGCTTGCGTACCCCCGACTCGGTCGCCACCCGCGCTGCCTGAGCCGCGGTCAGGTGGCCGGCCTCGGCGGCCAGGGCGGTCTCCGACTCCAGGAAGGTCGACTCGATGACCAGCAGGTCGGCGTGTTCGGCGAGGGCGTACACCGCGTCACAGAGCGCGGTGTCCATCACGAAGGCGAACCGCTGGCCCGGTCGGGTCACGCTCACCTCGTCCCGGGTGACGCGACGCCCGGCCAGGTCGAGGTGGCCGACGCGGAGCAGCTCCCCGACCGCCGGCCCGGCGATCCCGTACGCGGACAGCCGCTCCGGGAGCATCCGGCAGCCGTCCGGCTCCACCAGCCGGTAGCCGTACGTCTCGATGGAGTGCCGCAGCCGGCGGGCCTCCAGCGTGCCACCGCGCAGGGTGATCCGCTGCCCGTCCGCCTCGATCGGCTCGACGGCCAACTCGGCGGTCTCGTGGAAGGAGGTGGCGTGCCGCAGTCGGGCGAAGTACTCGGCGCCGCCGGCCGGGAAGTGCACCGCCACCGGGTGCGGCACCCGGTCCAGGGAGAGCCGCTGGATGATGCCGGGCAGGCCGAGGCAGTGGTCGCCGTGGAAGTGGGTGACGCAGATCCGGGTCAGGTCGGTGGCGGTGACCCCGGTGTGCAGCAGCTGCCGCTGGGTGCCCTCGCCCGGGTCGAAGAGGATCACCTCGTCGTCCCAGCGCAGCACGTACCCGTTGTGGTTGCGCTGCCGGGTGGGGGCCTGGCTGGCCGTCCCGAGCACCACCAGCTCGCGCATGGACAAGGCGGCCTCCCCGCTGAGCTGACCGGTCCGGCCGGGCCGGACATGAAGCGACCCCCGGGGCTTCCGCGCTCGCGCGCGGGCCGGCTGGACTGGGCCGGCACCCCGGGGGTCGGGTGGCTGTCGTGGTTTCGCCGCACCGCTGCCACACGGTCTCGACGATGGTGCAGATGCCCGCCTCGCGGCGGACGGGTTTCACTGTCGAGGACAGCGGCTAGCGGACAGCCACCTCACGAGTCCGATTGCTATACAAGTCTGGACCACCTCCTTTCCCGTGTACGGCCACGCTATCCAGTCCCGCCGGGCACCGGCAACGGATTTCGATCACAGCCCGGACGGAAATAGGCCGGCCCGCCCCGCCCCCGTCGTGGAGGCGGGGCGGATCAGGAGGCGTCGACGATGCCGATCGGGCCCTCGCGGGGGCCCTCCTCGCTGGCCGGCTGCACCGCCAGCGACGGGAAGTCGGCCAGGTCGCCCTCGGGCTCGGCGTCCCACTCCGGGAAGACCAGGTCGCTCTGCAGGTAGAGGCAGAGCAGGTGGGTGAGATGGCGCAGCCCGTCCAGGTGGGTGCGCTCGTGGCCGTGGGTGGCGTCCACGCCGAAGCCGAGCAGGGCCACCCGGGCGTGCGCGCCGGCCTCGACCGCCGCCGCCACGTCCGAGCGGTAGTAGTCGAAGACGTCCCGGACCAGGTCGACGCCGTGCTCGCGGGCGATCGAGGCGAGGTTGCGGGTCAGGTGGTAGTCGAACGGGCCCACCCCGTCGCCCATCGCCAGGGTGGCCGCGTCCTCCCGGGACTGCTGGCCGGGGGCGACCACCGCCGCGTCCACCGAGACGATCTCGGCGACGTCCGGGTCGAGGCCGTGGCTGGCCCCGTGACCGATCTCCTCGGTGACGGTGACCAGCAGGTGCGCGGTGACCGCCGGGGTGATTCCGGCGTCGACCATCGCCTTGAACGCGGTGAGCACGGCGGCCACGCCGGCCTTGTCGTCCAGGTGCCGCGACTTGACGTACCCGCTCGGCGTGATCGTCGGGTTGGGCAGGAACGCCACGAAATCGCCCGCGTCGATGCCCAGCGCGCGCAGGCCGGCGATGTCGTCGACCCGCTCGTCGAGCCGTACCTCGACGTGCTCCCAGCCGACGCCCTGCAGGTCGACGTCGTCGTTGTAGCGGTGCCCGCTGGCCTTCAGCGGCAGCACCTGACCGGTGATCACCCGGTCCAGGTCGTCGGTGAAGACCCGGACGTGCGCGCCCTCGGCGAACCGGGCGCTGTGCGTACCGATGGTCTTCAGCTCCAGCCGGCCGTTCTCCTTGAGCCGCTTCACCATGCCGCCGATGGTGTCGGTGTGCACCACGATCGCCCGGTCGGCACCGGTCTGGCGGGGGCCGGGCAGGCAGGCGCTCAGCGCCCCGCGCCGGGTCAGCGTGGAGGCGATGCCCAGCGCCGAGAGCCGCTCGCCGACGTACTGCTGCACGTGGTCGGTGCGCCCCGACGGGCTGGGGATCTCCAACAGCTCCAGCAGCACCTGGCGCAGGTAGTCCAGGTCGATCTCCAGTGGCTTCGGGCTCACGCGGCGGCTCCCGGGCCGGCCGGGCTCCAGAGCCGCTGCGGGGCGCGGGTGCCGGGGAAGAGCAGGTCGACGAAGCGCTCGGCGGTCGGCTGCGGCTCGTGGTTTGCCAGGCCGGGCCGCTCGTTGGCCTCGATGAAGACGTGCTCCGGCCGGTCCGGCGCCGGCACCAGCAGGTCCAGCCCGGTGACCGGGATGTCCAGCGCCCGGCTCGCCGCCACGCAGGCCTCGGCGATCGCCGGGTGCAGCTCGGCGGTCACGTCGTGGATGGTGCCGCCGGTGTGCAGGTTGGCGGTCCGGCGTACGGCCAGCACCTCGCCCTCGGGCAGCACGTCGTCCATCCGGTACCCGGCCGCCGCGACCACCTCGCGGGTCATCTCGTCGACCGGGATGCGGGACTCGCCCCCGGTGGCGGCGGCCCGGCGGCGGCTCTGCCGGTCGATCAGCGCGGCGATGTCGTGCACCCCGTCGCCGGTGACCTGGGCCGGCCGGCGGACGGCCGCGGCCACCACCTCGTGGTCGATCACGATCACCCGCAGGTCCTCGCCGTCGCGCAGCTCCTCGATCAGCACGTCCGGGCAGAACCGCCGGGCCAGCTCGACCGCCGCGGTCAGCGCCTCGGCGGTGCGCACGCCGACGGTGATGCCGTTGCCCTGCTCGCCCCGCGCCGGCTTGACCACCACCGGCCCGACGTCGGCGAGGAAGGCCAGGTCGTCCGGCCCGCCGGTGGCGGTCCGGCCGCGCGGCACCGACAGCCCCGCCTCGGTGAGGATCCGCCGGGTGACCCGCTTGTCGTCGCAGCGGCTCATCGCCACCGCCGAGGTCAGCTCGGACAGCGACTCCCGGGTGTGGATCGTCCGGCCGCCGCTGGTCAGCCGCAGTTCCCCCCAGCGCGGGTCGGTGACCTCCACCCGGATGCCGCGCCGCATCGCCTCATCGGCGACGATCTTCGCGTACGGGTTGAGGTCGTCGTACCCGGCCGGGGTGGCGGGCAGGAAGAGCCGCTCGTTGATCGGGTTCTTCCGCTTCACGCAGAGCGTCGCGGTGCGATGGAAGCCGAGCCGCTCGTAGAGCCGGATCGCGCCGGAGTTCTCGGCGAGCACGGACAGGTCCACGAAGGCCCGCCCCCGCTCGTCGAGCCGGTCGGCCAGCCCGGTCAGCAGCGCCTGGCCGGTGCCGGGCGGCGCGGTGTTGAAGTCGACGGTCAGACACCAGAGGCTGGCGCCGTTCTCCGGGTCGGCGAAGACCGCCACGTGGTCCACGCCGGTGATGGTGCCGACGATCTCGCCGGTGGCGGCCTCGGCGACCAGGTGCAGGAAGCGGTCGGTGCCGGCGTTGTCGACCAGCACGTCGACCGGCGCGGTGACCATGCCGTTGCGGGCGTAGATCCGGTTGACCGCGTCCGCGTCGTCGGCGTCGCGCAGCGGCCGGATCACCAGGCCGGGGACCTCGCCGTCGCCGTCGGTGGCGGCCGGACGCCGCTCGCCCAGCGGCAGCCGATAGGTCAGCGACGGGTCGATGAACAGCTCGTCCGGGAGCCGGGACACCAGCACGTGCGGGTCGCGCAGGTAGATGCAGATGTCCCGGGCGCCGGCCGCCTCGGAGCGCAGCACGTCCGCCACCG
This sequence comes from Micromonospora purpureochromogenes, assembly GCF_900091515.1. Taxonomy (NCBI): domain Bacteria; kingdom Bacillati; phylum Actinomycetota; class Actinomycetes; order Micromonosporales; family Micromonosporaceae; genus Micromonospora; species Micromonospora purpureochromogenes. Next base: position 6,224,759 of record NZ_LT607410.1, on the reverse strand, counting down.
CCGCCTGGTCGGTGAAGGTCTGGCCGAAGACCAGCCGCCCCCAGCCGCAGTCCAGCACCACGCCGGAGTCGTCGGTGCTGCGCGGGCGGGGTGCCGGCGGGCCGGGCGCGACCGGGTCGCCGCCGGGGCCGATCCGCTCCCGGTGTCGGCCCGGCACCCGCTCCCGGTCGGTGGTCGTCACCGTGTCGGTCATGGTCAGTCGATCCCGTGGCTCTGGAGCCACATTTCCAGGAGTCCCAGCTGCCACAGCTTGTTTCCGTTCAACGGGGTCAGTTCGGCGTTCGGGTCGGCGAGCAGCGCGTCGACGTAGTCGGCGCGGAACAGGTCGCGGCGGCGGGCGGCCGGCGCGGAGAGCGCGTCGCGTACCCGATCGAGCAGCTTGCCCTCCAGGTGGGTGAGGCCCGGCACCGGGAAGTAGCCCTTGGGCCGGTCGATCACCTCGTGCGGCAGGACCCGGCGGCCGATCTCCTTGAGCACGCCCTTGCCGCCCTGCGCCAGCTTCAGCTCGGGCGGGCAGCTCGCGGCCAGCTCCACGAACTCGTGGTCCAGGAACGGCACCCGGGCCTCCAGCCCGTGCGCCATGGTCATGTTGTCCACCCGCTTCACCGGGTCGTCGGTGAGCATGATCTGGGTGTCGATCCGCAGGCCGGCGTCGACCGCGGTCTGCGCGCCCGGCCGGGCCAGGTGCGCCGTCACGAACTCCCGCGCCGGGTCGCCGTCGGCCAGCCGGTCCGGGTTGAGCACCCGGGCCAGGCCGGCCGCGTCCCGGTCGAAGAACGCCTTCGCGTACGTCTGCAGCGCCTGCTCCCGGTCGACCCCGGCCAGCGGCGGGTACCAGTGGTAGCCGCCCAGGATCTCGTCGGCGCCCTGCCCGGACTGGACCACCTTGACGTGCCGCGACACCTCCTGGCTGAGCAGGTAGAAGGCGACGCAGTCGTGGCTGACCATCGGCTCGCTCATCGCCGCGACGGCCGCCTCCAGCGGCGGCACCAGGTCGCCGGCGGCCACCTTGAGCTGGTGGTGGTCGGTGTCGAAGGTCTTCGCGACCAGGTCGGAGTAGACGAACTCGTCGCCCTCCCGGCCGCCGACGGAGTCGAAACCGATGGAGAAGGTGGACAGCCCGGACTGCCCCTCGCCGGCCAGCAGCGCGACCACCAGGCTGGAGTCCAGCCCACCGGAGAGCAGCACGCCGACCGGCACGTCGGCGACCATCCGGCGGCGCACGGCGGTGGTCAGCGACTCCAGCAGGGCGTCCTGCCAGTCCTGCTCGGACCAGTCGGCCCGCTCGGCGGCCCGGGTGAAGGACGGGTCCCAGTAGACCCGCTCGTGGGTGCGGCCGTCCGGCTCGTAGACCCGGACCGTGGCCGGGGGCAGCTTGGTGACACCGCGCAGGATGGTCCGCGGCGGCGGCACGATGCTGTGGAAGCTCAGGTAGTGGGCGAGCGCCACCGGATCGATGGCGGTGTCCACGCCACCGCCGGCCAGCAGCGCCGGCAGGGTGCTGGCGAAGCGCACCACGCCCGGCGTCTCGGCCAGGTAGAGCGGCTTGATGCCGAGCCGGTCCCGGGCCAGCACCAGCCGGCCGGTGTCCCGCTCGGTGATCGCCACGGCGAACATGCCGATCAGGTGGTCGACGAAGTCGAGTCCCCACTCGGCGTACGCCTTGACGACGACCTCGCTGTCGCCTGAGGAGAAGAAGCGGTGCCCCTTGGCCTGCAACTCCTCGCGCAGCTCGCGGTAGTTGTAGACGCATCCGTTGAAGACTCCGGTGAGCCCCGAGTCGGGGTCGATCAGCGGTTGCCCGCTCGCCGCCGACAAGTCGATGATCTTGAGCCGCCGGTGCCCGAGAGCGATGGGCCCTTGCGACCAGACCCCGCTGTCGTCCGGGCCCCGGTCGCTCATCGTCGCCGCCATGCGCTCCACCGCCGCGACGTCGGCCCGTGAGCCGTCACGGCGGAACTCCCCAGCCAGTCCGCACATGCCAGGACATGCTGCCAGAGGTTGTTGCAGTCCGCCTGTTGAGCCGATGTCAGGACGGCCACCGATTGATAAGACGCCCCGCCCGTCCGCCTGCGGCGATGAGCAGTGTCCCTTTTCGTCCGTTCACCGGACGGTTGAGCCGATTCGGCAGGGTGCCGCGATGTGACAAGAACCGCTGCCGCGGTCGTGGCGTGGCCGGGCCGGTGGTCGCCCCCGGCGGGTGGCCTGAACCGACTGGTGGAAAGCCCCCGATCGTACGACCGGCATCGATCGAAGATCACTGTGGTGCATATCACTATCGGCCGTGATGGCGCAGGTCGGGGCGCCTTGGGGCCTTGAGCAGCATCAATTCGATTGAGTTCCGTGCTGTCGGTCGTTCGGTGGATGCCAGTTCATACTATCGGCGGCTGCGGATCTTCGAAGGGTGTAGTTCTCTGATCACTCCCTGTTCGATCTAGGAGGATCAGTGGAACCAAGAAGATCCGTCTGGGGCCCAGTGTCCCGGATCCCACGGCTGTCCCGTGGCCGGGGCGGCCGGGCGCTGGCGGCCGGGCTGTCCGTGCTGCTGGCGGCCACCATGGCCGATTGGGTCGCCGCGCCTCCGGCTGCCGCGTCACCGCAGCCGGCGACCACGCCCACCTCGCCCGGGCCTCAGGTGCTGGAGCGCCCGGACGAGGCGGCGGCGCTGGCGACGGCCCGGTTGACCAGGAAAAAGGTCCACATCACCGGGATGACGTCGGAGACGTCTGACTTCTGGGCGTATCCCGACGGTCGGGTGGAGGCGGAGGTCCACCTGGGCCCGGTGCGGATCCGGGACGAGAAGACCGGCGGCTGGAAGCCGGTCGACTTCTCGCTCGCGCCGGAACCTGACGGGTCGGTCGCGGCGAAGGCTCACCCGGCCGACCTGCGTCTCTCCGGTGCGGCGGGTGCCGGAGTGCACGACCTGGTGACAATGTCGACCGGCAGCGGGACGGTCTCTCTGGGTTGGTCCGGCCGGTTGCCGGCGCCCGTCGTGGAGGGCACGAAGGCCACCTACCCAGAGGTGCGTCCCGGCGTCGACCTGGTGGTCGAATCCACTCGGACCGGCTTCGAACAGTTCCTGGTGGTGAAGAACCGGGCGGCGGTCGCCCAGGTGAGCGCCCTCTCCCTGCCCCTGCGGAGCAAGGGCGTGGCGCTAACCGACGACAAGCGCGGCGGCTTCGAGATCCGGAACAAGGGCGGCGCCGTGGTGGGTGTCTCGCCCCAGCCGGAGATGTGGGACGCCCAGGTCGACCCGAAGTCGGGTGAGCGGGTGCGCCGGGCGAAGGTTGCCAAGAAGATCGGTGCGGCGAAGGCCGGTCGGCTGGCGATGACGCTGACGCCGGACGAGCGGTGGCTGGCCGATCCGAAGACCGTCTTTCCGGTCACCATCGACCCGGCGGTCACCCTCAAGCCGAACTACGACGCCTTCGTGCAGTCGGACTACACCTCGGACCAGTCGGCTGCCACTGAGCTCAAGCTCGGCACCTACGACAGCGGCACCACCAAGGCCCGATCGTTCCTGCGCTTCGACGGTCTGGACTGGCTGAAGGGCAAGCAGGTGCAGGCCGCCACGCTCTACCTGTGGGAGCACCACTCCTGGTCCTGCACCGGCCGGCAGTGGGAGACCTGGGAGACGTTGCACGCCAGCACCTCCACCCGGTGGACCAGCCAGCCCACGTGGGTGAAGAGGCTCGGCTACACCTCGTCCACCAAGGGCTACAGCTCGTCCTGCGCGGCCGGTTGGGTGAACTCCTCGGTGACCGGGGCGTTCGCGGACCACGCGAGTGGTGCGACCTGCTGCACGGTGAACGTTGGTCTGCGGGCCACCTCCGAGACCGACAACCTGGCGTGGAAGAAGTTCAACTCGATGGAGGGGGCGAACGACCCGTACGTCACGCTGACGTACCAGTCACCGCCCACGGTCAGCGCCCGGGCCACCGTGCCGTCGACGACGTGCGCGACCGGGTCGAGCACCCCCTACCTCAACTCCAAGACGCCACAGCTGCGGGCGCAGGTCAACGACGCCGAGGGTTCGCAGGTCAAGGCCGAGTTCGAGTGGACGACGGGTGGCGGCACCCGGATCGGCGGCGCGATCGTCGGCCCCGGCGCCTCCGGATCCTGGCTGTCGACGTCCGTGCCCGCAGGCGCATTCAGCGAGGGCAGCACCTACTCCTGGCACGTGCGGGGCAACGACGGTCTGGTCAACGGGGCGTGGAGCAGCTACTGCGCCTTCATCATCGACACGACCGCGCCGTCGGCCATGCCGTCGGTGTCGTCGACCGCATACCCGAGCGGCCAGTGGGCGGGCGCGGCCGGCACGGCCGGCAGCTTCACCTTCGGCGCCTCCGGCGTTGCCGATGTGGCCGCCTACGAGTATGGGCTGAACAGCAACCCGCCGAACCAGACGGTCAACGCGGCGACGCTCGGCGGCAGCGCCACGGTGTCGATCACGCCCACCGCGGACGGTCCCCAGACGCTCTACGTGCGCTCCCGGGACCGGGCCGGCAATCAGTCCGCGATCCGGACGTACACCTTCAACGTGGGTTCCGGTGCGGTCACCGCGCCTAAGGAGGGTGACGTCACCGCGGCGAAGACCGCGATCACCGGTGTCGGCCAGGCGGCGGCGACCGGCGTGACCTACCAGTGGCGGCGGGGCGACGCGGACGCCTGGGTGGACATCCCGGCCGGTCACGTGACGGTGGCGGCCGGTGGTGGCGCGGTCACCTGGCCACTGCCCACCAGCGGCGGCGGTGCCTTCCCGAAGCTGAACTGGGACGTCGAGGCCACCCTGGCGGCGGCCGACGCCGAGTCGATCCCCCGGGACGGGCCGCTGCAGGTGCGCGGCACCTTCGCCGGCGGCACCGGTGGCACCTCCAGCCCGATCCGGATCAAGTTCGACCGCACCCAGGCGTCGGCGGAGTCCGAGCAGATCGGGCCCGGGTCGGTCAACCTGATCACCGGCAACTACACCCTGTCCGACACCGACGTGTCGGTGGACTCGTTCGGCAGCGACCTGACCGTCGCACGCTCCTACAACACCCGCCGCGCCACCGAGACCGACTCGGCGAACATGTTCGGGCCGGGCTGGGTCTCCGGTGCGGTCGTGGACGAGGCCGACTCGCCGTACACCTCGCTGACCGTCTACGGCTCGCTCGTGCAGGTCGGGCTGCCGGAGGGGGACACGATCGGTTTCAGCAAGCGCACCGCTACCGCCTTCGACCCGGAGATCGGGATGGAGGCGCTGAAGCTGGCCTACGACAGCACCGGCGACAAGTACACGCTGACTGACGAGGACGGCAACAGCGTCCTCTTCACCCGGGTGACCGGCACTGCGGCAGGGAAGTACTTCCCGACCTCGGTGAACGTGCCGGGCAGCAACCAGACCACCACGTTGAGCTGGGAGAAGGTGACGATCAACAACAAGGAGATCGTGCGCCCGACCCGGATGCTGGCACCGGTGCCGGACGGGGTCAACTGCGCCACCCTCACCCGGGGCTGCCGGGCCCTGACCTTCACCTACGCGACCACCACCACCGCCACCGGCGGCAATGACACCACCTGGGGCGACTACACCGGTCGGGTGAAGGAGATCTCCTTCACCGCCTGGGACCCGGACCTGCCCACCCCCGCCATGCGGGCCGTGCCGATGGCCCGGTACACCTACGACGACGCCGGCCGGCTGCGGGCCAGCTGGGATCCCCGGCTGGACTGGAACGACGCCGGCACCACCCGGCACCTGTGGGACACCTACAACTACAACCTCGACGGCATCCTGTCCTCGGTCACCCCGAACGGCCAGGAGGCGTGGCAGCTCAGCTACACCACCATTCCCGGTGACCCGGGGCTTGGCCGGCTGAACAAGGTGAGCCGCTCGGCGCTGGCCGCCGGCACGGCGGTCACCAGCGTTGTCTACAAGGTGCCGGTTTCCGGTGCCGGCGCACCCTACGATCTGTCGGCGGCACAGACCAGCCGGTGGTACCAGACCGAGGCGCCGACCGATGCCACGGCGGTCTTCCCGGCCGACCAGGTGCCGGACGGCAGTCCCTCGGGCGGCAGCCTGCCGTCGTCGTACGAGCGGGCCACGGTCACCTACCTGGACGCCAACGCCCGCAAGGTCAACACCGCCGCTCCGGGCGGCCACATCGACGCCGCCTGGTACGACCAGCGGGGCAACACGGTGCGGACGTTGACCGCCGGCAACCGGGACCGGGCGCTGAACGCCAGCTCCACCGACGACGCGGCAACGGAGACCGGACGCGCCCGCGCCCTGTCCAGCCTCAACACCTACTCGTCGGACGGGCAGCGGCTCACCAGCACCTGGGGGCCGGAGCACGACGTGACGCTGCCGGACGACACCGTGGTGCGCGGCCGCCAGATCACCCTGAACACCTACGATGAGGGGGCGCCGACCACCGGCGGGCCCTACAACCTGGTCACGACGGAGAAGGTCGGCGTCCGCTGGTACCCCAACGGCGTCGAGACCGACTCTGACCTGCGGACCACCACCACTGCCTACGACTGGACGCTGCGTCAGCCGACCGTGGTGACGGTGGACCCGTCCGGCCTGGCGCAGGCCACCCGGACCACCTACGACCCGATCACCGGCCTGGTCACCTCGACCACGGCCCCGGCCGGCGGCACCAGTACCACCACCCCGGCCACCCGTAAGACGGTCTACTACCGGGCCACCTCCGGCTCCGGCTACACAGAGTGTGACCTGAAGCCGGAGTGGGCGAACCTGCCCTGCCGGGTCCAGCCCGGCGGCCAGGCGGCCTCCGGGCCGGAACTGCCGGTCACCGTGACCACCTACGACATGTTCAACCAGTCGCGGGTGGTGACCGAGAAGACCAGCGCCGGCACGCTGCGGACCACCACCACGACGTACGACGGCGCCGGGCGGGCGTACGAGACGTCGGTGACCGCAGCTACGAGTCTGGGCACCGCCGTCCCGGTCACCCGCAACGTCTACGATCCGGCCACCGGGCAACTCCTGCGCACCCAGTCGGTCGTGGGCGGCACGGTCACCGCGCAGGTGATCCGGGCGTACGACACGCTCGGCCGGCTCACCTCCTACACCGACACCGATGGCAACGTCTCGACCACGACCTACGACCTGCTGGGCCGGACGAAGACCAGCCACGACGGCAAGGCTCAGCGGACCTACACCTATGACGGCGGCACCGAGCGGCGCGGCCTGCTCACGTCGGTCGACGACACCCAGGCGGGTGTCTTCTCCGGCAGCTACGACGCCGACGGCAACCTGGTGTCGGAGACCTGGCCCAACGGCGTCCAGGTCAGCATGGAGGTCGACGAGTTGGCCACCCAGGTCGGCTTGACCTACGTCAAGCCGGGCTGCGCCGCCGCCGACTGCACGCTCTACAACGAGTCGGTGACGGAGTCGGTGCACGGGCAGTGGCGGGAGCACGTCTCGTCCTTGTCCGAGCAGAGCTACGGCTACGACCAGGCCGGGCGACTCACGAGCATCAAGGACGTGCTGGGCGACCAGTGCACCACCCGCTCGTACGGCCTGAGCTCGTCGTCGAACCGCAACTCGGTCACCGAGTACGCCCCGGCGTCCGACGGCTCGTGTCAGACCACGACCGCGGCGTCTTCGCGGACGTGGACGTACGACACGGCCGACCGGGTCAACACCACCGGATACGTCTACGACACCCTCGGCCGGACCACCACGGTCCCCGCGGTCGACACCGGCAACCCGGCGGGTGGCAACGTGACCGCCACGTACCACGTGACCGACCTGGTCGACACGATCAACCAGAACGGTCGCACCACCGACTACACCCTCGACGTCACCGGCGAGCGGGTCCGCTCCTGGACCGACAACGCCTCGGGCACGGCGGTGCAGGCGGTCAACCACTACGACGGAGACGACGACAGCCCTTCCTGGACCCAGGAGACGGCGGACAGCTTCACCCGACCGTTGTCCGGCCTCACCGGCATGGCGGGCATCTTCGACGGCGGAAGCGGCGAGGTCGCCTGGCACCTGACCAACCTGCACGGAGACCTGGTCGCCGAGCTGGACAACGCCGGTGAAGGGCTGGCCCGCACCACGGAGGCCGGCGAGTACGGCACCCCGCGCAACGCGGGCGACGTCGGCACCGAGCGGTACGGCTGGCTCGGAGCCAAGCAGCGGGCCGCGGATGCTCCCTCCGGGATCGTGCTGATGGGTGTGCGGCTGTACAACCCGACCACCGGCCGGTTCCTGCAGACCGACCCGGTCCCCGGCGGGAGCTGCAGCGCCTACGAGTACGGCTGCGGCGATCCGGTCAACTCGTTCGACCTGGACGGCAAGAGGTGGTGTTGGAAGGTCTGCGGATGGGGTCGGAACTCGGTCTGGCGAATGGGGTTCTATGGCACTCGTCTGGCGGGCCATGCAGCCGGCTTCTACGGCGGTTACAAGGAGTTCCGCGGTGGATACCGGGCGATACGTTCGGGGTACAGGATGTACAAGTCCATCAAGAGGAACGGCTACAAGGCGACCTTCCGCCCATTCCGAGCCAAGAGTAGGTGGAGGTATATGGCGGCCGGACTCGCATCCTGGATGGGTTACCACGACTTTATGACCGACTGGGGCGGTTTCCGTCGGGCCTCCGGTGACACCACTAGGGCAATCGGTCGCCACGCGTGTAACGGAGTTCGTGGCGTGAAGCGGTGGGTCAGTCATGTGTCCGGGGGAAGGGTGTACACAAACAGCAGTTCATGCAGATAGAAGGAAGCAGGCATGGGTGACGGTAGGGGAGTCTGGAAGGCGGTAGCGGATTTCTTCGATCCGGCCGATGTGAACCCCGCTTACGTGGTGATCTGGTTCCTGGTGGCCGCCGGGTTTGTGGCCAGCCATGATGAGCTGCATTACCAGCTCCTGGGTGGCGCGTTGATGCTGCTCGCAGGTGTGCAGCTCGTCCGCATGGCGTGGAGGAGGCTTCTCCGGAAGAAGTTTCGCCGAAGGGGTGGCGAGGCGGCTTATCAGGACGGCTCCGCCGATGAATAGGGCGGCGGCGTCCGCCTTCCAACCGATCGGTCTGAGTCGGTAGGGCGGAGGGCGACGCGACGACTGCCGTTCGCTGAGATCGAGGGTGGGTCCGGTGTCAACCTCCGGCCCCACCCTCGATTCACGCCTCCTAAAGGGCGGATGTCGATGCTTGATGGCCGGGTGCCTGACGGCGGTAGTGATCGCCCTGTTGGTGATGGCGGCGTTGCTGGCGTGCCTGCCGGGCGACCCCGATGGCTCCCCGAAGCGGACCCGGAGGGCGACGACGGGAAGTTGCCGCCGGAGAGCGAGGTCCTCTGGAAGGCGTCGGGTCTCCGGCAGCCGGGGTCGACCGGACCCTTCGTGGTCGGCGACACGACCAACTGGGAGAAGGCCAGCCGCTGGTCGGCGCGCTGCCCAGGAGCTTCCTGATCTCGGGCGAGACGACCCGGCGGCTGGCCTCGTCCCCGGTGGACCAGTCGGTCCGCAGCAAGCTCGGCGAGGGACAGGTGCTGATCGACGGGACCATCGGCTCGCTGGCAGCACTGTCCCAGAAGTGGGACTGCTGACCGCAGTCCGCGATCAACGGAGGCCTGTCGTACTCGGCGGTCGCCTTCAGACGGGAAGACCCGTAGCCAGGGCTACCGCCGACGGCTGAGAAACTCAGCGTGGGCCCGGTCCATCGACCGGGCCCACGCTCGGTCACGTCGCTCAGCCGGCGGTGCGCGCCACCCCGACCGGGCAGCTCAGCCCGTTCGGCCCGTGGTTGCAGTACCCGTTCGGGTTCTTCGTCGGGGCGAGGTACTGCTGGTGGTAGTCCTCGGCGAAGTAGTAGTCACCGAGCGGCGCGATCTCCGTGGTGATCTCGCCCTTGCCGGCCCGCGCCACGATCGGCGCGAACGCGTCCCGGGACGCCTGCGCGGTGGCCAACTGCTCGTCGGCGGTGGTGTAGATCGCCGAGCGGTACTGGGTGCCCACGTCGTTGCCCTGGCGCATGCCCTGGGTCGGGTCGTGGTTCTCCCAGAAGACCTTGAGCAGGTCCTCGTAGCTGATCTTCGCGGGGTCGTAGACCACCTGGACCGCCTCGGCGTGCCCGGTCATCCCCGAGCAGACCTCCTCGTACGTCGGGTTCGGCGTGGTGCCACCCGCGTAGCCGGCGGAGGTGGTGATCACCCCGGGCAGGGTCCAGAACAGCCGCTCCGCACCCCAGAAACAGCCCATGCCGAAGACGGCGACCTGGGAACCCTCCGGGAACGGACCCTTCAGGGTCGACGGCAGCACCTCGTGCCGGTCACCGATCGGCATCGCGATCGGGCGACCCGGCAGGGCCTGGTCGGGGGTGGGCAGTTCGGCCTTCATACGGCGAAGGAACACGGTGGGTCTCCTTTCGTACCTCTTCCGCCTGCAACGCCGCCGGACCCCGGTTCCTTACCCGGGCCTGGCGGAATCAGGCGGCGTCGGGTCACAGGGCGGCGGCGACCCGGTCGGCGTACCCCTGCGCCTCGGTGTCGTCGGCGTAGCGGGTACGCGGCCAGAAGAAGCCGCGCAGGCCGTCGCCCTTCGTCCGGGGCACCACGTGGGTGTGCAGGTGCGGGACGGACTGGGACACCTTGTTGTTCATCGCCACGAACGTCCCACCGGCCCCGAGCCCGGTCTCGACCGCCACCGCGAGGCGTTGCACCAGGCGGAAGTAGCCGGGCAGCGCGCCCGCCGGCAGATCGGAGAGGCTGATCAGGTGGCTGCGCGGCACCACCAGCACGTGGCCCTTGAACACCGGTCGGGTGTCCAGGAAGGCGACGCCGTCCGGCTCGTCGGCCACCCGGAACGCGGGCACCTCGCCCGCCACAATCCCGCAGAACAAGCACCCGTTCACCGACCCAGGCTAGGCCCTGCGCCAGCGGCCCGCCGGCCGCCGGAGCCTGCCTTCCCGGTCATGGCGATACGACGCAAAGGTCTCGTCGTCCAGTTCGTCGATGGCGCCCAGCCGGTCGGCCAGCTCCTGCAGAGAGAAGCCGACCGTGTGCCGGGCGCCCAGCGCCTCCAGCTCGGGCCAGCGCAGCCGGTCGTTGGCGGCGTGGATGTCGATGTAGTCGCGGTGAGCGGCCCGGTCGTGCAGCGCCCTGACCTTGAGGCCGATCGCGTCGTCGAAGGCGAGGACCGGCCCGATGCTCAGGGCCGCCGGTGGACCGATCGCCTCCTTCAACAGGTCCACCTCGCACGCCGTCGTCTCGCCGGACACCAACAGCCGAGCCATCCGGTTGCCGGCCTCGATGACGCGGCAGCGGAACCCGGCCCCGACGTAGGCCTCCGCCAGCCGAGCCGCCACCGCCTGTAGCGGTAGGGCCGTCGCGGTCGCGAAATCGATGTCCCTGGACGGTCGGCTGAGCAGGTTGTGCGCCGACAACGCGTAACCGCCCGCGAGCACCAGCCCGAGATCGTCGCCGGCTGCAAAGCCGACACGCAGCAGCCGCTGGTGCGCCTCATCCATGATCAGACGGCCAGCTCCGGTAGGCGCCGCTCCCAGAGCGCGATGAGACGACGAGCGGTGAGTCGTCGGATGCGTGGCCAGTCTCGGCGCAACAGTGCCGCGTTGACGTATCGGATGATGTCCTCGCGCTGGCCGCAGTCCATCAGCGTCCGGTAGAGCGTCAGCCGCTGTCGAGGATCGGCCACGTCGAATTCGCTCAGGCCCGACCAGCAGAGCCGCAATGGAAGGGTGACCCTGCCCTGGTCCGGGCCGGCCAGCAGCCCGAGGGACTCCGGAATCCGGTCAGCGATGCCGTTCATGCGGGACGGCAGCGGAGCGGTGTGGGTCACCGAGCAAGTATGGCCCACCCCTCCGACAGGCCGCCGCCACGACCCGCGGCCGGGTTCCGCCCGCCCCGGCGGACCGGCGGACTAACGTCTCGGGAATGAGTCACGGCTTCGAGACGCTCGCCATCCACGCCGGCCAGGACCCCGAGGCCCGCACCGGCGCGGTGATCCCACCGATCTACCAGACCAGCACCTACGCCCAGGACGCCGTCGGCGCGCCTCGGCACGGCTACGAGTACAGCCGCTCCGGCAACCCCACCCGGGACGCGCTCCAGGAGTGCCTCGCCGCCCTGGAGGGCGGCCCGGTGGCACTCGCCTTCGCCAGCGGCCTGGCCGCCGAGGACACCCTGCTGCGCACCGTCTGCAAGCCGGGGGACCACGTGGTGATCCCGGACGACGCGTACGGCGGCACCTACCGGCTCTTCGCCCGGGTCGCCGAGCGCTGGGGGCTGGACTACACCCCGGCCAAGGTCTCCGACACCGACGCCGTGCGGGCCGCCATGCGCGCCACCACGAAGATCGTCTGGGTGGAGACGCCGACCAACCCGCTGCTCGGCATCGCCGACATCGCCACCCTGGCCGCCGTCGCGCACGACGCCGGGGCGCTGCTGGCGGTCGACAACACCTTCGCCTCGCCGTACCTGCAGCAGCCGATCGCGCACGGCGCGGACGTGGTGGTCCACTCGACCACCAAGTACATCGGTGGACACTCCGACGTGGTGGGTGGCGCGCTGATCGCCGCCGACGCCGGCCTCGGCGACGAGCTGCGCTACCACCAGAACGCGATGGGCGCGATCAACGGGCCCTTCGACGCCTGGCTGACCCTGCGCGGCATCAAGACCCTCGGGGTACGCATGGACCGGCACTGCGACAACGCCGAGCGGATCGCCGCGTACCTGGACGGGCACGCCAAGGTCGCCGAGGTGATCTACCCGGGCCTGCCCTCGCACGCCGGTCACGAGGTGGCCGCGAAGCAGATGCGCCGGTTCGGCGGCATGATCTCCTTCCGCGCCTCGGGCGGCGAGGAGCACGCCGTGGAGATCTGCAACCGGGCCAAGCTCTTCGTGCTCGCCGAGTCGCTGGGCGGCGTCGAGTCCCTGATCGAGCACCCGGGCCGGATGACACATGCAAGTGCTGCCGGCTCGCCGCTTGAAGTTCCCGGCGATCTCGTGCGACTGTCTGTCGGCATCGAGACGGTCGACGACCTGCTCGCCGATCTGGAGCAGGCGCTGGGCTGACCGCTGGCTGGGGAGGGTGGCCGTGCAGGACATCATGCCGACCTGGGTCGGAGCGACCGCCAAGCAAATCGCCCGGGGCGTACGCCGGGGCGATGTCTCGGCCACCCAGGTCGTCGCCGACCACCTGGACCACATCGCCCGGGTCGACGCCGACCTCGCCGCGTTCCGCACGGTACGCGGCGGGGAGGCGATCACCGAGGCGGAGAAGGTCGACGAGCAGGAGGACCTGGCCAACCTTCCGCTGGCCGGGGTGCCGGTGGCGGTGAAGGAGAACACCGCCGTCGCCGGCGTACCCACCTGGAACGGCTCGGCCGCCGTGCGTACCGGCATCGCGGAGGCCGACCACGAGGTGGTCCGGCGGTTGCGCGGCGCCGGCGCGGTGATCCTCGGGGTGACCCGGATGCCGGAGCTGGGCCTCTGGGCCCTCACCGACGACGAGTCCGGGATCACCCGCAACCCGTGGGACACCCGCCGCACCCCCGGCGGCTCCTCCGGCGGCGCCGCCGCCGCGGTGGCCGCCGGGCTGGTGCCGATCGCGCACGGCAACGACGGGCTCGGCTCGATCCGGATCCCGGCGGCCTGCTGCGGCCTGGTCGGCCTGAAGCCGGGCCGGGGCGTGATCCCCACCCAGCTCGGCGCGGAGGACTGGTTCGGCCTCACCGAGCACGGGATGCTCACCACCACGGTGGCGGACGCCGCGGTCGGCTTCCAGGTACTCGCCGGGCGCCGGGCCGACAAGCTGGTCCCGCCGCCGCGGCTGCGGGTCGGCGTCTCGCTGCGCTCCCCGGTGCGCGGGGTCTCGCCGGACGCCCCCAACCGGGACGCGGTGGCAGCCGCCGGCCGGCTGCTCGCCGCCGCCGGCCACGACACCGTCCCCGCCGACCCGGTCTACCCGACCGCGCTCGGTCTCCAGGGCATCGCGACCTGGTTCGCCGCGGCCGCCACCGAGGTGCGCGCCGCCGGGATCGCCCGGCGTGACCTCCAGCGGCGCAGCCGCCGGCACGTCGCGCTCGGCGAGTGGGCGCAGCGACGGGGGTACGTCCGGGAGGCCGACCGGGCCGCCTGGCGCGAACGCTCGATCAACTTCTTCACCGACCACTCGGTCGACCTGCTGCTCACCCCGGCGCTGGCCGGCCCGCCGCCGGAGGCCGCCGCCTGGTCCGCCCGGTCGTGGGTGGCCAACATGAAGGCCAACATCCGGTACGCCCCGTACGCGGCGCCCTGGAACATCGCCGGCCTGCCGGCCATCGTGGTGCCGGTCGGCCGGCGCCCCGACGGCCTGCCCGTCGGCGCGCAGCTGATCGGTCCGCCCGGCTCGGAGCTGCTGCTGCTCTCCGTCGCCGGGCAGTTCGAGATGCAGGCGCCGTGGTCCCGGCACGCCCCCGGCTATCCGCGGGTCGGAACGGGGTCGCCGGCCGCCGCATGATCGTCTAGCGTGTGCGCGCACCCCCCTCGCCGCACCTCCCTGGACGGTCCCCATGCTCTGCCAGACCTGCGGGGACGCCACGTCCCCGAGCTTCAACGAGTGCCAGAACTGCTACACCCCTCTCGGGCAGCCGGCGGTCACGCCGGGGCTGGAGACCCACGCCGTGCGCGGCATCGGCCTGGCCGCCTCGATCGCGGTCGGTGTGGCCGCCGCGTTCTACCTGCTGTCCGCGCTCGCCCCGGTGGCCGGGATGGTGCTGGCGAGGCAGGCCGAGCGCGACGGCGACAGCGACGTGCTCTTCGGGGCGATGCTGTTCGAGGTCGCGGTGAGCCTGCCGTTCGTGGTGGCCTACCTGACCGCCGCCGTGCTGGTCATCATCTGGACCTGGCGGGCGCGCAAGAACATCGACGCCTTCCCCGGCGCGCTGCCCGTCCTCGGTCAGGGTTGGGCGATCGCCGGCTGGCTGGTGCCGTTCGCGAACTTCGTGGTGCCCGTCCGGGTGGTGGCCAACATCGCCCGGGACAGCCTCTGGCGCCGGAGCACCCCGTGGCTGGTCGTCGTCTGGTGGGCGGCGTGGCTGGTCTTCAGTCTCGGCGAGCGGCTGTTCAGCCGCAAGAACGACCTCGAGTACGCCCAGCTCCCGGAGACGGCCGTCGACCACGAGGACTTCCAGGCGTACGTGGACTACTACCAGGGCGCCCTCGGCCGCAACGCGATCCCGGCGATCGCCTGCGTGGTGGCCGCCGCGTCGTTCATCGTGCTGATCCGGAAGATCTCCGCCGCCCAGCAGGACCGGATCGCCCGCGCCACCCCGGCCTGGCCGTACGCCCCGGGGACCCCGGTGCCCGCCGGGTTCGCCCCCGGCGCGTTCGCCCCGCCGCAGCAGCAGCCGCAGCCGGTGGCCGCGCCCGCGCCGCAGGCCTCGGCCGACACGCCCCCGGCGTCGCCGCAGGTTCCCCCGGTGGCGGGTGGCACGATCGGGGCATGACGGAACTGGTCGGTCTCGCCGACGTACGGGCCGCGCGGGAACTGCTCGCCGGCGTCACCCGCACCACCCCGCTGGAGCCCTCCCGGCCGCTGAGCGCCAAGCTGGGCGGCCCGGCGTGGCTGAAGTGCGAGAACGTGCAGCGCGCCGGGTCGTACAAGGTGCGCGGCGCGTACGTGCGGATCTCCCGGCTGAGCGAGGAGGAGCGCGCCCGGGGCGTGGTCGCGGCCAGCGCCGGCAACCACGCCCAGGGCGTCGCCCTCGCCGCCGGCCTGGTGGGCGCCCACGCCACCGTGTTCATGCCGGTGAACGCGCCGCTGCCCAAGGTGGCCGCCACGAAGGGGTACGGCGCGCAGATCGAACTGGTCGGCAACACCGTCGACGAGTCCCTGGTGGCGGCGCAGACCTACGCCGAGCGGACCGGCGCGGTGCTGATCCACCCGTTCGACCACCCCGACGTGATCGCCGGTCAGGGCACCGTGGCGCTGGAGATCCTCGAACAGTGCCCCGACGTGAAGACGATCATCACCGGGGTCGGCGGCGGTGGCCTGATCTCGGGCATCGCGGTGGCGGCCAAGGCGCTGCGCCCCGACGTACGGGTGGTCGGGGTCCAGGCGGCCAGCGCGGCGGCCTTCCCGCCCTCGCTGATCGCCGGCGAGCCGGTACGCCTGCCGTCCTTCGCCACCATCGCCGACGGGATCGCGGTCGGCCGGCCGGGGGAGATCACCTTCACCCACGTCCGCAAGCTGGTCGACGAGATCGTCACGGTCTCCGAGGAGGACATCTCCCGGGCGCTGCTGATGCTGTTGGAGCGCGGCAAGCAGGTGGTCGAGCCGGCCGGCGCGGTCGGCGTGGCCGCGCTGCTGGCCGGGGTGGTCGAGGTGGAGGCGCCGGTGGTCGCGGTGCTCTCCGGCGGCAACATCGACCCGCTGCTGATGCTGCGCGTGATCGAGCACGGCCTGGCCGCGGCCGGGCGCTACCTGCGGTTCACGGTGCGCTGCTCGGACCGGCCCGGTCAGCTCGCCTCGCTGCTCACCGAGATCGCCGAGCACCGGGCGAACGTGGTCGACGTGGAGCACCAGCGGGCCAACCCGCACCTGCGCCTCGGCGAGGTGGAGGTGGCGCTGTCGGTGGAGACCCGGGGCGTCGAGCACTCCGACACGCTGATCAGCGCCCTGCGGGCCAGCGGCTACCAGGTGGTCTTCGCGGCCGAGGCGTGACACCGGCGACGGTGCCACGCCTCGGGGCGTACGCGATGGGAACCGCCGGGTCGCGCGGACCCGGCGGGGCCGGTCTCAGCCGGAGAACGGCTCGAAGCTGACCACGGTCACCTTGATGTCGGCGCCGCTCGGCGCCGTGTAGGTGCAGGTCTGGCCGGGGCGGCCGCCCAGGATCGCCTTGCCGAGCGCCGACTCCGGGCTGTAGACCGTCAGGTCGGTGGTGGAGGCGATCTCCCGCGAGCCGAGCAGGAACGTCTCGGTGTCGTCCTGGTCGTCGTCGAAGTAGATCGTCACGACCATGCCGGGCGACACCGAGTCGGCGGTCGGCGCCTCGCCGACCTTGGCGGTGCGCAGCAGCTCCTTGAGGTAGAGGATGCGCCCCTCGGCCTTGCCCTGCTCCTCGCGGGCGGCGTGGTAGCCACCGTTCTCCCGCAGGTCGCCCTCCTCGCGCCGGGCGTTGATCTCGGCGGCGATGACCGGCCGGTTGGCGATGTGCTGGTCGAGCTCGGCCTCCAGGCGGTCGTACGCGTCCTGGGACAGCCAGGCGGCGGGCGCCTCGTTGTCATTGGTGGACACAGGCGTACTCCTCGATCGTGCGGAACTGGCTGACAGGTGAGTTACCAAGTTACCAGTGCGGCACACCCGCGGGTGTCGTCGATCACCCCAGCGCCGGTACCCGACCGGTGGTCCCCGGCCGGCGGGTCAGCCGGCGGGCCGGCAGCGGACGACCTCGCCGATGAAGGGCCGCGCGGTGGTGGTGATCCGGTGCTGGGCGGTGGCGTGCCGCGCGCCGGGCCGCGCGCTCACCGCGACCTCGTCCCGACCCACCTCGGCACCGTCGTGGGAGCGGGCCCGCAGCACGCACACCGCGGCGCCGCCCTCGGGCAGGGTGACCCGGAAGTCGACCCGCACCCCGGAGTCGGTGAGGTCGGTGTAGGTGATCACTTCGGCGTCGTACGCCGGGTCGCCGTACCGGGCGTAGAGCTGCGCCGCGACCAGGGCCATCCCGGCGACCAGGGCGGCCGCCAGCAGCCAGACCAGCAGCGGCCGGCGGCGGCCCGGCTCGCGGCGGCGGCCGTACCGCCCGGGCGGGAACGCGGGCGCTCCCGGGGTGATTGTGGCGTGCGTCTCGGTCACCGGCGGGTATCTCCTGGCGTTGTTGTCGGAAGCATCGGCAAGAATGGGAGAGTTCCACGCTCCCAGCCCGTCCTGTGGTCAAGGATGACAGGTCGGCGCCGGCAGGGTCCGGCACGGGGGAGGATTCCGGCAGGTCAGCCGGGCGGCCCGGGGTGGGCCGTCGGCCGGCACAGACGAGGAGCGCCCACAGTGGCAGAGCAACTGCGTCTCATGGCGGTGCACGCGCACCCCGACGACGAGTCGAGCAAGGGCGCCGCGACCATGGCGAAGTACGTCGCGGAGGGTGTCGACGTCCTGGTCGTGACGTGCACCGGCGGCGAGCGGGGCAGCGTGCTCAACCCGAAGATGGACCGGCCCGACGTCTGGGCCAACATCGGCGAGATCCGCCGCGCCGAGATGGACGCCGCCCGGGCGATCCTCGGCGTCGAGCAGGCCTGGCTCGGCTTCGTCGACTCGGGGCTGCCCGAGGGCGACCCGCTGCCGCCGCTGCCCGAGGGCTGCTTCGCCCTGGCGGACGTCGAGGTGGCCGCGGGTCCGCTGGTGCGGCTGATGCGCGAGTTCCGTCCGCACGTCGTCACCACGTACGACGAGGAGGGCGGCTACCCGCACCCTGACCACATCATGACCCACAAGGTGAGCGTGGCGGCCTTCGAGGCGGCCGGCGACCCGGAGCGCTACCCGGAGCTCGGCGAGCCCTGGCAGCCGCTGAAGCTCTACTACGACATCGGCTTCTCCAAGGGCAAGATCATGGCGCTGCACGAGGGCATGCTCGCCGCCGGCCTGGCCTCCCCCTACGAGGAGTGGCTCAAGCGCTGGGACGACCGCCCCGACAAGGGCCCGCGGATCACCACCCGGGTGGAGTGCGCCGACTACTTCCCGGTCCGCGACGACGCCCTGCGCGCCCACGCCACCCAGATCGACCCGGACGGCTTCTGGTTCCACGTGCCGATGGAGCTGCAGCGGCACGCCTGGCCCACGGAGGACTTCCAGCTGGTCCGCTCGCTGGTCGACAGCCCGCTGCCCGAGTCGGACCTCTTCGCCGGGGTGCGCGAGACGGCCCATGCCCGCTGACCGGGCGGGGAGCTACGCTGAAACCCCACCGCACATCGGAGAAACACCATGCTGACCGCCGCTGCCCAGGTGCTCGCGGAGAACAACTTCGGTGACACCCGCACGGGTGGTCTGGCCGGGCCGATGGGCCTCTTCCTCATCCTGCTCCTGGCCGCCGCCACCATCCTGCTGATCCGCAACATGAACGCCCGGCTGCGCCGGCTGCCCGACCGGTTCCCCACCCAGGGGCAGGCCGACACGTCGGCCACCGATCCGGCGGGCGGGACCCCGACGCAGGATTCACCCACCGACACGCCCAACGGCCACCAGCAGCACCGAAACGGCTAGTCGGAGCGTGATTCACGCCGATCCGGGTCGTCAGCCCCTGTTGCGACCACCCGGATTGGCTTAGCCTTCCGCCGGGGGGACCGAAAAGTCCCTGAGCCGTGCGCGGGAGGGCGCGCCATGACCGTCGCAGCAGCGTCCGTCCCGGGCATCCCCCGTGTGCCGGCGGACGGAGCGGGCCGGTGACGTCCGGCCGGGCCGGCGACCAGGTCGACCGGCCCGATCCGGGCGGCACGCCGCCACGGGTGCTCCTGCTGGTCACCGCCGTCACGCTGACCGCCTTCACGGCGGTCCTGATCGGCCTGACCGTCCCCGTCACGCTGCCGCCGGACGATGCTCTTCCCGCCGCCGCGCGGTTCGGCATCGCCCTCGCCGCGTTCGCGGTCGCCCAACTGGCCCGGCTGAGGTTCCGCACCCCCACCGGCATGGTCAGCATCACCTGGGGCGAAGCCGCGCTGATCGTCTGCCTCTACCTGGTACCGGCCGGGTGGCTGCCGGCCGCGGCGCTGCTCGGCACCGGCCTGGCCTGGACGGGGATGTCCCTGGCCGTCGACCGTCGGCCCCCGCTCGAGGTGCTGCGGATCGCCGCCTCGCTGACCGCCGCCACCGCGCTCGCCGTCGCGGTCGCCACCGCGCTCGGCGCGCCGCTGCTGGCCGCGCCCACCCCCGGGCTCGCGCTCGCCCTGATCGCCGGCTCGGTGACCTACCTGCTCGCCACCGCCTGCCTCGGCGGCGCCACCCTGGCGCTGCGGCACGGCGTCGCCATCGGCCCGCCGGTGCTCGCCGCGCTCCGGGGCAAGCTGCTGATGTTCGTCGGCAACGTCGCGGTCGGCCTGGTCGTGGTCGCCCTGGTGGAGGCCGACGCCCGCTGGCTGCTGCTGCTCCCGCCCCTGCTCTGGCTGCTCCAGCAGACCTACCGGCACCGGCTCCGGGCCGACCAGGAACGGCGGGACTGGCGGGCCTTCGCGGAGGCGACCGCCGCGCTGAACCAGCTCGACGAGCGCGGGGTGGCCAGCGCCGCGGTGACCGGCGCGCTGACCCTCTTCGGCGCCGAGCTGGTCGACGTCGACGTGGTCCGGGGCGACGGCCGCTGGCGCCGGTACCGGGGGGACGCCTCCGGCCAGGTGCGCGACCGCGAGGTCGGGCCGCCCGCCCCGCCGTCCACCGCGGAGCACGAGCTGGCCCGCCCGCTGACCGTCGGCGACGTCGAGGTCGGCGAGCTGCGGGTCCGGTTCCCCGCCACCGCGCCACCGAGTGCCCGCGAGCGGGACGCCGTGGCCGCCTTCTCCGACGCCCTCGCCGCCGCGCTGCACGACGCGGCCACCCACCGGGAGCTGCGGCTGGTCAGCGCCCGGTCGTCGTACGAGGCGGTGCACGACGCGCTGACCGGGTTGGTGAACCGGGCGGCCATGCTCAGCAAGGGCGACCAGGCGCTGCGGCAGCTCGCCCACGACCACCCGGTGGCGCTGCTGCTGCTGGACATCAACCAGTTCAAAGAGGTCAACGACACCCTCGGACACGCGGCCGGCGACCAGTTGCTGCGGCTCACCGCCAACCGGCTCGGCACCCTCGCCCGCCCGGGCGACCTGCTGGGGCGCCTCGGCGGGGACGAGTTCGCCCTGCTGCTGACCTCGGTCCCGGTGATCGGCGACCGGTCCGCCCCGATGGCGTACGCGCTGCGCCAGGCCCGGGAGATCGCCGAGCGGCTGGCCGCCCCGACCGAGGTGGCCGGGGTGCGGATGTCCGTCGAGGTGTCGGTGGGAGTGGTGGTGGCCGGGGCGGGCACCGCCGACCTGACCGAGCTGCTGCGCCGGGCCGACATCGCCATGTACCAGGCCAAGGAGGGCGGCGGCAGCGTCGCCGCCTACGACAGCGCCCGGGACGCCGCGAGCACCGATCAGCTGGCGCTGCTGGCGGAGCTGCGGGAGGCGTTGCAGGCCGACGACCAGTTGGTGCTGGCCCTGCAACCGGCGGTCGACCTGGCCACCGGTGCCCCGACCGGCGTGGAGGCGCTGATCCGCTGGCGGCACCCGCGCCGCGGCTGGCTCGGCCCGGCCGACTTCATCCGCCCGGTGGAGAACAGCGAGCAGCTCGGCGCCTTCACCCGGTACGTGCTGGACAAGGCGCTCGCGGTGGCGGCCGACTGGGCCCGGGAGGGCCTGGACGTGCCGATCTCGGTGAACCTGTCGGCCCGTAGCCTGCTCGATCCCCGGCTGCCGGCCGAGATCGCCGACGCGCTGCGCCGCCACCAGGTGCCGCCGCAGCGGTTGGTCCTGGAGATCACCGAGACGGTGGTGATGAGCGAGCTGGAGGTGATCGACGAGGTGCTGGCCACGGTCCGCGCGATGGGCGTGCAGCTCGCCGTCGACGACTTCGGCACCGGCTTCTCGTCGCTGACCTTCCTGACCCGGATCGCGGTCGACGAGCTCAAGGTGGACCGCTCGTTCGTGATCCGGATGGCCGAGTCGCCGGAGGCCGCGGCGATCGTCCGGACCACCGTCGGGCTCGCCCACGAGCTGGGGCTGCGGGTGGTCGCGGAGGGGGTGGAGACCGCCGAGCAGCGGCTCGCGCTGGCCGAGCTGGGCTGCAACGCCGCCCAGGGCTACCACTTCTTCAAGCCGATGCCGGCCGACAAGATCGGCGCGGTGCTCGGCACGCTGCGCGAGTCGGCCGAGTCGAACGTCTTCCCGCTGCGCGCCGACGGCGCCTCCTGACCCACCGGCCGCAGGCTGCGGCGGGTCGCGGTGTCCGGACAGCGGAACACCGCGACCCGCCGCGACCGGTTCCCGGCTGGCGTCAGGCGCGGGGGAGGACCTCGCCGACGACGGTCGGCAGCGCCGCCCAGTCGGCGGAGACGATGCTGGCGTGCGCCGCCGCCAGTTCGGCGACGCGGGCCCGGGCGGTGTCCGGGTCGGTGTTCCCCACCTTCGGCGGCACGTTCTGCGCGTCGGTCATCACCAGCAGGTAGTGGTTGGTGGCGTACCAGGAGGTGTCGATGCCGCCGCCGACGTACGTGCTCGCGTCGCCGTCGAAGACGACGAACCACGGCCGCAGGCTCACCTCGGTGTAGCGGGTGCGTGGGTCGCCGGCCTGGGCGTTGTGCACGGCGGGGAACGCCTGGGCCCGGGCGAGGGTGCCGGCCGACGCCAGCCCGGCGAGGTGACGGGCGTACTCGACGTCGGTGCGGAGCGTGTCGGTGGGGTTGCCCTCCTCCACGGTGCCCGGGATCAGCTCCACGAGCACCTTGCCGGCGAGCTGTTGGCGGGTCGGCCAGGCGTCGGCCCGGGCGGCGGCGTCCAGCGAGGCGTACCCGCCGCGCAGGTCGACCGGGCGGAAGACCCGGTCGCCGAGCCGGGCGGCGAGCAGCGCGTCGAGCTGGACCGGTCCCTGCCCGGTCCGGGCGCTGAAGCCGGTCTTCAGCTCCAGCTTGAGTTGCACCGGCCCGGCGTCGGGGTGGGCGCCCAGCCAGAGCCGGATGTCGTCCAGGCAGTGTTCGAGGTTCTTGTTGCGGGTGCCGGTGTAGAGCTGCGCGGCGCTGGTGGCGGCGACGCAGTTGTTGTCGTTGCCGAGCGGGTTGGAGTGGCTGACCCGCCACTGGCGCGTGAGCACGTCCGGCCAGACGTCCAGCTCGATCATCCCGGGCCGGGCATCGAGCGCCTGCGCCAGGTAGGTGTAGGTGCCGCGCTCGTACGCGTTGTGGGTGCCGACGGCCGTGGTCCCGGAGATCCGGGTGGCGGGGTCGACGGCGGCGACCGCGGGTTGTCCGGTGAGGACGACCGCGAGCACCGCGACCGAGGTGAGTACGGACAGACGGGATCCGCGCATGCGTGCCTCCTCGCGAGGCCGGCGACGATCGCCGGCATGCACAGATATAAATAGATGAAAGTGAACTACGGAAGGCCCCGTGATTGCCGTCGGTCCGACCGGCGCGGGCCCGTCCGGCTGGATATGGTCGTCGGGTGAACCGACTCGCGGACGCGACCTCGCCGTAC
Organism: Micromonospora purpureochromogenes; assembly: GCF_900091515.1. Taxonomy (NCBI): domain Bacteria; kingdom Bacillati; phylum Actinomycetota; class Actinomycetes; order Micromonosporales; family Micromonosporaceae; genus Micromonospora; species Micromonospora purpureochromogenes. The sequence goes on along the minus strand of NZ_LT607410.1, from coordinate 6,201,563 downwards.
CTGCTCCAGCACGCCGACAACCCGGTCGACTGGTGGCCGTGGGGCGCCGAGGCGTTCGCGGAGGCGAAGCGGCGGGACGTGCCGGTGCTGATCTCCGTGGGCTACGCGGCCTGCCACTGGTGTCACGTGATGGCGCACGAGTCGTTCGAGAACGAGCAGGTCGGCGCGCTGGTCAACGACGACTTCGTGGCGATCAAGGTGGACCGGGAGGAGCGGCCGGACGTCGACGCGGTCTACATGACCGCCACCCAGGCGATGACCGGGCAGGGCGGCTGGCCGATGACGGTCTTCGCCACCCCCGACGGCACCCCGTTCTTCTGCGGCACGTACTTCCCCAAGGCGAACTTCGTCCGGCTGCTGGAGTCGGTCGCCACGGCGTGGCGCGACCAGCGCGAGGCGGTGCTGCGCCAGGGCGCCGCCGTGGTCGAGGCGATCGGCGGCGCCCAGGCCGTCGGCGGCCCGACCGCCCCGCTCACCGCCGAGCTGCTGGACTCCGCCGCCGACCAGCTCTCCGGCGAGTACGACGCGACGAACGGCGGCTTCGGCGGGGCGCCGAAGTTCCCGCCGCACATGAACCTGCTCTTCCTGCTCCGGCACCACGAGCGCACCGGCTCGCCGCGCAGCCTGGAGATCGCCCGGCACACCGCCGAGGCGATGGCCCGCGGCGGCATCCACGACCAGCTCGCCGGCGGCTTCGCCCGCTATTCGGTGGACGCGCACTGGACCGTGCCGCACTTCGAGAAGATGCTCTACGACAACGCCCTGCTGCTGCGGTTCTACGCCGAGCTCTGGCGGCTCACCGGCGACCGGATGGCCCGGCGGGTGGCCCGGGACACCGCCCGGTTCCTCGCCGACGAGCTGCACCGGCCGGGGGAGGGCTTCGCCTCCGCGCTGGACGCCGACACCGAGGGCGTCGAGGGGCTGACCTACGCCTGGACCCCGGCCCAGCTCGTCGAGGCGCTCGGCGAGGAGGACGGCCGCTGGGCCGCCGACCTCTTCGAGGTGACTGAGGCGGGCACCTTTGAGCACGGCACGAGCGTGCTGCGGCTCGCCCGGGACGTCGACGACGCCGACCCGGAGATCCGGGCCCGCTGGCGGGACGTCGTCGGTCGGCTGCTCGTCGCCCGGGACACCCGCCCGCAACCGGCCCGCGACGACAAGGTGGTGGCCGCCTGGAACGGCCTGGCGATCACCGCGATCGCCGAGTTCCTCCGGGTCGCCGCCCTCTACGCCTCGCCCGAAGACGAGGACGCCAACCTGATGGAGGGCGTCACCATCGTCGTCGACGGCGCGATGCGCGACGCCGTCGAGCACCTGGCCGCCGTGCACATCGTGGACGGGCGGCTGCGCCGGGCGTCCCGGGACAAGGTGGTCGGCGAGCCGGCCGGCGTGCTGGAGGACTACGGCTGCGTGGCCGAGGCGTTCTGCGCGATGCACCAGCTCACCGGCGAGGGGCGCTGGCTGGAGCTGGCCGGCGGACTGCTCGACGTGGCCCTGGCCCGGTTCGCCGCCCCGGGCGGCGGCTTCTACGACACCGCCGACGACGCCGAGCAGCTGGTCGCCCGGCCGGCCGACCCGACCGACAACGCCACCCCGTCGGGGCGCTCGGCGATCGTGGCGGCGCTGGTGGCGTACGCGGCGCTGACCGGGGAGAGCCGGTACCGGGAGGCGGCCGAGGCGGCGCTGGCCACCGTCGCGCCGATCGTCGGGCGGCACGCCCGCTTCACCGGCTACGCGGCGACGGTGGGCGAGGCGCTGCTCTCCGGGCCGTACGAGATCGCGGTGGCCACCGACGACGCGGTGGGTGATCCGCTGGTGGCCGCCGCCGTGCGGCACGCCCCGCCGGGCGCGGTGGTGGTCGCCGGTCGACCCGACCAGCCGGGGGTGCCGCTGCTCGCGGACCGGCCGCTGGTCGACGGGCGGCCCACCGCGTACGTCTGCCGGGGTTTCGTCTGCCAGCGGCCGGTGACCTCGGTCGACGAGCTGGTCGCCCAGCTCGGCTGACGCCCGGAGTCGATCTGGCGGGCCGGGCGGCCCTCGCGGCGGTGCTCGCCGGCGGCCCGGATAGGCTGGCGGCGCTATGGATTCCCGTACCGGTCTGCCCGTCGTCGGCATGGTGGGCGGAGGCCAGCTGGCCCGGATGACCCACCAGGCCGCCATCGCCCTCGGCCAGTCACTGCGCGTGCTGGCGCTCGCCCCGGACGACGGCGCCGCCCTGGTCGCCTCCGACGTCCAGTACGGCGACCACACCGACCTCTCCGCGCTGCGCACCTTCGCCAAGGGCTGCGACGTGGTCACCTTCGACCACGAGCACGTGCCCACCGAGCACATCCGCGCCCTCGCCGCCGAGGGCGTGAAGCTCTTCCCGGCCGCCGACGCGCTGCTGCACGCGCAGGACAAGCGGATCATGCGGGAGCGCCTCGCTGCACTGGGTGCGCCCAACCCGGCCTGGCGGCCGGTCGCCGAGCCCGCCGACCTGGTCGCCTTCGGCGAGGAGAACGGCTGGCCGGTGGTGCTGAAGGCCGCCCGCGGCGGCTACGACGGCCGGGGCGTCTGGATGGTCGACGACCCCACCCGGGCCGCCGAGCTGGCCGCGACGCTGCTCGCCGGCGGCACCTCGCTGATCGTCGAGGAGCGGGTGGCGCTGCGTCGGGAGCTGGCCGTGCAGGTGGCTCGCTCGCCGTTCGGACAGGTCGCCGCGTACCCGGTGGTGGAGACCGTGCAGCGGGACGGGATCTGCGTCGAGGTGCTCGCCCCCGCACCCGACCTGTCGGAGGAGCTGGCGCTCGCCGCCCAGCAGCTCGCCATCGACCTGGCCACCGCGCTCGGCGTCGTCGGCCTGCTGGCGGTGGAGCTGTTCCAGACCGACACCGGCCTGGTCGTCAACGAGCTGGCCATGCGGCCGCACAACTCCGGGCACTGGACCATCGAGGGCGCCCGCACCTCGCAGTTCGAGCAGCACCTGCGGGCCGTGCTCGACTACCCGATGGGGGACACCTCGCTGACCGCGCCGGTGGTGGTGATGGCGAACGTGCTCGGCGGCGAGCCGGGCGGCATCTCCATCGACGAGCGGCTGCATCACCTCTTCGCCGCCGAGCCGGGCGCCAAGGTCCACCTGTACGGCAAGCAGGTGCGGCCGGGCCGCAAGATCGGGCACGTCACGCTGCTCGGCAACGACCTGGACCACGTGCGGGCGCGGGCGGCGCGGGCCGCTTCTTGGCTGCGGGAGGGGCAGGCGTGAGCACCGTTGGGCTGATCATGGGCAGCGACTCGGACTGGCCGGTCATGAAGGCCGCCGCCGAGGCGCTGGACGAGTTCGGGGTGCCCTACGAGGTGGGCGTCGTCTCCGCCCACCGCACCCCGGTCAAGATGATCGAATACGGCCGCTCCGCCGCCGACCGCGGCGTCAAGGTGATCATCGCCGGGGCGGGCGGCGCGGCCCACCTGCCCGGCATGGTCGCCTCGGTGACTCCGCTGCCGGTGATCGGCGTGCCGGTGCCGCTCAAGCACCTCGACGGGATGGACTCCCTGCTCTCCATCGTGCAGATGCCGGCCGGGGTGCCGGTGGCCACCGTGTCGATCGGCAACGCCCGCAACGCGGGCCTGCTCGCCGTCCGCATCCTGGCCGCCTCGGACCCGGCGCTGCTGAAGCGGATGACCGCCTTCCAGGCGAGCCTGGAGGAGATGGTGGCCGAGAAGGACGCCGCCCTCCGCGCCTCCCTCGCCTGACCGCTCCACCCGACGACGGCGCTCACCGTCGGTGATCCCAGGGGGCATCACGCAGCGTGCCGGCTGTGACGCCCCTCCGGGTCCCAGGTTCGCTCCCTTTGCTCTGCTGCCCCGTAAGCAACACCGCCTTGAACAGCCGGAATGCGATACGCCCGGGAACCTGCCGCTCGACGGGTCGTCACTCGGCGTGACTGTTGCGTGAAGGGCAGCAGAGCAAAGGCGCTGCGGGGTGCGGCATGGGCCGGAGTTGACCGTCACCGCTGGTAGCCGCGACTCCTGATCACGTCGAGATCGACCGGGCCGCCCGGCGGCGACCACCGAGTGACCCCGGCATGATCCCGGCCGCGACGAGGCCCCCGGCACCGGGCTCGGCAACCAGTTCGTGATCTGCGACCACCCGGCACGCTCTGCGCAACACGGCACTCACGCCACAGGGACCCTCCGATTCACCGCATGCCGCGCAGCGCGCTCTGCAGCCGCTCCTGGGCGCGCCGGCGGCGCTCGTTGCTCGCGCCCAGCACCAGCAGCACCACGCCGACCGGGATCAGCACCAGCCACGGGCCGAGGCTGAACAGCGCGTGCACCGCGGCGATCGCGGTGACGGTGGCGCCGACGATCACCGGTGCCTGCTGCCGGCTGGTGGTGCCGAAGATCAGCACCGCCACCGCGCCGAGCAGCAGCAGTACCTGCCGCAGCATGCTGGACTCGGTCGCCAGCACGATCGCCAGGGTCGGCACGAACGCGGTGACCAGCGCCGGCCCGTACGCCACCCAGCTCGACAGGTCCGGGCGGTGCCGCAGCTCCAGCATCCCCACCAGCAGGGCGAGCGCCGCGAACGGCAGCGTGTACGCCTCCGGCAGCGCCACGTCGGCGACCCGCATCAGGATCCACCAGGCGGTGATCTCGCAGGCCACCACCGCCCAGAAGAGGATCTGCCGTTCCAGCGGGCGGCGCCCCGGCCGGCTCGCGGCCACCCCGAGCACGGCACCCCAGGCGGCCAGCAGGGCGGCGATGTGCCGGGGTGAGTCGTAGGCCAGCGCCAGGGCGATCAGCGCGGCCGCGTACCCGGTCCACTCCACGGTGGCCGCCTCGGGCTGCGCCTCGGGGCGGCGCAGCCTCGGCAGGGTCGCCGCGAACACCTGCAACACCGCGCCGACCGCCAGCACCCCGAACGCCGACCAGACGGCGGCGAACCCGGCCACCAGCCCGGCGGTGAGCACGAAGAGCTGCGCCATCAGCGAGGCGAAGAGCCAGCCGAGGATGCGCGCCCGCTGGGTGGTGCCGTAGAGCGCCGCGACGGTGCCGACGCCCACCGCGCCGCCCAGGGTGAACAGGGTCAGGCCCTGGGTGCCGAGACTGCCGGCCAGCCCGGCACCGCCGCCGGCCAGCCCGATCACGAAGACCAGCACCCGGGTCACCCGCAGCGACCGGGCCGGCTCGGCCAGCGGCGGCGGCGGGGTCAGCGCGAGCCCGAGCATCGAGATGGTGAAGACCGCGAGTGCCGCCAGGGCGCTCTCCGGCCAGGCGTGGCCGAGCGCCACCGGGGTGATCAACAGGGTCACCGCCAGCCCCGGCAGGACCACCGGTACCGCCCGCGCGCGCCGCCCGCCGCTGAGCCCGGTGGCGGCCAGCGCCGCGGTCGCGGTGAGCAGCAGCGCGGTCAGCACGTGGGTCGGGTCGACCGCCTCCGGCGGCGGGGTGAGCAGCTCCGGCGGCGGCCCCTGCCAGATGCGGGAGAGCATCCGGTGCGGCTCCACCAGGGCGATGTAGAGCAGCGGCGCGAGCGAGGCCAGGGCCAGCGCCGTCGGCAGCGCCGCCGCGGCGAAGGCGCCGACAGCCGGGCTGATGCGCCAGCGGCGTCGGGTGCCGTCGTCCGGCAGACGGCGCAGCGCGCCGTCCAGCAGGACCGCCCACCGGCGTACCGGCTGGGCCGAGCCGACCGGCGGGACGGTGGCGGCCCGGACCAGCTCGGCGAGCACCCCGAGCAGCGCCGCCGCGGCGGCGTACACCCCGGAGGGGAGGTGGGCGAAGATGGCGGCCAGCGCGCTGACCGTCGCGCCGCCGACGATCGCCGCGCTCGCGTACGGCAGGTACTGCGGCACCTGGCGGCGGACTGCGGCGACCCCGGCCAGCCCGATGCTGGACGCCGCCAGCGCACCGGTCAGCACCACCTGGGCCGAGTGACCGAACTCGGCGGCCAGCGCGGCGACTGCGCCCGGCAGCGCCAGCAGGGCCGCCCCGGCCGCCGCGCCGCCGATCCGCACCAGGTGCGGCGGCATCCCCTCGGTCTCCACGTCCTCCGTCAGCGACGGGGCGAGCCCCCGGGCCAGCGCCGCGACGACCAGGCCGATCAGCGCGATGGCGCCCAGCGCCAGCGCTGTGGTCCACGGCCGGACCAGCCCGGCGGCCGCCGCGTGCAGCGCCACCGCACCGGCCGCGACCGCCCGGGAGAGCCCCGCGCGCGGATCGGCCGAGGCCACCGCCGCCATGCCGAGGACCGTGGCGACCATCGTCCCGACCAGCACCGGCGACCACCAGGGCAGGTCGAAAGCGGCCGGCGCGCCGATGGTGGCGAGCACGACCGCCGCGCCGGCGATGTCGTACTTCCAGGGCGGCGGAAGCAGGATCCCGGCCGCCGTGCCGAGCATCGCCAGCGCTACCGGGGCCTGCCAGGTGGCGCCGCCGGTGGGCGCGGCCGGCCAGCCGGTGAGGTCACCGGCCCAGATCGGTCCGGGCGTGGCGAGCACGCCGACCCCGCCGCGCAGGGCCGACCAGCCGGCCAGCAGGCCGATCAGGGTGCCGCCGACGGCGATCCCGAGCACCGGCCCGCGGCGCCACTCCTCCGGCATCGCCCGGGCGGCGACGGCGACCAGCAGCACCAGCGCGGCGGCCACCGCGAGCTGCCCGCCGTTGGAGATCACCGCCGCGATCCGGGCCAGCGTGGCGATCAGCGCGGCGGTGACCGCCGCGGCGGCCAGGTCGGAGCCGTCGAGGGCGAGGTCGGACCGGCGGCCCGCGTCGATCCGCGGGGCGAGCAGCAGCAGCACGGTGGCGACCAGCAGCAGCCCGCCCACCCAGGCGTCGGCGGCGGTGGTGCCGGGGGCGCCGAAGGCGGCGGCGACGACCGCGAGCGCGCCGAGCGCCGTGCCGGCCGCGTGCGGCAGGGCGATGTGTCGCTGGGAGACCTGCACCATGGCCGCGTAGCCCAGCGTGACGCAGACCGCGAGGAAGCCGGCGGCCAGGATCGGGACGGTCAGCTCGCGCAGCACCGCCGGACTGGGCGCCGGGACGGCCGGCTCGGTGGCGGCGACGAAGGCGGCCACCGCGCCCGGCAGCGCGAACGACGCCCCGCCGGCCGCCCACCCGGAGAGCGTGTCGGCCGCCGCCGGGGTGATCCGCACCCGGGGCGCGAGCGCGACCAGCACCCCCGCCACGACGAGGGTGATCAGCGCCGCCGCGGTCAGCGCGGGCCGGCTCAGCGCGGCCCCGGCGCCGATCACGCCCACCACCGTCGCGGTGACGGCGTGCACCAGCGCGGCGCGGGTGGTGCCGGCGGAGAGGCCGAGCACCCCGATGCCGACTGCGGCCAGCACCATCGGCCACGGCGCGGCCGCCCAGCCGAGGCCGAGGGAGGCCGGCACGGCGAGCGCGGTCAGCCCCGCGCCGACCACGGCGAACTCGCGGCGGATCTCCGGCGGCAGGGCGAGCACCGCCGCCACGGTCAGCAGCAGGGCGCTGGCGGCCAACTGCCAGGCCGCCGGGCCGACCGCCGCCGCCAGCTCGCCGGGGAACCGGGTCAGGTCGGCGGACCAGGCCGGCAGGGCCGCGCGGGCCGGGGCCAGGCCGGCGCGCAGGGCGCCGCCGGCGACGACCACCCCGCTGACCGTGAGCGCCGCCGCGGCGGCGAACTGCGGCCCGCGTCGGGCCGCCTCAGGTACGGCCCGCACGGCCAGCCCGGTGAGCGTGATGACGGCGGCGATCAGCAGCAGCGCCCGACCGGGGTAGGCGACCGAGGCGATCCGGCCCAGCGCCCCGATGACGGCCAGCGTCATGATGCCGGCGGCCACGTCGGGCAGCGGGGGTCGCCGCAGCACCAGCGCGCCGGCGAGGGCCACCGCCGCGGCCAGCAGCAGCGCCGCGCCGGCCACCGTCGCCGCCGGTACGGTGGCCGCGCGTAGCAGCGCGGTGACCCCGTACGCCAGGGCGAGCGCCACCGCCGCGCCGTGCAGCAGCCAGGTCACCTGGGGCAGCCAGGGCACCGGCCGGACGACCTCGTCCGGTGCCGGGGTCGCCGCCGCGCCGAGCACCTCGTCGGCCTCTTCGGGCGCCGCCTCGGGCCGGCCCTCGGTGGCGGCGCGCTGTCGGGGCGCTGTCGGCGCGGCCGGCGGGTCGACCGGCAGGTCGCGGCGGACCGGGCGTTCCAGCAGCAGCGACGAGCGGGCCAGCCAGAGGTCGAGCACGGCGACGACGGTCAGCGCGAGCGCCCACCCGCCGGGACCGGTGATCCGGTCGTACGCCAGCAGCGGCACCACCGGTTGGGTGGCGAGCACGGCGGCGAAGCGGGGCGCGCGCAGGCCGGTGCCCCGGGCGTACCCGAGGGCGACGGCGGCGGTGACCGCGAAGATCACCCCGGAGAAGACCGCGCCGGAGGCGCCGCCGGCACCGATCCGGTCCACCGCCCACAGCGCGTACCCGGCCAGCGGCACCAGCAGCAGGCCGACCGTGGCGATCGTCTCGGCGGTCGAGGTGAGCCCGCGCCGGGCGAGCACGGGCGGGGCGAGCAGCAGCAGCACGGTGGCGACCAGCAGGATGCCCAGCCGGGCGAGCGCGTCCATCGAGCTGGTCGCGACCGCGGCGAAGACCACCGCGGCCACGGCCAGCAGCAGCGCGCCGAGCCCGAGCGGGATGTTCTGCACCTCGCGGGAGGACGCCTCCGGCGGGTGCTCCGGATCGTCGGCGTCCAGCCAGGTGGCGGTGGCGCGCGGGGGCGGCGGCGGGCCGTCGTCGGACCCGGGCGGCGCGGCGCCCTGCCGGGGCACCCGGGGCGGGGCGCCGGTGGCGGCGGTCGGGGGCCGGCGGCCGGGCTTGCGGCGCAGCACCCGGCGCGGGCGGGTGGCCTGCCTGGTCCGCTCCTCGCCGGCGTGGGCGAGGATGTCGCGCTGGAAGAGGGCGGCCTGCATCTTGGCGGCAATCTGCCGCTGCTCGGCGAGGATGGCCGCCTCGCGCGCCTTCATCTCCGCGATGGACCGCTCGATCTCGGCCAGGTGTTCCCGCCACTGCGGCTGCTCGGCGCCGCAGTGCGGGCAACGGGCGGCCGGCTGAATCTGCCGCCCACACGAGGAGCACTGAAAGCTCTCCACGACACCCCTCCACCCGGCCGGCCCGCACTGTGGACCTCCAGTGTCGAGCATGCCCTGCCCCGGCGCGGATTTCGACACCTGGCGCTGGCGATTCGGCACAACGACGAGCGCCGGCCGGGAAGCGGTGCTTCCCGGCCGGCGCATCGGCGCGGATCCGTCAGGGGCGGCCCATGCCGCGGTACTCCCAGCCGGCCTGGGTCCACAGTGTGGAGTCGAGGCAGTTGCGCCCGTCGACCACCTTGCGCCCGGCGGCCAGCTCGCCGAGGACGACCGGGTCGGCGTTGCGGAAGTCGGCCCACTCGGTGAGCACGCAGACCAGGTCGGCGCCGGTCACCGCGTCGTTCATGCTGGCCTCGTAGGTCAGCTCGGGGGCCACCCGGCGGGCGTTCTCGGTGCCCTGCGGGTCGTACACGTGCACGTCCGCGCCGGACTTGGCCAGCAGGGCGGCGACGGCGAGCGCCGGGGCGTCGCGGACGTCGTCGGTGTTGGGCTTGAAGGTGGCGCCCAGCACGGCGATCCGGGTGCCGGAGAAGTCCGGGCCGGCCGGGCCGGAGCGGCGGCCGAGCAGGTCGGCGGCGAGCTGGAGGACCCGGGTACGGCGGCGGAGGTTGATCAGGTCCACCTCGTGCAGGAAGCGCAGCGCCTCGCCGGCGCCCAACTCCTGCGCCCGGGCCTGGAAGGCGCGGATGTCCTTGGGCAGGCAGGCGCCGCCGAAGCCGAGCCCGGCCTGGAGGAACCGGTTGCCGATGCGCGGGTCGTACCCGATCGCCCGGGCCAGCTGGGTGACGTCGCCGCCGGACGCCTCGCAGACCTCGGCCATCGCGTTGATGAAGGAGATCTTGGTGGCCAGGAAGGCGTTCGCGGCGACCTTGACCAGCTCGGCGGTGGCGAAGTCGGTGACCACCAGGGGCACCTCGCGGTCCTCGGTGGCGGCCAGGTCGAAGACGCCCTTGTGGGCGGCGTAGAGCATGCCGTTGGCCCACTCGGTCTTGACGCCGACGACGATCCGGTTGGGGCGCAGCACGTCGTCGACGGCGAAGCCCTCCTGGAGGAACTCGGGGCTCCAGGCCACCTCGACGCCCAGGTCGGTGGGGGAGTGCTTGCCGACGAGCTGCTCCACCCACTCGGCGGTGCCGACCGGGACGGTGGACTTGCCGACGATCAGCGCCTTGCGGGTCAGGTGCTGGGCCAGGCTGGTCACCGACGCCTCGACGTACGACAGGTCGGCGCCCATCCCGTCGGCGCGCTGCGGGGTGCCCACGCAGATGAAGTGCACGTCGCCGAAGTCGGCGACCTCGCCGATGTCGGTGCTGAACCGCAGCCGACCGGCGGCGAGGTTGCGCCGGAGCAGCTCGTCCAGGCCCGGCTCGTGGATCGGGACCTCGCCCGCGTTCAGCTTGGCGATCTTGTCCGCGTCGACGTCGAAGCCGAGGACCTCGTAACCCAGCTCGGCGTAGCAGATGGCGTACGTCGCGCCGAGGTAACCGGTCCCGAGGAAGGTCACCCGCGGTCGCGGGGCACCCGAGGGCGGCGTCACCGGAGTGATGGCCGGCACCGGCTGGATGTTCGGGTACGGGATCGTCACGCCTGTCTTCTCCGCTCGCACTGGCGGCGCGTCGCTGCGTCGCGTTCGGCTGGGGCGCCAGGCCGGCGCCGAGGGAACTTTGTCGTCTTGTGTGAGGATAGTCGTGCCGTGTCGACGCTGGTCGTGCGCGAGCCTACCCGCCGGTAAGGTCCGGCCGGACCTGGTAGCTATCCTTCACCCTGCGGCAGTCGGCGGACCTTCAGGACGCCACAGACTGCGCATGATAGCGGTGAAAGGGGAGGGCCGACATGGCCGCAGAGCAGTCGTTCGACGTCTACCGGTTGCCGGAGGAGCACGAGGCGATCCGGGAGGCGGTCCGTGAGGTCTGTGCCGCGAAGGTGGCCCCCAACGCCGCCGAGGCGGACGAGACCGGTGAGTTCCCCAAGGCGTCCTACGACGCGCTGCGGGCCGCGGACTTCCACGCCCCGCACATCCCCGTCGAGTACGGCGGCGCCGGCGCGGACGCGCTGGCCACGGCCATCGTCATCGAGGAGGTGGCGCGGGCCTGCGGCTCGTCCTCGCTGATCCCGGCGGTGAACAAGCTCGGCACCATGCCGCTGATCCTGGCCGGCTCCGAGGAGCTCAAGCAGAAGTACCTGACCCGAGTCGCCTCGGGCGACGCGATGTTCTCGTACTGCCTCTCCGAGCCGGAGGCGGGCAGCGACGCCGCGTCGATGATCACCCGGGCGGTGCGCGACGGCGACCACTGGGTGCTCAACGGCGTGAAGCGGTGGATCACCAACGCGGGCGTCTCGGAGTACTACACCGTCTTCGCTGTGACCGATCCCACAGCCCGCTCCCGGGGCATCTCCGCCTTCGTGGTGGAGAAGGCCGACGCCGGGGTCAGCTTCGGCGCGCCGGAGAAGAAGCTCGGCATCAAGGGCTCCCCGACCCGCGAGGTCTACCTCGACAACGTCCGGATCCCGGCCGACCGCATGATCGGAGCCGAGGGCACCGGCTTCGCCACCGCGATGCAGACCCTGGACCACACCCGGGTCACCATCGCCGCGCAGGCCGTCGGCATCGCCCAGGGCGCGCTCGACTACGCCAAGGGATACGTCAGCGAGCGCAAGCAGTTCGGCAAGGCGATCGCGGAGTTCCAGGGCATCCAGTTCATGCTCGCCGACATGGGCATGAAGCTGGAGGCGGCCCGGCAGCTGACGTACGCCGCCGCCGGCAAGTCCGAGCGCGGCGACGCCGACCTGACCTACTTCGGCGCGGCGGCCAAGTGCTTCGCCTCCGACGCCGCCATGGAGATCACCACCGACGCGGTGCAGCTGCTCGGTGGCTACGGCTACACCCGCGACTACCCGGTCGAGCGGATGATGCGGGACGCCAAGATCACGCAGATCTACGAGGGCACCAACCAGGTGCAGCGCATCGTGATGGCCCGTCAGCTCCTCAAGGGCTGACGACGACCCGTCGGGCGGGCGGGCCGGGTTCTCCGGCCCGCCCGCAGCCGTCAACGGTTGTCGGTGCTGTCGCTCGCGGACCCGTAGCGGGGCGGCGCGGTCCACGGCGACTCCGCGCCGCTGCGCCGGGGCAGCGGCTCGGTGGGGGTGCCCACGTCCGGGTAGCCGAGGGTGAGCGGGGCGGTTTCCTGCTCGCTCCGCGCCCCGGACGACGGCCAGTCGCCGAGCGTGAAGGTGTTCTCCGGCGATGTGTCGTCGGCCGGGGTCAGCTCCGCCCCGGTCGACGGCGCCGCCGGCCACCGACGCCACCGCTGCCCGCTGAAGGTCGCCATCAGCAGCAGCAGGCCGATCAGGAACAGCGTGCCGTTCCGCACCGGCTGGTCCAGCGGCAGTGGGTCCCCGAGCACCTTCCAGCCGTCCGGAATCTTGTCGAGCACGGTGAACGGGGCGATGAACAACCCGACGTACGGGATGACCAGCAGCAGCCCGGCGACGAGGGGGCCGAGCGGCGAGATGCGCAGGGTGCCGAGCAGACCGAGCAGGATGCCGGCGACGCCGAGGTAGACGGCCGGCTCGATCAGGTTGGGCGTGCTGTACGTACCGATCTCCACCCAGCGGTTCACGGTCCGACCCGACCCGTCCTGCCCGAGAGTGATCAGCACCCAGGTGATGGGCGCCACCACCAACCCGGCGAGGAAGCTCCAGAGATGTCGCATCCGCGCACCGTACCGTTTCCGCCATGACCGAGCACCCCTCCGCCGCCCCGCCGGGCAAGCCCACCTCGTACTCCCGGGTCACGCTGAGCCGCATCATGACCGCCGTCGACGTCAACCTCTACGGGACGGTGCACGGCGGGGTGCTGATGAAGTTCGTCGACGACGTGGCCGGGGCCGCCGCGGCGCGGCACAGCGGGGGCACCGCCGTCACCGCCGCCATCGACGAGATCGTCTTCTCCGAGGCGGTCCGGGTCGGCGACCTGGTGCACGCGCACGCCCAGGTGAACTGGACCGGGCAGACCTCGATGGAGGTGGGCGTCCGGGTGGTCGCCGAGCGCTGGGACTCGGCCGAGGACGAGCCGGTCCGGGTGGCCACCGCGTACCTGGTCTTCGTCGGTGTCGACGTGGGCGGCGCGCCCCGGGCGGTCCGGCCCGTGCTGCCGGAGACCCCGGAGGACGAGCGCCGGTTCCGGGAGGCGGAGATCCGCCGGGCGCACCGGCTGGCCAGGCGCCGGGCCATCCAGGCGCACCGGGCCGGCTGAGGCGTCCGTCCCGCCCGCCCGGTCGCGGCGCGACCCACACAGGTGGCCGGTCCGGCGTGTGGACCGGCCACGCCCCCTCACCGGCGCCGGGTGCGGAGAATGACGCTTCGAGGTAGGGCAAGATGGCGCCACGGCCCATTCACAGTGTGGTGCGGGGCCCGAGGGAGGGTGGAGCAGTGGGTGACGTGCTGTGGACGCCGCCGGCGGACGTACTCCAGCGGTCGCGGATCGGGAACTACCTGCGTTGGCTGCGTGAGCACCGCGGGCTGGACTTCGCCGACTACGACGAGCTGTGGCGCTGGTCGGTCGAGGACCTGGCCGCATTCTGGCGCTCGGTCTGGGACCACTTCGAGGTCGTCGCGCACACCCCGCCGACGGCGACCCTGACCGACCCGGCGATGCCGGGCACCCGCTGGTTCCCCGGAGCGACGCTCAACTACGCCGAGAACGTGCTGCGGATGCCGGGACGCTCGGACGACGACCCGGTGGTGATCGCGCACGGCCAGACCCGCGCGCCGGTCACGCTGACCGCGGCCCAGCTGCGTGAGCAGGTCCGCCGGGTGGCGGCCGGGCTGCGCCGGCTCGGCGTGGTCGCCGGGGACCGGGTGGCCGCGTACGCCCCGAACATCCCCGAGACGTACGTGCTGCTGCTGGCCACCAGCAGCCTCGGCGCGATCTTCTCCTCCTGCGCGCCCGAGTTCGGCACCCGCAGCGTCACCGACCGCTGGCAGCAGATCGAGCCGAAGGTGCTGGTGGCCGTGGACGGCTACCGGTACGGCGACAAGCCGGTCGACCGGCGCGGCGAGGTGGCCGCCATCCGGGCCGCGCTGCCCTCGCTGGAGCACACCGTCGGCATCGCGTACCTCGACCCGGCCGGTGCCGACGGCCATAATTCGGCCTCCGCGCCGCTAGGCGGCACTCCGGACCGAATGAAGGCCGCGCCAGAGGGCGCGTTGGGCTGGGACGAGCTGGCGGCCGCGACCGACGAGCCGCTGACCTTCACCCCGGTGCCGTTCGACCACCCGCTCTACGTGCTCTACTCCTCGGGCACCACCGGCCTGCCCAAGCCGATCGTGCACGGGCACGGGGGCATCCTGCTGGAGCACCTGAAGATGCTCGCCCTGCACCACGACCTGGGTCCGGCCGACCGATTCTTCTGGTTCACCACCACCGGCTGGATGATGTGGAACTTCCTGGTCTCCGCCCCGGCGGTGGGCGCGACGATCGTGCTCTTCGACGGCAACCCGGGCCACCCCGACCTGGGTGCGCTCTGGCGGCTGGCCGAGGAGACCCAGACGACGTACTTCGGCACCTCGGCGCCGTTCCTGCTGGCCTGCCGCAAGGCCGGCCTGGTGCCCAGCGAGATCGCCGACCTCGCCGCGCTGCGCGGGGTCGGCTCGACCGGCGCGCCGCTGCCCGCCGAGGGCTTCACCTGGGTGTACGAGACGGTCGGCCAGCGCCTCCAGCTCCAGTCCCTCTCCGGCGGCACGGACGTCTGCACCGGGTTCGTCGGCGGGGTGCCGCTGCTGCCGGTGCACGCCGGTGAGATCACCTGCCGGGCGCTCGGCGCGAAGGTGGAGGCCCGCTCCGCCGACGGCACCCCGGTCATCGGCGAGCTGGGCGAGCTGGTGATCACCGCGCCGATGCCGAGCATGCCGGTGGGCTTCTGGAACGACCCGGACGGCCGCCGCTACCGGGAGGCGTACTTCGACGTCTACCCCGGGGTGTGGCGGCACGGCGACTGGATCACGATCAACGAGCGGGGCGGCTGCGTCATCACCGGCCGCTCGGACGCCACCCTGAACCGGGGCGGCGTGCGGCTCGGCACCGCCGAGTTCTACTCGGTGGTCGAGGGGCTGGACGAGGTCGTCGACTCGGTGGTCGTGCACCTGGAGGACGACGAGGGCGGCGCGGGTGAGCTGCTGCTCTTCGTGGTCCTCGCCGAGGGTCTGGAGCTGGACGACGCGCTGCGTCGGAAGATCTGCCGCGAGCTGCGCACCGCCCTGTCGCCGCGGCACGTTCCGGACGAGATCCACCAGGTCCGCGCCGTGCCGCGCACCCTGTCGGCGAAGAAGCTGGAGGTGCCGGTCAAGAAGATCCTCACCGGCACCCCGGTGGACTCGGCCGCCGCCAAGGGCGCGCTGGTCAACCCCGAGTCGCTGACCGCCTTCGCCACCTTCGCCCAGCGCCGCGCCAGCGACCACGACACCCCCACCCCCGCCTGACCCGCCCCGCACCGCGTCCGCGGCGCGGGGTGCGGGGCCGGGCTCAGGGGAGGATCCGGGTCACCTTCTCGGACGCCACCCGGCCGTCGAGCCGGGTGGCGTCGAGGTTGCCGCAGAGGACGATGCTGGCGCCCCGCACCAGCGGGGCGAGCAGCCAGTCGACCGGGTCGGGGTGCCGGGCGGCGTCGACCAGGAGGCGGTCGCCGGGGGCGACGCACAGCTCCATCGCGCGGTCGGTCGCCCGGGCCAGCAGCGCCGCGTCGCCCGGGCCGCCCGGCGAGTACGGCGTGAAGTGGTCGCCGTGGGTGCGTACCTCGACGACGTAGTCGGCGAAACCGGCCGGCACCGCGCGCAGCGGGGCGGCGAACGGGGCCAGCGCCAGGGCGTACCGGTCCCCGGCGGGCCAGGCGGCCGTCTCGGCGACCCGGTCGGCGGCGGCGAAGAGCACGTCCACGTCGCCCGGCGTGTCGGCCACCGTCACCCCCGCCGACCAGCAGCCCAGCAGCACCGCGGCGGTCTGCCAGTGCGGCGGGAGCAGCACCGCGGCGGCATCGCCGGGGGAGAGGGCGAGCTCGTCGACGAGCAGGTTGGCGGTCTTGGCCACCCAGTTCGCCAGGGTCGCGCCGGACAGTTCGGTGCGTTCGCCGGTGGCGTCGTCGTACCAGGTCAGCAGGGGGCGGGCGGGGTCGGTCGCGATCGCGTCGGCGAAGACCCGGGCAATGTTCTCGGCCATCGGCGCGAACGATACGCCGCCGGGACCCGTACTCGATGACGATGACAAGTCGGCGTACCGTCGGGTCGCAGTCAGCGTCCGGACCGGGCTCCGGCGTAGGCTTGCCCGGAGTGTTGTTCCCCACAGACCCGCCAGTTCAAGGAGTCGCCCCGTGACCGCCGGTCGCCCGCCCCGCGTGCTCATCGACGCCACGAGTGTCCCCGCCGACCGTGGCGGCGTCGGTAGATACGTCGACGGCCTCCTCGGCGCCCTCGGCACCGTGTGCGGTTCGGGGGTGGACCTGGTCGTGGTCAGCCTCCGCACCGACCTGGAGCGCTACACCCGGATGCTGCCGGGCGCGGAGGTCATCCCCGCCCCGGCGGCCGTCGCGCACCGGCCCGCCCGCCTCGCCTGGGAGCAGACCGGCCTGCCGCTGCTCGCCCAGCAGGTCGGCGCCGAGGTGCTGCACTCGCCCTTCTACACCTGCCCGCTGCGGGCCGGCTGCCCGGTCACCGTGACCGTGCACGACGCGACCTTCTTCACCGAGCCGGAGCACTACGACAAGTCCCGGCGGACGTTCTTCCGCAGCGCGATCAAGACCTCGCTGCGCCGGGCCGACCGGGTGATCGTGCCGAGCAAGGCCACCCGGGACGAGCTGATCCGGCTGCTCGACGCCGATCCCACCCGGATCGACGTCGCCTATCACGGCGTCGACCACGCGGCCTTCCACGCGCCCAGCGAGGAGGAGAAGGCCCGGGTCCGGGCCCGGCTGGGGCTGGGCAACAGCAGCTACGTCGCCTTCCTCGGCGCCAAGGAGCCGCGCAAGAACGTCCCCAACCTGATCCGCGGCTGGGCCCGCGCGGTGGGCGACCGGGACAACCCGCCGGCCCTGGTGGTGGCCGGCGGCCAGGGGCACGACGACGACATCGACCGCGCGGTGGCCGAGGTGCCGTCGCACCTGCGCCTGCTGCGCCCGGGCTATCTGCGCTACGCCGACCTGCCCGGCTTCCTCGGCGGCGCGCTGGTGGCCGCCTACCCGTCGTACGGCGAGGGGTTCGGGCTGCCGATCCTGGAGGCGATGGCGTGCGCGGCCCCGGTGCTCACCACCCCGCGCCTCTCCCTGCCCGAGGTGGGTGGCGACGCGGTCGCCTACACCAGCGAGGACCCGGAGCAGATCGCCACCGACCTGGCCGCCCTCCTCGACGACGAGCAGCGCCGGCTCTCCCTGGCCAAGGCCGGTTTCGACCGGGCCAAGGAGTTCACCTGGGGGTCCAGCGCCGAGGTGCACATCGCGGCGTGGAGCCGGGCCCGGGCCTGAGCGTGCGACGACCCGGCGAACGACCCCGCGTCCGCCCCGAAACGGTTCGGGCATGATGTGCTGATGCTCTACGCCGTCATCCCGGCGGGTGGCAGCGGCACGAGACTGTGGCCGCTGTCCCGCGCGGGGCACCCCAAGTTCCTCCACCCGCTCACCGGCACCAGCGCCTCACTGCTCCAGGCGACCGTCAACCGGCTGGCGCCGCTGACCACACCGGAGCACATCCTGGTCGTCACCGGAGCGGCGCACGCGGCGGCGGTGGCCCGGCAACTCGCCGGGCTGCCCGAGGAGAACATCCTGGTGGAGCCCTCGCCGCGGGACTCCTGCGCGGCGATCGCGCTGGCCGCCGCGGTGATCGCGCAGCGGGACCCGGAGGCGGTGATGGGCTCCTTCGCGGCCGACCACCTGATCCGCGACGCCGACGCCTGGGTGGACACGGTGCGCGCGGCGGTACGCGGCGCGGAGCGGGGTCTGCTGATGACGGTGGGCATCACCCCGACCCGTGCCGAGACCGGGTACGGCTACCTGGAGACCGGCGAGCCGATCGGCGACGGTCCACTGCGCCCGGTCACCGAGTTCAAGGAGAAGCCGGCCGCGCCGGTCGCCGAGGCGTACCTGCGCTCGGGGCGGCACCTCTGGAACGCCAGCATGTTCGTCTGGCGGGTGGACGTCTTCCTCGCCGAACTGGCCCGCCAGCAGCCGGCCCTGCACGCCGGGGTGAGCGCCATCGCCGCCGCCTGGGGCACCCCCGAGCAGGACGACATCCTGGGCACGGTCTGGCCGACGCTGCCGAAGATCTCCGTCGACTACGCGGTGATGGAGGGCGCGGCGACGGCCGGCCGGGTCGCGACGGTGCCCGGCGACTTCGGCTGGAACGACGTCGGCGACTTCCACACCCTCGGTGACGTGCTCCCCGCCGATCCGGCCGGCAACGTGGTGCTCGGCACCGACGCCAAGCCGGGCGTGCTGCTGCACGACTGCGCCGACCTGGTGGTGGTGCCGCAGTCCGGCCGGCTGGTCGCCGCGCTCGGGGTGCGGGACCTGATCGTGGTGGACACCCCGGACGCGGTGCTGGTCTGCCCGCGCGACCGCGCCCAGGACGTCAAGGTGCTGGTCGACGCGCTCAAGGAGCGGGGCGAAGAGGGACTGGTCTGACCCGCCTCGCCGCCGGTCGCCTCCTCAGGCGCGGCGGCGCAGCGCGGCCAGGGCCGGCGCGACGAGCTGGACCGTCCCGCCGGCCAGCGGCTCGGGCAGCCGGTCCGGCGGGAACCAGCCCAGCGCCTCGGACTCGTCGCTGACCCGTTCCACCGCGCCGGGCGGCGCGAAGACCGCGAAGCGTACGTCGTGGTGCAGCGAGCCGCCCTGGCAGGCGACCGGGTGGATGTCCACGTCGATCGGCACCGGGTCGACGACCAGCCCGGCGATCCCCGACTCCTCGGTCGCCTCGCGCAGCGCGGCCGCGGCGAGGGTGCGGTCGGCCGGCTCGCAGTGCCCGCCGAGCTGCACCCACCGGCGGAACTTGCCGTGCAGGCAGAGCAGCACCCGGTCGCCGGTGGCGTCCAGCACCAGCGCGCTGGCGGTGACGTGCCCGGGACGGTGGCTGCGGCCCATCGCCACCGGCCCGGCGGTCAGCAGCTCCAGGGTGCGGTCCCGCGCCTCGGCGGCGGCGGGGCTGGTCGCCGTCCATCCGCTCAGCAGCGCCACCGCGTCGGCGTGCAGCGCCGCCTCGCCGGCGGACGGGGACGGGGGGCGGGCGGGGTCGGTGGTGGCGGAGACGTCGGGCATCCCGACACTCTACGAGCGTCGGCTCCGTACCCTTGCCCGGTGACCCTGCGACTCGTCGAGTTCGTCGTGGCCGGCAACGAGGCCAGTGACCTGCTGCCGGTCCGGTCCCCGGCGCTGCTGCGCGCGCACGGCGCCCGGCGCGGGTTCTGGACGGTACTGGACGAGGGCCCGGTGGAGCGCTGCCTGGCCCTGCTGCTGGAACGCTCCGACGGCGAGTGGGTCGCCCGGCACGTGCCCGCCGACGCCGGCGTCGAGAACGGCCGCACCGAGGACGGCGAGGCGCTGGCCCACCACGACGGCTGGGTGTACGTCTTCGGCTCGCACTTCGGCTCGAAGGCCGGCCCGCTGCGCCCGCGCCGGGCGTTCGTGGCCCGGTTCCGGGAGGACGACGCGGCGGCGGGGACCCTGCCGGTGCGGGTGGTGCGCAACCGGTTCCGGGTGCACCGGGTGGTCAACGACGCGTTGGCGAAGGCGCCCTTCACCCCGCTGCCGCCCGGCGACCGGGTCCGCCGCCGGTTCATCGTCGAGACACTGGCCCGGGGCACCGCCCGGGCGAAGAGCTGGGTGAGCCGGCTCGCCGAGGACGACCTGCCGCTGAACGTGGAGGCCGCCGCGTTCACCCCGGACGGCACCGTGCTGCTCGGCCTCCGGTTCCCGGTGACCGCCGCCGGTGAGCCGATCCTGGTCGAGCTGGCCGGGGTGCCGGAGATGTTCGCCGGGGACGGCGACTGGCCGGTGGCCGGCCGGGCGTACGCGCTGACCGGGGTGACCCCGCCGGGCGCGCTGGTCGGCTTCCGCGCGATCGCCCCGACCCCCGACGGCGGCTACGCGGCGGTGGTCGGCTCGATCGACGCGCTGGGCAAGGGCTCGGTGCTGCTGGACGACCATCCGGCGGGGGGTGGGGTGACCTCCCGGCACGTCCGCTTCCGCTGGCGGCCGGGGGCCGAGGAGCACCTGGTCGCCGGGGAGCTGGTGGCCGACCTGGCACCCTTCCACCACGTGGAGGGCCTGGCCGAGCTGGACGGGAGCTGCTTCTACGTCACCGACGAGGACCACCGGGTCGCGCTCTGGATCGGCTGACTGGCCCCGCTCGGCGCGGAGCGCCCGGGGGACACCTCTGCGGACCAGGGCCGCAGACCCTCGTGGTGTCTCCCGGACGCGCCCACCGCCCCCGAGGCGTCCCGGTCGGGTGGCTGGTGGACCCCTTCGCACGCCGGACCGGGCAGTAGGAGCATGCCAACCCGCGGTCGGGGGCGTCGAGGTTTTTCAGCTCACGCTTAAAAGTGGAGGTAAGTGCCGGCCGGGTAGAGTGCAGAGGGTCGGTGGGCAATCCCCCTGCCCGCCCTCAGGAGCGCTTCCATGCTGACGATCCACTTCTCCCAGGAGGACATTCTCCGGACCAGGGTGGCCCCCGCGGCCGACCCGATCTGGGAGCTGGTGCTGAGTCTGCACCTGCTGCAGGGCCGCACCCGGGACCCGCTGATGGCGCACTGGCGCCGGGGCGTCGCCCGCGAGCTGCGCCGTGACGTCACCTCCCACCAGCTCCGGTTGCTCTTCGCGCTGAACCCGCCGCGCGGCTACTTCCCCGACTTCCTCACCCCGTACCAGAGCGTGGTGGGGTTCGAGGCGGGGCTGGAGGCGGTCCGGGCCACCCCGATCGACCTGCTGAACCGGGACCTGACCGTGCTGGCGGGGGCGAACTCGCTGCCCTCCTCCGCCGCCGCGCTGGCCCGCGGCGAGCCGGAGGTGCTGCAACTGCTGACCGACTCGATGACGCAGTACCGGTCGGTGGCGCTCGAGCCGTACTGGGGGCGGATCCAGGCGGCGGTGGAGGCCGACCGCAACCGCCGCGCCCGTGCCCTGCTCGACGGCGGGGCGGAGGGGCTGCTGGCCAGCCTGCGCCCCACCATGCGCTGGGACTCCGGCCGGTTGGAGGTGCACGACTACCCGTACAGCCGGGAGCTGCACCTGGACGGGCGCGGGCTGCTGCTGGTGCCCTCGTTCTTCTGCGCGCGTACCCCGGTGGCCCTGCTCGACCCGGCGCTGCCCCCGGTGCTGGTCTATCCGGTGGACCGGCTGGGCGGTCTGGTCCCGGCACCCGGCGAGGGCGCCGGCCCGAACCGCGAGGGGGCCGGGCGGGAGGCGCTCGCCGCGCTGCTCGGCCGGACCCGGGCCGCGGTGCTGGAGGCCAGCGACGACGGCTGCACCACCGGCGAGGTGGCCCGGCGGCTGCACATCTCGCCGGCCGCCGCCAGCCAGCACACCGCCGTGCTGCGCAACGCCGGGCTGCTGGTCAGCCAGCGGGACCGCAACACGGTGCTGCACACCCTGACCCCGCTGGGCCGGGCCATGCTGGAGGCCTGACCCGGCCCGGCGTCAGATCGCCAGGCAGGCGCTGGCCGTGCTGCCCGCCGGGGGCGGCAGCAGCGCCGAGGGCACCCCCTCGGCGGCCAGCGCGGTGCGCAGCCGTTGCAGGTCCGCGCCGAAACGCACCAGGTCCGGCCGGTCGACCGGGGTGGGCGCCGCGCCGAGGATCAGCCCGGTGGCCTCTGCCGGCCAGCCCGGGACGGTGGCGACCAGGCCGGCGCGTACCTCCTCGTCGGTGACGTGGGTGAAGGCAGTGCCGGGCGCGACCACGTCGGCGACCGCGGCGACGGCCCGCCGGACCGCCTCCGGGTCGGCCGGCGTCGGACCGGTGTCGTCGGCGAGGGTCGCGGCGGACCGGAGGCCGGCCGCCCGCGCCTCGGCGGTGCCGAGGGAGAAGAGGTCCATCGTCGCGTCCCGGACCAGGACGCTCGCGCCCGCGCCGTCGTCGCTGCGACCGACGCCCAGGTAGCCGCGCACCACCGCGACCGGCACCTGGTCGCACTTGCCCTTGATCAATTCGCCGGCGCCGGCCAGTTCGTCCACCACGGCCATCTGGGTCAGGTGCAACTCGTTGCCGTACGGGTCGACCTCGCCCCGGTGGTCGCGGATGGCGGACATGCCGGCCACGCCGAGCGCCACGTCGGTCAGCCCGTTGCGCCAGGGCCGACCCATCGTGTCGCTGACGATCACCGCCACGTCGACGCCGTACCGCTCGGCCAGCGCGGCGCGCAGCGCCCGGGCCGAGGCGTCCGGGTCCTTGGGCAGCAGCACCAGCCGGGTCTTGTCGACGTTGGAGGCGTCGATCCCGGCGGAGGCCATCACGAAGCCGTGGTGCGTCTGGACGATCCGGGTCCCGCCACGGGTCGCCACCACCCGGGCGGTCTCGGTGGCCAGCACCTCGTCGCGCGCGGCGAGCCGTTCCGGCCCGTCCGCCGGCACGTCGACCAGCCGACCCTCCGCCTTCGAGACGATCTTGCTGGTGACCACCAGCACGTCCCCGTCGCGCAGCCACGGCGCGGCGGTCGCGATCAGCGCCGCCAGGTCGTCGCCCTCGGTCACGTCGCCGATGCCCAGCACCGGCAGGATCTCGAGTCTCACACCAGCTCCAACGCGGCCCGCACCAGCTGCGCGGTCGCCGCCTCGTCGGTCATCCACAGCGGCGCGGACCGGACCGCCACCCCCGGCACCGAGGTGCCCTCGTCCTCCGGCGCGACCAGCCAGCCGTCGAGCAGGCCGCCCTCGCTCCGCCCGCCGTAGAGCCGGCCCACCCCGGCGGCGCTGCACTCCACACCCAGCACCGACAGGCACCGGTCGGCCATGCCGCGCACCGGGGCGCCGCCGATGATCGGGGAGACCCCGACCACCCGGGCCGGGCCCTGGGCGACCGCGTCGCGCAGCCCCGGCACGGCGAGCACCGGGGCGACGCTGACCACCGGGTTGCTCGGCGCGACCAGCACGGCGTCCGCGTCGGCGATCGCCTCCAGCACCCCGGGCGCCGGCTTGGCGCTCTCCGCACCGACGAAGACGAACCGGTGGGTGGGGATGTCCGCCCGGTAGCGCACCCACCACTCCTGGAAGTGGATCGCCCGCTGCCCCTCCTCGCCGTCGACCACCACGTGGGTCTCCAGCCGGTCGTCGGTGGCCGGCAGCAGGCGTACGCCGGGCTGCCAGCGGCTGGCCAGCGCCTCGGTCACCGCGGAGAGCGGGTACCCGGCGTTGAGCATGGTGGTCCGCACCAGGTGGGTGGCGATGTCCTTGTCGCCGAGCCCGAACCAGGTCGGCTCCGCGCCGTACGCGGCCAGCTCCGCCTTGACCGTCCAGGTCTCACCGACCCGTCCCCAGCCGCGTTCCGGGTCGGCCCCGCCGCCCAGGGTGTACATGACGCTGTCCAGGTCGGGGCAGACCTTGAGCCCGTGCAGGAGCAGGTCGTCGCCGACGTTGACCACGGCGGTCACCTCGGCGCCCACCTCGCGGGCGTACGCCCGGACGCCGAGCAGGAACCGAGCGCCCCCGATCCCGCCGGTCAGAACCACAATGCGCATGACGTCCATCCTGGCGTACGCGACGCCTGCGGTCCGTCGGTGGCCCGGGAGACTAGGCTCACGTCGGCATCTGTCCGTTTCGCCCGAGGGAGAACTCGTGACCAGCCCCGCCGAGCCGGCGCCGAAAGACGCGACGCAGGCCCGCCAGCTCACCGGTCCACTGCGCGAACTCGCCGCGCTCGTGCTGCTCGGCGCGAACGCCGTGCTGCTCTTCGTCGGACTGATCCGGCTGCTCGCGCCGGCCTCGGAGTACAGCACCTTCTCGAGCCGGGCCGGCAGCACCTTCTTCTCGTTCGTCGGCATCGAGGCGACGGTCCTGCCGCTGCTGGCCGTGCTGCTCGCCACGCACGTCTCGCCGGTCCTGCCGCGGGCGAAGCAGATCACCCAGGTCGCGGTCGGCGAGTACGCCTTCGGCGCGCTCTTCGGCACGCTGACCTTCCTGATCTGGCTGGTCAACCGGCTCGCCGACGCGGAGGTGCTGGACGCCCTACTCGGCCTGCTGACCCGGGCCGCCTGGTTCGCGCTCTTCGCCCTCGCCGCGTTCGTCGTCTACCGGGTCTGGCGGGCGTTCTACCACGTCCCCCGCCCCAAGCCGCAGCCCGGCGTGTACGGCCAGCCGCAGCCCGGTTGGCCGCAGCAGTCCGGCCAGGGCGGCTACCCCTCCGCCGGTTACCCGCCCCCGGGCCAGCCCGGCGGCCACCCCGGCCCCGGCTTCCCGCCCGCCGGTCAGCCGTCCGCCGGTTACCCGGCCGCCGGCCAGTACGGCCAGTACGGCCAGTACGGCCAGCCGGGCCCGTCCTCGGCCCCACCGTTCGGCGCCGCTCCGCAGTCCGCGCCGCCGTTCGGCACGCCGCAGTCGGTGCCGCCCTTCGCCGGCCCGAACACCGCGCCGCCGTTCGGCCAGCCGCCGTCAGCCGACCCCACCCAGACCATCCCGCGCCAGCCCGGCGAGGTGGGCGGGCCGGCCGTGCCGCCCGGTGGCGAGGACGTCGACCGGACCCAGCGCTTCCACCGCGACGACCCGAACTCCCCACGCTGAGCCGAGCCGCGCCCGTCCGCTGTCGCCCGGCAGGCGGGTCGGCTCAGCGAAGCGACACTGTGGTGAGCGTGATGCCTCAGCGGTATCAAGATGACTCTGAGGTATCACGCTCGATGTGCTGCGCCGGGACGCTTCCGGCGACAACCGACCCGCGCGGGGCGGGTTGATCTCACACCGTGTTCCGTGCCCGTCCGGCCGTCCGAGCCAGCGCATAGGCTGAGCGGATGGCTGACCGCACCGATCCCGCCCCGACCGAGGCGAGCGTGCAGCGCGCGCTGCGCCGGGCGGCCACCGGCCGCGCGCTGGACGTCGCGGAGGCGACCGCGCTGCTGGCGGCCCGGGGGACTGAGCTCGACGAACTGCTCCGCGTCGCCGGGGAGATCCGCGACGCCGGGCTGCGCGACGCCGGCCGGCCGGGCGTGGTGACGTACTCCAAGAAGGTCTTCATCCCGCTGACCCGGCTCTGCCGGGACCGCTGCCACTACTGCACCTTCGCCACGGTGCCGCACCGGCTGCCGGCCGCCTTCCTGGAGCAGGACGAGGTGCTGGCGATCGCCCGGCAGGGAGCGGCCCTGGGCTGCAAGGAGGCCCTGTTCACCCTCGGTGACCGGCCGGAGGAGCGCTGGCCGGCGGCCCGCGAGTGGTTGGACGAGCGCGGATACGACTCCACCCTGGACTACCTGCGCGCCTGCGCCGTC
The DNA here is from genome assembly GCF_900091515.1 of Micromonospora purpureochromogenes. Taxonomy (NCBI): domain Bacteria; kingdom Bacillati; phylum Actinomycetota; class Actinomycetes; order Micromonosporales; family Micromonosporaceae; genus Micromonospora; species Micromonospora purpureochromogenes. The sequence goes on along the minus strand of NZ_LT607410.1, from coordinate 6,176,033 downwards.
GCGGTGCTGGAGGAGACCGGCCTGCTGCCCCACCTCAACCCGGGCGTGCTGTCCTGGTCGGAGCTGCAACGGCTCAAGCCGGTCGCGCCGAGCATGGGGATGATGCTGGAGACCACCGCGACCCGGCTCTGGTCCGAGCCGGGCGGTCCGCACTTCGGCTCGCCCGACAAGGAACCCGCGGTGCGGCTGCGGGTGCTCGACGACGCCGGCCGGGTCGGGGTGCCGTTCACCACCGGAATCCTGATCGGCATCGGGGAGACCCCGGCCGAGCGGGTCGACGCGATCTTCGCGATCCGCCGGAGCATGCGGGAGTACGGCCACCTCCAGGAGGTGATCGTGCAGAACTTCCGCGCCAAGCCGGACACGGCGATGCGCGGCATGCCCGACGCCGAGCTGCACGACCTGGCCGCCACGGTGGCGGTGGCCCGGCTGCTGCTCGGCCCCAGGGCCCGGATCCAGGCCCCGCCGAACCTGATCGAGGGCGAGTACGACCTGCTGCTGCGCGCCGGGATCGACGACTGGGGCGGGGTGTCACCGCTGACCCCGGACCACGTCAACCCGGAGCGGCCCTGGCCGCAGCTCGACGAGCTGGCCCGGCACACCGAGAAGTCCGGCTTCACCCTGCGCGAGCGGCTGACGGTGTACCCCGAGTACGTCCGGGCCGGTGACCCCTGGCTCGACCACCGGCTGCTGCCGCACGTCGGCGCGCTGGCCGACCCGGAGACCGGGCTCGCCGTCGAGTCCGCCCGGCCGGTCGGCCGGCCGTGGCAGGAGCCCGACGAGACGTACGGCGGGCGGACCGACCTGCACGTCACCATCGACAGCACCGGGCGTACCGGAGACCGGCGGGGCGACTTCGACAGCGTCTACGGCGACTGGTCGGCGGTCGCCGGCAAGGTGACCGCGGGGGCCGCCGCCGGGGGTGACGCCGACGTACGGGCCGGGCTGCGGCTGGCCGCCGACGACCCGGCGGCGCTGCTGGAGCCCCGGCACGCCGATGCGGCGCTGGCCCTCTTCGGCGCGGACGGCCCGGCGCTGGACGAGCTGTGCCGCCTCGCCGACGACGTCCGGCGCGACGCCGTCGGCGACGACGTCACCTACGTGGTCAACCGCAACATCAACTTCAGCAACGTCTGCTACGTGGGCTGCCGGTTCTGCGCCTTCGCCCAGCGGGAACGGGACGCCGACGCGTTCCGGCTCTCGGTGGAGCAGGTCGCCGACCGGGCCGAGGAGGCCTGGGCGGCCGGGGCCACCGAGGTCTGCCTCCAAGGCGGGATCGACCCGAAGATGCCGGTGACCGGCTATGCCGACCTGGTCCGGGCGATCAAGGCACGGGTGCCGGGGATGCACGTGCACGCCTTCTCCCCGATGGAGATCGTCACCGCCGCCGCCAAGGCCGGCGTGCCGGTGCGGGAGTGGCTGACCCGGCTGCGCGAGGCCGGGCTGGACACCATCCCGGGCACCGCCGCGGAGATCCTCGACGACGACGTGCGCTGGGTGCTCACCAAGGGCAAGCTGCCGGCCGCCGCCTGGGTCGACGTGGTCAGCACCGCCCACGAGCTGGGCATCCGGTCCAGCTCCACCATGATGTACGGCCACGTGGACCACCCCGGGCAGTGGTTGGGGCACTTCCGGGTGCTGGCCGGGGTGCAGGACCGCACCGGCGGGTTCACCGAGTTCGTGGCGCTGCCGTTCGTGCACACCAACGCGCCGATCTACCTCGCCGGCATCGCCCGGCCGGGGCCCACCTGGCGGGAGAACCTGGCGGTGCACGCGATGGCCCGGCTGCTGCTGCACGGCCGGATCGACAACATCCAGTGCTCCTGGGTCAAGCTGGGCGACGCCGGCACGGTGGCGATGCTCCAGGGCGGCTGCAACGACCTGGGCGGCACGCTGATGGAGGAGACGATCTCCCGGATGGCCGGCTCCGGCAACGGTTCGGCGCGTACCGAGGAGCAGTTGCGGGCCATCGCGGCGGCCGCCGGACGACCGGCGCGCAAGCGGACGACCGCGTACGGTCACCACCCCGCGTAGCGTCGAACCTTTCCCCGGCACCGGCCGTACCACTGGTCGCCGGCGGCGGTTGAGGCGAGGGCCGCCGCCGGCAGCCCCTCGCGAGCCACCGCGGGCGCGTACGCGCCGCCGGAGGAAAGGTTCCCCATGACGAGTGACGAGCGGAAGCGGCCCTGGCCGCGACTGACCCGCCGGCAGACGTTGACCGCAGCGGCGAGCGCCACGCTGGGCGCCGCCGCCCTCACCGTGCCGGGCCTGTCGGCCGCGCAGAACGCCCCGTCGGCGGCCGGTGCGAAGGACGACCCGATCGTGGTCCACCTGCGCGACGCCGCCACCGGGACGATGGACGTCTTCGTCGGCACGTCCCGGATCGAGGTACGCGACCGCGGGCTGGCGGACCGGTTGCGGCGCGCCGCCGGGCGGCGCTGATGTCATCCCACCGCGAAGCACCGGAGATAAGCAAGGACCCGGTCGCCGACAGCTCCGACCTGTACGCGTTCGTCAGCCCCGACCGGCCCGACTCGGTGACGCTGATCGCCAACTACGTGCCGTTGCAGCTCCCCTCCGGCGGACCGAACTTCTTCGAGTTCGGCGACGACGTGCGGTACGAGATTCACATCGACAACGACGGTGACGGCCGTCCCGACGTGACCTACCGGTTCGAATTCAGCACCGAGATCACGAATCCGAACAGCTTTCTTTACAACACCGGCCCGATCGAGTCGTTGGACAGCGAGAACTGGAATCGGCGCCAGTTCTACAAGCTGACCCGGGTGGCCGACGGCCGGGAGCACGTGCTGGCGCACAAGTTGCCCTGCCCGCCGTGCAACGTCGGCCCGCTCTCCACCCCGAACTACGCCCAGCTGGCCCGCCAGGCGACGTACAGCCTCTCCACCGGGGAGCGGGTCTTCGCCGGGCAGCGCGCGGACGGCTTCTTCGTCGACCTCGGCGCCATCTTCGACCTGGGTACGCTGCGGCCGTTCCAGCAGTTGCACGTCGCCGGCAAGAAGCTCTTCAAGACCGAGGGCGAGCCGGTCAACGCCGTGGACCGGATGAACGTGCACAGCATCGCGGTGCAGGTGCCGCTGAGCAAGGTGCGCCGCAAGGCCAACCGGTACGCCCCCGCCGACCGCGCCTCGGTGATCGGCGTGTGGACGTCGGCCTCGCGGCAGCAGGTGCGCGTGCTCGGCGACCGGGTCGCCGCGGATACCGCCACCGGCCCGTGGACCCAGGTGTCCCGGCTGGGCAACCCGTTGTTCAACGAGGTCATCGTGCCGATGTCCAAGAAGGACCTGTGGAACACCCTGCCGCCGTCGGAGGACAAGCGGTTCGCCCGCTTCGTCGAGCAGCCGGAGCTGGCCGCCCTGCTGCCGGCCCTCTATCCGGACGTCTTCCCCAAGCTCGACGCGCTGAACAAGACCAAGAAGCCCCGAGCGGACCTGGCGGCGATCCTGCTCACCGGCATCCCGGCCGGGCTGATCGACGGCTTCACCAACAACACCGGCGACGTGCAGGCCGACATGCTGCGGCTGAACACCGCCATCAAGCCGACCGCCAAGCCGGACCGGTTCGGCGTGCTCGGCGGCGACCTGGCCGGCTTCCCCAACGGCCGGCGGGTCGGCGACGACGTGGTGAGCATCGCGCTGCGGGCCATCGCCGGGGTCACCGTGCCGCTGGTGGACAAGGCCTTCACCCCCGACGCGGCGGCCGGCGCGGTCACCCCGGGGCTGAGCGCCGCCGACGTGACCGCGCCCTTCCTGGCCGGCTTCCCCTTCCTGGGTACGCCGTACGACGGGTTCAACAACCCGCCGGTGGCGAAGTCCTGAGCGGAGGGAGGACGTCATGCACGGGCACGACCACCGGTACGGGTCGACGGGAAGCGGCACCGTCCTGCTCGACCTGGGCGCGGACACCGGTGCGCTGATCGTCCACACCGGCCGCCGGCTGCACGGGCGGGAGATCGAGATCAGCCGGGCGGACCAGCCCGGCGGGCCGCGTACCCATTCGGCCGTGCGGGAACGGATCGTCCGGGACGGGGTGTTCCACAGTGCCGTGTACCCGGACCTGCCGGCCGGTCGCTATACCGTCTGGTGGGACGAGCGGACACCCGCCGGCGCGGTCTCCGTCACCGGCGGCGTGGTCGCCGAGTTCGTCTGGCCGAGCAGCGCTCCGCCGGGGGTGAGCTGATCACCGCACCGCGTTCGAACCGTCGCGCCCCGTCCACATCCTGGACGGGGCGCTGTCGGCATTTTCGGCTCGACGGGCGGCTGTGGCCGAACCGCGTTAACCTGTGCCCCACCAAGAACTCGATCTTGATGGCTGGTCCACCGGAGCCTCCGCCGACGCACCCCGGCGGCGTCCACGATGGGCACGCCACGGCAGAAATCTCGGGCAACTCGCCGGAGAGGGCGTTACTCGGCCGGGGTCTGAATCGATATGGCAGGTTGCGAGGCGGGCGACCGAAGTGGTCGCTCGAACGTTGTCGGGAGGGCGACTCCATTATCAAGTTCAGCTTGACGGCGCACGCATTACACGCGTGTAATTTGATTGGGGTTGTTCGCACCGGAACGCAATAAATGGGGACCGTACGGACAAGCACGCCTTTCGCGTGGGGGGTTGCAGCGGCGATGACGCCGGTGCGCGACAAGGAGGCATCTGATGGACGGCCAGCTTGAGGTGGCCGACCTGCTCGGAAACGCGCCGGAGTGGCAGGAGCGGGCGCTCTGCTCGCAGACCGATCCGGAAGCGTTCTTTCCCGAGAAGGGCGGCTCGACCCGCGAGGCGAAGCGGATCTGCTCGCGGTGCGAGGTCAAGACGGAATGCCTCGAATACGCTCTCGGTCACGACGAGCGGTTCGGGATCTGGGGCGGGCTCTCCGAACGGGAGCGGCGCAAGCTCAAGCGGCGGGCCGCCTGAGCTGACGTGTGGGGTCGGGGCGGTGGGGGCCGCCCGGCTCACGCCCGGGTCGGTGCCGCGGGGGCGGCCCGACCGAGGGGGGTCAGGCCAGTTCGTCCGGGTCGACCCCGAGCAGGTTCGCCACCTGCTCGATGATCACGTCGTGCACCAGGTCGGCCAGGTCCTCGCGGTCCATCGCGCGGAACTCCAGCGGTCGGCGGTAGAGCACGATGCGGGGCGGCACCTCCTGCCGGCCCGGGCGCCCCGGCAGCAGGCGGGCCAGCGGCACCTCGCCGTCCTCGAGCACGTCCGAGTCGTAGACGTTCAGGTCCGGCGGGACGTCCTCGACGGCGAACTCGACGCCGGCCAGCTCCTTGGCGAAGCGGCGCTCCAGCGTCTCGACGGTGTCCAGCACCAGGTCGTCGAAGACCTCGGCCTTGGTGCGGGCCAGCGGGACGGTCGCCGGTACCAGCCGCCCCCGCAGGCCACGACCGTGGCGGTCGCGGTGGGTGCGCCGGCCGGAGCCGGGGCGGCGGTGTTCCGGGCTCGTCATGAGGCAAAGGGTAGCTGCCGGGCCGGCCTGGCCTGCGGCAGCGCCGCACTCCTGGCGCGGCGGGGCCGAGCGGGCACGAATTGTGATCACCCTGACGGGCGTGTCGCAACGCGAACCGGTGCGCCGGACCCGGTAATGGAGATACCCTGCCGCCGTGAGGTCACCACGGCGCTGCTCCCGTAACGGCTGCCCCCGGCAAGCGGTCGCCACATTGACCTATGTCTACAACGAGTCGACCGCGGTGGTGGGCCCGTTGGCGGCCTTCGCCGAGCCGCACACGTACGACCTCTGCGAGCCGCACGCCCGGAGCCTGACCGCTCCCCGCGGCTGGGACGTGGTCCGGCACGAGGGCGAGTTCGAGCCGCCGCCGCCCACCACCGACGACCTGGTGGCCCTGGCCGAGGCCGTCCGCGAGGCCGCCCGCCCCGTGACCCCCCGTCCCCCCGAGGACGACCACCAGACCGCCCACCCCTCCCCCCACACCGGCCGCCGAGGCCACCTCCGCGTAATCCCCCCCAACCACTAACCCCCACCCCCTCCCTGCCCGGCCTACCGCCCGCCCGCCTGCCCCGGTGATCAAGAAGTTTGCGTCAGGATCAGGACCCTGGATGACGCAAACCTCTTGATCACCGAGCCGGGACGGAGGGGGGAGGCGGTTAGTGGCCGAGGAGGCGGGAGAAGGCGGCGGCGCGGCGGGAGGGGCGGCCCTTGCGGGCCTCGGCAGCGTCGGCCGAGAACATCACCTTCAGGCCGGCGTTGACCGCCAGCCAGCGCAGGGGTTCCGGCTCCCATCTCGGGGAGCGGTGGTTGACCCAGGGGAGCGTCGTCAGGTCGCTGTCCACGCCGCGGATCAGGTCGGCGAGGGTACGGCCGGCCAGGTTGCTGGTGCCCACCCCGTCGCCCACGTAGCCGCCCGCCCAGCCGAGACCCGTCGCGCGGTCCAGCCCGACGGAGGCGGACCAGTCCCGGGCCACCCCGAGCGGGCCGCCCCAGGTGTGGCTGACCGGCACCTCGGGGCCGAGCACGGGGAAGAGTTCGCCCAGCACCCGGCGGAGCGCGCGGAAGACCGCCGGCTCCCGGTCGTACGCGGGGGAGACCCGGGAGCCGAAGTGGTAGGGCGCGCCCCGCCCACCGAAGGCCAACCGGCCGTCGGCGGTCCGTTGGCCGTAGATGATGACGTGCCGGTGGTCGGAGAACGTCTCCCGCTCGGCCAGCCCGATCCGGTCCCAGGTCTGCGCGGGCAGCGGCTCGGTGGCCACCATCAGCGAGTAGACCGGGGCGATGGCGCGGCGCTGCCCGGGCAGCCCCGGCGTGTACCCCTCGGTGGCCCGGACCACCACCGGCGCCCGGACCGTGCCGTACGGGGTGACCGCCGCGCCGGCCCGGATCGCGGTGACCGGGGTGCGTTCGTGCAGGCGTACCCCGTGGCGCTCGACCGCCCGGGCCAGCCCACGGACCAGCTTCGCCGGGTGCACCACCGCGCAGTGCGGGGTGTACGTCGCGCCGAGCACCCCCTCGGCCGCGCACCGGGCGGACGCCTCGGCGGCGTCGAGCAGCACCAGGTCGTCGGGATCGAGACCGTGCTCGCGGGCCGTGGCCACCTCGGCGCGGGCCCGGCCGAGCTGGGCCGGCGACCGGGCCAGCACTACCGTCCCGCCCTGGTGCCAGTCGCAGTCGATGCCCTCGGCGGCGACCACCCGGCCGACCTCGCGCACGGTCTCCTGCATGGCCCGCTGCATGGCCAGCGCCCGGTCCCGGCCGTGCCGGCGGGCCAGCGCGGGCAGCGAGGTGGGGAAGAGTGCGGAGCACCAGCCGCCGTTGCGCCCCGAGGCGCCGTACCCGGCGATCTCGGCCTCCAGCACGGTGATCCGCAGCGACGGGTCGGCGGTCGCGAGGTGGTACGCCGTCCAGAGCCCGGTGTAGCCGGCCCCGACGATCACCACGTCGGCGTCGGCGTCGCCGGGCAGCGACGGGCGCGGGTCCAGCGGCTCGTCCACCGTGGCCAGCCAGTGGGACAGCTCCTGGTAGCGCATCACCACTCCGGTGGGGTCAGGTCGTGGCGCAGCCGGCGGTCGGGCTGCGGGGTGCCGAGCGTTTCCTGCACCGGCACCACCCCGGCCCAGACCGGCCGGTCGAGGTCGTCGGCGGGGTCGTCCGGCGGGCCGGCGCTGACCTTCACCGAGCACTCGTCCAGCGGCAGGGCGAGCACCAGCGTGGCGGCCAGCTCCTTCGCCGACGGCGGCCGGATCGCCGCCCAGCGGCCGGGCAGCAGGTGCTCCGAGATTCGTGCCAGGGCGGCCAGCCGGTCGTCGCCGTCGACCACGCTCAGCTCGCCGAGGACGATGGCGCACCGGTAGTTCATCGAGGAGGCGAAGGCGCTGCGGGCCAGGACGAGACCGTCGAGCAGGGTCACCGTCAGGCAGGCCGGCGCGCCCGCCGCGAGGTGCCGGAACAGTCGGCTACCGGTCGAGCCGTGCAGCAGCACCCGCTCGCCGTCGCGGGCGTAGGCCACCGGCAGGGCGTACGGCTGATGCCCGTCGGCGATGGCCAGGTGACCGAACCGGCCGGCGTCGAGGACGGCGTGCAGGACGGCCCGGTCGTGGACGGCGAGCTCGGGCAGCCGGCGTACCCGGGTGCGGTCGGTGCCACCGACGGCCGCGCTGCTCGCGGGCGTTCCGGTGTCGGCGGGGGCCGCTACGACGGTGCGGGGCCGGCTCCCGGTGTCCCGGGAACCGGCCCCGTCCCGCGCGGGCCCGCCGCTCAGAGGCGGTTCCATGCCTCGGTCAACACGGCGCGCAGGATCTGCTCGATCTCGTCGAACTGCTGCTGATCGGCGATCAGCGGCGGGGCGAGCTGCACCACGGGGTCGCCCCGGTCGTCGGCGCGGCAGTAGAGCCCGGCCTGGAAGAGCGCGGTGGAGAGGTAGCCGCGCAGCAGCCGCTCGGACTCGGCGTCGTCGAAGGTCTCCCGGGTCGCCTTGTCCTTGACCAGCTCGATGCCGTAGAAGTAGCCGTCGCCCCGGACGTCGCCGACGATGGGCAGGTCGTTGAGCTTCTCCAGGGTGGACCGGAAGGCGCCCTCGTTGGCCCGGACGTGCCCGACGAGGTCCTCGCGGGCGAAGACCTCCAGGTTGGCCAGGGCCACCGCGCAGGAGACCGGGTGGCCGCCGAAGGTCACCCCGTGAGCGAACATGCCGGTCTCGGTGAGGAACGGCTCCATCAGCCGCTCGCTGGCGATCATCGCGCCGAGCGGGGCGTACCCGGAGGTGATGCCCTTGGCGGTGGTGATGATGTCGGGCTGGTAGCCGTAGCGGACGGCGCCGAAGTACTCGCCGAGCCGGCCCCAGGAGCAGATCACCTCGTCGGAGACGAGCAGCACGTCGTACTCGTCGCAGATCTCCCGGACCCGCGCGAAGTAGCCGGGCGGCGGCGGGAAGCAGCCGCCGGAGTTCTGCACCGGCTCCAGGAAGACCGCGGCGACGGTGTCCGGCCCCTCGCGTTCGATGGCGCGGCGGATCTCCTCGGCGGCCCAGCGGCCGAACGCCTCGGGCGAGTCGCCGTGCTCGGGGGCGCGGTAGAAGTTGGTGTTGGGCACCTTGATGCCGCCGGGCACCAGCGGCTCGAAGTCGCTCTTGATGCCGGGCAGGCCGGTGATCGACAGCGCGCCCATCGAGGTGCCGTGGTAGGCGATGTACCGGCTGACCACCTTGTGCTTGTTCGGCTGGCCGGTGCGCTTGAAGTACGCCCGGGCCAGCTTCCACGCCGCCTCGACGGCCTCGGAGCCGCCGGTGGTGAAGAAGACCCGGTTCAGGTCGCCCGGGGTGAGCGAGGCGATCTTCTCCGCCAGCTCGATCGCCTTCGGGTGGGCGTACGACCAGAGCGGAAAGTAGGCCAGCTCGCCGGCCTGCTTGGCGGCCGCCTCGGCCAGCTCGGTACGCCCGTGACCGGCGTTGACGACGAAGAGCCCGGCGAGTCCGTCCAGGTACCGGCGGCCCTGGGAGTCCCAGACGTACGCGCCCTCGCCGCGGACGATGGTGGGCACCTCGCCGGCGGAGTAGCTGGCCATCCGGGTGAAGTGCATCCAGAGGTGGTCGGTGGCGTTGGCCATGTCAGCCCCATCGGGTCTCGGGCCGGTCAGGGGGTGACACCGGCCGCTCTGCCCACGGTTATGTCACAGTCTGATGGCCCGAGGCAAGTGGGATCGGCAGTCAATCGTGTCCAGAGCAACGAATTCTGCGATCGACTACGGCTGGCGCTACGGAATCCGCACGAGCCGGCGAACGCGGGGCGGTGCTCAGGCCGTACCCCAGGTGTAGGTCTGCTTGCGCAGCTTGAGGTAGACGAACGCCTCGGTCGCCAGCACCCCGGGGACGGCGCGCAGCTTCTGCAGGATCTCCAGCAGGTGGGCGTCGTTGCGGCAGACCACCTCGGCGAGCAGGTCGAACGAGCCGGCGGTGATCACCACGTAGTCGATCTCCTCGAACTCGGCGAGCCGGTCGGCCACCGCCTCCAGGTCGCCGTCGGTCCGCAGGCCGATCATGGCCTGGCGGGGGAAGCCGAGCTGGAGCGGGTCGGTGACGGCGACGATCTGCATCACCCCGGCGTCGAGCAGCCGCTGCACCCGCTGCCGCACCGCCGCCTCGGAGAGCCCGACCGCCTTGCCGATGGTCGCGTACGGCCGGCGGCCGTCCTCCTGGAGCTGCTCGATGATCTGCTTCGCCACGTCGTCGAGCAGAACGTGGCTGGCGCCCTCACGGACGGTCACCCGCCGCCCGCCGTTGCCGTTCTCCTGCTGCCGGTTCGTCATCGACCACTCCCCATATCCGTTCCCCCGGGTGAGCCTAGTGCCATCGGCAGTGTGGCGTATTTCGTCGTGCATGGCTAATCCCGCAACGGAATCCCTTGTGGGGGCGGTCACCTCATGTCAGGATCAGTCGTCCCAGGCACCTGACCCCTCCCGCCGGCGCCGTCACCCCCGTCCCCGTCGCCGACGGACGACCCCCTAGGAGTCGTCACATGCGAACTCCCCTGAAGCCCTTCACCCGGCGTGGACTACTCACCGGCACCCTCTCCTCGGCCGCCCTGCTCGCCGCGGGCGGCGTGCTCGCCGGCTGCGGCACCAAGGCCGCGACCCAGACCGAGGAGGGCTGCAAGAGCGAGGACCTCTCCGCGACGGAGAAGAAGCTCGCCTTCGCCAACTGGCCGCAGTACATGGATGTGGACGAGAAGGACGAGTCGAAGCGGCCCAGCCTCGACGCGTTCGTCCAGAAGACCGGCATCCAGGTCACCTACACCGAGGACATCAACGACAACAACGAGTTCTTCGGCAAGGTGCAGAACCAGCTCGCGAGCTGCCAGAGCACCGACCGGGACATCATCGTCCTCACCGACTGGATGGCCGCCCGGATGATCCGGCTCGGCTGGATCCAGAAGCTCGACCCGGCGAAGCTGCCGAACGTGGCGGCCAACCTGCTGCCGTCGCTGCTCAACCGGTCCTTCGACCCGGACAACCAGATCGCCATCCCGTGGCAGTCCGGCCTGGCCGGCCTGGCCTACAACGGCAACGTCACCAAGGAGCTCCGCACCGTCGACGAGCTGCTGACCCGCCCCGACCTGAAGGGCAAGGTGACCGCGCTGTCCGAGATGCGCGACACCATGGGCCTGCTGCTCCAGTCCAACGGGCACGACCCGGCCAACTTCACCGGGGCCCAGTTCGACGACGCGCTCAACAAGCTCAAGAAGGCCGTCGACTCCGGGCAGATCCGCAAGTTCACCGGCAACGACTACGCCCCGGACCTCGCCAAGGGCGACATCGCTGCCTGCATCGGCTGGTCCGGCGACGTCATCCAGCTCACCGGCGAGGACGAGAAGATCCAGTTCGTCTCGCCCGACTCCGGCGTGATGCTGTTCAGCGACAACATGATGGTGCCGAACAAGGCCACCCACAAGGCCAACGCCGAAGCGATGATCAACTACTACTACGACCCGGCCGTCGCCGCGCAGCTCGCCGCGTACGTCAACTACATCTGCCCGGTCAAGGGCGCGCAGGCCGAGATGGAGAAGATCGATCCGGAGCTGGCGGCCAACCCGCTGATCTTCCCGGACGAGGCCCTGCTGTCGAAGTCCAAGGTGTTCATGGCCCTGGACGAGAAGCAGGAGAAGGAGTACGAAACGAAGTTCCAGCAGGTCATCGGGGCGTGAGGACGATGGGACACGAGTCACCGGCCGGCGACCTGAGGCTGGCCAACCTCACCAAGCGGTTCGGCGTCTTCACCGCGGTGGACGACCTCAGCCTGACCATCCCGCAGGGCTCGTTCTTCGCCCTGCTCGGGGCGTCCGGCTGCGGCAAGACCACCACCCTGCGGATGATCGCCGGACTGGAGGAACCGACCAGCGGGCAGGTGCTGCTCGGGGACCGGGACATCGCCCGGTTGCGGCCGTACAAGCGGCCGGTGAACACCGTGTTCCAGAGCTACGCGCTCTTCCCGCACCTGAACATCTTCGAGAACGTGGCGTTCGGGCTGCGCCGGCGCGGCATCCGCTCGGTCGATGACGAGGTCATGCGGATGCTGTCGCTGGTGCAGCTCGACGACTACGGCAACCGACGCCCCGCGCAGCTCTCCGGCGGGCAGCAGCAGCGGGTCGCCCTGGCCCGCGCGCTGATCAACCGCCCGCAGGTGCTGCTGCTCGACGAGCCGCTGGGCGCGCTCGACCTGAAGCTGCGGCGGCAGATGCAGATCGAGCTGAAGCGGATCCAGACCGAGGTCGGGATCACCTTCGTGCACGTCACCCACGACCAGGAGGAGGCCATGACCATGGCCGACACGGTCGCGGTGATGAACGCCGGCCGGATCGAGCAGCTCGGCGCACCGGCCGACATCTACGAGTTCCCGGCCACCGCGTTCGTGGCGAACTTCCTCGGCCAGTCCAACCTGCTGGCGGCCGAGGCCGCGGGCACCGCCGGCACCGAGGTGCCGGTCACCGCCCACGGCGCCCGCTTCTCGGTGCCCGCCGACCGCGCCCGCTCCGACCGGGGCGCGGTCTACCTGGGGGTACGCCCGGAGAAGCTGCATCTGGTCGGCTCCGCCGACCAGGTGCCCGGCGGACACCAGCACATCGAGGGTGTGGTCACCGACGCCTCCTACGTGGGCGTCAGCACCCAGTACCTGGTCCGCACCGGCTGGGGGAGCGAGATCTCCGCGTTCGCGGCGAACAGCGGGGCCGGCGGCCAGTTGCCGGTCGGCACCCGGGTGGTGGCGCACTGGCACCCCCGGCACGCCTTCCTGCTGCCCCGCGAGCCGGGCCAGGACGACAGCACCGCCCCGCTGCTCGACGAGCCGGTGGGTGCGGCCTCATGACCGCGTTGGCCCACGTACCGACCCCGTCGGGGCAGGCGGCCGCCGCGCCGCCACCGCCCCGGCGGGGGCGGCACCGGCTGCTGCCCTACCTGCTGCTGCTGCCCGGCGCGGCCTGGCTGTTCGTCTTCTTCGGCCTGCCGCTGCTGCAACTGGCCGCGGCCAGCCTCTACGACCCCAGCGGCTCGCTCTCCACCGGGTACGCGCTGACCTGGGCGTTCGGCAACTACCCGGACGCGCTGCAGGCGTACTGGCCGCAGTTCGCCCGCTCCTTCGGCTACGCCGGGATCGCGCTGGTGCTGGCCCTGCTGATGGGCTACCCGCTGGCGTACGCGATCGCGCAGAAGGCCGGCCGGTGGAAGAACCTGCTGCTGGTCTGCGTGGTCGCCCCGATGTTCACCAGCTTCCTGGTGCGCACCCTGGCCTGGAAGACCATCCTGTCGGACAACGGCGCGCTGGTGGGCCTGCTGCGCGACCTGCACCTGCTCGCGCCCGACGGCCGGCTGCTCGCCACCCCGGTCGCGGTGATCCTCGGCCTGACCTACAACTTCCTGCCGTTCCTGGTGCTGCCGTTGTATGCCAGCCTGGAGCGGCTGGACTACCGGCTGCTGGAGGCGGCGAACGACCTGTACGCCAGCCCGGTGCAGGCGTTCCGCCGGGTCACCCTGCCGCTGTCGATGCCCGGCCTGATCGCCGGCACGCTGCTCTTCTTCATCCCGGCCACCGGCGACTACATCAACGCCGAACTGCTCGGCACCCCGAACGAATACATGATCGGCAACGTCATCGACTCGGCGTTCCTGGTCCGGCTGGACTACCCGCAGGGCGCGGCGCTGTCGTTCCTGCTGATGGCGGCGATCCTCGCGGTGGTCTTCGTCTACCTGCGCCGCGCCGGCACCGAGGAGGTGCTCTGATGAGCGCGAGGAGTGCAGCGGAGCGGAGCCCCGCAGTCGCGAATGGAGGTGGGCTCTGATGAGGCTGTCCCGTTGGCTGGCCGACCGCTGGGTGATGGGCGTGGCCCTGCTGGTGCTCGGCTACCTCTCCCTGCCGATCCTGGTGGTCGCCGGCCTCTCCTTCAACCGCCCGTCCAGCCGGCTGTCGTACGACTTCCACGAGTTCACCCTGGACAACTGGCGGCAGCCCTGCGCGACCGCCGAGATGTGCGACGCGGTGGTCCGCAGCGTGCAGATCGGCTTCATCGCCACGGTGGTGGCCACCGTGCTCGGCACGCTGATGGCGTTCGCGCTGGTCCGGCACCGGTTCCGCGGCCGGACCGGGCTGAACGTGCTGATCTTCCTGCCGATGGCCAGCCCGGAGCTGGTGATGGGCACCTCGCTGCTCGCCCTCTTCGTCTCCGCCGGCGTGCCGCAGGGCTTCTGGACCATCGTCATCGCGCACGTCATGTTCTGCGTGTCGTTCGTGGTGGTGACGGTCAAGGCGCGGCTGGCCGGGATGGACCGGCGGCTGGAGGAGGCCGCGATGGACCTCTACGCCAGCGAGTGGCAGACGTTCCGGCGGATCACCCTGCCGCTGGTGCTGCCCGGCATCGTGGCCGCCGCGCTGCTCGCCTTCTCGCTCAGCTTCGACGACTTCATCATCACGAACTTCAACGCCGGCACCACGGTCACCTTCCCGATGTACGTCTGGGGCGCCGCCCAGCGGGGCATCCCGCCGCAGGTCAACGTGATCGGCACGGCGATGTTCGTGATCGCGCTGCTGCTGGTCGGGGCCAGCTCGCTGCGCGGACGCCGGGCCCGGCGCAGTCACCTCGCGGCCGCCCCGGCGGCCGGCCGGCGGGCGAAGAGCCCGTCATGATCCTCCCGCATACCGGCCGGGCGCTCGCCGAGGCGGCGCCCGTGCCCTACTGGCTCGACCGCCCGGAACGCCCCGACCCGCTGCCGCCGCTGCACGGTACGCACACCGCCGACCTGCTGGTCGTCGGCGGCGGCTACAGCGGCCTGTGGGCGGCGCTGCTCGCCAAGCGGGACGATCCCGCGCGGGACGTGCTGCTGGTCGAGGCGGGCACCTGCGGCTGGGCGGCGTCCGGGCGCAACGGCGGGTTCTGTGCCGCCTCGCTGACCCACGGGCTGGCCAACGGCGTGGACCGCTTCCCCGGCGAGATCGACGAGCTGGAGCGGCTCGGCCGGGAGAACCTGGCCGCGATCGCGGCGACCGTCGAGGCGTACGGGATCGACTGCGAGTTCGAGCGCACCGGCGAGCTGGCGGTGGCGGTCGAGCCGTACCAGCTCGCCGGGCTGGCCGAGGAGGCCGAGCTGGCCCGCCGGTACGGCCACGACGTGCGGCTGCTCGACCGCGACGAGGTGCGCGCGGAGGTGAACTCGCCGACGTACCTCGGTGGGCTGTGGGACGCCGACCGGGTGGCCATGCTGGACCCGGCGAAGCTGGCCTGGGGCCTGCGCCGGGCCTGCCTCGACGAGGGGGTGCGGATCCACGAGCACACCCGGGTGACCGGCCTGCGCCGCGACGGTGCGGCGCTGCGGGCGGCGACCGCCGGCGGGCCGGACGCGGCGCCGGGGGCGGTACGGGCCCGGCAGATG
The DNA here is from genome assembly GCF_900091515.1 of Micromonospora purpureochromogenes. Taxonomy (NCBI): domain Bacteria; kingdom Bacillati; phylum Actinomycetota; class Actinomycetes; order Micromonosporales; family Micromonosporaceae; genus Micromonospora; species Micromonospora purpureochromogenes. Next base: position 6,160,660 of record NZ_LT607410.1, on the reverse strand, counting down.
GTGCTCGCCACCAACGCCTTCCCGCCGCTGCTGCGCCGGCTGCGCGCCTGGCTCGTGCCGGTCTACGACTACGCCCTGATGACCGAGCCGCTGACCCCGGCGCAGCGGGACGCGATCGGCTGGCGCAACCGGCAGGGCCTGGCGGACACCGCCAACCAGTTCCACTACTACCGGATCACCGGCGATCAGCGGATCCTCTTCGGCGGCTACGACGCGGTCTACCACTACGGCAACCGGGTCGCCCCGGAGCTGGAGCAGCGACCGGCCACCTTCACCGCCCTCGCCGACCACTTCTTCACCACCTTCCCCCAGCTGGAGGGGGTGCGCTTCAGCCACCGCTGGGGCGGGGTGATCGACACCTGCACCCGGTTCTGCCCGTTCTTCGGCACCGCCTACGACGGCCGGCTGGCGTACGCGGCCGGCTACACCGGGCTCGGCGTCGGCGCGACCCGGTTCGGCGCGCGGGTGATGCTCGACCTGCTGAGCGGCGAGGAAACCCCGCTGACCCGGCTCGACCTGGTCCGCAGCACGCCGCTGCCGTTCCCGCCGGAGCCCGTCCGGGCCGCCGGCATCAACCTCACCCGCTGGTCGCTCGCCCGCGCGGACGCGCGCGAGGGTCGGCGCAACGTCTGGCTCCGTACTCTCGATCGTCTTGGTTTGGGGTTTGATTCCTGATGCGCATCCTGCTCGTCGGCGCCGGTGGCGTCGGCTCCGCCGCTGTCGCCATCGCCGCCCGCCGTTCCTTCTTCGAGACCGTGGTCGTCGCCGACTACGACCTCGGCCGCGCCGAGCGTGCGGTGGCCGGGCACGGTGACCGGTTCGTCGCCGCCAAGGTGGACGCCTCCTCGGCCGACGCGGTCGCGGCGCTCTGCCGGGAGCACCGGATCACCCACGTGCTCAACGCGGTCGACCCGCGCTTCGTCATGCCGATCTTCGACGGCGCCTTCGCCGCCGGGGCCGACTACCTCGACATGGCCATGTCGCTGTCCCACCCGCACCCGTCCCGCCCCTACGCCGAGACCGGGGTGAAGCTCGGCGACGACCAGTTCGCGGTCGCCGACCGGTGGGCGGCGGCCGGCCGGCTGGCGCTCTGCGGCATCGGCATCGAGCCCGGCCTGTCGGACGTCTTCGCCCGCTACGCCGCCGACGAGCTGTTCGACGAGATCGACGAGATCGGCGTCCGCGACGGCGCGAACCTCACCGTCGACGGCTACGACTTCGCGCCGTCGTTCTCGATCTGGACCACCATCGAGGAGTGCCTGAACCCGCCGGTGATCTGGGAGGCCGACCGGGGCTGGTACACCACCGAGCCGTTCAGCGAGCCGGAGGTCTTCGACTTCCCGGAGGGGATCGGCCCGGTCGAGTGCGTCAACGTCGAGCACGAGGAGGTGCTGCTCATCCCGCGCTGGGTGAAGGCGAAGCGGGTGACCTTCAAGTACGGCCTGGGCGACGAGTTCATCGAGGTGCTGAAGGCCCTGCACAAGGTCGGCCTCGACTCGACCGTTCCGGTCTCCGTCCGGGGCGTCGAGGTGTCGCCCCGGGACGTGGTGGCCGCCAGCCTGCCCGACCCGGCCACCCTGGGCGACCGGATGCGCGGCAAGACCTGCGCCGGCACCTGGGTCACCGGCACCGGCAAGGACGGGCGGTCGCGCGAGGTCTACCTCTACCACGTGGTCGACAACGAGTGGTCCATGCGGGAGTACGGCCACCAGGCCGTCGTCTGGCAGACCGCGGTGAACCCGGTGGTGGCCCTGGAACTGCTCGCCACCGGCGCGTGGTCGGGGACCGGGGTGATCGGCCCGGAGGCGCTGCCGCCCCGCCCCTTCCTCGACCTGCTCACCGGGTACGGCTCGCCGTGGGGGATCCAGGAGCGATGAACCGCTACGGCCCGATGTACGGCCCCGACATCACCTTCCTCGGGGTGGACCGCTGCACCCTGGACGACACCGCGTCGTACGCGGACGCCGACGTCGTCATCGTCGGTGCCCCCTTCGACGGCGGCACCTCGCACCGGCCCGGCACCCGCTTCGGCCCGTCCGCCATCCGGCAGGCCTGCTACCTGCCGCACGACGGCTCCCGCCCGTCCCTGGCGATGCGCGTCGACGGGCTGCGCGACCTGCGGGTCTACGACGCGGGCGACGTGGAGATGTTCGCCGGCGACATCGAGCGGTCGCTGGCGTCGCTGGAGGCCGCCGTGTACGCCGTCGCCGCCGCCGGCGCGATCCCGATCGTCCTCGGCGGGGACCACTCCATCGCCCTGCCCGACGCCACCGGGGTCGCCCGGCAGCACGGGCTGGGCCGGGTGTCGCTGGTGCACTTCGACGCGCACGCCGACACCGGACACATCGAGTTCGGTTCGCTGCACGGGCACGGCCAGCCGATGCGCCGGCTCATCGAGTCCGGCGCGGTACGCGGCGACCGGTTCCTCCAGATCGGCCTGCGCGGCTACTGGCCCGACCCGCCCACCCTGGCGTGGATGGCGGCCCAGCGGATGCGCTCCTACGAGATGACCGAGCTGGTGTCGCGCGGGCTCGACACCTGCCTGTCGGAGGCCTTCACGATCGCGACCGACGAGTGCGAGGGGGTGTTCCTCTCCGTCGACGTGGACGTGGTCGACCCGGGCATGGCACCGGGCACCGGCACCCCCGAGCCGGGCGGCCTGACCTCCCGGCAGCTGCTCGACGCGGTCCGCCGGGTCTGCTACGAGCTGCCCGTGGTCGGGGTGGACGTGGTCGAGGTCGCCCCGCCGTACGACCACGCCGACATCACCGCGTACCTGGGCAACCGGGTGGTCCTGGAGGCGCTGTCGGCCATCGCCCGGCGGCGCCGGGACGCGGCCGGCGGGCCGCCGTGGGATCCGCGACAGCCGCTGCTGGACGGCCGCTGACCGGCCCTCCCCGCCGGTGCGGGACAGCGGATCTCCCGGCGACAACGACCACCCGGTCCGCTCGGGGCGGACACACGTGCGGCGGTGATACCTCTGAGGCATCAAGATGCCTCAGAGGTATCACGCTCGCACCGACACCTGCCTCCGGCGTCGTCAGTCGGCCAGCCGGGAGCGGATGAGGAACCGGACCCCGTCGGGCGCCTCCAGCGAGAACCCGCTGCCCCGCCCCGGCACCACGTCGACCGTCAACCTCGTGTGCTTCCACAACTCCCACTGCGCCGACGACATCCAGAACTCGACCGGCTCGGGCACCCCGTCGACGGCGAGCGACGCCAGCAGGACGTCCGACGATCCGGTGCGGAACTCGCCGGCCGGGTAGCACATCGGGGCGCTGCCGTCGCAGCAGCCGCCGGACTGGTGGAACATCAGCGGACCGTGCCGCCCCCGCAGCGACCGGAGCACCTCGGCCGCCGACGGGGTCACCGTCACGGGGTCGGCCATCAGAAGAAGCCGAGCTTCTTGGTGGAGTAGCTGACCAGCAGGTTCTTGGTCTGCTGGTAGTGCTCCAGCATCATCTTGTGGTTCTCCCGCCCGATGCCGGACTGCTTGTACCCGCCGAACGCGGCGTGCGCCGGGTACGCGTGGTAGCAGTTCGTCCAGACCCGCCCGGCCTGGATCGACCGCCCGGCCCGGTACGCGGTGTTCATGTCCCGGGTCCAGACGCCCGCGCCCAGCCCGTACAGGGTGTCGTTGGCGATCTTCACGGCGTCGTCCAGGTCGGCGAAGGAGGTCACCGAGACCACCGGGCCGAAGATCTCCTCCTGGAAGATCCGCATCGAGTTGTCGCCCTCGAAGATGGTTGGCTCGACGTAGTATCCGCCCGACAACTCGCCGCCCAGCTCCGCCCGGGCCCCGCCGGTGAGCACCTTCGCGCCCTCCTGGCGACCGATGTCCAGGTAGGACAGGATCTTCTCCAGTTGGTCGTTGGAGGCCTGCGCGCCGACCATCGTGTCGGTGTCCAGCGGGTGGCCCTGCACGATCCGGCCGGTCCGCTCCACCGCCGCGGCGAGAAAGTCGGAGTAGTGGCCCTGCTGGATCAGCGCCCGGGACGGGCAGGTGCAGACTTCGCCCTGGTTGAGAGCGAACATGGTGAAGCCTTCGAGTGCCTTGTCGTGGAAGTCGTCGTGGGCGGCGCTGACGTCGTCGAAGAAGATGTTCGGGCTCTTGCCGCCCAGCTCCAGGGTGACGGGTTTGATGTTCTCACTGGCGTACTGCATGATCAGCCGCCCGGTGGTGGTCTCGCCGGTGAACGCCACCTTCGCCACCCGGGGCGAGGACGCCAGCGGCTTGCCCGCCTCGACGCCGAAGCCGTTGACGACATTGAGCACGCCCGGCGGGAGCAGGTCGGCGACGAGCGACAGCAGGTGGTGGATCGACGCCGGGGTCTGCTCGGCGGGCTTGAGCACCACCGCGTTGCCGGCGGCCAGCGCCGGGGCGAGCTTCCAGACCGCCATCAGGATCGGGAAGTTCCACGGGATGATCTGCCCGACCACGCCGAGCGGCTCGTGGAAGTGGTACGCCACGGTGTCGTCGTCGATCTCGCCGAGGGTGCCCTCCTGGGCCCGAATCGCCCCGGCGAAGTACCGGAAGTGGTCGATCGCCAGCGGGATGTCGGCGGCCAGCGTCTCGCGTACCGGTTTGCCGTTCTCCCAGGTCTCGGCGATGGCGAGGGATTCCAGGTTCTCCTGCATCCGGTCGGCGATCTTGTTGAGGATCAGCGACCGCTCGGCGACCGAGGTGCGCCCCCAGGCGTCGGCGGCGCCGTGCGCGGCGTCGAGTGCCTTCTCGACGTCCTCGGCGGTGCCCCGGGCCACCTCGCAGAAGGTCTGGCCGGTCACCGGGGTGGGGTTCTCGAAGTACTGCCCACCGTGCGGCTTGACGTACTCGCCGCCGATGAAGTGGTCGTAGCGGGACTGCCAGTGGGTGGGGGCGTCGTAGCGCGTCATGGGTACCTCCGCCGTCCGTCAGGGGTGATGGCGGGACGCTAGTTTCCGCGACGTTGCAGCAACGTTGCGCGCTCCAGGTCGTACTCGGCGCAGAGCTGGCCGATGCGGGCCAGGGCGAGCGGCCGGCGCGGCGCGCCCGGCGGCAACGCCCGCGCCAGGGCCTGCCAGGCGGTGAGGTCGTCGGCGCCGGCGGGCGTCGCGGTCCAGGCCGCGAGCAGCGCCGGGTCGCCGGCGGCCAGCACGGCGGCGCGCAGCTGCCCGTCGACCAGCCGGCGCAGCCGGGCCACTCCAGGCGCGTCGGAGGCGGGCAGCAACGGCCCCGGGTACGCCCGGAGCGCGCCCGCCGCGTCGCCGCGTTCCAGCAGCTCGCCGACGGTACGGAAGTCGGCGCGCACGGTGCCGCGCAGCCGGTACGGGCGGGAGTCGAGCAGTTCGGGGCCGAGCGCGCGGCGCAGCCGGGACAGCTCGGCGCGCAGGGTGACCGGGTGCAGCCGGTCGTCGCCGTAGAGGTCGAGGCCGAGCTGTTCGCCGGTGCGCCCCTCGGGGTGGTCGAGGAGCAGCACCAGCAGTTCGCTGTGCCGGCGGCCGAGCCGGATCCGCCGCCCGCCGACGCGCAGCTCGGCCTCGTCCCGGCCGAGGGCGGCCACCGAGATGACGTCGGGTTCGGCCGGCGCGGCGCTGGCCAGGAACGCCTCGGCGGCCCGCGCGGTGGCCCGGACCAGGGCGAGGCTCTGCGGGGTGGCCAGGTGGTCGCCGCCGGTGATGTCGATGGCGCCGAGCAGCCGGCCGGTGGGGTCGTGGATGGGTGCCGCAGCGCAGGTCCAGCGCTGCACCGGGCGGACGAAGTGTTCGGTGGCGAAGATCTGCACGCTGTGGTCGACGGCGAGGGCGGTGCCGGGGGCGTTGGTGCCCGCGTGGGCCTCGTCCCAGCGGGCGCCGGGGACGAAGTTCATCCGTTCGGCGTGCCGGAGCACCCCCGGATGCCCCTCCACCCAGAGCAGCCGCCCGCCCGCGTCGCAGACCGCCATCAGGTGCGCGCCGTCGTCGGCGATGCCGCCGAGCAGGTCGCGGAAGAGCGGCAGCACCCGGGCGAGGGGGTGGCCGGCGCGGTAGCTCTCCAGCGCGTCGTCGGTGAGGTCGACCGGGGCGGTGGCCTCCGGGTCGAGCAGGGCGCCGACCGACCGCCGCCAGGACTCGGCGACCACGTCGCGGACCCGGGGCGGCAGGTCACCGGCGGTGAGGAACGCTTCGTGGGCGGCACCGACCTGCGCGATCCGCTCGGCCGGATCGGCACCGAATTCCAGGGCGAGCCACGGGTCGGCCATCGGCGACCTCCTCGCGCCCATCGTGACGCAGCCCACCCCTGATCGCCAATACCCGGTTGCCGCGCCGATCGACGCCGCTCATCCTGGTGCCTCGGTCGTCGCCGGCAGGGCGCGGCGTCGGGAGTGGAGAAGGGGCGGTCGTGATGGTCGGGACGAGGGAACGGATGCTGGTGCAGCTCCAGCTGGTCAGCGGCGACCGCCACCTGGTGGCCTGGGTGCGCGACGACCGCCGGGTACGCGTCGGCGTGGAGCTGTCGTTGCGCGACCACGCCGAGCCGGACCGGTTCTGGCGGGTGGTCGCCAAGGGTGAGCCGCGTCCGGCCGGCGAGATCCACCGCGGCTGGCACAACGACATCTGACCTTCCGCGTGGTCCCGGGTTCTCCCGGGCCCCCGCCTTTGCTCGAAACTTGTCATTGACAAGTTGGTCGACCCGACGCAAACTTGACGACGACAAGATGAGCGGTCCGGTCGGGGAGGTCGGGATGGAACCCATGATGGTGCGGCGGTTGTGGCAGCTGGTCGAGCCCGTGCACGCGCTGGTCTACTACGCGCCGGAGCTGACCGAGGAGGCCGCGGCGCTCGGCCTGGCAACCGACGAGCGGTGGCCCGGCTACTTCGCCCTGCGCTCCGCCCCGCTGGGCGCCGCCGGCCCCGAACTGGTGACGGCCACCTACTACAGCTTCAGCCCCCGGATGGTCGCCGAGTACGTCCCGGCGATCTGGTCGGTCGCCGACCCGGCCAAGGTGCTCGACGCGCGCCTGTCCGGCGTGGACCGCGCGCTGCGTGCCCTGCTCGGCGACCGGGTCGACTCACCCGAGCTGGCCGAGGCGGCCGCACTGGCCCGGCGGGCCGCCGAGGCCGCCGACCTGGCCGGGCGTCCGCTGGCCGCCGCGAACGCCGACCTGCCCTGGCCGGACGCCCCGCACCTGGCGCTCTGGCAGGCCGCCACCGTCCTGCGCGAGCACCGCGGCGACGGGCACGTGGCCGCGCTGCTCACCGCCGGCCTCGACCCGACCGAGGCGCTGGTCTCCTTCGCCGCCGTGGGCGCCGCGCCGGTCGAGGTCTTCGCCAGTCGCCGCTGGTCGGCCCAGGAGTGGGCCGCCGCCCGGGACCGGCTCGCCGGCCGCGGCCTGGTGGACGCCGACGGCGTGGCCACCGACGCCGGGCGCCGGCTGCGCGACGAGGTGGAGCGGCGTACGGACGAGCTGGCCGCCGCCCCGTGGCGGGCCCTCGGCCCGGCCGTCGGGCGGCTCGCCCAACTCCTCGCGCCGGTCACCGGGGCGGTGGTCGCCAGCGGGATGCTCCCGGCGCGGAGCACGCTCGGAATCCGCCGGGACGCGCCCGCTTCGTGACCATCGGTGTCGGCGCCGGTGTCACCGCGTCACCAAATCGCCGTTCCGGAAACTCTCCTGCCAGACCCGCTGAACCGCGCAGCGCTCCCATGCCGTACCAGGCGGCGTACGGAGATCACCGGACGACGGGAGACAAAGGTGCAGCGCAAGCATGTGTTGGCGGCAGGGGTGGCGGTGGTCGCCGCGGCGGTGGTGGCGGTCGGGACCGGGTTCGGCTTCGCCGACACCACCCCCGCCCGGCAGAGCGCCTGCCAGGGCTCGGTGACGTTCTCGGCCGAGGGCGGAGCGCCCGCCGCGACCAGCGACCGGTTCCCGGTGGGCACTCGGCTGCGGGTGACCAACCTGGACAACAACCGGGCGGCGACCGTGACGGTGACCGGCCCGTCCGGGAGCTGCGTGCTGCTCAACGCCGCCGCCATGGAGCTGGTCCGGGAACCGGGCAAGAACGTGATTCGGCGCAACCTGGTGGAGCGTCTGGACGGTGCCGCCGCGCAGCCCGGGGGAGCGGCCCAGCCGGGCGGTCAGACCCGGCCGGGCAGCGCGCAGCCGCCGGCGCAGCCGGGTGGCGCGCCCGCGGCGAGTGTCTGCGCCGGTGCGATCACCTTCTCCGCCGAGGCCGGGGCGCCCGCCGCGACCAGCGGCCAGTTCCCGGTCGGGACCCGGCTGCGGGTGACCAACCTGGACAACAGCAAGGTGGTGACGGTGACGGTGACCGGCCCGTCGGGCAGTTGCGTGCTGCTCAACGCCGCCGCGATGGAGGCGATCCGGGAGCCCGGCAAGAACCTGGTCCGCCGCAACACGGTCGAACTGCTCCGCTGACCCGCCGGCCCGCTGGTGCGAAGCGGGCCGGATGAGTGGAACACCATGGGTGTCACGCGGAGGGTGTGACACCCATGGTGTTCCACCGGGGGCCCGGGCGGCGATCAGGCGATGCGGCGGACGCGGCGGACGGCCAGGTAGAGCAGGAGTGCGGCGAGGGCGACGAAGATGCCGGTCTCGATGCCCTGGAACAGCCAGAACCTGTCCGCCGGCTGGTAGAGCTGCCAGTTGTACGCGCCCGGCTGGAGGCCCAGCTCGGCACCGCAGGCTCGACCCTCCGGCCCCTTACCGCCGGGCGGGCACATGATCCGGGTGTCCTCGGCCATCATCGTCCCGTCGGGGTTGCGGATGCCCTGGCTGAGGATCCAGTCGCCGCGGCTCATGGCGGCCTCCGTGACCCCCTCGATCGGGAAGGTGAGGGTGCGGGCGGGCTGGTAGTGCGGGCGGGCCAGGACCGCCACCGCCGCCCGTACGCCGATGAACCCGGCCAGCGTGATGCCCATGGCGGGCAGCATCCGTTTCCACACGGTGCCGGCGAAGATGCCCAGCGCCACGGCGAAGAGGGTGTATCCGATCGGGACGACGCCCTGCAGGTCGAAGACGATCATGCCTAGCCGGCCCTCGTACGCGACCTGGGTGAGCGGTTCGACCCACCACGACATGCCCAGCCCGTAGCAGACCGCGAGGACCATCACGGCCCCGCCGACCAGCCCGAACTTCACCAACGCCCACCGGGTCCGGCCGACGCCCTGGGTCCAGACGAACCGGTGCGTGCCGTGCTCCACCTCGCGGGCGACCAGCGGGGCGCCCCAGAACAGGCCGACCAGCACCGGCAGGGTGAGCAGCAGCACGGCCACCAGGTTCAGGCTGCCGTACCGGTTGGTGAAGCGGCGGAAGCCCGCGTCGCAGGTCTCCCGGGTCGCCGCCGCCACGTCGGTGCCGGCGAGCTGGCGTACGCAGTCCGCCAGCCCGAGGTCGGCGAAGGTGTGCCGCATCGACAGGCCGATCGGCACCATCAGGGCGGCGAGCGCCGCGAACCCCAGCAGGGTGAAGAACGCCTGCTTGCGGTGTTGCCGCCAGGTCAGCCAGATCATGCCGGCACCCCCCACTCGCTGTGACTGGTCTGCGCGGCGCCGTCGGCAAGGTAGGCCAGGACGACGTCCTCCAGGCCGACCTCGCGTGCCGTCCAGGCGGGATCGGTGACCGGACCGTCGGTGCGGACCAGCAGCGTGGACTGCCGGTCGGTGTGACTGGCCCGGACCACCTCGGCGACGCCGCCGATCGGGCCGTCGTCGTGCCGTGGGCCGACCAGCTGCCGGTGCCCGGCCACCAGGTCGTCGACCGAGCCGGCGAGCTGCACCTGGGCGGCGTTGAGCACGATCAGGTAGTCGCAGACCCGTTCCAGGTCGGCCAGCAGGTGCGAGGAGAGCAGCACGGTGGTGCCGGCGTCCGCGACGCTGCCCATCAGCGACTGGAGGAACTCCCGGCGGGCCAGCGGGTCGAGGCTGGCCACCGGCTCGTCGAGCAGCAGCAGCCGGGGTTGCTTGGCCAGCGCCAGGGCGAGTGCCACCTGGGCTCGTTGCCCGCCGGAGAGTTTGCCGACCGGTCGGTCCGGCGGTATGCCGAGCTGGGCCAGCCGCTTCCGGGCGAGCTCGGCGTCCCACCGCCGGTTCAGTTTGCCGCCCGCGGTGACCAGTTCGGCGGCGGTGAAGTCCCGGTACAGCGGGGTGTCCTGTGCGACGAACCCGATGTCGGCCAGGCCCTCCGTGTCGCCGTACGGCGACCTGCCGAACACCCGTACCGCGCCCGCGTCGGGCTTGAGCAGCCCGACGGCCAGGTGCAGCAGCGTGCTCTTGCCCGCACCGTTCGGCCCGACCAGTGCGGCGATCCGGCCGGCCGGCAGGTGCAGCGAGCAGTCCCGCAACGCCCAGGTTCTGCCGTACCGCTTGCCCAGCCGGTCGGCTTCCAAGACCACGTCCATCCTCTGTCCTCTCATTCCGCTCACGCGGGCTCCTTCTGCGGGGCATCGTCGGCGAGGGTGGCTCGTAGCGTGGTCTCCACCAGGGCGACGACGTCCTCGGCCGTGAGGCCGGCGGCCTGCGCCCGGTGCAGCCATGCGACCAGGTCTTCGCGTAGCTCGGCCTGATTGGGCAGGGAGGCGCCGGCGAGGGTGCGTCGGACGAAGGTGCCCACCCCGGGGCGCCCCTCGACCAGTCCCTCGATCTCCAGCTCTCGGTACGCCTTGAGCACGGTGTTCGGGTTGATCGCCAGCGACTGCGCGACGTCGCGGACCTTCGGCAGTTGGTCGCCGGGTGTCAGCAGCCCGACCCGCAGAGCCTGTCTGACCTGCTGAACCAGCTGCATGTACGTGTTCACCTTGGACCGGCCGTCCAGCACGAACTCGATCACCCAAGCAACCCTTCCATTGTCCTACGACAGTAGGACTATAGGACAGGATTGGGCGTCCGGTGGACCCGTGACACGAAAAAGCGCCACGGGTGTCGTCGACACCCGTGGCGCTCTTTGCCAGACGGTGGCTCAGCCGAAGGCGGCGTCCAGGATGTCCAGACCCCGGGCCAACTCGTCGTCGGAGATGACCAGCGGCGGGAGGAAGCGCAGCACGTTGCCGTAGGTGCCGCAGGTCAGGGTGAGCAGGCCGGCGGCGTGGCAGGCCGCCGAGATCGCCGCCGCGGCGGCCGGGTCCGGGACGAGGGTGCCGGGCTGCACCAGCTCCACCGCGAGCATCGCGCCCCGGCCGCGTACCTCGGCGATGCGCGGGTCACGCTCGGCGATGGTGCGCAGCCGCGCGGCCATCACCGTCTCGATCCGCTGCGCCGCGCAGGTCAGGTCCAGCTCCCGCATGGTCTCGATGCTGGCCAGCGCTGCCGCGCAGGCGATCGGGTTGCCGCCGTAGGTGCCGCCGAGGCCACCGACGTGCACCGCGTCCATCAGCTCCGCCCGGCCGGTCACCGCCGCCAGCGGCAGCCCGCCGGCGATGCCCTTGGCCAGGGTGATCAGATCCGGCACGACCTCCTCGTGCTCGCAGGCGAACCACTGCCCGGTCCGGCAGAACCCGGTCTGGATCTCGTCGGCGACGAAGACCACCCCGGCCGCCGTCGCCCACTCGCGCAGCGCCGGCAGGAACCCCGCCGCGGGTACGACGAAGCCGCCCTCGCCCTGGATCGGCTCGATCAGCAGCGCGGCGACGTTCTCCGCGCCGACCTGCTTCTCCACCATCTCGATGGCCCGGGCCGCCGCCTCGGCCCCGGAGAGGCCCCCGTCGCGCAGCGGGTACGACATCGGCACCCGGTAGATCTCCCCGGCGAACGGCCCGAACCGGTGCTTGTACGGCATGTTCTTCGCGGTCAGCGCCATGGTCAGGTTGGTCCGACCGTGGTACGCGTGGTCGAAGACCACCACCGCCGGTCGCCCGGTGGCGTGCCGGGCGATCTTCACGGCGTTCTCCACCGCCTCGGCGCCGGAGTTGAACAGCGCCGAGCGCTTCTCGAAGTCCCCCGGGGTGATCGCGTTGAGCTGCTCGCAGACCGCCACGTACGACTCGTACGGCGCGACCATGAAGCAGGTGTGGGTGAAGCGTTCGACCTGCGCCTTCACCGCCTCGACCACCCGGGGCGCGGAGTTGCCCACGTTGGCGACCGCGATGCCCGCCGCGAAGTCGATCCACTGCCGGCCCTCGACGTCGGTGATGGTGCCGCCGCCAGCATGGTCCACGTAGGACGAGATGGTGCTGCCGACGCCGCGGGCCACCGCCGCGCCGCGCCGCTTGTGCAGTTCCTCTGACGACGTCACTGGGCCGCCTTTCGTTCGCGACTGCGGGGCTCGCAAACCCGACTCACTCTCGCGCTCACTGGTCAGCCCTCGATGTTGTGCATGACGTGCTTGATCCGGGTGTAGTCCTCCAGGCTGTAGACCGAGAGGTCCTTGCCGTGCCCGGAATGCTTGAAGCCGCCGTGCGGCATTTCGGAGACGAACGGGATGTGGGTGTTCACCCAGACGCAGCCGAAGTCGAGCCGGCGGGTCATCCGCATCGCCCGGCCGTGGTCCCTCGTCCAGACCGAGGCGGACAGGCCGTAGTCGACGCCGTTGGCCCAGCGCACCGCCTCGTCCTCGTCGGAGAAGCGCTGCACGGTGATGACCGGGCCGAACACCTCGTCCTGGATGATCTCGTCGGCCTGCCGTACCCCGGAGACGACGGTCGGGGCGTAGAAGTAGCCGCGCTCGCCGAGCCGGGAGCCACCCGTCTCCACGCTGGCGTGGTCCGGCAGCCGCTCGACGAAGCCGCTGACCCGGGCCAGCTGGTTGGCGTTGTTCAGCGGGCCGTAGAGCACGTCCTCGTCGTCCGGCGCGCCGGTCTTCGTGTTGCGGGCCTGCTCGGCGAGCGCCGCGACGAAGTCGTCGTACACGCGAGGGCCGGCCAGCACCCGGGTGGCGGCGGTGCAGTCCTGGCCGGCGTTGAAGTAGCCGCCGACCGCGATCGCCTCGGCCGCCGCCGCGACGTCCGCGTCGTCGAAGAGCACCACCGGGGCCTTGCCGCCCAGCTCCAGGTGGGTCCGCTTGAGGTCCGGCGCGGCCGCGGAGGCGACCTCCATGCCCGCGCGGGTCGAGCCGGTGATCGACACCAGCTGCGGGGTCGGGTGCGAGACGAGGGTACGACCGGTGTCGCGGTCGCCGCAGACCACGTTGAACACGCCCGGCGGGAAGAACTCCGAGGCGATCTCGGCCAGCAGCAGCGTCGACACCGGGGTGGTGTCGGACGGCTTGAGCACCACCGTGTTGCCGGCGGCGAGCGCCGGGGCGATCTTCCAGACCGCCATCATCAGCGGGTAGTTCCAGGGCGTCACCTGGGCGCAGACGCCGATCGGCTCGCGCCGCACGTACGAGGTGTGCCCGGCCATGTACTCGCCGGCCGAGCGGCCTTCGAGCAGGCGGGCGGCACCGGCGAAGAAACGGAACTGGTCGACCGCCGGCGGCAGTTCCTCGTCGGCGGTGAGCTGGCGCGGCTTGCCGGTGTTGCGCACCTCCGCGTCGACCAGCTCGGCGGCGCGGGCCTCGACGGCGTCGGCGAGCTTGAGCATCGCCTTCTGCCGCTCGCCGGGGGTGGTGTCCCGCCAGGTCTCGAAGGCGGTGGCGGCGGCCTTCATCGCCGCGTCCACGTCCGCCGCACCGGAGACGGGGGCCTGGGCGAAGACCTCACCGGTGCACGGGTCGATCAGGTCGGCGTACCCGCCGTCCGCCGGTTCGACGTACTGGCCGTTGACGAAGTTGCGCAGCTGCTGCTGGTCGCTCATGGGGATGTCTCCGAGGGGTGGCCGGGAGTCTGGTCGCGGAGGTATTCGGAATCTCGCTGCCATCTTCGCTACTGAATTCGCGGCAGACAAGGCCTGTGGCGACTGTTTCCGTGCGGGCGGTCGTCGTCTACGCTGCCGACGTGGAGCCGAGAGCCTTCTATGTCGCCGGTCGCCCCGTCCACGGCGAGGGCGAGCTGACCGTCACCCACCCGTACGACGGCCGGACGGTGGGGCGTACCACGCTCGCCACGGCCGACCAGGTCGAGGCCGCCGTCGCGGCGGCGGCCGGCGTGGCGGCGCAGGCCGCGGCCCTGCCCGCGCACGTGCGGGCGGCGGCCCTGGACCACGTCTCCCGGCGGCTGGCGGAGCGGGCCGAGGAGGTCGCGGCGCTGATCACCGCCGAGAACGGCAAGCCGGTCAAGTGGGCGCGGGCCGAGGTGGGGCGCGCGGTGTCGACGTTCCGCTGGGCGGCGGAGGAGGCGCGGCGCTTCTCCGGCGAGTTGCAGCGCCTGGACACCGACCCGGCGGCGACCGGGCGGATCGCCCTGGTGCGCCGGGTGCCCCGTGGCCCCGTGCTGGGGATCGCGCCGTTCAACTTCCCGCTGAACCTGGTGGCGCACAAGGTCGCCCCGGCGATCGCGGTGGGCGCGCCGATCATCGTGAAGCCGGCCCCGGCGACGCCGCTGTCGGCGCTGCTGCTCGGGGAGATCCTGGCCGAGACCGAGCTGCCCGAGGGCATGTTCTCGGTGCTGCCGCTGCCCAACGAGCGGGCCGCCGAGCTGGTCGCCGACCCGCGCCTGCCGGTGGTGTCGTTCACCGGCTCCGGCCCGGTGGGCGCGGCGATCCGCCGGTCCGCGCCGGAGAAGCACGTGACGTTGGAGCTGGGCGGCAACGCGGCGGCGGTGATCTGCGAGGACTGGGCCGCCGACGAGGACCTGACCTTCGCCGCGCACCGGATCGCGATGTTCTCCAACTACCAGGCCGGGCAGTCGTGCATCGCCGTGCAGCGGGTCTTCGTGCACGAGTGGCTGTACGACGGCTTCCTGCCCCGGCTGGTCGCGTCGGTGCAGGAACTGCGGGTGGGCGACCCTGCCTCCGGGTTGACCGACGTCGGGCCGCTGGTCTCGGTGGAGGCGGCGCAGCGGGTGGAGGCGTGGGTGGACGAGGCGGTCATGGCCGGGGCCACCATCGAGGTGGGCGGCCGGCGCGACGGCGCCACCTACCCGCCGACCGTGCTCTCCGGCGTGCCCGCCGACGCGAAGGTCTGCACCGAGGAGGTCTTCGGGCCGGTCCTGGTGGTCGCGCGGGCCACCGACGACCGCGCCGCGTTCGCCGCTGTCAACGACTCGGCGTACGGGTTGCAGGCGGGGGTGTTCACCCACCGCCTGGACGTGGCGTTCGAGGCCGCGCGGGTGCTGGAGGTCGGCGGGGTGATCGTCGGGGACGTGCCGTCTTATCGCGCAGACCAGATGCCGTACGGGGGCGTCAAGGGGAGTGGCGTGGGGCGTGAGGGGCTGCGCAGCGCGATGGAGGACTACACCGAGCCGCGGGTGATGGTGCTGACCGGCGTGGCGCTCTAGCCGGTGTCAGCCGGCTTGGCGCGGTGCCGGCCGGGCGTGTCGGTGCCGGAAGCGGTCACCTCGTTGAGCGGTATGCCTGTCAGGCATATTTATGCCTCTCAGGTATATCGCTCAGCCGGCATATGCCCGCCGCTCACCAGGTGCCGTCGTCGCGGACCCGGGCCGGGGCCAGGCCGAGCAGCAGCGTGGTGAGCGCGGCGTCGATGTCGTCGCCGAGGAACCACTCGCCGGCCTGATCCAGGGCGAAGATCCGGCCGTGCTCGTCCACCGCGAGGATGCTGTCCTGCCGTTCGGAGCCGATCGGGAACAGTCGAACGCCGAGGACGGCACCGAAGTCGGCGAGGGTGTCGGCGGTGTGCGCCGCATGGAGTGGATCGATGCCGAACCAGGAAATCCACACCTCTCGTCCCGGGCCGCGACGGCCGGACGTCAGGCCCGGAAACCGCGTGAGTGCTTCCTGAGCAGCCGGAAGGTCCGGATGGCCGCTGACTCGCTCCTGTGTCTCAAGGATCGCGATCCGCGCGATGTCTGCGTCTCCGCGGCCGGGCCGCCAACCGCCATCCACAAGCGCACTCGCCACCTCAGCTGGGAAGCGGCCCGGCTCCGGTGAGGTGTGCGTCTCCGGTCGCAACTCCCGCGTGTATGCCAGATCCGACCACCCGACCACTGCGAAGTGAACCAGGAAGTTCAGGCAGAAATCGCATGCTCGATCGGCCGGACCGGCGGCCGGATCTCCTGGTTCCCGCACGCGGAAAATCTGGAACGGGGATTCGAAGAGAAGCAGCTCCGCCTCCCGCATCGTCAGCGGAGCCTCGCCCGCTGCGGCGCGTCGGTGGTCGTACTCGTGGAGGACGTCGGAGACGACGATCAGCTCGGCGTGGCGGTCGCCGCCCCGCACCAGGTGCCCGGCCGGCAGGTCGTCCAGGTACGCGCGGACCAGCGGGTGGTGGTGCAGCTCGACGTCGCCCTTGGCGCCGTGGCCGAGGTACGTGCGGCCCTCGACGGTGAGGTGGGCGACCGTGGCCGGCGTCGGCAGCCGCCGGATCTCGCGGAGCAGCTGGCTGGCCGGGTCGACCGTGCGTGGCGCCGGGCCACCGGTGGGGCGACTGCGCCGGTACATCTGCTCGACCGCGGCGACCGGCACCCGCGGCCAGGTGGAGACCTCGCCGGTCTCCTTGTCCACCACGGTCGTGGGCAGGTCACCCGGCACGGTGTCGATGTCGGGGCTTACGACCGAGCGGATCACATACCCCAGGTCGAACTCGTCGATCCTCGGGCGGCACTCGTAGCCGAGGCGCTGCGAGTCGCGGCGAGCCCACACCGTGGCGAGTTGCTCGGCCTGCTGGCGATCGATCACGAGCTGAAAACTACCGGACCCCCACGACTTCGTGGCACCCGGTATGGTTCGCCTGACTGAACGTGACCGGGGGAGGGTGGCGTTGGCCGAAAGTGTCGACCGGGAGGCCAATCGCGCGCTCCGGGCGCGGTTCGACGAGGTGTACGGGCAGTACCGGCGGCTTCGGTCCGGTTTGGACGAACTGCAGACCAAGCTGGCGGAGCTGCGGATCACCGAACGCTCCGACGACGGTCAGGTGACCGCCACCGTGGGAGCCCGGGGCGAGTTGATCGCCGTGGAGCTCAGTCCGGCCGTTTACCACGCCCGGGACGCGAGAGATCTGAGCCGGAAGATCACCACGACGGTCCACCGGGCCACCGCTGCCGCCGTCGCCGCCACCCAGGAGTTGGTTGCCGGTTACCTGCCGGCGGGGTCCGGCTCGGTGGACTTCATCCGCAGCGGTGACTTCGGTGCGCTGCTCGGCCGGGCCGACGCGGCCCTTCAGGGCGAAGGGGAACGGCGTGGCTGAGGGGCAGCTCTGGCTCGACCCGGACCGGGCCCGGCGGGGCGGCACCGACCTCCACCTTGCCGGCGAGGCGGTCGGCACCCGACGTGAGCAGGTCGGCGGTCGCATCGCGGCGGCGAGCGCCCAGCGCCCATGGGGTCGCGACGACATCGGCGCCGCGTTCGAGAAGAGCTACCGCGGTTACGAGGAGACGCTGCTGCGCGCCTGGGAGGGGGTCGGCCGGGCGTTGGCCGGGCTCGGTGCCGACGTCGTGGCGTCCGTCGACGCCACAGTGGAGACCGACGCCGCGAGCGGCCGGCGCCTCGACGGGGTGTCCGGCCAGCACGACTACCGGCGCTGACCTGCGGAGGACCGAGCCGTGAGCCTGCTGCCCAGCCCGATCCCGCACCCGCTCGAATACAGCCCCTGGGACCTGCCGGGCTGGGTCTACGAGGCACTCGACTGGGTCATCGGGGTGGAGTGGCCGGAGGGGGACGAACGCGCCGTCTGGGACCTCGCCGACCAGTGGTACGGCGTCGCCGCGGCGCTCGCCGGTCCGCGCGACGACGCGATCACCGCCGCGGCCGAGGTGCGCAGTGGGTACGGCGGCATCGGCCTGGTGGCCGAGGCGTTCGACACCGCCTGGCGGCGGGTTGCCGAAGGCGACGAGGCGCCCCTGCCCGTCCTGCTCGCGGTCAGCGGCGACCTCGGCCGGCTGGTCGAGGAGTGCGGCTGCGACATCGAGGGCGCCAAGCTCGAGGTCTGGATCGAGTTGGGCATCCTCGTCGTCGAGCTGCTGGCGATCGCCGTGGCCAGCGTGGTGACCGCCGGTGCCGCGTCACCCGCCGTGGGGGCGGCGACCACCGCCAGCCGGCTGGTGGTCCAGCAGATCTTCAAGCGGCTGCTGGCCCAACTCGCGAAGAAGGAACTGAAGCAGGGCCTCAAGGAGGCCGGGGAGCGGGCCGCCAAGGAGGTGGCCCGGGGCGGCATGCGTGGGCTGGGCAAGCGCGCCGCCAGGGGCGGGCTGGAGGAGGCGGCCGAGGAGTCCGGGATCAGCCTCGCCACGCAGGCGTACCAGAATTCCACCGGACGTCGCCACGGCCTGGACCTGGCCGACCTCGGCACGTCGGCGGTCGGTGGGCTCGCCGGCGGCGCGGTGGCACCGCTGGCGGGGCTCGGCCGGCACGCCCACGGTCGCGGCGCGCGGATCGCCGAACACTTCGGGCGGGAGATGACCGGCGAGACCCTCGCCGAGGGCGCGGCGGGCCTGGCCACCGGCCAGGGCGTCCTGTCGCTGGAGGACGCCGCGCGGGCGGCCGTCTCCGGTGCCACCGGTTCGGCGACCGGCCAGGTCGACGCCGCGGTGCGCGCCCGCGTCGACGGGCAGTTGAGTGCGCTCGCCGCGCCGCTCCCGCCGATGGAGTTGCCCCTCGTGTCGCCGGCCGTGGCTGCGGGCGACCTCCCCTCGCCCCGCGACGGCTCGTCTGCCGAGGCGGACGCTTCGGCGTTGTCCGGTGGCTCCGGACCGGGCGCGGCGCTTGCCGCCCCCCTCGCGGACGCCGCTCCGCCGGCGCCCCCGCCGGATCGGGAGGCCGTGGCGGCGGGCCGGGGAGACACAGTTCCGGCTGCGGAGGGCGGGTCGGCGTCGGGTCCCGGGGTGTCAGTGGCCGTGACCGCGGATACCGACGCCGCCGCGTCGACTCAGGCGGCCCACGGACCGGCGTCGGGCAGCCCCACGCTCTCGTCGGTCACCACGGAACGCCCGCCGTCGCCACAGGTTGGCGATGTGCCTGCCACCGCGGCTCACTCCACCACCACACCGACGGCTGCCAACCCGGCGACCTCCACCCCGGTGACCACCGGCCCCGTGACGACCTCCGCCACCACGGCGATGCCCACCACCGTGACGAGATCGGGCACTGTGACGTCGTCCGCGACCGTGACGACGTCCGGCTCTGTGACGTCGCACGCCACCGTGACGTCGTCCGGCACTGCGGCGGTCGGCACGGCGACCAGCGTCCCTCCAGCCAGTGGGAACGGGCCTGCCTCGGCGCACCCGCCGGTGGCCGCCGCTCACGGCAGCCCTCCGACCGCCACTCCGCCACAGGTGCAGCGGCCCGGCTCGGTAGGTGCGGATCCATCGCCTCGGCAGGGTCCAGGGACACCACACCAGGACGGTGACGTCGGCACACCGAACCGGTTCCCGTCGCTGGAGGCGCTGGCCCCGGCGACCTCACCACTTCCCGAGGCGCAACCGTCGCCCGTTCCATTGGGACCGGCCACTGGACTGCCACGCCCGAGGACGCCCGAGTGGTACGCCGCGAATTGGGCGGCCGAGCGGGAAGCTCTGGAGCGATGCCGCTACCAGGGCTACTTCGAGTCACAGCGAGCCTGGTACGAGGACAAGCGGCGGTTCGACGCGGCCAGCCGCCGTAAGGATGTGGCTCGGACCCACGAGGAAAGAGCACGCCGGTCTGCTCGTCGCGCGATCGAGTTGCAGCGCGAGGGTCGCGTCGAAATGGCGGACTGGTTCCAGCGGCTTGCGAACCAGGACCAGCGTGACGCTTTCGACGAGCAGGATCTGGCCGATGACATTCTGGCCGGCAGGGTCGTGCCGGACGAGGTCTTCATCGACAACCCGGCCGACTTCCAGCGGATCAACGACGACGTCGCCGACCTGGCCCTCGGTGCGGTCGAGACGAGCGACCGGTCGGCGCTGACCGGTGCCGACGACGACCCGCCGCCGATCGACCGTTCCCGCCGGTACGGGCAGTGGGGTGGGCTGCGCCCGCCGCTGGCACTGCACCAGACCGACCTCGAACGGCAGATGCCCCGCCACCCCGACGGCAGCGTCGTGCGGACCGCCGATCCCCGGCAGGGCGGGTGGTTCGCGCTCGCCAACGACGGCGGGCCGCAGGCCGACCCCACGCGCGGCATCAACTGCCTCGACTGCACGCTGTCGCTCTTCGAGACCTGGGTACACGGCCGGCCGCGGGTCTCCGCGCCGCGTACCTTCGACGGCTACGCCGCGGGTGACATCCGCTGTCTGATCATGGGCGAGAAGAACGGCCCGCGGCGGGTGGAGCAGGTCACCGGCGGGCGTTTCCAGAAGCTGGTGGGCCGACGGGAAGGGGCGACGGACAGTCCGACCCTGCACGACGCGGTCGACCGTGGCTTCGAGAACCTGCGCGTCCAGCTGAAGATCGGCGGCCACGGCAGCTACGCGTTCCTCATCACCGAGTGGGAGAACGGCGGGTCCCACGCCTGGGTCGCCCTCAACCAGAACGGCACCATCCTCTACCTCGACCCGCAGAGCGGCGCAGTCCACGACCAGCCCCTCTACCGCCATCAGGGTGTCGCCGACCCGGACAACGTCATCAGCGTCGACGCCCTCGTGCTCGGCGGTGACGGCCGGCCGATGCCGCTGGGTGGGCTGGCCCGGGGACGGTTCAGCGTCCTCCCCGATCTGCCCGACTATCCGTCGACGCCGGAGGACGAGGCCGGGTACCGCGACCCGTACCTGAACCGCCTCCACCTGCTCGACGGTCCGGGCATCGCTTCCCCTGGAAACGGTCCTCCGGCAAACGGCGTGCCACCTGCCGCGCCCGACCCTCCGCCGGATCCCGATGAGCCGCCCGGCGAAGCGGAAGAACTGCGGCGAGCACGTCAACTCGCGTACCGCGAGCGCCAGGCTGCCGGGCTGCCGGCTCGTGAGGTCGTCGCGGTGAGCGCCGGTCTCGACGCGGTGTTCGAAGCAGGCGTCACCCCTGCCGAGGTGGCCGCCCAGCTCGAGGGTCCGACGCTTCGGCGGCTCGCCCCGCACCTCGACGAGGCGGCGGCCCACGACGTGGCGCGGTTGCTCGCCGATCCGCGAGTTGCTCGCATGCTCGACGAAACGTGGCAGACGCCCCCGTACGGCGAGCCGATGCTCGCCGAGACGCTGGCTAGGCAGTTGACGCAGCATCCGGATCTGGCTCGGATGGTCCTGGCCACGCCGGAGCTCGCGAACTCGCTGACGGCGCGTCCGCTGACGCTGCACCACCTCGCGGCCGATCAGCGGGCCATCGACGTCCTGGGGTCAGTGCTCGACGACATCTCCGCGACGGGGCGGGCACGTGGCACCTCTACTGCGTCGTCCGTACATGCGACGCCACTGACTACTGAGCAGCGGCAGATCTCAGAAGCCATCAAGGCCCGTAAGCAACCCGTGTACCAGTCCGACTTCGATCTGTCGAGGCAGCACGATGAAGAATATCGGCTGGCGTACCTCAAGAACCTCTACCAGGCTGCCGAGGTGGCGCAGCGCGAGTTGAATCAGGTCGCCTCGTCCCTGGCGGCTGGCAATGGCCGCCCTGGCTGGCGGCGCCAACGCAAGGGCTATCGCCGTGTTCTGGACAAACTCATTGAGTACGATAACGACGCATCCAAGTTGAAGGACCTGGCCGCAGCCAAGGTGCAATTTGATCGCCTGGAAGACGTATACGCAGCGCTTGCTGCGTTGGGCCGGCGCACCGACGCTGTGGTGCTTAACATCAAGGATCGTTTCATCAAGCCCCTGACGAGCGGATATCGCGATGTGCTGCTCAGCTTGCGGATGTCCAACGGCCACGTCGCCGAACTGCGCCTGCATCTTGCCGCAATGGACGATGTTGCGGTGTGGGAGCATCCTCTTTACGAGGTTCGGCGAGACCTGGAGGCGATTGCCGAGGCTGAGGGTCGCGAGCTGACAGCCGCAGAGGTTCGGATCATGGACGGTTTGCTCTGCAGGGAGCGGGAAGCCTTCTGGTCGGCACTGAACCGGGGCGAAAGTGAGAGTGGACGGCGTTGAGACGGGCAGAGGGTCTTGAGCTCCCAGCATTCTTCAACTACTACGACACGCCGGTGAAGGTCGTCGGTACCCCTGATGGCGGCATGCTCGCTTGGAAGTTGGTCAGAGAGACCGGCGGCTGGCAGTCGGCGGACCGGCTGATTGACAAGATTTTGTTGGTGGGCGGCGATGGCGTGGAGGCTCTGAGTCGCAGTGAGTTCATAGAGTTGACCGAGTACGAGAGGGGGCGTTATCTCAGGGGAAGTGGCCCGGTCTTCGCACTCTATGAAACCGTCAGCGCTATTACCGACGCATTGGCCCGAGAGCGGAGGTATCCGACTCCCGAGGAGACAGCCCTGATCCGCGGGATCCATCAGAAGACCTTCGTCATGTTCGAGGAAGAGCTCCAGCGCGCGGGCGAGGAAGGTGCCGATCCCTTGCTTACGGACAGTTGATGAGGGTTGCGGAGAAGCGTCTTTCGTAGCTCCAGAATTCTCTTGCCACCCGCGCGCAGGTGGGTCAGGGTCGCGACATGACGGACCCTCACGCCGACGCCCCCGCTGACCTCCCCACCCGCTCCTTCGGCTGGTCGGACATGTTCCTCAAGCCCGAGGACGACCCCCGGTCCGACGGTGGCTTCGACGACGAGCGCAGCATCCTGGTCGGCTACCTGCGTGATCACCGGCTGACCCTGGAACTCAAGTGCGCCGACCTCGACGCCGAGGCGCTGGCCCGGCGTAGCGTGCCGCCGTCGACGATGTCGCTGCTCGGCCTGGTCCGGCACATGGCCGAGGTGGAGCGGGGCTGGTTCCGCCGCACCATGGCCGGCGAGGACGCGCCGCGGATCTGGTGCACCGAGGAGGAGCCCGACGCCGACTTCGACGGCGCGGTCGCCGATCCGAAGGTCGTCGAGGAGGCGTGGGCGGCGTGGCGTGCGGAGGTCGCCTACGCCGAGCGGTTCGTTGACGAGGCTGCCGACCTGGGCGTCAAGGGGCACCGGGGTGACCTGAGCATCTCGCTGCGCCAGCTGCTGGTGCACATGATCGAGGAGTACGCCCGCCACAACGGCCACGCCGACTTCCTTCGCGAGCGCATCGACGGCCGCGTCGGTCAGTGACCTGGACGAGCGGTGCGGGCGGCCCGCTCAGCAGGCACGGCAGCGGGTTGTGAGATCCACATAGGCTCGGGTCATGACGAACTCCGGCATGTCCCAGCGGCAGTCGACGGCATGGGCCAGCGGCCTTCTGCTGGGCCTCGTCATCGGCCTGGCCCTCTTCCGGGACACTGGCGGGGTGGCCTTCGGCGTCGCGATCGGTGTCGCCTTCGCGGTCGCCTTCGGTGGCACCCGTACGGACGAGCGGCCGGACGCGGCCGACAGCGGCGAATAGGGACGGCCGCCGGTTCCCGCCACACGGTGTGAGTCTGGGTGATCCACATCATGTGCGCGATGTTGCGGTGTCCGTGGCTGGGGACACCGCAACGTCGCGCAAGTGGAGTCGATGACGACCAGCGGGGACGGAGAGAGGCGCCGGTGCAGGTGGACACGCCGAGGACGGTCGCGGAGGCGGTGGCCGTACAGGATCGGTTGCGGCCGCTGGCGGACCTGGTCGGGCCCGGCCCCAGCCGGCCCGCGACGGTGGCCGGCCTCGACGTCGCGTACGCGGAGAGCGGTGACCTGCTCGCGGCGGCCGTCACCGTGCTCGACGCCGCGACCCTGGCGGTGGTCGACCGGTCGGTCAGCGTGGGCCGGCCCGCCTTCGACTACGTGCCGGGGCTGTTCGCCTTCCGTGAGCTGCCGGCGTTGCTGGCTGCCCTCGACGGGCTGACGGTGCAGCCGGAGCTGCTGCTCTGCGACGGGCACGGGCTGGCTCACCCGCGCCGGTTCGGGCTCGCCTGTCACCTGGGGGTGGTGACCGGGCTGCCGGCGATCGGGGTCGGCAAGACGCGGCTGGTCGGCGAATCGGCGGAGCCGGGGCTGCGGCGCGGTGACAGTACGCCGCTGGTCGACGGGGGCGAGACCGTCGGGCGGGTGCTGCGGACCCGGGACGGCGTCAAGCCGGTCTTCGTCAGCGTCGGGCACCGGATGAGCCTCGACAACGCCGTCGAGCAGGTGCTCGCGCTCACGCCGCGCTACCGGCTGCCGGAGACCACTCGCACCGCCGACCGGCTCTGCCGCGACGCCCTGGCCGCCGCCCGCACCTGACTCTGCGCGACAACCCTGCCGGCTCCCCACCGTCATCGCGATCGCCCCAGCCGCACCCCGGCAGAGAAGGCGACCGGCGTGATCCGGGACACGGTCGGCAGGGTAATGCGGCACACATCTGGAGCGCTCGATGGCGAGAGCACCCCCCGACCCGGTAGTAGCCTGACGCCGGACTTCAGCGGGGGAGAGACGGTGAGGTGGAGATGTCCGTGCGTCGGCAGTTCGTACGGCTGGTGACGGCTGCTGCGCTGCTCGGCGGCCTGCTCGTCGTCGGCGCCGCCCCCGCGTACGCCGACTCCGACCGGGTCGGGGTCCACGCGGCGAGCAGCTTCAGCGCGGGTGGTTCCGCGGGCGGCGTCTCGATGGAGGTGCGCAAGCGCACGGAGGGTTGCGTGTTGCTGCGCAGTTCGCTCGGGTTGCAACTGACCGGGTTGAATCCGGACCAGGTGCGGGTACAGGTGAACATCGGCGGCCGCTGGTTCCCGGTGCCGGTCTCCGGCGGCGGTGGCAGCGTCGCCACCGGCCGTACCTCGCCGGTGAATGCCACGTTGTGCAAGGGGAAGAGCATCACCGTTCGCTACCGGGTCGCGTTCGTCGCGGGCGCGCCGGCGGGCAGGTTGGAGGTGGTCGGCGAGGCGACGACCGCCGTCGGCCGGTTGATCGGCCGGGGCGCCGACACCTCCCGGGTGGGCGGCAGCCTCGCCGGGAGCCCGTCGACCCGCAAGCCCACCCCGACGCCCACCCCGAGCGCGACCGGGACCCCGGCCGCCGTCACGGACGAGCCGACCCAGGCCGTCCTCGCCGCCCCGACCACCGGCCAGGCCGTCGCCGCTGCCGAAGAGTCCTCCGGAGGATCCATGATCATGTGGTTCGGCATCGCCCTGGTAGCCATCGGCGCCGGGTTGATCGCTCTGCTCATCCGCAACAACCGCAAGGACCGCGGGCCCGCCGACGAGCAGGCGTACCCGGCCGTCCCGCTGCCCCGCAGCTCCGGTCCGACCACCTACCGCTCCGGCGGCGGGGTGCCGGGCGCGACCCCCGCGCCGAACCCCCAGGTGTACGGCCAGCAGCCCGCCCCCGCGCGCCCCAGCGGCCTGTACGGCGGCGCCGGCGCGTACCCGACCGTCCCGTCCACCCCCCGCCCGTCCGGCGGGGTGTACGGCGCGCCGACCTCGGCCCCGCCGGCCGCCACGCCCCCGGCGCCGCAGCGACCCGCCACGCCGCCGGCCGCCACGCCCCCGGTGCCGCAGCGACCCGCCACGCCGCCGGCCGCCCCGCCCGACGGTGAGGCGACCACCTTCATGCCCCGCCTCCCCGGCTAGGACGGGGCGGACCCGGTCGCTCCGTTAGGCTCAGGTTCGTTGACGACCTGCTGTCGAGGAGTGAATCCCGGTGTCTGACCTGTCCCAGATCGTGAAGGCGTACGACGTCCGGGGGACGGTGCCGGACCAGTGGGACGAGCGCACCGCCGAGGCGCTCGGGGCGGCCTTCACGCAGGTGCTCAACGACAGCGGCGAACCGGGCGACGCGGTGCTGATCGCGCACGACATGCGGGCCACCGGCCCCGCCCTGGCGAGCGCCTTCGCCACCGGCGTGCGCGCCGAGGGCCGTACGGTGATCGAGCTGGGGCTGGGCTCCACCGACATGCTCTACTACGCCTCAGGCGCGCTGGGCCTGCCCGGCGCGATGTTCACCGCCAGCCACAACCCGGCGCAGTACAACGGCATCAAGATGTGTCGCTCCGGCGCCCGTCCGATCGGGCAGGACAGCGGCCTGGCCGACATCCGGGACCGGGCGCAGGCGCTGCTCGACGCCGGTGAGCGGGTGGCCGGCGAGCAGCCCGCTCCGGCCCGGCGGCGCGACCTGCTGCCGGACTACGCCGCCCACCTGCGCAAGCTGGTCGACCTGTCGAGCATCCGGCCGCTGAAGGTGGTCGTCGACGCGGGGAACGGGATGGGCGGCTACACCGTGCCCACCGTGCTCGGCGAGGCCGCCCTGCCGGCCCTGCCGCTGGAGATCGTGCCGCTCTACTTCGAGCTGGACGGGACCTTCCCCAACCACGAGGCCAACCCGCTCGACCCGAAGAACCTGGTCGACCTCCAGCGCGCGGTGGTGGCGCACAGCGCCGACATCGGGCTCGCCTTCGACGGCGACGCCGACCGCTGCTTCGTGGTCGACGAGCGCGGCGAGCCGGTCTCCCCTTCCGCGATCACCGCCCTGGTGGCGGCCCGGGAACTGGCCAAGCATCCCGGCTCCACGGTGATCCACAACCTGATCACCTCCCGCGCGGTGCCGGAGATCATCCGCGAGCACGGCGGCCAGCCGGTGGTGACCCGGGTCGGCCACTCGTTCATCAAGGCCGAGATGGCCCGCACCAACGCCGTCTTCGGCGGCGAGCACTCCGCGCACTACTACTTCCGGGACTTCTGGTTCGCCGACACCGGCATGCTCGCCGCCATGCACACCCTGGCCGCCCTCGGCGAGCAGTCCCAGCCGCTGTCGATCCTGGCCAGCATCTACGAGCGGTACGCCGCCTCCGGTGAGATCAACTCCACGGTGGCCGACCAGGCGGCGAAGGTCGCCGAGGTGCGCGCCGCGTACCCGGACGCGGAGGTCGACGAGCTGGACGGCCTCACCCTGCGCTTCCCGGACGGGGCCTGGTTCAACCTGCGCCCCTCCAACACCGAGCCGCTGCTGCGGCTCAACGTGGAGGGCCCGACCGAGGAGCGGATGATCGCGCTGCGCGACGAGGTGCTGGAGCGCGTTCGCCGATAAGATCGCCTGCGCCGGTCGGCACCGCCGACCGGCGAGACCGCACACGTGGAAGGAGCCGCACCGTGGCCCTGGACCCGCAGTTGCTCGAGATCCTCGCCTGCCCGGACACACACCACGCCCCGCTGGACTACGACGCGCAGGCGCAGACCCTCACCTGCACCGAGTGCGGTCGCGTCTTCGAGGTACGCGACGACGTACCGGTGCTGCTGCTGGACGAGGCGCGCGGCGGCCCCGAGGCGCAGCGGTGATGGACGGTACGGCCGGGGTCAGCGGCCGGCGGGTGGCCGACGAGTCGGTGCTGGACAACCCGGACACCTTCAGCGAGCAGGACCCGGGCGGCATGCTGCGGTTCACCGCCTCGGCCGGCGCCCAGGTGCGCGAGTCGGCCGCCCTGGCCGCCGAGGCCAACCTGTCGCTGCTGGAGGACGACCTTCGCCCCCGGGCGGTCGTCATCGCCGGCATCGGCACCGCCGGGCGTACCGGTGACGTACTCGCCACGGTCGCCGGGCCGCGCTGCCCGGTGCCGGTCATCCCGCACCGCAGCGCCGGCGTGCCCGGCTGGGTCGGCGCGGCCGACGTGGTGATCGCGGTCAGCGCCTCCGGTCGCAGCCCCGAGGCGCTCGGCGCCGCCGAGGCCGCGCACCGCCGGGGTGCCCGGCTGGTCGCGGTGGGCGCGCCCGACTCGCAGCTCCAGGCGGTCGCCGAGCGGGCCCGCGCCCCGTTCATCCCGGTGCCCCGGCGCGCGCCCGCTCGGGCGAGTCTCTGGGCGCTCACCGTGCCGGTTCTGCTCGCCGCCCGTACGCTCGGCCTGGTGAAGGTCAACGAGGCGGATCTGGCGGAGACCGCGGCCCGGCTGGACGCCGACGCCGACCGGTGCCGTCCCACCGCCGAGTCCTTCGTCAACCCGGCGAAGTCGCTGGCCCTCGGGCTGGCCGGGTCCATCCCGATCGTCTGGGGGTCGTCCCCGCTGGCCACCGTCGCGGCCCGGCGCTTCGGCGACACGCTGTCGGCCAACGCCCGCTACCCGGTGGTCACCGGGGCGCTCGGCGAGGCCGGCCGGGGGCGCGTCGGCCTGCTCGACGGCGTCTTCGGCGGCCTGGTCGAGTCGGCGCGGGACATCTTCGCCGACCGGGACGAGGCCGAGGGCGACCCGACCCGACTGCGGCTGGTGCTGCTGCGCGACGGCGGGCTCAACGCCGAGGACGACACCGACGAGCCGCTCGCCGTCGAGGAGCGCCGCGCCGCGGCCGTGCAGACCCTCGCCGAGCAGCGCGGGGTGCGCTGCGACGTGGTGACCGCCGAGGGCGGCTCCGCGCTGGAGCGGCTCGCCTCGCTCGTGGCCGTACCCGACTTCGCCTCGGTCTACCTGGCACTGGCCCACGGCCTGGACCCGATGGCGGTCCCGGCGATCACCGAAATGAAGGAGCTGTCGAACCAGTGAGCGAACGCAAGGGGCGAACCGTCCTGCTCAGCGGCGTGGCGACCGATGTCGCGCAGCGGAATGGGGCGGGAGCGTGAGCGCGAACGGCGGAACCAAGGCGGTCGTCGCCGCCCTGCTGGCCAACGTGGGCATCGCCGTCACCAAGTTCATCGCGTTCCTCCTGACGGGTTCCTCGTCGATGCTGGCGGAGTCGATCCACTCGGTCGCCGACTCCGGCAACCAGGGCCTGCTGCTGCTGGGCGGCAAGCGAGCCAAGCGCGAGGCCACCCCGCAGCACCCCTTCGGGTACGGCCGGGAGCGCTACGTCTACGCGTTCATCGTCTCGATCGTGCTGTTCAGCGTCGGTGGTCTCTTCGCGCTCTACGAGGCGTACCACAAGTGGCACGACAAGGAGGGCATCCACGAGTACCAGTGGGTGCCGGTCGCCGTGCTGGTGATCGCGATCATCATGGAGTCGTTCTCCTTCCGGACCGCCATCAATGAGTCCAACCACATCCGGGGAAACCAGTCCTGGGTGAAGTTCGTCCGCCGGGCCAAGGCCCCCGAGCTGCCGGTGGTGCTGCTGGAGGACCTCGGCGCGCTGATCGGTCTGGTCTTCGCGCTCTTCGGCGTCGGCATGACGCTGATCACCGGCAACGGCGAGTGGGACGCGGCCGGCACCGCCATGATCGGCGTGCTGCTGGTGACGATCGCGATCATCCTCGCCATCGAGACCAAGAGCCTGCTGCTCGGTGAGGGCGTCGAGCCGCCGGATCTGGCGAAGATCGAGCAGGCGGTCACCGGCGGTCCCGAGGTCGAGCGGATCATCCACATGAAGACGCTCTACCTCGGCCCCGAGGAGCTGCTGGTCGCGGCGAAGATCGGCGTGCCGCCCTGTGACAGCGCCGAGGAGCTGGCCCGCGGCATCAACGCCGTCGAGGCGCGGATCCGCGCGGCCGTGCCGATCGCTCGGGTGATCTACCTGGAGCCGGACGTCTACAGCGCCGCCGCCGACCGCGCCGGCACCGGTGCGGCCTCGCACACCGCCGTACCCGGGCCGGAGGCTGAGCCCGGCGAGGCGTCCGGGCGGGCCGGAGGCTGAGCATGGAGCTGCTGCACGGCTCGATCCGCGACTACGCCTGGGGGTCCCGCTCGGCCATCGCCGAGTTGCAGGGGCGCCCGGTGCCCAGCGACGGGCCGGAGGCGGAGCTGTGGCTGGGCGCCCACCCGGGCGCCCCGGCCACGGTCGACCGCGGCGGCGAGCGGACGAGCCTGGTCGACCTGGTCGCCGCAGAGCCGGGCCACTGGCTGGGCGATCAGGTGGTCGACCGGTTCGGCACCCGGCTGCCGTTCCTGCTGAAGGTGCTCGCCGCCGACGCCCCGCTGAGTCTGCAGGCCCACCCCGATTCGGAGCAGGCCCAGGCCGGGTACATCGCCGACGGCGCGCGCGTCCAGGGGCGGCGCAACTACGTCGACCCGTACCACAAGCCGGAGCTGCTGGTCGCGCTCGCGCCGATGGAGGCGCTCTGCGGGTTCCGCGACCCGGCGGACTCGGCGGACGTGCTCGCCGCGTTCGGCGTACCCGCACTGGAGCCGGTGGTGGCCGCGCTGCGCACCGGGCCCACGGGCCTGCGGGACGCCGTGCGCCTGCTGTTGACCTGGCCGGCGGCGCAGCGCGCCGGGCTGGTCGACGCGGTGGTGGCGGCGCGCGTCGCCGGCCCGGACGCCGAACTGGCCCGGTCGCTGGCGGCCGACTACCCGGGTGACCCGGGGGTGCTGGTGGCGTTGCTGCTCAACCACGTGCGGCTGGCGCCGGGGGAGGCGATCTGGATGCCGGCCGGCAACCTGCACGCCTACCTGCGCGGCACCGGGGTGGAGATCATGGCGGCCAGCGACAACGTGCTGCGCGGCGGGCTCACGCCGAAGCACGTCGACGTCGACGAGCTGCTGCGGGTGCTGCGCTTCGAGGTGCTGGCCGAGCCGGTGGTCATGGCGCGGCCGGTGGCGCCGGGCGTGGTCTGCTGGCCGGTGCCGGTCGAGGACTTCGCCCTGCACCGGGTGACGGTGGACGCGGCCACGCCGGACGTGCGGTTGCCGCTGCCCGGGCCCCGGGTGGTGCTCTGCCGGGCCGGCCGGGTCTCGGTGGACGACGGGACCGGCCCGGTCACCCTCGCTCCCGGCCAGGCCGCCGTCGGGCCGGCCGCGGCGGGCCCGCTGGTCTTCACCGGCACGGGTGAGGCGTTCGTCGCCACCGCCGGCCTCCGCTGACGCCTTGTCGAGCTGACTCCCGGCCCGCGCGCCCGCGACACGAGTCCGACTTTTCCGAAATAGCTTGACTCGCCTCTGGCGCAGTGTGACTCTATGGGTACGCAGCGTTGTCGCGACGAAGGTCCGGTAGCGCGCGGGGAACCAAACCGGGGGGATGCACGGGGCGGCCGGCACGTGGACGGAAAGTCTGTCCATCACCGACCGCCCCGTGCGCTGTCTCCGGCGGCCGCCCGTGCGGGGCTGGGCCATGCGCGTAAGGTGGAAGGTCGTGCAGCACACCGTTCGACAGGAGCTTCCATGACCAGCACCCTCCCGGCGTCCACCAGTGGCGCGCGGCCGAGCACCCTCGCCGAGGGCGACTACAAGGTGGCGGATCTGTCGCTCGCCGAGTTCGGGCGCAAGGAGATCCGGCTCGCCGAGCACGAGATGCCCGGCCTGATGGCGATCCGCCGCGAGTTCGCCGGCGCCCAGCCGCTCGCCGGCGCCCGGGTCACCGGCTCGCTGCACATGACCATCCAGACGGCCGTCCTGATCGAGACCCTGGTCGCGCTCGGCGCGCAGGTCCGCTGGGCGTCCTGCAACATCTTCTCCACCCAGGACCACGCCGCCGCCGCGATCGTCGTCGGCCCGGACGGCACCCCCGAGGCCCCGGCCGGCGTACCGGTGTACGCCTGGAAGGGCGAGAGCCTGGAGGAGTACTGGTGGTGCACCGAGCAGGTGCTCGCCTGGCCCGACGGCGCCGGCCCGAACATGATCCTCGACGACGGTGGTGACGCCACCCTGCTCGTCCACAAGGGCGTCGAGTTCGAGAAGGCCGGGGTCGTCCCGCCGGTCGAGTCCGCCGACTCCGAGGAGTACGCGGTCATCCTCGGGCTGCTGCACCGCTCGCTCGCCGAGGACGGCCAGCGCTGGACCCGGATCGCCGCCGCCATCAAGGGCGTGACCGAGGAGACCACCACCGGCGTGCACCGGCTCTACGAGATGCACCGCGCCGGCACCCTGCTCTTCCCGGCCATCAACGTCAACGACTCGGTGACCAAGAGCAAGTTCGACAACAAGTACGGCTGCCGCCACTCGCTCATCGACGGCATCAACCGGGCCACCGACGTCCTCATCGGCGGCAAGATGGCGGTCGTCATGGGCTACGGCGACGTGGGCAAGGGCTGCGCCGAGTCGCTGCGCGGCCAGGGCGCCCGGGTCGTGGTGACCGAGGTCGACCCGATCTGCGCGCTGCAGGCGGCGATGGACGGCTACCAGGTCGCCACCCTGGACGACGTGGTCGAGCAGGCCGACATCTTCATCACCGCGACCGGCTGCTTCGACGTCATCACCAACGAGCACATGGCCCGGATGAAGCACCAGGCCATCGTCGGCAACATCGGCCACTTCGACAACGAGATCGACATGGCCGGTCTGGCCAAGCGCTCGGACGTCACGCGGGAGAACATCAAGCCGCAGGTCGACCTCTGGAAGTTCGACGACGGCCACGCCATCATCGTGCTCTCCGAGGGCCGCCTGCTGAACCTGGGCAACGCCACCGGCCACCCGAGCTTCGTGATGTCGAACTCGTTCGCCAACCAGACGATCGCCCAGATCGAGCTGTTCACCAAGACCGACGAGTACCCGGTCGGCGTGTACGTGCTGCCGAAGCACCTGGACGAGAAGGTCGCCCGGCTGCACCTGGGGGCGCTGGGCGCCAAGCTCAGCCAGCTCACCAAGGAGCAGGCCGCCTACCTCGGTGTCGCCATCGAGGGCCCGTTCAAGCCGGAGCACTACCGCTACTGAGTTCCGCCTCGACGAGGACCGGGTCGGCCGCCGCGCGGCCGGCCCGGTCCTTTTCGCGTACGCCCACGGCCGGGTCCCCCCGGCGCTCCGCGCCGGCTCCCGCCGCCCCCGTCCCCCCTCCCGCCCGCTGCGGGATGGCGCTCGGCGCTGGGGCGTGGTGGGGGGTCAGTGTGGGGTGCGGCGGGTGGGTCGGATCCAGGTCCAGACGCACCAGGCCAGCCAGGCCAGTGACACGGCGGCGGCCAGCGGGCGCAGCCGCAGCTCGCTGAGCACCACGACCAGCGCCAGCACCGCGAGCCAGGGCAGCAGGCCCCTCACGGTCGGCGTCCGGTGGCGTGCGGCCGAGCGGTGGTGGACCGCCGCCGGTGTGCGGGGTCGGCGGCCGCCGGCGCGGGGGCGGAAGGCCCTGGCGGCGGTGGATCGGCCGGCGTGCTGGTGGAAGTGATCAAGGAGACCTCGTCCCGTCCGTGAACGTCCGGCCGATCCTGTCACGGGACGCACAGGTGAACTCGTGGCGATCGACTTGACGGCACCCCGGGAGCAGGAGGAAGGTAAGTCTGCCCTAAGTTAACTGAGGCAACCCTCATCAACTCGGAGTGTCGATGTTCGCCACGTACCTGATCGGCCTGCGTGAGGGCCTGGAAGCGACCCTGGTGGTCAGCATCCTGGTCGCCTTCCTGGTGAAGTCGCAGCGCCGGGACCGGCTGCCCCAGGTGTGGGCCGGCGTCGGTCTGGCCGTGGTGCTGTCGGTGCTCTTCGGCTGGTTGATCGAGTACACCTCCACCTCGCTGCTCGCCCGCTCGGAGGACCGCGAGCTGTTCGAGGCGGTGACCTCCGTCGCGGCCGTGGTCTTCGTGACCTGGATGATCTTCTGGATGCGCAAGGCCGCCCGGACGATCGCCGGCGAGCTGCGGGGCAAGCTCAC
This sequence comes from Micromonospora purpureochromogenes, assembly GCF_900091515.1. NCBI lineage: Bacteria > Bacillati > Actinomycetota > Actinomycetes > Micromonosporales > Micromonosporaceae > Micromonospora > Micromonospora purpureochromogenes. Next base: position 6,127,357 of record NZ_LT607410.1, on the reverse strand, counting down.
CGAGGCGCTGGCGGTCGGCTCGCTCGCGGTGGCCGGCATGAGCTTCCTCGCGGTGATCCGGGAGGGGCTGGAGACCGCCCTGATCTTCTACTCCGCCGCCCGGGGCGCGGCCGGGGACAGCGGCCCGCTGCTGGCGCTGATCGGCGGCATCGCCACCGCCGTGGTGATCGGCGTCCTGCTCTACGCCAGCGCGCTGCGGATCAACCTGTCGAAGTTCTTCACCTGGACCGGCGCGCTGCTCATCCTCGTCGCCGCCGGCATCCTCAAGTACGGCGTGCACGACTTCCAGGAGGCCGGCGTCCTGCCCGGCCTGAACGACCTGGCCTTCGACATCACCTCGGTGCTCGACCCGAGCACCTGGTACGCCGCCCTGCTCGCCGGGATGTTCAACATCACCGCCACCCCGAGCGTGCTCGAGATGGTCGCCTGGGTCGCCTACGCCGTGCCGGTGCTGTTCCTCTTCCTCCGCAAGCCGTCGACCGCCGGCAGGCCCACCGCCCCGGCCGCGACGCCGACTCCGCCCACGACCACCCCGACCGGCGAAGCGACCCCGGCCGGCGAAGCCGCCCCGGACACTGACGCCGCCCCGGCCGGGACGCCCGCCGGGTCCGACACCGACCGCCCGGCCTCCGCGCCGCAGCGCGCCTGAACCCACCTGCTCCGAGGAGACAAGAACTGATGCGTACCACCCGCTTCCTGGTGCTCGCCGCCGCCGGCGTGCTGGCCGTCACCGGTGTGACCGCCTGCAGTGACGGCAAGGAGCAGGACGGCGCGAAGGGCGCCGACGCGGTGAAGGTCAAGGCCAGCGACACCGCCTGCGAGGTCGACGTCACCGCCCTCGACGCCGGCCAGGCGACCTTCACCATCACCAACTCCGGCAGCAAGGTCAACGAGTTCTACGTGTACGCCGCCGGTGACCGGGTGATGGGCGAGGTGGAGAACATCGCCCCGGGGCTCAGCCGCGAGCTGCGCGTCGAGCTGCCGGCCGGGACGTACGAGACGGCGTGCAAGCCGGGGATGAGCGGCCGGGGCATCCGGGGCGCGCTGAAGGTCAGCGGCACCGCCGCGACCGTCGCGCCGGACGCCGCGCTGGCCCAGGCCACGGCCAGCTACCAGCGGTACGTGGCCAGCCAGACCGGCGCCCTGCTGACCAGGACCGAGGAGTTCGTCGCCGCGGTCAAGGCCGGCGACGTGGCCAAGGCCAAGGCGCTCTACCCGGTCGCCCGCACCTACTGGGAGCGGATCGAGCCGGTGGCGGAGATCTTCGGCGACCTCGACCCCAAGATCGACGGCCGTGAGGAGGTCATCGAGGAGGGCATGGAGTTCACCGGCTTCCACCGGATCGAGAAGGACCTCTGGCAGTCCGGCGACATCAGCAAGGACGGCCCGATCGCCGACCGGCTGCTCGCCGACGTCAAGGAGATCGTGGCCAAGGCCAACGCCGAGAAGCTCAACCCGCTCCAGCTCGCCAACGGCGCCAAGGAGCTCCTCGACGAGGTCGCCAGCGGCAAGATCACCGGCGAGGAGGACCGCTACTCGCACACCGACCTCTGGGACTTCAGCGCCAACCTGGAGGGTTCGAAGGCCGCGATCGCCGCGCTGCGCCCGGCCCTGGAGCAGCGCTCGCCCGAACTGGTCACCCAGCTCGACACGGAGTTCGCCAACGTCGAGAAGGCGCTCGGCCAGCACCGGGCCGGTGACGGCTGGAAGCTGCACACCGAACTGAGCAAGGCGCAGCTCAAGGAGCTGTCCGACAGCATCAACGCCCTCGCCGAGCCGATCAGCAAGGTCGCCGCCGTCGTCGCCCGATGACGGCCGGTCCCACAGGAGAACTGATGAGCGAGCAGAGCAGCGCGTCCACCACGTCCACCGAGGCTCCCCGGGGCGGGCTGTCCCGGCGGCGGGCCATCACCCTCGCCGGGGTCGGGGTCGCCGGGGTGGCCGGCGTCGCCGCCGGCGCCGGCGCGCTGCTCCGCGACGCCGACCAGGCGGTGGCCGGCGACGTGGCGGCCGGCGCGGTGCCGTTCCACGGCGAGCACCAGGCCGGCATCACCACCCCCGCCCAGGACCGGCTGCACTTCGTCGCGTTCGACGTGATCACCAAGGACCGGGCCCGGCTGGTGGCGCTGCTCCAGGAGTGGACGGCCGCCGCGGCCCGGATGACCACCGGCCGGGACGCCGGGGTGATCGGCGCGGTCGACGGCATGCCGGAGGCCCCGCCGGACGACACCGGCGAGGCGCTCGGCCTGCCGCCGTCGCAGCTCACCCTCACCATCGGCTTCGGCCCGACGCTGTTCCGGGACGCGCAGGGCCGGGACCGGTTCGGCATCGCCGACCGGCGCCCCGCCGCCCTGGCCGACCTGCCGCACTTCGCCGGGGACGCGCTGCGCCCGGAGATCTCCGGCGGCGACCTCTGCGTCCAGGCCTGCGCCAACGACCCGCAGGTGGCGGTGCACGCCATCCGCAACCTGGCCCGGATCGGCATGGGCGTGGTCAGCGTCCGCTGGTCGCAGCTGGGCTTCGGGCGTACCTCGTCGACCTCGCGGGACCAGGCGACGCCGCGCAACCTCTTCGGCTTCAAGGACGGCACCGCCAACCTCAAGGCCGAGGACGCCGGGCTGCTGCGCGAGCAGCTCTGGGCCCAGCCCGGTGACGGACCGGACTGGATGACCGGCGGGTCGTACCTGGTCACCCGGAAGATCCGGATGCAGGTCGAGACCTGGGACCGCACCTCGCTGGTCGAGCAGGAGCAGATCGTCGGGCGAACCAAGGGCGTCGGCGCGCCGCTGGGCCGCCGGGACGAGTTCGACGAGCCCGACTTCGCCGCCAAGGGCGACGACGGGGCGGCGGTGATCGCCGACACCGCGCACGTGCGGCTCGCCCACCCGAGCCGCAACAACGGCGCCCGGCTGCTGCGTCGGGGCTACAACTTCGTGGACGGCTCCGACGGCCTGGGCCGCCTCGACGCCGGGCTCTTCTTCATGGCGTACCAGCGGGACCCGCGCAAGCAGTTCGTGCCGATCCAGACCCAGCTGGCGCGCAACGACGCGATGAACGAGTACCTGCGGCACGTCTCCAGCGCGCTCTTCGCCTGCCCGCCCGGCGTCCGGGACGCCGCCGACTGGTGGGGCCGCTCGCTCTTCAGCTGACCGTTCCCGCCGCCGTCCGGCCGAGCGGGCCATCGGTGCCCGTAGCCGGTCGTGCCGGCGTCGCGGGCCGGTGACCCGCCGTCAGGCCGGGGGTGCCGGCGGGCCCGACGCGGGTCGGGGGGCCGGGACCGCCGGCCGGAGGCCGGCCGCGGTGGCGTCCGCGATCGCCCCGACGGGTACGGCGGGTGCGGCCGGGGCCGGTGACAGCTCGGGCCAGAGGCTGGCGGTGAGCGTGCGGGCCCGACGCAGCCGCAGCGCCCCACGGCGGTTCCGTTCGGCCAGCACGGCGGCGAGCAGCAGCGGCTCCGGTACGCGGGCCGGCGGGGGCGGCGTCGTCACCGCGGCCACCTCGCTCCACAGTGCCCGCGCCAGCAGGGTCCGCGACGGCTCGGCGAACCGGTGCGCCCGGGTCAGGTACTGCCGTAGGGCCAGGGCCAGCGGGTCGTCCAGCCGGGTCAGGTCCAGGCTGACCGCCCAGCCGGTCAGCGGCGGAATGATCATCGGTGCCGCCAGCCAGGGCTGCTGGGTGCGGGTGTGCACCACCATCGTGCCGGCCACCAGGTCGCCCAGGCGCCGGCCGCGCCGGTCGCTGAGCATCACCGCCACTCCGGCGACCCAGCTCAGCAGCGGCAGCACCAGACCGGGCCACTCCACCGCAACCCCGACCAGCGCCCGGCTCAGCGACTGCCGTACCCCGACCGGGCCGCCGTCGGCACTGACCACCCGCAGCCCGACGGCCATCTTGCCCGGCGTACGGCCGTGGTTGAAGCGTTCGAAGAGCACCGGGTAGCCGACCAGCAGCAGCACCAGGAAGACGGTCGCCAGCGCGCTCATCAACGCCTCGTCGACGCCCGGCAGCGCGTTCAGCGCCAGGCCCGCCAGCGCCATCCCGAGCAGCACCACCAGCACCAGCTGGACCGCGACGTCCAGCAACAGCGCCAGCACCCGGGAGCCCAGCCGGGCCGCCCGCACGTCCAACTCGACGGCCTCGCCGCTGACCAGGCCGGCGTCGGCGCCCGTCGGGGAACGGTCGACCGCGCCGATCGCGGCGGGCACCGGTGGTTGCGCTCTCACCCGCACAGTGAACACTATGAGCGCCGGACGGGGGAGGACGAGTGGATCTCGACGCGTACGTCGCCGAGCACCAACACGAGTGGCGGCGGCTGGAACAGCTCTGCGACCGGCGTCGGCTGGACGCCGACGAGGTCGACGAGCTGGTGGCGCTCTACCAGCGCGCCGCCACCCACCTGTCCGCGCTGCGCAGCCGCTCACCCGACCCGGGTCTGGTCAGCCGGCTCTCCCAGCTGGTGCTGCGCGCCCGGGCCCGGGTGACCGGGCGGCGCGGCGCGTCCTGGTCCGCGGTGGCCCGGTTCCTCACCGTCGCCTTCCCGGGTGCCGTCTACCGCGCCTGGCCGTGGTGGTGCGCGGTGGCGACCGGGTTCAGCCTGCTCAGCGGCTTCCTCATCTGGTACGTCGCGGGCCACCCCGACACCGCCGCGGCGTTCATCGGCCCGCAGGCGGCGGCCGACCTGGTCGAGTCGGGCTTCGCCGGCTACTACACCGAGTTCTCCGCGCCGACCTTCGCCTTCCACCTGTGGACCCACAACGCCTGGATCGCCGCCCAGTGCCTGGCGTCCGGCGTGCTGGTGGTGCCGGTGTTCTACCTGCTCTGGCAGAACGCGCTCAACGTCGGCGTGGTCGGCGGCGTGATGGTCTCCTACGGCCGGGCCGACGTCTTCTTCGGACTGATCACCCCGCACGGCCTGCTGGAACTGACCGGGGTCTTCGTCGCCGCGGGGGTGGGCCTGCGGACGGCGTGGGCGTGGATCTCCCCGCCGGCGCACCTGACCCGGGGCCGGGCCGTCGCCGAGGCGGGCCGCTCGGCCATCCTGGTCGCCGTCGGCCTGGTCGGGCTCTTCGCGGTCTCCGCGCTCCTGGAGGCCTTCGTCACCCCGGCGCCGGTGCCGATCGCGCTGCGCGTGGCGCTCGGGGCCACGGTCTGGCTGGGCTTCCTCGGGTACGTCGTGGTCCTCGGCCGGCGGGCGGTCGCCGCCGAGTCGGTCGCCGCCGACCCCTGGCTGGCCGAACTCTGGCCCTCCACCGACCCCGCCCGCGCCTGGCACCCCCCGACCCCTACCGCCGACCCCGCCGGTCGCTGACCTGACCCACACCACCCGGACCGCACCGAGCGCCGGCAGCGCCGGGTGGGGTCACAGTTGGCCGAGGGCCTTGAGGCGGAGGTAGGTGTCGGCGACCGCGGGGGCGAGGCGGTCCGCCGGGGCGTCCACCACGGTCACGCCGTACCGGGCGAGGGCGGCGCGCACCCGGTCCCGCTCGGCCAGCGCCCGCCAGCCCGCCGCCGCCGCGTAGGCGTCCTCGGGCCGGGTCGGCGCGGCGGTGGTCAGCCGGGTGAGTACCGGGTCGTGCACGGCGGCCACCACCACCCGGTGCCGGGCGGCCAGCCGGGGCAGCACCGGCAGCAGGCCCTCGCCCAGCGCGCCGGCCTCCAGGGCGGTGAAGAGCACCACCAGGCTGCGCTGCCGCTCCCGGCGGAGGATCTCCCCGACGATCAGCTCGAAGTCCGTCTCCACCAGCGCCGGTTGCAGCGGCGCCAGCGTGGTCACCAGCCGGCCGAGCAGGGCGGGGCGTCCGCTGCCGGTGACCGTGGCCCGGATCGCGGCGTCCGCGGCGATCAGGTCGACCCGGTCGCCGGCCCGGGCGGCGAGCGCGGTGAGCAGCAGCGCCGCGTCGATCGCGGTGTCCAGCCGGGGCTCGTCGCCGACGCGTACCGCCGAGGTGCGGCCGGTGTCCAGCACGCAGACCAGCCGGCGGTCCCGCTCCGGCCGCCAGGTGCGGACCAGCACGTCGGCCCGCCGGGCACTGGCCCGCCAGTCGATCGAGCGGACGTCGTCGCCGACCACGTACTCGCGCAGGGTGTCGAACTCGGTGCCCTGGCCGCGTCCCCGGGTGACCTGCATGCCGTCGATCACCCGCAGCCGGGAGAGCTTCTCCGGCAGGTGCCGCCGGGAGTCGAAGCGTGGCAGCACCCGCAGCGCCCAGGCCGGGGTGACCGGCCGCCCGGCGCGCTGCCGGAAGGCCAGCCCCAGCGGGCCGAGCGAGCGCACCGCCAGGGCCACCGCGGGCCGGTCGCCGCGCCGGGTCGGGGTGAGCCGGCTGGGCAGCAGCGCGTCGCCGCCCGCCGGTACCGGCACGACCCGCTCCGGCGGTACGTCCGGCCGGGCCCCCGCCGAGGGCACCCAGGCGTCGCGGACCTGGGCGCGCAGCGTACGGCCGGAGGTGTTGGTCAGGCGCAGCGCGACGGTGGCGGTGCCGCCGAGCCGGACGGTCCGGTCGCCCTCGCGGGTGGCGGTGACCGTGTGCAGCGGCGCGGCCAGCGCCCAGTCCAGGGCGCAGAGCAGCAGCACCGCGCCGGTCATCACGACCACCCCGAGGAACGGGTCCGGCCACGCCGGCAGGGTCAGCGCGCCCGCCAGCAGCAGGACGGCCGCCCGCCAGGTCATCGCGGCGTCGGCACGGTGGCGAGCACCGTGTCCAGCACCGCGTCCACGCCGACGCCCTCCAGCTCCACCTCGGGGCGCAGCCGCAGCCGGTGCCGCAGCGTCGGCCGGGCGGTGGCCTTGACGTCGTCCGGGGTGACGTGGTCGCGCCCGGCCAGCCAGGCCCACGCCTTCGCGGTGTTGAGCAGGGCCGTCGCGCCCCGGGGCGAGGCGCCCAGCTCCAGCGCCGGGGTGGCCCGGGTGGCCCGGCACAGGTCCACGATGTAGCCGAGGACGGCCTCGGCGACGTACACCCGGCCGACCGCCTCCCGGGCGGCGGCCAGGTCGGCGGCGGTGGCGACCGGTCGTACGCCGGCGGCGGCCAGGTTCCGCGGGTCGAAGCCGGCGTGGTGGGCCCGCAGCACGCCCAGCTCCTCGTCCCGGGTGGGCAGCGGCACGGTGAGCTTCAGCAGGAAACGGTCCAGCTGCGCCTCCGGCAGCGGGTACGTGCCCTCGTACTCGATGGGGTTCTGGGTGGCGGCGACGATGAACGGGTCGGGCAGCGGCCGGCGGGCGCCCTCGACGGAGACCTGCCGCTCCTCCATGACCTCCAGCAGCGCCGACTGGGTCTTCGGCGGGGTCCGGTTGATCTCGTCGGCGAGCAGCAGGTTGGTGAAGACCGGCCCCTCCCGGAAGGTGAAGGCGGCGGTGTGCGGGTCGAAGATCAGCGACCCGGTGACGTCGCCCGGCATCAGGTCGGGGGTGAACTGCACCCGCTTGGAATCCAGGTCCAGCGCCGCGGCGACCGTCCGGATCAGCAGCGTCTTGGCCACTCCCGGTACGCCCTCCAGCAGCACGTGTCCCCGGCAGAGCAGCGCGATCACCAGCCCGGTGACCACGGCGTCCTGCCCGACGACCGCCTTGGCCACCTCGGCGCGCAGCCGGTGCAGGGCGGCACGGGCGTCGTCCGCGTCGGCGGTCGCGGTCGCGGCGGATGCGACGGGGTGGGTCACCGGAGGTCTCCTTCGGTCGGGTGGTCGGGGGGTGCCGCGACCGTACGGGTCACCCGGTCCAGCGACCGGGCCAGTGCCAGCAGTTCGGCGTCGGAGGACGGCTCCCCGCCGTACAGCAGCTCGTACGCCTCGTCGGTGCTGCCACCGGTCCGCGCGGCGACCAGCGCGGCCACCTCCGCGGGCGGGCTGGTGGCGGGCAGGTTGAGCCGGGTGGCGAGCCGGTCGAGCGCGGCGGCGCGCAGCGTCTCGGCGGCCGGGCCACGGGCGCGGGCGCGCTGGTAGAGCCGCGCCCGGCCGAGGACCGTCTCGGCGGAGCGCACCCGCACCGGCAGCGGCTCGGCGACCGGCGGGCCGAGCCGGCGGGCCCGCCAGAGCACCACCAGCAGCGCCGCCAGCGCGAGCTGCACCAGCAGCGCCCAGAACCAGGCGGGGAACGCCGCCCAGAGCGGGTTTTGCCGGTCCGGCGGTTGGGCCTGCCCCTGGTCCTGGTCGTCGTCGGCGGACGGGTCGCCGGAGTCGCCGGAGTCGCCCGGGTAGCCGTCGCCGGGCTGCCCGCCGTTGCCGTCACCGCCGCCGTAGGTGGTCGAGCCGCCGGGGGTGGGCGACCAGGCGGGTTCGCCGCTGCTGCCGGTGCCGAAGTGCGGGGGCGGGGCGGGGCCGTCCAGGTCGAGCCAGACCACCCGGCCGTGGCCGCCGAGCAGCCCGGTGGCCAGCGCCTGGTTGCCCCACTCGCCGATCCGGTCGTTGCGGAACGGGTCGCCGGCGCCGATCACCACCACGTCGGCCGCCCAGGCCAGGTGCACCAGCCCGCCGGAGTAGCAGGTGTGCAGGGGGGCCGCGAAATCGGCCCGCGGGGCGTACCGCTGAAGCTGGGCGGCGGCGGTGCCGGCCCGGGCGGCCTCGGGCAGCGGGCAGGGCACCCCGTCGGCGTCCGGGGCGACGGCCCGGGTGGCCCAGCGTCGGTCGGCCCGCACCACCGGCAGGTCCACCGACTCCAGTACCCGCAGGGACGGGTCGACCAGGACGAGCCGGCGGCCGGCCGGCAGCTCGCCCAGCGCGCCGACGGTGTCCGGGTGCAGCAGCTCCGGCGCCGGCACGAAGAGCGTCGCCGGCCCGTTGTCGAGCGCCAGCAGGGCGCGCAGGGTGTCCGTCTCCCGCTGCACGGTGACGCCCTGCCCGCGCAGCGCCTCGGCCAGCCGGCTGCCGCCGTCGTCGCCGGTCGCCACCGGGGAGAGGTAGCCCCGCTCGGTGGCGTCGGGCTGGTCGACCGAGTGGGTGACCACGGTGATCGTGAGCAGCGCGGCGGCCAGCGCGAACGGGATCACCAGCCGGGGCCAGCGGCGTCGCCGCCGGGGCGGGGGCGGGGCGGTCGAGGGGGCGGCCGGCGGTGCGGCGGTGGCGGTCATCGCGGCTCCTCCGGAGCGCCGGCGAGCACCCGGTCCAGTTCGTCGGCGAGCTCCCGCATCCGCCGGTCGTGTTCGGCGGAGGCGGTACGCCGGGCGTACCAGAGCTCGGAGAAGATCGTGCCCGCCGCGCGGAGCGTCGGGTCGACCGGGGGCCGGTTGCGGGCCGCCGCCTCGGTCAGCTCGGTGACGGTCATGCCGGGGCGCTGCTCGACCGCCCCGGTGGCGACCAGCCGGCGGACCATGCCGCGCAGCCGTTCCCGTACCGCCTCGGCGAAGCGGCCCTCGGCGGCCAGCCGGTCGGCCAGGGAGAGCGCCGGCCCGGGGGCCGGTGCCGCGTCGCCCGCCCGGGGCCGGGGCAGCTCCGGGGTCTCGGCAGCGGGCCGGGTCCGGCGGCGTCGCCGCCAGCGGGGCAGCCGGAAGCGGAGCCGGGGCAGCCGGAAGCGGAATCGGGGTAGCCGGAAGCGGAGTCGCGGCAGCCGGAGACGGAGTCCGGGCAGCCGGAGGCGGCGTCGGCGGAGCCGGGGCAGCCGGCGCGGCACCCACGCCGGCCAGTGGTACCAGGCCAGCGCGGCCAACCCGGCGGCCAGCAGGAGCAGCAGCGCCGCCAGCGGCAGCGGCAGCAGGTCGCCGAGCGCGGCGGTTGCCTCGGTCCACCAGCGGCTGAAGCTCATCGGTCGGCCGCCAGCAGGACGGGCTCGGCGAGGCCGGCCGGGGAGCGGGCGAGCCGGATGTCGAGGCCCTCGGTGCGCATCCGGTTGTCCAGGTGGATCACCGCGTCCAGGCAGGCCAGCGCCGGGTAGGCGACGGTGTTCACGCCGGCCCAGACCGTGATGGCGGCGACCTGGGCCAGGGCCGGGTCGCCGAGATCGATCAGGTCGAGGGAGTCGAGCCCGGTGAGGACGCCCAGGCCGAGGCCGACCCGCAGGATCCACCAGCCGAGGTAGCCGAGCAGCCGGACGGCGCCGGCCTGCCCGCCGCCGCGCGCGGCGAGCCGCGCCGCGCGGCCGACCGCCCGCTCCACCGGCACCCGGTCCACCGCCAGCGCGGCCGCGACGGAGCCGAACAGGGCGTACGCGAAGAACCAGAGGGGGCCCATCAGGCCGGCGAGCATGACGACGAGGCCGACCAGGAGCGCGAGGAGCAGGGTGGCGCCGTAGCGGGCATTCCGGGGCCGGAGCAGCTCGCGTACGCCGGCGCGGCGGCCGAGCAGGGCGGCGCCGGCGGCCCGGGCGGCCGGGTTGCCGAGCAGGGTGACGATCGCCGCCTCGCTCGCCGCGCCCACGGCCAGCAGGAACCACAGCGCGGCGATCCCGTCGCCGCCCAGCAGCCAGCTCGGCGGTTCGACGCCGGCGGCCAGCCGCAGCGGGTGGAGCAGGAGCTGCTCGCCGACGGCGAACAGGGCGCCCAGCGGGAGCAGCAGCCGGCCCTGGGTACGCAGCAGCAGCACGGCCGAGTCGAGCAGCTCGCCGACGGTGAGCGGGCGCCTCGGGAGCACGGCGGTCGGGCCGACGTCGGGCACGCGTACTCCTGCTCCTGACGGGTCTCGGTGGCGGGCGGCGGGCCACCCGGGGGATCATGGTGACACGGCCCGTCCGATCGGGTGGACCCGCACGCCGCGCGGCCCTCGCGGATGACCTTCGGCGGCGATCTTCCGCGTGGGACGTGCGGTGACACCACCCACGGCAGTACCGTGCCGGGTGACGCCGATCCCACCGAACTGAACGGGGATGGAAACATAAATCCCATGAGAGCCCGGGTACTGGTGGTCGACGACGACCCCGCGCTCGCCGAGATGCTCGGCATCGTCCTGCGCAGCGAGGGTTTCCTGCCCTCGTTCGTCGCCGACGGGGAACGGGCGTTGGCCGCGTTCCGGGACAATCGACCCGACATCGTGCTGCTCGACCTGATGTTGCCCGGTATGAGCGGTATCGACGTGGCCCGGGCGATCCGCACCGAATCCGGCGTGCCGATCGTGATGCTGACCGCCAAGAGCGACACCGTCGACGTGGTCCTCGGCCTGGAGTCCGGCGCCGACGACTACGTGGTCAAGCCGTTCAAGCCCAAGGAGCTGGTCGCCCGGATGCGGGCCCGGCTGCGCCGCGGCGAGGACGTCGCCCCGGAGATGTTGACGATCGGGCCGCCCGGCAACCAGATCACCATCGACGTGCCGGCGCACACGGTCAGCCGGGACAGCGAGGAGGTGAAGCTGACGCCGCTGGAGTTCGACCTGCTGGTCGCGCTCGCCCGCAAGCCGCGCCAGGTCTTCACCCGCGAGGTGCTGCTGGAGCAGGTCTGGGGCTACCGGCACGCCGCCGACACCCGGCTGGTGAACGTGCACGTGCAGCGGCTGCGCGCCAAGATCGAGCCGGACCCGGAGCGCCCGGAAATCATCCTCACCGTTCGGGGCGTGGGCTACAAGGCGGGTACCGGATAGCCTGGTCGCACCGTGACCAGTTCCCCGACCCCCCACTCCCGGACCCCCGCCGGCTGGCGACCCGCCGCGCGGGTGCTCTGCCGTGCCCTGGTGGTTCAGGGCCTCGGCCTGCACCAGACCTGGCGCCGGTCGTTGCAGGTGCGGGTGGTCACCATCACGCTGGTGGCCTCCAGCCTGCTGGTCGGCGGCTTCGCCTACCTGATCGCCGACAAGATCACCAACATCCTGGTGGAGAACGCCCAGACCGACGTGCTGCTGCGGCTGCGCAGCGGCAGCGACTACTCGGCGAAGCAGTTCAACCTCTACAGCCAGCCGCAGGAGGCCCAGCTCCAGGACACCATCGAGGGCACGGTCAACTACCTGGCCGGGGGCGACCCGCAGCAGACCAGCGGGGTGGTCGTGGCGATCACCGCGGACAGCTACGCGGGGATCATCGGCACCCGGACCTCGCCGGCGACGGATGTCCGGCCGCTGATCAGCCGGGAGCTGCGGGCCGCCGTCGCGGACGGCAAGGTCGCCCACCAGATCCGCACCGGCCGGCTCGGCGGCCCGACGACCAAGTACCTGGTGTACGGCTCGCCGGTGCCGACCCGCTTCGGCCAGCTGGAGCTCTACTACCTGGTGCCGCTGACCCGACAGGACGCCACCGCCGCCGACGCCCGGGCCACCGTGCTCGCCACCGGGGTGGCCCTGGTGCTGCTGCTCGGCCTGCTCGCCGCCCTGGTCACCCGCCTCGTGGTGACCCCGGTACGGGTGGCCGCCCGGACCGCCCAGCGACTCTCCGCCGGCCTGCTCGACCAGCGGATGGTGGTCAACGGCGAGGACGACCTGGCCCTGCTGGCCGCCTCGTTCAACCAGATGGCGACCAACCTGCAACGGCAGATCCTCCGGCTGGAGGAGATGTCCCGGCTGCAGCGCCGGTTCACCTCGGACGTGTCGCACGAGCTGCGTACCCCGCTCACCACCGTCCGGATGGCCGCCGACCTGATCTTCGCCGAGCGCGACGAGTTCGACCCGGCCGTCGCCCGCAGCGCCGAGCTGCTCCAGGCCGAGCTGGACCGGTTCGAGGAGCTGCTCACCGACCTGCTGGAGATCAGCCGCTTCGACGCCGGCTTCGCCATGCTCGACGCCGAGCCGACCGACCTGGTGCCGGTGGTGCACCGGGTCGCCGACCGGCTGGCCGGCCTGGCCGAGCGGGCCGGCGTGCCGATCCACCTCGATGTGCCGACCACGCCGGTCATCGCCGAGGTCGACCCCCGCCGGGTCGAGCGGGTGCTGCGCAACCTGGTCGGCAACGCGGTCGAGCACGGCGAGGCGAAGCCGGTGCTGATCACCCTCGGCATGGACCAGACCGCCGTCGCGATCACGGTGCGCGACCACGGCGTCGGGCTCAAGCCGGGGGAGGAGAAGTTGGTCTTCAACCGCTTCTGGCGGGCCGACCCGTCCCGCGCCCGGCAGACCGGCGGGACGGGCCTGGGCCTGTCGATCAGCCTGGAGGACGCCCGGCTGCACGGCGGCTGGCTGGAGGCGTGGGGCGCGCCCGGGCAGGGCGCCCAGTTCCGGCTCACCCTGCCGGCCCGCGCCGGGGACCGACTCACCACCTCGCCGCTGCGGCTGGTGCCGGCCGACGCCGCGCTGCCCTTCGGCGGCCCCCGCCCCGGCGAGCTGCTGGCGATCGGCCCCGTCGGCGAGGGCACCCTGGCCATCGGGCCGGCCCCGGCCGCCGGCGACGACCGGGCGGAGGTGCGTTCGTGAGCGCGAGGAGTGAGCCGGTTTTGCGAGCCCCGCAGTCGCGAGCCGAGGTGACGCCGTGAGCGCGAGGAGTGAGCCGGTTTTGCGAGCCCCGCAGTCGCGAGCCGAGGTGACGCCGTGAGCGCGGCGCCGCGCGGGCGGACGCTGGCCGGGGCGCTCTGCGCCGCGCTGCTGGCCATGGCCGGCTGCGGCATCCCGGAGCACACCGAGGTGCAGGTGGACGGGTCCGGGCCGGCGGTGGCGGCAGGCTCGTCCAGCTTCCGCCGCAGCGAGCCGCCCGCCCGCGCGGCCGCCGGCAACGACCGGGAGACCTTCGTCCGCAACTTCCTCTCCGCGGCGGCGGGCGAGCCGGACCGGGCGTACGCGCGGGTCAAGCAGTTCATCGCGCCGGAGAACAAGAGCCGCCTCCAGGACAAGCAGGGCAGCGAGGTCGCGGTCAACGTGGTCCGGCTGACCGAGCGCCCGGTGATCACCGAGAACGCCAACGGGCTGTTCTTCGTGCTCCTGCGGGTGCAGCAGATCGGCGTGCTGCGGTCCAACGGCGTCCTGGCGCCACCGCTGGCGACCGAGCGGGATTACCGGTTCACCCTGCGCGGCGCCGTCTCGCCCGGGCAGCAGGGCACCGAGGAGGCCGGCCTCTTCGTCACCGACCCGCCGAACGTGCTGCTGCTCAGCGAGGGGGCGCTGCGGGAGTACTACCAGACCAGGGCGGTCTACTTCTGGAACTCCGACCAGACCCGCCTGGTCGCCGACCAGCGATACCTGCCGCTGGCGGTGCCGGACGAGCGACGGGTCAGCGAGGTGGTCAAGTGGCTGCTCGCCGGCCCGTCGGAGTGGCTGCGTCCGGCTGCCCGCCCCCTGCCGGACCGCACCGCGCTGATCAACAACGCGATCGAGACGGACGGCCGCTGGGAGGTCACCCTCGAACTGCCGGGTGACGACAACCGCAAGCTGGGCAGGATCGGCATCCAGCTCGCCTGGTCGCTGCCGGAGCTGGACGGCCAGCTCCAGCTCACCACCCGCAACCAGTCCCGGGTGGCGATCGCGGACCTCGAGCAGCACCGCCTGGCGCACCCGCTCTACCCGGTCGACGACACCCCGCAGCGGTTCACCGTCTACGACGGCGCGGTCCACGCGCTGAGCTTCCCGGGCGAGGCCAGCGGGGTGGTGCCGCTCCTGCCGGCCGACAACCGCAACGTCGTCTCGGCCGGGCTCAGCCGGGTCGAGGACAGGACTTTCGCCGCCCTGGTGGTCAGTGCCCCGGGCGGCCGGCAGCGGCTGGCCGTCGGATCCGGCACCGACACGGTCGAGGGCGTCCACCGGGGCACCCAGACCTTCGGCGCGATCGGGCGCCCGGTGTGGCTGCGCTCGCTCGACCCCGGCCAGCCGTACGGGCTGGTGGTCGCGGACGGCCAGCTCTACCGCTTCGACGACCGGGCCCGGACGGTTCCGGTGCCGTTGACCGCCCTCGGCCGGGTGACGGCGGTGGCCGGCTCACTGGACGGGCACCGGCTCGCGCTGGTGATCGGGGGCAAGCTCCACCTGGCGGCGGTGAACCTGGCCGGCGGCCTGGTCTCGGTCGGCCCGGCCCGCGCGGTGGCCACCTCGCTGCGCGACCTGTCCGCGGTCGACTGGGCGGCGGAGAACACCCTGGTCGTGGCCGGTACGGCGGACCGTTCGGCGGTCTACTACGTGAGCACCGACGGCGCGCTGGAGACCGCGCTGGTGGCCGACGTGGGCGCCCGGGTGACGCACCTGGCCGCGTACCCGACGAACCCGGTGGTGCCGCTGCCCAGCGCGCTGATCATGTACGAGGCGAACGGGGTCGCCTACCGGTATCCCTCGCCGGACACCATCCGGCGCGACCAGGTGCTGGAGGTGACGCCGCCACCGGCCGGCGTCCGCCCGGGCAGCCCGACCGCCCCCTTCTTCCTGTACTGAGGGTGTCGTGCGGGCGGTCGGCGGGCTCTGGGCGGACCTGACCGACCTGGTGCTGCCGAGCGGGTGCGCGGGCTGCCGGCGGACCGGTTCGGCGAGCCGGCGGGGGTTCTGCCCGGCCTGCGCCGACGCGCTCCAGGCGCTGTGTCCCGCCCCGGTACGCCCCACCCCCGCCCCGCCCGACCTGCCGCCCTGCCACGCCCTCGGCCCGTACGCCGGGCCGTTGCGGGAGGCGCTGCTGACGTACAAGGAACGGGGCCGGCACGGCCTGGCCGGGCCGTTGGGCGCGCTGCTGGCCGAGGTCGTGGCTGACGCGGTGGAGCCGGCGCGACCGGTGCTGCTGGTGCCGGTGCCGGACACCGCGGCGGCGGCCCGGTCCCGCTACGGCGATCACCTGGGGCGGTTGACCCGGCACGCGGCCCGGCGGCTGCGCGGGGCGGGTTGGGACGTGCGGACGGCCCGGCCGCTGCGGGCGCTGCCCCGGGCCGATTCGGTGGCGCTGGACAGCGCCGGGCGGGCCGCCGCGGCGGCGTCGGCGTTCCGGGCCCGCGCGGGCCGGGGTGGGCGCGAAGCCGCCGGCCGGAGCGTGGTGGTGCTCGACGACATCCTCACCACCGGGGCGACCCTGGCCGCGGTCGCCCGCGCATTGCGGGGCCTGGGAATAACGCCAAACGTCGCGGCGGTGCTCGCCGCAACGCAAAAACGGCGCCATTGGTGACGCTTCGTGTTTCCGTTTCACCCCATGGTGTATGAGGTGTGAAATCTCAGAGCGTCTTCGACAACTGGGGGTGACTGCCGGCCGAACAGGAGTTAGCGTTTTCCTGTCGGGGGTAGGAGGTTTCAAACCCACCCCCGACGGTGGAAGGAGGCGTAGCCGTACCTGACCGGTCGACGCCGCAGGGATGCTCCCAGGGTCGGTCGACCGGAATGAAGATCAGACGACCATCCGAAAAAGGGAGGTCACGTGGACATCGTGGTCAAGGGCCGAAACGTCGAAGTGCCGGACCATTACCGGGTGCACGTAGCTGAGAAACTCGCAAAAATCGAACGCTACGACCACAAGCTCATCCGAGTCGACGTGGAGTTGTTCCACGAACGCAATCCCCGCCAGTCCGACACCTGCCAACGCGTGGAGATCACCTGTGTCTCCCGGGGGCCGGTGATCCGGGCGGAGGCCTGCACGAACGACTTCTACAGCGCGCTCGACGCGGCCATCGCCAAGCTGGACACCCGGCTGCGCCGGGCGGCAGACCGCCGCCGTGTGCACCGGGGCCGGCACGCGCCGCTCTCCGTCGCCGCCGCCACCGCCGACCTGCCGGTGGCCGAGCTGGCCGCCCCGTCCGGCGGTACGGCCACCGCGGTGGCCGAACGGGTCGAGGAGCCCGTCGACGAGTACGACGACCAGCCATGGCACATCGCCCGGGCCAAGGTGCACCCCGCCGAGCCGATGACCGTGGACGACGCCCTGTTCCAGATGGAACTGGTGGGGCACGACTTCTACCTGTTCCACGACAAGGAAAGCGGCCGGCCGAGCGTCGTCTACCGGCGGCACGCGTACGACTACGGCATCATCTCGCTCGACATCTGAGCCCTGTCCACCCCTCGCAACCGGTCACGGAGCCGGGTGGTCCGCCCATCCCGGCTCCGGTGGCCGGCGCGCGCTCAACGCGGGTCGTCGGCTAGCAGCGCGTAGAGCACGATGTCCGCCCGGACTCCGTCCCGGCCGGGGAGCCGACCCCGCATCAGCCCCTCCCGTAGGAACCCGGCCCGCTCCAGCACCCGCTGGGAGCCGACGTTCTCCGGCGCGGTACCGGCCCAGAGCCGGGCCAGTCCGACCGGCCCGAACGCCCACTCGGCGAGGAGCCGCACCGCCCGGGTGGCCAGCCCCCGGCCGCGCGCCTCGGGCAGCAGGCTGTAGCCGAGCATCGCCTGGCCGGTGGCCGGCTCGTCGTAGATCATCGCGCAGCCGCCGGCCAGTTCCCCGGTGCGCGCGTCGCAGAGCGCGACGTCGGCCGAGCTGCCGACCAGCCATTCGCTCTCCGCGACGGCGCAGCGCCGCGCGATCCCCGCCCGGGTCGGCGGGACCTGCCGTACCCGGCTCGCCACCACCTCGGGCAGCGTGTGCAGCCGGTACAGCGCGTCGGTGTCCGCCGGGGTGAGCCGGCGCAGCGTCACCACGTCGTCGGTGAGCCGGCCGTCGGGCAGGTCCGGCAGCGCCCGGGGCGTCGGGCCGGCGGGGTCGTCGGCGAGGCGTACCCAGGCCCACAGGTCGTGCCGCCCGCCGCCGCGCGTCGGGTTCGCGCCCCGGCGGACCCCCTCGTACCGGAAGCCGGCGGCGAGCGCCACCCGCATGCTCGCCGCGTTCTCCTCGTGGGTGAGCAGTTCCAGCCGGGCGGCGCCGGCGGCGAAGGCGTACCCGGCCAGCGCCCGGGTGGCGGCGGTGGCCACGCCCCGGCCGCGAGCCCACGGCGCCACCCAGTAGCCGATCTCCGCCTGGCCCCGCGCCGGGACCGGCTGGCTGAGCCCGATCCCGCCGAGCAACCGGTCGGAGGCCGGGTCGGCGATCGCGTACGCGGCGCCACCGGTGGCCCAGGCGGCCGGCGCGCCCTCGGTGATCCACCACCGGGCGCTCTGCTCGGTGTACGGGTCGGGCATGCCGGAGATGAACCGTCGGGTGAGCGGGTCGGCGCAGGCGGTGGCGGTGTCCGCGACGTCGTCGAGCCGGAACGGGCGCAGCCGGACCTCGTGGGACTCGACGATCTCGGGGGTCACGAGGTCAGGTCCTCGGCGAGCAGCGCGGCCACCCAGGCGTCGCCCCGGCCGCCGTCGCGGCCGGTCAGTCGGGCCCGGGCGGTGCCCTCGAACGAGAACCCCGCCTTCTCCGCCACCCGACGGGAGGCGGTGTTGCCGACCAGCGCCAGCCACTCGATCCGGGCCAGGCCCAGGGTGGTGAAACCCCAGGCGGCCAGTGCGGCCACGGCGGCGGGCAGGTAGCCCCGGCCCCGGGCGTGCGGGGCGGTCATGAAGCCGACGTTGCCGCCGAGCGGGTCGGGGCCGAGGCGCAGGTCGACCGAGGCCACGTACCGGTCGTCGGAGTCGGCAACGGTGTAGTACGCCCCGGTGCCCCGGGCCCAGGCCGCCTCGGCGAAGTCCCGCAGGAAGCCCTCGGCGTGCTCCCGCTCGTACGGGTGCGGCACGGTGGTCCAGCGGACCGTGTCGGGGTCGCGGCAGGTCTCGACGACGGCGTCGAGGTCGCGTTCCTCCATCGAGCGCAGCCGCAGCTCGGTGTCGCCCGCTGTGGCGAAGAGGACGGGCTGCGGCCGACCGAAGACGGCGGCCCGGCGGGCGTCGAGGGTGTCCGGGCCGGCCGGCCCGGGTTCTCCCGGCGCGGGCACCTCGCCGGGCAGCAGCGAGCCGATCCAGCCGGCCGTCCGGCCGCCCTCGGCCGGGTGGGCCAGCCGCAGCTCGCCGGAGACCCGGAAGCCGGCGCGCAGCGCGACCAGCCGGGAGTAGTGGTTGCCGACCTCGGCCTGCCAGACCAGCCGGCGCAGCTTCAGCGCGTCGAACGCCCAGCGGGCGACCGCCCGGGTGGCCCGCACGGTGACACCCCGCCCGCGCGCCCAGGGCGCGGTCCAGTAGCCGATCTCGGCGGAGTCCAGGCCCCGGTCGATCGAGACGAGGCCGCAGGAGCCGAGCAGCTCGCCGGTGCCGGCGTCGCAGACCGCGAACGGGGCTCCGGTGCCCTCGACCCAGGCCGTCGCGGCGATGCCGGTGACGAACCCGTGGGCGTGTTCCGGCAGGTACGGGCGCGGTACGGTGGTCCAGCGCTGGATGTCCGGGTCCTGGCAGGCGCGGTGCACGGCGTCCGCGTCGGTGGCCCGCCAGGGGCGCAGCAGCAGGCCGTCCTCGATGATCTCCACGGGCTCCATCCGAGTCATCGTGCCGGATCGTTCGCGGTGGGCGTAACCGGATAACCGCCGGTGGCGGCACTGCCTGCGCGATATGTCGGGTTCGCCGGGCCGGACCGCCGCCACCAGTGACCATCGCGCCGACGGAGCGCCTACGATGGTTCGAGACTGTCTAGGGGAGCGTTGATCCGTGTCGATTCTGGAAAAGGTCCTTAGCGCGGGCGAGGGCCGTATGGTGCGCCGGCTCAAGGCCATCGCCGCCGCCGTCAACTCGATCGAGGACGACTACGTCGACCTCACCGACGACGAGCTGCGCGGCCTGACCGAGCAGTACAAGGAGCGGCTCGCCGACGGTGAGACTCTCGACGACCTGCTGCCCGAGGCGTTCGCCACGGTGCGCGAGGCGGCTGCCCGGGTGCTCGGCCAGCGGCCGTACGACGTCCAGGTGATGGGTGGCGCGGCGCTGCACTTCGGCAACATCGCCGAGATGAAGACCGGTGAGGGCAAGACCCTGACCTCGGTCATGGCGGTCTACCTGAACGCGCTCTCCGGCAAGGGCGTGCACGTGATCACGGTCAACGACTACCTGGCCCAGCGCGACGCCGCCTGGATGGGCCGGGTGCACGAGTTCCTCGGGCTGACCGTCGGCGTGGTGCTGCCCAACCGGCCGAGCAGCGAGCACCGCGCCGCGTACGAGTGCGACATCACCTACGGCACCAACAACGAGTTCGGCTTCGACTACCTGCGCGACAACATGGCCTGGTCGAAGGATGAGCTGGTGCAGCGCGGCCACAACTTCGCCGTGGTCGACGAGGTCGACTCGATCCTCATCGACGAGGCCCGGACCCCGCTGATCATTTCCGGCCCGGCCGAGCACTCCGCCCGCTGGTACCAGGAGTTCGCCGGCGTGGTGGCCCGGATGCAGCCGGGCACCGACGGCGAGGGCGACTACGAGGTCGACTACGCCAAGCGGACGATCGCGGTCACCGAGCGCGGCGTGGCCAAGGTCGAGGACCGGCTCGGCATCGACAACCTCTACGAGTCGGTGAACACCCCGCTGGTCGGCTACCTGAACAACGCGATCAAGGCCAAGGAGCTCTACAAGCGCGACAAGGACTACATCCTCAGCGACGGCGAGGTCCTGATCGTCGACGAGTTCACCGGCCGCATCCTGCACGGTCGTCGCTACAACGAGGGCATGCACCAGGCGATCGAGGCCAAGGAGGGGGTGGAGATCAAGCAGGAGAACCAGACCCTGGCCACCATCACCCTCCAGAACTACTTCCGCCTCTACGAGAAGCTCTCCGGCATGACCGGCACCGCCCAGACCGAGGCGAGCGAGTTCAACAAGGTCTACAAGGTCGGCGTCGTGACCATTCCGACGCACCGGCCGATGGTCCGCCTCGATCGGGCCGACGTCATCTACAAGACCGAGCGGGCCAAGTTCAATGCGGTCATCGAGGACATCGCCGAGCGGCACCAGGCCGGCCAGCCGGTGCTGGTCGGCACCGTGTCGGTGGAGAACTCGGAGATCCTCTCCCAGCTGCTGCGCCGCCGCGGCATCCCACACTCGGTGCTGAACGCGAAGTTCCACGCCCGGGAGGCGGAGATCGTCGCCCAGGCCGGCCGCAAGGGCGCGGTCACCGTCGCCACCAACATGGCTGGCCGTGGCACCGACATCCTGCTCGGCGGCAACCCCGAATTCCTCGCCGCCAGCGAGCTGCGCCAGCGCGGCCTCGACCCGCTGGAGAACGACGAGGAGTACGCCAAGGCGATGGAGGAGGTCCTCCCCGCCTGGAAGCAGGCCTGCGAGGCCGAGGCCGAGGAGGTCGCCGAGGCCGGTGGCCTCTACGTGCTCGGCACCGAGCGGCACGAGTCCCGCCGGATCGACAACCAGCTGCGCGGTCGGGCCGGCCGGCAGGGTGACCCGGGCGAGTCCCGCTTCTACCTGTCGCTGCAGGACGAGCTGATGAAGCGCTTCCGCGCGGGTGCGGTCGAGGCGGTGATGGAGCGCTTCAACATCCCGGAGGACGTGCCGATCGAGTCGAAGATGGTCACCCGCCAGATCAAGAGCGCCCAGGCGCAGATCGAGGGCCAGAACGCCGAGATCCGCAAGAACGTCCTCAAGTACGACGAGGTGCTCAACAGGCAGCGCCAGGTGATCTACGCCGAGCGGCTGCGGGTGCTCAACGGCGAGGACCTCTCCGACCAGGTCCGCAACATGATCGACGACGTGATCACCGCGTACGTCACCGGCGCCACCAGCGACGGCTACGCCGAGGACTGGGACCTGGAGCAGCTCTGGTCCAGCCTCAAGCAGCTCTACCCGGTGGGCATCACCATCGAGGAGATGGAGGAGGAGGCCGGCGGCGCCCGCGCGGGCATCGACGCCGACTTCCTGCTGGCCCGCCTCAAGGAGGACGCGCACACCGCGTACGACCGGCGTGAGGAGCAGCTCGGCGAGGAGGCGGTACGCCAGCTGGAGCGGATGGTGCTGCTCCAGGTGATCGACCGCAAGTGGCGCGAGCACCTCTACGAGATGGACTACCTCCAGGAGGGCATCAGCCTCCGGGCGTACGCCCAGCGCGACCCGGTCATCGAGTACCAGCGCGAGGGCTTCGACATGTTCGCCACCATGATGGACGGCATCAAGGAGGAGACGGTCGGCTTCCTCTACAACCTGGAGGTGCAGGTCCAGGAGCCGGAGCCGGAGGCCGAGGAGGTCCAGCTGCTGGAGAAGCCGGTCGAGATCCGGGCCAAGGGTCTCAACCGCGCGCCGCAGCAGCAGGGCCTGCAGTACTCCGCGCCCGCCGTCGACGGCGAGGCCGGCCGGGGCACCCCGGTCATCGAGCACCCGGAGCAGCAGGCGCCCGCCCTGGGCGTCGGTCGTTCGGAGACTCCGGCCCGTCCGGCGGCGCCGGGGGCGTCCGGCACTCCGCGTCGTCCGGCGGCCACCGGGGCGAGCGGTCAGGCCGTCGCGGCCAGCACCGCCCGCCGCGGGTCGGTGCCGGCGGAGCGTGCCGAGGGCGGCAACGGCCCGTCCCGCAACGCGCCCTGCCCGTGCGGCTCCGGCCGCAAGTACAAGCGCTGCCACGGCGCGCCCAACGGCGGCGCCTGATCCTGACGCGGGGCCCCCGCCCCGCCGAGTCGGTACGACGAGAGCCGCAGTCCTTCGGGACTGCGGCTCTCGCCGTCCTGCCGCCCGTCCGGCGGATCCTCGTGAGATGCCGACGGACCCGACGGCGGGCCGGCGAAGGCGGGCGAGGTGGTCAGAGCACCTGGAGGGCGGTGCAGAGCCAGCCGCCCCGGCGGTGTTCGAGGCGTACCGCCAGGGCCCAGGTGCGGCCGGCTCCGCCCAGCACCGCGGCCGCCTCGACGGCCGCCGACCGTGGCTCGCACACCCGGAGCCGGCGCAGGTGCACCACCGGCCGGCTCGCCCGACGCCGGTGCCGGCCGGTGCGGGCCGACGCCCGGGCCAGCTGCTCGGTGACCTCGGCGGCCCGGCCGGGCTCGACCAGGGACCGGAGCTGCCCGGGCGGGCGGTAGCCGTTGAGGATCTCCAGGAAGGTGGCGACGAACCGCTGGGCGGCACGGCCGGCCTCGGGCGTCGCCGTGGCGAGGGCGCCGGGCGGCGGGCCGGAGCGGGGCCGGGGCGGCCCGGGGTGGGAGTCGTGCCGCCGGCCGGGCGGGCGGCCGGCGGGCTGGTGCGCGGCACCGAAGAGGTCGAGGGCGAGCTGGCCGCTGGGGCAGGGCCAGAGATCCGGCGACTCGTCGACGTAGGGCGGATCGCTGACCGGGGCCGGGCGCAGCCGGATCGGGGGCCGGGAGGGGCCGGGACGACGGGAGTCGGTCATGTCGTTCACCTCTGATCGTTGCGTTTGCCTTCGTTTGCCTCCGGCACGCTTCGATACTCGGGCATGGCAGTGTCCGCCGTCAATGGCGTTCAGCGTCGGGACGGCTACTCGGTGTCGCGGTCGGCGAGCGGGTTGCCGCGTACCCACTCGGCGGTTTCGGTGTACTTGCGCTGGATGTACTCCTCCAGTTGGGCGCGCTCGACGCGCCACTGGCCGCGCCCACCGATCTTGATCGCCGGCAGCTCTCCGCTGCGCACCATGTGGTAGACCTGCGAGTCCGACACGTTCAACTCGGTGGCCACGTCGGAGAGCAGGAGAAACCTCGGCTCCACGGATACCCCCGGTGTTGGCGTCGTTTGCCTCAGTTTGCCACCGCCGGCCGGGCCCGCCCAGCACCCACCCGGCCGGCGGTGCGGTGCGGCAACTTCCACCGGGCCGGTGCGGGGTGTATGACGGTCTCGGCGTACGGCATGATCGGCGCCCGGACCGGCGGACCCGCCGGTCCGCGAACGATCGGGGGATACGACGGTGAGCGACGAGCTGGTCCGGGTGTACGTCCCGGCGACGGTGCCGATGCTGGCCCGGCTGCGGGAGCAGGGGCTGTCGGCCGACCAGGCGCACGCCGTCACCCCCGCCCTGCGCGAGTGGTACGCCGAGGGCGACGAGGAGGAGCTGGAGTACGTCGCGTTCACCCGCGCCGCCCAGGACGCCCTCCAGCTGCTGCGGCAGGATCCGGCCGCGCCGCGGCGCCGGGTGGTGGTCTCGGTGGACCTGCCCCCGTCGGCGGTCGGCCGGGGCGACGGTGACCTCGGCTCCAGCACCGTGCGGCTCGACCAGCCGGTGCCGGTGCGGTCGGTGGCCGCGCTGCACGTGGACGGCGCGGACGCGGTGGACGACGTGGCCGCCGCCGTCGAGGTGGTCGCCGAGGCTCTGGCGGGCGACCCGGACGCCCAGTTCACCGTCGACAGCGCCG
Source organism: Micromonospora purpureochromogenes (assembly GCF_900091515.1). Classification (NCBI taxonomy): domain Bacteria; kingdom Bacillati; phylum Actinomycetota; class Actinomycetes; order Micromonosporales; family Micromonosporaceae; genus Micromonospora; species Micromonospora purpureochromogenes. Next base: position 6,103,433 of record NZ_LT607410.1, on the reverse strand, counting down.
AGGACCACGAGCTGGAGTGGTACGACCCCTCCGAGCTGGACCTGCTGCTCCGCGCCGCCTCCTGATCCGGCCCGCCGGCGCACTCGGGCCGCCTTTGCGGCATGTCGCGGTGTTCCAGGCGGCTGACACCGCAACTCGCCGCAAACGGAGTGGATCACGTCCACCGGCCGAGCGGGCGAGCGGGCGAGGACGAGCCTCAGCCGGCCTCAGTCGTCGACCGGGTCCGGCTCGTCGTCGTCGTGGGGCGCCGGGCCGAGGGTGCGGCCGAAGGCGACGAGCGCGGTCAGCGCGCCGACGAACAGCACCCAGATGCCGTTGTCGACGCGGGAGGTGCCAAGGCTGGTCTGGGCGACCGCGTCCGCCTCGCTCAGCGCGCCGGCCAGGTCGAGCAGGGTCCGGCCACCGATCCGGATGATCACCTCGGCGAGCAGCAGGAGCAGGCCCGGTCCGGCCCCGGCGACCAGGTACGCCGGCCAGCGCAGCGCCGGCGTCGCCGGGTCGCGGCGCAGCGCCCGGCGGCGGGCCCAGGTCAGGTAGCCGAAGGCGAGCAGGCCGGCGAGCAGGCCGGCGAGCAGCGACTCGGTGCGGGAGACCCACTTGGCGGCGCTGAGCAGCGACACCTGGGAGCCGTCGGCGCCGAAGAGGTCGAACAGCGGGTCGCGGGCGCGGCTGAACGCCACCACGAAGACCAGCGTGCCCAGGGCGGCGGTGACCACGGCGCCGACCGGGGCGGCGTCGCGGGCTCCGGCCAGTGCCCCGCCGATGATGGCCGCGGCGGCGCTGGTGCCCGCGATGGTGTTGGTGGTCGCGTTGTCGGCGTAGGTCAGGTTGATCGCGAGGGCGGCGGCGAGCCCGACCAGCAGGCCGGTGCCGACCGCCACCACGAAGCGCAGGGTGGCCCGGTCGACGCCCCGCCGGGCCAGCAGTCCGGTCACCGCCAGGGCGACGGCGGCCCCGGCCACCAGGGCGGCCGAGATGACCCCGGGCAGGGCGAAGGCGGAGAGGCTGATCGCGGTGAGGCCGGCCGCCGCCGAGCTGATCGCCTCGCGGGTCGACCAGAGCATCGCCGCCAGCCACCCGACCGCCAGCAGGGCCAGCACGGGTGCGCCCGGGGCACGCGCCGGGCGGGGGGCCTCGGCCACCGGCGCCACCTGGTCGGCCTGGTCGGCCGGGTCGGTGGTGTCCGGCCGGTCCGACTCCGCGGCCGTCGAGCTGCCGGGCTGCTTGCTCATCGTGTCCCCTTCGACGGGCGCCCGACCGCAGCGGCGGGCCGGGGCAGGTCACCGGCCATCCAGCGTACGCGCCCGGCCCGGCCGGCTCCGCGCGCCCGCGCCCGCACCGCCGGCCTGCTTTCCTTCGGCCGAAAGGGCCGTTCGGGTACGGATCACCGCCCGGCCCGCACCCGCACTTCTCGATCTATGGTTTTGGGCCGGGCGGGGCGCGATCGGCGGGGAGCGGGCGTGGGAGAATCGCCGGAGGTCCCGCCGCCGCGACGCCCCACCCGCGCGGTGCCCGGCGTCCGGCCGTCCGGTCGGTGCCCGCGGGTCCGATTTCGCCACCGCCGTCGAGATCGCACAGGAGCCTGTGATGGACGCCGTGTTCTCCGTACCCGAGCCGCGCAACGAGCCGGTACGCACCTACGAGCCGGGCAGCGCCGACCGGGAGCGCCTGCAGCGGCGGCTGACCGAACTCGCCGCCGAGCGGATCGACCTGCCGATGACGATCGCCGGCGAGCAGCGGATGGCCGGCGGTGAGTCGATCGACGTGGTCCAGCCGCACAAGCACGCCCACGTGCTCGGCGTCACCGGCCACGCCACCCACGACGACGCCCGCGCCGCCGTGAAGGCCGCCAAGGACGCCGCGCCGATGTGGCGCGCGCTGCCGTTCGAGGAGCGGGCCGCGATCTTCCTGCGCGCCGCCGAGCTGCTCGCCGGCCCCTGGCGGGACACCCTGAACGCCGCCACCATGCTCGGCCAGTCCAAGACCGCCGTCCAGGCGGAGATCGACTCGGCCTGCGAGTTCATCGACTTCCTCCGGTTCAACGTGCACTTCGCCCGGCGGCTGCTCGAGGAGCAGCCGATGTCGTCGCCCGGGGTGTGGAACCGCTTCGACCACCGCCCGCTGGAGGGCTTCGTCTACGCGGTCACCCCGTTCAACTTCACCGCGATCGCCGGCAACCTGCCCTCGGCGCCGGCCCTGCTCGGCAACACCGTGGTCTGGAAGCCGGGCCCGACCCAGCAGTTCGCCGCGCACTTCACCATGCGGCTGTTCGAGGCGGCCGGCCTGCCGCCCGGCGTGATCAACATGGTCACCGGGCGCGGCGAGGAGGTCTCCGACGTCGTGCTCGCCGACCCGGACCTGGCCGGCATCCACTTCACCGGCTCCACCAAGGTCTTCCAGCACCTGTGGCGGACCGTCGGCGAGAACATCGCCGGCTACCGGGGCTACCCGCGGCTGGTCGGCGAGACCGGCGGCAAGGACTTCGTGGTCGCGCACCCCAGCGCCGACGTCGACGCCCTGCACACCGCGCTGATCCGGGGCGCCTACGAGTACCAGGGCCAGAAGTGCTCGGCCGCCTCGCGGGCGTACGTGCCGCGTTCACTGTGGGAGGGCGGCGGGCTGCGCGACCGGCTGGCCGCCACCACGGACTCGCTGACCTACGGCGACGTCACCGACTTCGGCAACTTCGGCGGCGCGGTGATCGACGAGAAGGCGTTCAGCCGGCACACCGCCGCGCTGGAGCTGATCTCCGGCGACGACACCTGCCTGATCCTCGCCGGCGGCACCGCCGACGACTCGGTCGGCTACTTCGTCCGGCCCACCCTCTTCGAGTGCAGCGACGCCGCGCACGAGACGTTCACCACCGAGTACTTCGGTCCGATCCTCGGCGTGCACGTGTTCGACGACGCCCGCTTCGACGACGCGGTCGCCCAGGCCGAGTCGATCGCGCCGTACGCGCTGACCGGTTCGATCTTCGCCAACGACCGCCGGGTGGTCGAGGCGGTCGCCGAGCGGATGCGGTACGCGGCCGGCAACTTCTACATCAACGACAAGCCGACCGGCGCGGTGGTCGGGCAGCAGCCGTTCGGCGGCGCCCGGGCCAGCGGCACCAACGACAAGGCGGGCTCCTGGCTCAACCTGGTCCGCTGGCTGTCGCCGCGGACGATCAAGGAGACGTTCGTGCCGCCGACCGACCACACGTACCCGCACATGGGCTGAACCGGCGACGGCCGCCGGTGGCGCGCGCAGCGTCACCGGTGGCCCGGCCGGCCCGCGGGCGGGTCGCCGGCTGCGCGGCGGAGCCCGACCGGCCGTCCGGTGGGGCCCGGACACCCTCCGGCCGGTAGGCATCGATAGTCCTGGCACCACTGTCGTCCGCCGACAGTGCACATTGGAAATCCTCCCGGGTGGCAAATCCGGAAATCCTGGACGCTGCGACGGCAAAGTGGCAGCTTAGAGGGCATGGCGGAATCCGGAGTCAACCCCACCGCGGCAGCTCTGCTGGGGCTGCTGCACGAGGGCCCGATGACTGGCGGCCAGCTGATGGCCGCCGCTGAGCGCCGACTGGCGCCGTACTGGTCGATGACCCGCAGTCAGGTCTACCGCGAGTTGCCGGTGCTGGCCGAGCGGGGTTTCGTGCGGCTGGGCAAGCCCGGGCCGCGGATGAGCCAGCCGTACGCGATCACCGCCAGCGGGAAACGGACATTTTCCCGCTGGTTGGCGGAGAACCCGGGTCGGGACACCATCCGCAACCCGATCGCCCTGCGGATCGCGTTCGGCGACCTGCACTCGGCCAGCCAGCTGAAGAACCTCTACGCCTCGGCCAACGAATACCACACCGAGGCCCTGGCGCACGTGCGCGAGCAGGTGAAGAACGCCAAGAAGGAGGGCGACACCTACGACGCCAGCGCGCTGGAGTTCGCCGTCGCCTACCACAAGGCGGCGCTTTCCTGGCTCAAGACCGCCCCGGTCGGCTGATCATCTGCCCGGGTCGGCGGTGTGACGTGAGCGGACCGCCGCACGCACAGTACGCTTGTCTGTCGTGACCGCTGCCGATTACGCCGAACAGCTCAAGGAACTCGACGCCACCCTGCGCAACATCGAGGCCGTGCTCAACCTCGACCGCCTGCACGAGGAGAAGGCCCGGCTCGAGGAGCAGGCGTCCGCGCCCGACCTGTGGGACGACCAGGCGAAGGCGCAGCAGGTGACCTCGCAGCTGTCCTACGTCAACGGCGAGATCAGCAAGCTGGGCAGCCTCCGCTCCCGGCTCGACGACGCCGGGGTCCTGCTGGAGCTGGCCGAGGCCGAATCCGACCCGGGGGTGCTCTCCGAGGTCGAGACGGAGATCGGTGGGCTGCGCAAGGCCATCCAGGACATGGAGGTCCGCACCCTGCTCTCCGGCGAGTACGACTCCCGGGAGGCGCTGGTCGCCATCCGGGCCGGCGCCGGCGGGGTGGACGCGGCCGACTTCGCCGAGATGCTGCTGCGGATGTACCTGCGCTGGGCCGAGCGGCACGGCTACCCGACCGAGGTCTACGAGACCTCGTACGCGGAGGAGGCCGGCCTGAAGTCCGCCACCTTCACCGTCAAGGTCCCGTACGCCTACGGCACGCTGAGCGTCGAGTCGGGCACCCACCGGCTGGTCCGGATCAGCCCCTTCGACAACCAGGGCCGCCGGCAGACCAGCTTCGCCGGTGTCGAGGTGCTGCCGGTGGTGGAGCAGACCGACAGCATCGAGATTCCCGAGAACGAGATGCGGATCGACGTCTACCGCTCCTCCGGCCCCGGTGGGCAGAGCGTCAACACCACCGACTCGGCGGTCCGGCTCACCCACATCCCGACCGGCATCGTGGTGACCTGCCAGAACGAGAAGTCCCAGCTGCAGAACAAGGCCTCCGCGCTGCGGGTGCTCCAGGCCCGGCTGCTGGAGCGCAAGCGGCAGGAGGAGCAGGCCAAGATGCAGGGCCTGAAGACCGAGGCCGCCGGCTCGTGGGGCGACCAGATGCGCTCGTACGTCCTGCACCCGTATCAGATGGTGAAGGATCTCCGAACCGAGCAGGAGACCGGCAATCCGTCCTCGGTCTTCGACGGGGACCTGGACAGCTTCATCGAGGCCGGCATCCGCTGGCGCAAGCAGCAGCAGCTCGCCAACGACGCTGCGTGATCAAGCGGCGGCGGAGCGCGTCGTCGATCTCCTGGTGGGAGGGGTAATCGATGACGCGCCTCGCACAGGTGGGGCGTAGGACTTGGCTCAGCGGTTACACCGCGTAGACTCACCACCCGTGATTCAGCTTGAGCAAGTGACGAAGACGTACCCGAAGGCGTCCCGGCCTTCGCTCGACAACGTGTCCGTCTCGATCGAGAAGGGCGAGTTCGTCTTCTTCATCGGTCCATCCGGCTCCGGCAAGTCCACCATCATCAAGATGCTGCTCCACGAGGTCAGCCCAAACAAGGGCCGGGTCGTCGTGAACGGCAGGGACGTCACCGCGATGCGCTCCTGGAAGCGACCCCACTTCCGGCGCTCGATCGGCTGCGTCTTCCAGGACTTCCGGCTGCTGCCGAACCGCACCGCCTACGAGAACGTGGCGTTCGCTCTCGAGGTGATCGGCAAGACCAAGGCGGTCGCCCGCCGGGTCGTGCCCGAGGTGCTGGAGCTGGTGGGGCTCGGTGGCAAGGAGCACCGCTACCCGCATGAGCTCTCCGGTGGTGAGCAGCAGCGGGTGGCCGTCGCCCGGGCGTTCGTGAACCGTCCGCTGATCCTGCTGGCGGACGAGCCGACCGGAAACCTCGACCCGGACACCTCGATCGAGATCATGCGCCTGCTGGACCGGATCAACCGCACCGGCACGACCGTCGTGATGGTCACCCACGACTCCAACATCGTGAACCAGATGCGCCGTCGCGTCGTCGAGATCGAGAGCGGCCGCATCGTGCGCGACCAGGCCCGCGGCGTCTACGGGTGAGCCGGCGCTCCACCCCTGCCGTACACCCTGACGACGAACACCTCATGCCGGAGAGCCGGAGGAACACCCGATGCGGATGAAATACGTCCTGTCCGAGGTACTGGTCGGACTGTGGCGCAACGTCACCATGACCATCGCCATGATCATCACCATGGCGGTGTCGCTGTTCATGCTGGGCGGAGCCGGCCTGCTGTACCAGAAGGTCGGCGACATGAAGGACCTCTACTACGAGAACGTCGAGGTCTCGATCTTCCTGGCGACCGACGTCAGCGAGCAGCAGCGCAACGACCTGGACGCCAAGCTCAAGAGCGACCCCCTGATCAAGGAGGTCCTCTACGTCAACAAGGACGAGGCGTACAAGCGGTTCCAGGAGATGTACCAGGACGCCCCGGACCTGGTGAACGCCGTCAAGGCGGACCAGCTGCCCGAGTCGTTCCGGCTCAAGCTGGTGAACCCGGAGCAGTACAAGAACATCTACGACCAGTACAAGGACGCCGAGGGGGTCGACGAGATCGTCGACCAGAGCCGGCTGCTGGACAAGGTCTTCGGCGTCCTCACCGGCATCCAGACCTTCGCGCTGGTCATCGCGGTGTTCATGGCCGCCGCCGCGCTGCTCCTGGTGGCGAACACCATCCAGGTCGCCGCGTACAGCAAGCGGCGTGAGGTCGCGGTCATGAAGCTCGTCGGCGCGTCCAACTGGTTCATCCAGGCGCCGTTCGTGCTGGAGGCGGTGGTCGCCGGTGTGATCGGTTCGTTCCTCGCGCTGGTGTTCATGGCGCTCGGGAAGTACTTCGGCGGCAGCGGCTCGCTGTCCGCCCTGGAGGGCCTGATCACGCCGGTCTCGTGGGGCGACATCCTGCTGATGTTCCCGATCATGGCGGGCGTCGGCGCCCTGTTCAGCGCGATCACCGGCTGGATCACGCTTCGCTTCTACCTGCGGGTCTAGTTACCCGCCGGCTCCGCCGAGGGCCCTTCCGCGCCGGAATAAACGGCGCGGGAGGGTCCTTGTCATTCGGGTAGCATGATCTCCGCCCCGCGGCCGGTCGCACCGGTCGTGGGTTCACCGGGAAAGGGGGTGGCGCCGATGCCACGGGAAAAGGGTCGCAAGGTGGTCGCCTCCAACAAGAAGGCGCGCCACGACTACGCCATCCTCGACACGTACGAGGCGGGCATGGCGCTGACCGGCACCGAGGTCAAGTCGCTGCGGGCCGGTCGGGCCTCCCTGGTCGACGCGTTCGCCCAGGAGCGCAACGGCGAGCTCTACCTGCACGGCATGCACATTCCGGAGTACACCCAGGGCACCTGGACCAACCACGAGCCCCGGCGTACCCGCAAGCTGCTGCTCAACCGGCTGGAGATCGACCGGCTGATCGGCAAGACCCGCGAGGGCGGGTTGACCATGGTGCCGTTGCAGGTCTACTTCTCCGACGGCTGGGCGAAGGTGGAGATCGCCCTGGCCAAGGGTAAGAAGTCGTACGACAAGCGGCAGGACCTCGCCAAGCGGGACGCCGACCGGGAGATCGCCCGGGTGGCCGGCCGGCGCGGCAAGGGCATGGACGACTGATCTGTCGCCTTTGTCCGAGTCGGTGAATCCGGCCCGGGGCTCGGGATGAAACCCGTTGCGGCAGGCGTTAGTCTTGTACGAAGCCGCCGGAAGGGCGGCCCACCGAGGGGGTGACTGGTTTCGACTTCGTACGTTGCGGCAGGGGAAGCGAGCCGAGGAAGCCGACGTCGTCTCGAGAATCGTTCGTCGGAAACCAATAAGCGCCAAGAACAATCGCGCTGACTTCGCTCTCGCCGCCTGAGGCGAGTAGTGAGTCTGTCGGCCTGGGAACGCCTTCGTCCCAGTCAGCCGGCATCAGCTAGGAGGCTGGCCAATCGGACCCGGTCGCGGGGTCCGTGCGGCGAGATCAATCAGCGACTGGGCCCGTCACACCAACTTGCTCGCGTGAGCGGTGGGGCCGAGTAGAGGCATAGCGAGCTGCGCTCGGAGAAGCCCTGACAAACCGGCGAAGGACCCGGGTTCGATTCCCGGCACCTCCACCACCTCATGTGCGCCCCGGTCCATCGGACCGGGGCGCACAGTCGTCTCCGGGCTACTTCTGAGGCCGTTGGGACCGATGGGGCCAATGAGGCTTTCCAGCCCCCTGGACAGCGCCCGAACAGGGGTTCACCATCGCTGTACGCGGTAGCACGCAGCGCGGGAGGTGCCCATGGCCACCGGTCCGATCCAGCAGCCGTCCGTCGCCCCGCCGGCGGTCCGCCCGCCCGCAGCGCGCGGGCCCAGCCCGCCCGGCGACCTGCCCGCCCTGGCCCGGGCGCTCGCCGTACCGCCGGGGGAGCCGCGCTGGCGGGAACGGGTCATCGTCCACCTCGCCCCGGTCCGCCGGGGCTTCGCCGAACACGTCCGGATCACCGAGGGCCCGGCCGGCCTCTACGCGGAGGTGCTCGCCCAGGCGCCCCGGCTGCACCGCGGCGTCCGGCTGCTCACCCGGGAGCACGCGGCCATCGTCGCGGCGCTGGCCGACCTCCAGCGGACCGTGGAACGGCCCGGGGTGTGCGCCGAGGAGCTGCGCCGGCGCACCGACGACCTGCTGCGGGCGCTGTCCCGGCACCGGCAGCGCGGCGCGGACCTGCTCTGGCAGGCGTATCAGACGGACCTCGGCGGGGAGACCTGACCGGCGGGAACCGGCCCGTGCCGGGCGGCGTCCAAGTGCGTATGCGTCGACTCCTCGCCCTGCTGGGCCTGCCCCTGGTGGTCACCGCGGCCGGCTGCGCGCCGGCCGGCTCCGACCCGGCCGGGCCGACCGCCGGCGGCAGCCCGTCCGCCGGCGGTTCGTCGGCGAGTGCCCCGGACCACCGATGGGAGGCCTTCGACCAGCGGGCCGCCGAGGTCGCGGGGGCGTGGCGCCCCGACCCGGTCTGGTCGACAGGGTACGTGCCGTTGCAGCACGCGACCGTGCTCACCGGCGATCCGGGCTTCAACGCCCACACGAAGGCGGCGTTCCAGGCCGGGTGGTACTCAGACCAGGTCGAGCTGCCGGCCAACCGACCGGCCGCCGGCACGATCCGGTTCCCCGACGGCACGATGACCGTGCCGCTGCTCAGCGCGGCGGAAGCGTACCGGCAGCTCGACCAGGGGGACCCGCCACCGTGCGAGGGCCGGCCCAAGGTCCCCGGGCCGACCGTCGAGCCCGGCCCCGACGGGTCGGTCGGCAGCCCGGTCGCCACGGCCTGCATCCCGCTCACCGTCACGGCGGTGAAGCTCGGCACCGCTTCGGTGCGGACCAGCCGGGGCGTGGCCGACGTGCCGGCCTGGCTCTTCACAGTGGAGGAGTTGACCGCGCCGGTGGCCCGGCTCGCCGTTGCGCCGAGCGCCGTGACCGCGCCGAAGGACCCGCAGCCGCCGACCGGCCCCGCGCCCGGAGACATCGTCGGCGCGGTCGACCTGGTCGCCGTCGAGGACGCCCGCCTGACGGTGCGGCTCGGCGTCGGCGCCTGCGACACCGGGATCACCCCGCTGGTCCAGGAGCGCCCGGACGTGGTCGTCGTGGGTGGTCGGGTCATCCGGTCCACCGGCGCCTGCATCGCCATGTTGAAGCTGGAGCCGGTCACCGTGACGCTCAAGGCGCCGCTCGGCGCCCGCCCGGTGCTGGACGTGGTGAGCGGTGCGCCGCTGCTGCTCGACGGGCGGTGACTACAGGATCCTCGGCAGCTCGCCGCTGATCGGCGCCGGGAGCACCGTCGGGCCCTCCGCGCGCAGCGCGTCGGCCAGCGCGGCGGGCAGCTCGTCCGGCGTGCCGACGACCCTGGTGGCGCAGCCGTACCCCTGGGCGATCGCGGTGATGTCCAGGCCGGGCAGCTCCAGCCCGGGCACGCCGGGGGTGTGCTTCAGCTCGGCGAACGACTTGAGGATGGCGTACTGCCGGTTGACCGGCACCAGCACGACCACCGGCAGGCGCAGCCGGGCGGCGGTCCAGAGCGCCTGCACCGAGTAGTGGAACGAGCCGTCGCCGATCACCGCGACCACCGGCCGACCGCGACCGGTGTCCCGCTCGGCGAGGGCGATGCCGACCGCCGCCGGCAGGCCGTACCCGAGCCCGCCGCTGGCCATGGTGAAGTACGACGCCGGCCGGACCATCGGCAGCCGGCGGCGCAGCGCGGCCAGGTTGGACGGTGACTCCTGGACCAGCACCCCGTCGGTGGGCCAGCAGGCGGCCAGCGCGGCGAAGAGCGTGTCCGCGTCCGGCGGGTCGGCCGGCTCCGGCGGCTCCACGGCCGGCCGGGGCTCCGGCGCCGGTCGGTCGGCCGCCGGCAGCACATCGAGCAGCGCGGCGAGGGTCAGCCCGGCGTCGCCGAGCAGGCTGTCGCCGACCGGCGCCCGGGCGGCCTCGTCCGGGTCGTCGGTGACGTGCAGCAGCCGGGTGCCGTCGGGCAGGTGCGCGCCGGGGACGTGCGGGTAGTACCGGAACACCGGGGCGCCGACGACCAGCACCGTGTCGTGCCCGCGCAGCTTCTCCGCCAGCGGCGCGATGGCGAACGGCAGCACCCCCCGGTAGTGCGGGTGCCGCTCCGGGAACGTGGCCCGCTCGGGCGCCGGGGCGGACCAGACCGGGGCGGCCAGCCGCTCGGCGACCGCCACCGCCAGCGGCCAGGCCGCGGCCCGGTCCACCGCCGCGCCGAGCACCAGCACCGGGGAGCGGCTGGCGGCCAGCAGCGCGGCGAACTCCCGCAGCCGCCGAGGGTCGGGCCCGAACCGGGTCGCCACGGTACGCACCTGGGGCGGCGGGTCCGCCGGCTGGTCCCAGTCGTCCAGCGGCAGGGAGAGGAAGACCGGCCCGGCCGGCGGCTGGGCGGCGCTCGCGTACGCCCGCATGAACGCCGCCGGGACGTCCTGCGCGCGGACCGGCTCGTAGCTCCACTTCACGTACGGCTGGGGCAGCTCGGTCGGTGCCCGGCTGGTCAGTCGGGGCTCCGTCAACAGCATCTCCCGGCTCTGCTGGCCGGCGGAGACGATCAACGGCGTGCGGTTGTGCCAGGCGGTGACGAGGTTGCCCATGCCGTTGCCGGTGCCCGGCGCGGTGTGCAGGTTGACGTGCGCCGGGCGGCCGGTCGCCTGCGCGTACCCGTCGGCCATCGCCACCGCGGATGCCTCCTGCAGGGCGTGCACGTAGCGAAAGTCCGCCGGGAAGTCCCGCAGGAACGGTTGCTCGGTGGAGCCGGGGTTGCCGAAGACGGTGGTCAGGCCGAGGGCGCGGAGCAGCTCGTACGTGGTGTCCCGGACGGTCGCCATCGCCCCCCGCCTCCCTGTCCCGGCGCGTGCCGGCGCCCGCCCTGACAGAGGTCCCCGACCTGCCGAATCTATCGGGGGAAGGCGGACAAGTCGGGCGCTTTCCCGCTCACCGGGCTCGGCGCACCCGGCCGGGGACGGTCAGGGCAGCGGGAAGGGGGTCTTGATGCCGTCCAGGGCGTGCCCGCACGGGCAGTCCCGGTCGGTCGGCAGCGCGCCCACCGCGTCCAGCAGCACCCCGCGCAGCCGGTCGGTGTTCTCGGCGAAGACCCGGAACACCTCCTCCTGGGTGACCGACTCGCCGGCCTGCACGCCGGCGTCCAGGTCGGTGACGAGCGCGATCGAGGTGTAGCAGAGGGCCAGCTCGCGGGCGAGCACCGCCTCCGGGTGGCCGGTCATGTTGACCACCGTGCCGCCCATCGAGGCGTACCAGCGGGACTCGGCGCGGGTGGAGAAGCGCGGACCCTCGACCACCACCACCGTGCCGCCGTCCACCGCCGCCACGTCCCGGCCGGCCGCGGCGGCCAGCAGCGTACGCCGCCCGACCGGGCAGTACGGGTCGCCGAACGGCACGTGCACCGCACCCCGGTCGTAGTAGGTCTGAGCCCGGCCGCTGGTCCGGTCGATCAGCTGGTCGGGGACCACGAAGGTACCCGGGCCCAGCTCCGGACGCAGACCGCCCACCGCGCACGGGGCGACGACCTGTCGTACCCCGAGCGACCGCAGCGCCCACAGATTCGCCCGGTACGGGATCAGGTGCGGCGGGTAGCGGTGGTCGCGGCCGTGCCGGGGGAGGAAGGCCACCGGCCGCCCGCCCACCTCCGCGAGGGTGATCGGGTCCGAGGGCGCCCCGTACGGCGTCTCGACCACGTGCTCGGTGGCGCCGTCCAGGAGCGCGTAGAGCCCCGACCCGCCGATCACCGCGATGTCCGCCGTCGGCCCCATCGACCCTCCCTCGTTTCCGCTCGATCACCCGCCGGTCAGACCTTAGCCACCGCCCCGGGCGCAGGCTATGGTGCCAGGCATGGCGGTGACAGCGCGGATGGCCGACGGCAACCGGTTCCACGACCCGGCGCGCGGCTGACGGTGTCCGAAATGCAGGAGGAGGGACGGGCGATCGGCGGTCGAGCCATGGAGTCGATGACCGGGCGGCTGCTGGTCGCCACCCCGGCCCTCAAGGATCCGAACTTCGACCGCACGGTGGTGCTGCTGGTCGCCCACGAGGCCGGCGGGGCGCTCGGCGTGGTGCTCAACCGGGCGACCGAGGTGCCGGTCGCCGACGTGCTGGGTGACTGGAGCGACCTGGCCCGGCACCCCGCTGTGCTGTTCGAAGGCGGCCCGGTGCAGCCGGACTCGGCGATCTGCCTCGCCCGGATGCGGCACCCGATGCGCCGGCTGAAGGGCTTCCAGCAGATCTCCGGCGCGGTGGGCACCGTCGACCTGTCGGCCGACCCGGAGAAGCTGCGCGACGGCATCGGCGGCATCCGGGTCTTCGCCGGTTACTCGGGGTGGGGGTCGGGCCAGTTGGAGCAGGAGATCGCGGACGGCTCCTGGTTCGTCTTCGACGCGCTGCCGGGCGACGCCTTCGTCGACCGGCCGGACGACCTGTGGCCGATGGTGCTGCGGAGGCAGGGCGGAATGATGGCGGCGGTCGCCCACTTCCCGCCCGACGTGGCACTGAACTAGCCGCGGCGGGGTGGTGACCCCGCGAGATGACCATGCCGGGCGGCGTGTGTATAGTTCTCTGCGTGCCCGGGACATCGGGGACGACAGCAAGGGGCCGTGGCGCAGCTGGTAGCGCACCACACTGGCAGTGTGGGGGTCAGGGGTTCGAGTCCCCTCGGCTCCACCCTTGAGACCAGGGCGTTCGTCAGAGATGACGGGCGCCCTTCGTCGTATCCGATGCGAGAAGTAGCCGACCTTACCGGCCCGCGCCCCACAGCGCGCTCTCCATCGCACCAACGGCCTGCACGAGCTGGGTGGGCACGACGTGACGTCGATCTGCCAGTGACCGACGAGTTCCATGAGCACCCTGGCCGGCAAGCCCGGGCGAGCAGCAGCGTGGCCGCCGTGTGCCGCAGGTCACCGGACGTGGCCGAGGCGGTGCCGCCCCGGCACCGGCGGACCGTCAGCGGTTGGTCTTGCGGGCCGTGCGCCGGTTGCCGAAGGACTCCATGGTGGTGGCCTTCCTCGCCGGCGCCGGGGTGGCCGTGGTCGTCCGCGCGCGGGCAGCCGCGGCCTTCTTCGCCGGCGCCTTCTTCGTCGCCGCCCTCGTTCCGGGTGCCTTCATCGCGGGGGCTGCCTTCTTGGCGGCGGGCGCCTTCTTGGCGGCGGCCGCCTTGGCGGTCGGGGTGCGGGTCGGGCCGGCCGTCGCGGAGGTCGCCTTCTTCCGGGCCACCCGCGCCGTCGTCGGGGTGGGCTTCTCACCCGGGCTCTTGGCCACGCTCGCCCCGGTGGCCCGCTTCGTGGCGGCCGCGACCTTCTTCGCCGCCGCCTTGCGGTTCATCGGGGCCTTGCTGGCCCCGGTGGCCTTCCGGGCGCTGGTGGGCCTGGCGGTGGCCCCGGTCGTGCTTCGTCGAGCGTCGGCCATCGTCGCTCCTCCTCGGGTGTCCTGGCGAGGCCCGCACCGACGGTGCCGCTGACGGGACGGGCCGGTCCAGCCGGGTCGAGCCGACCGGCCCGCTCGGCGCTCGTGTCTTCCCCCACCCCCGGCACCCAAACTCTCCCTACGGCGGGGACCGGCTCGGCCTACCGACCGGGCTCTCCACAAGGGGGGTCAGCGGGCGATCTGCAGGCCGTCGTTGATGCCCCCACGGGCGTCGAGGTAGCCGCTGATCCGGTCGATGGCGGCCCGGTACGTCTCTCGCCGCCGGTCGACGGCCGGGAGCCGGGCGAGGTCGAGGACCCGGATGGTGGGCTTGAGGGAGAGCCAGATGGGGATTGCCTCGGCCCGGGTGACGGTCCATCGGCGGTCGGCCTGTTCGGTGAAGGTGAACTTGGCCAGGACGCCTTCGCGGTTGGCGTCCTTGGGAAAGTCGTGCCGGGCGAGGGTGTTGCCGACGCCGTAGGTGATCCACTTGCCGCCGACCTTCTCGAAGGGCTGCACGACGTGGGCGTGGTGTCCGATGATCAGGTCGATGTCCGGGTCGCCGATCAACTCGTTGGCCCAGCGCACCTGGTCCCGGTCGGGGGTGTGTTCCATTTCGGTGCCCCAGTGGACGGACAGGACGATGATCTGCGCGCCGGCCTTGCGGGTTGCTGCGGCGGCCTTTTTGATGGCGGGCACGTCGATGCGGTTGGCCAGCCATGGTTTGTCCGGTGGCGGCGGGTGGCCGTTGAAGTGCGCAGCCCAGGACAGGTGCCCGATCTTGACGCCCTTCACCTGGTAGATGGTGGGGGTGGCCTGTGCGGCGCTGCTACGGAAGGTGCCGGTGTGCTTCAGCCCGGCGGCGTCGAGCGCGTCGAGGTTGGCGTAGACGCCCTGCTCGCCCTGGTCGAAGGAGTGGTTGCTGGCCGTCGAACAGGTGTCGTAGCCGGCGGTTCTGATGGCCGGTCCCAGGTCGGTGGGGGCGCGGAACCGGGGAAAGTCCGCCGGCGCACCGGGACCCATGGGCGCTTCCAGGTGGCAGATGGCCAGGTCGGCGGACTCGACCGCGGGCCGGATGGGGGCGAATATCGGGTCGAAGTCGTAACCTGGCCGACCGGCCTTGACCGCGTCGGCGCCGGCCTGCTGCCAGGTGGGTGGGTGCACCAGGATGTCGCCCGAGCCCAGGATGGTGACCTGCCGAGCCCCCGCCGGAGCCGTCGACGTGACGGTGCCGGCCAACCGGTCGTGGATCGTCTCTTCACGGGCTGCCCCGGCCGCGGTAGGCGAGGCCACCAGCGCGGCGACGAGCAGCATGCGGATGACGGAAAGGCGCACGCCCGGCTCTTCCCGATCAGCGGCGGATGATGCCGCACCGCCGCCGACGGAGGTGGCCGCCGGCCGACAGGGCCGGTCGGCACACCTCGTCACCGGATACCGGGTTGCCCGCTCCCCGCACCCACGGCATCCTCCCCGCATGATCGAGATCGAGACGCGGGTGCTCAGCGAGGGCGACTGGAAGATGTGGCGGGAGCTGCGGCTCGCCGCGCTGGCGGAGGCGGCGTACGCGTTCGGCTCCCGGCTGGCGGACTGGCAGGGCGAGGGCGACCGCGAGGAACGCTGGCGCGGTCGGCTGGCCATCCCTGGCTCGTACAACATCATCGGGATGCTCGACGGGCAGCCCGTCGGAATGGCCAGCGGGGTGCCGACCGCTCAGGACGGCGTCGTCGAGCTGATCTCGATGTATGTGGCGCCGGTGGGACGTGGCCGGAGCGTGGGCGACCACCTCGTCCGGGCGGTCGAGCAGTGGGCTCGGCTGGTGGGCGCGGAGACCCTGCGCCTGGCCGTGGTGGAGGGCAACCGGAACGCCTGGGCGCTCTACCGGCGCAACGGCTTCCGTGACACCGGTGAGCTGGGCGACCTCATGCCCGACGGCGTGCGCCGTGAGCACATCATGGCCAAGGCTCTCGTGGCCTGACCGTCGGCATGCCGGGGCTGGCTAGTCCAGGTTGGAATGGCGATGGCGGACCGTGATCCCCGGCACCCCCGGCCGCCGGTCGAACCTTTGGCGTCTCCCGCCCGTACCAGTGCTCGGGAGGTCCATCATGACCGTACGCCGAGTGCTCGCCGTCCTCGCGGCCGTCGCCGCGAGCGTCCTGCCGACCGCGACCCCCGCCGCCGCGCACGGCGCGCCCACCAGCCCGCTGAGCCGGTCCGCGGCCTGCGGCCCGGAAGGCCCGCACGCCGCGACTCCGGCCTGCCGGGCCGCCGTCCGGGCCGGAGCGGCGGTACGGGAGTGGGACAACATCCGGGTCTTCGGCGTCAACGGCCGGGACCGGGAGCGGATCCCGGACGGGGAGCTGTGCAGCGGCGGGCTGTCGGCGTACCGGGGGTTGGACCTGCCGCGCACCGACTGGCCCGCGACGGAGCTGACCGCCGGGGCCAAGTTCACCTTCCGCTACCGGGGGACCATCCCGCACAAGGGCACCTTCCGGCTCTACGCCACGCGCCCCGGCTACGACCCGCAGAGCGCGCTGACCTGGACGGACCTCTCGCCGCGCCCGTTCCTGACGATGACCGACCCGCCGCTGCGCAACGGGTCGTACCAGCTGGCGGGCCGGCTGCCGGCTGGGCTGACCGGGCGGCACCTCATCTACACCGTGTGGCAGAACTCCGACACCCCGGACAGCTACTACTCCTGCTCCGATGTGGTGTTCCGGGACGCCGAGCGGGCCACGCCCACCGCAGCGGCCAGCCCGGCCGTCGCGCCGCGCGCCGCCAGCACGGCCGTGCCCGGGTTCACCGCGGCGCCGGTGCCGGGCGATCCGGGCGTACCCGTGGCGTCGGTGACCCGCCTCGGCGGTGACAGCCTCCGGCTGGTGGTCGGCGCGGCGGCGGCGGTCACCGTGCTGCTCGCCGCGCTGGTCGCCATGCGGTTGCGCCGGGCCGGCACCGTTCCGACCGGCCGCGCCTGCGACGTGCGCAACCACCGCGCCGGCCGCCGCCGCATCTGGTGACCCCCATGCCGCCGCGCCCCGGCCGCGCCACCTGAGGTGGACGGCGGCCGGGGCGCCTGGGCGGCTCAGCCGAGCAGGCCGTCGATCTCGGCCAGCTCCTCGGCGGTGAAGTCGAGGTTCTGCACCGCGGCGACGTTCCCCTCCAACTGGGCCACGCTGCTCGCGCCGATGATCAGGCTGGTCATCCGCGGGTCACGCAGCGCCCAGGCGAGGGCGAGCTGGGCGAGGGTCTGCCCCCGCCGCTCGGCCACCCGGCCCAGGCCGCGGATGGTGGCCAGCTTCTCCTCGGTCAGGTCGCTCTCGTTGAGGAAGACGCTGGTGCGCACCCGCGAGTCCTCGGGAATGCCGGCGAGGTAGCGGTCGGTGAGCAGGCCCTGGGCCAGCGGGCTGTACGCGATGCAGCCCGCGCCGGCCTCCGCCAGCGTGTCGAGCAGGCCGTCGTCCTCGGTCCACCGGTTCAACATCGAGTACGACGGCTGGTTGATCAGCAGGGGTGTGCCCAGGTCACGCAGGATCGCCGCGGCCCGGGCGGTCTGCTCCGAGTCGTAGTTGGAGATGCCGACGTAGAGCGCCTTGCCGGAGCGGACGACGGCGTCGAGCGCGCCCATCGTCTCCTCCAGCGGGGTGTCCGGGTCGAACCGGTGCGAGTAGAAGATGTCGACGTAGTCCAGCCCCATCCGGCGCAGCGACTGGTCCAGCGAGGAGACCAGGTACTTGCGGGAGCCCCACTCGCCGTACGGGCCGGGCCACATCAGGTAGCCGGCCTTGGTGGAGACGATCAACTCGTCCCGGTAGGGCTTGAGGTCGGTCGCCAGCAGCCGGCCGAAGGCCTCCTCCGCCGCGCCGGGCGGCGGGCCGTAGTTGTTGGCCAGGTCGAAGTGGGTGACCCCGAGGTCGAACGCGCGTCGGACGATGTCCCGCTGCCGCTCGAAGGGCCGGTCCGGCCCGAAGTTGTGCCACAGGCCGAGCGAGATGACGGGCAGCCGCAGCCCACTGCGCCCGGTCCGTCGGTAGGTCATCGAGTCGTAACGCTGATCAGCGGCGAGGTAGGTCACGACGCCGACCCTATCCGCGTCCCGGAACGGGCGTGCCGTCCCGGTCTGCGGGGGTAGCTTCGAGCCCATGCGCTTCGTCCCGCTCGACACCCCCAAGCCCATCTCCAAGATCGGTCTCGGTACCTGGCAGTTCGGCTCCAAGGAGTGGGGCTACGGCCCCGACTACGAGCGCCGGGCGGCGGACATCGTGCGGCGGGCGCTCGACCTGGGGGTCACCCTCTTCGACACCGCCGAGCTGTACGGCTTCGGCCGCAGCGAGCGGATCCTCGGGGCCGCTCTCGGCGCCGACCGGGAGAAGGTCGTGGTGGCCAGCAAGATCTTCCCGATCCTGCCGGTCGCCCCGGTGGTGCAGCAGCGGGCGGTCGCCTCGGCGGCCCGCCTCGGCGTGCAGGGCATCGACCTCTACCAGGTGCACCAGCCCAACCCGGTGGTCGCCGACACCACCACCATGCGCGGCATGCGCGCGTTGCAGGACGTCGGCCTGGTCGCCGAGGTCGGCGTCAGCAACTACAGCCTGCGCCGCTGGCGGTTCGCCGAGGCCGCGCTGGGCCGGCGGGTGCTGAGCAACCAGGTCCGCTACAGCATGATCGACCGGGGCCCGGAGGAGGACCTGATCCCGTACGCGGAGCAGGCCGGCCGGATCGTCATCGCGTACAGCCCGCTCGCGCAGGGCTTCCTCTCCGGGCGGTACGACGCGAAGCACCCGCCGAGCGGGGCGGTGCGCCGGGCCAACCCGTACTTCCTGCCGGAGAACCTGGAACGCGGCACCGCCCTGATCATGACGCTGCGCGAGGTGGCCGACGCGCACGACGCCACCCCCAGCCAGATCGCGCTGGCCTATCTGCTGCACCACCCCAACGTGGTGGCCATCCCCGGCGCGTCCGGTGTGGAGCAGATGGAGCGCAACGCGGCCGCCGCCGAGATCGACCTCGGCGCCGACGAGTACGCCGCCCTGGTCACCGCCGCCCGGCAGTTCCGGCCGGTAACCGGCCTGGCCGCGGTGCCGAGGCTGATCCGCGCCCGAGTGGGAAAGTGAGCATCATGGACGACATTACCGCGCTGATCCTGGACGACCACGCCGCCTTCCGGCGCGGCTTCGCCCGGCTCGACGACGCCCGCGACGAGACCGAACTCCTCGCCGTCTGGGAGGCGCTCGCCCTGCACCTGGACATCCACGCCGAGGCGGAGGAGACGATCCTCTATCCGCACCTGGTGCGGCACGGCGACGACGGCGAGGACGAGACGACCGACGCCATCGGCGACCACAACGAGATCCGCGACGCCATCGCGGAGTCGAAGCTGCACCCGGTGGGCTCCGACCAGTGGTGGGCGGCGGTGTGGAAGGCCCGCCGGGAGAACAGCGAGCACCTCGCCGAGGAGGAGGACGGGGCGCTGCCGGACTTCCGCCGGCACGTCGGCGTCGAACTCCGCGCCGAGCTGGGCGCGCGCTGGCTGACCTTCTACGGCGAGCACAAGAACGGCCGCAACCTGACCTTCGACGACAAGGACCCGCAGAAGTACGT
Organism: Micromonospora purpureochromogenes; assembly: GCF_900091515.1. NCBI lineage: Bacteria > Bacillati > Actinomycetota > Actinomycetes > Micromonosporales > Micromonosporaceae > Micromonospora > Micromonospora purpureochromogenes. Next base: position 6,084,001 of record NZ_LT607410.1, on the reverse strand, counting down.
GCAGGAGCACCGCTGAGCCGGCGGCGGACGGGACACCGCCGCGCCCGGTGATCCGCCTGCGACGAGGCGGCGCCGGAATCCCCGACACGGGGGAGTCGGCACGGCGTGCCGGGGCGGGAGAATGGCCCGGTGACTCCCCGGGCGCTGATCGCGCCGCTGGTCCGGGCGAGCACCTGTCGCCGTGGCGTGTTCCTCCTGCTCGGCGGGGTGCTGGCCCTGCCGTACGCGCTGCTGGCCGGCACCTTCGTCCAGCTCCTCACCCGCGGTGAGGTGCCCCGGCTGTTGGTCTTCGCGCTGATGGTGGTCGCCGCCGTCATCGGCGCGGTGCCGTTCTTCCTCGACGGCAGCCGGACGCTGGAGATCGCCGCCGCCCGCGCCCTGCTCGGTGTGCCGCTGCCGGAGCCCGCCGCCGGGCACCCGGCCGACCGGGAGACTCGGCTGCGCGCCGCGCTCTGGATCGCCCTGCACATGACCGTCGGCGGGACGGTGATGTTCGCGCTGATCAGCGCCCTGCCGATGGCGTTGTCGTTCATCGCGCAGCAGTTCGGCGTCGGCACCCAGCTGGCCGCCCAGGAGAGCTGGGGCCCGCTCGACGGGCGGGACACCGGCTGGCTCACCCTCACCGGGGTGCTGATGCTGCTCGGCCTCGGCTACGCGGTCGCCGGGCTGGGTACGCTCGCCGCCTCGATGGCGCCGGCGCTGCTCGGCCCCTCGGCGGCCGAGCAGCTCGCCGCCCTGGCGGCGCGGGCGGCCCGGCTCGCCGAGCGCAACCGGCTGGCCCGGGAACTGCACGACTCGGTGGGTCACGCGCTGACCGTGGCCACCCTCCAGGCCGGCGCGGCCCGCCAGCTCCTCGACGACGACCCGGAGTTCGCCCGGCGGGCGCTCGCCGCGATCGAGGAGACCAGCCGGCACGCGATGGACGACCTCGACCACGTGCTGGGCCTGCTCCGGGAGACCGAGGACGCCGCCCGCGCCCCGGCCAACACCGCCCCGCAGCGGACCCTGGCCCAGCTCGACCGGCTCGTCGCGGACACCCGGGCGGCCGGGCTGCGGGTGGACGCGCGGATCGACGGGGAGTTGGCGGAGCTGCCCCCGGCGGTGTCCCGGGAGGGCTACCGGATCGTGCAGGAGGGGCTGACCAACGCCGCCCGGTACGGCCGCGGCCCGGTGCGCCTGCGGGTGGACGTACCCGGGGAGGCGACGGTGCCCGATCCTCGCGGGCCGTCGGACGCGCCGAGGCGGCGGTGGTTGGCGATCGAGCTGGAGAACGTGCTGGGCGGCGCGGCGCGGCCGGGACGCGGCGGCCGGGGCCTGGACGGCATGCGGGAACGGGTGCTGCTGCTCGGCGGGCGGATCACCGCCGGTCCGGAGGATGGTCACTGGCGGGTCCGGGTGCGGCTGCCGGTGCCGAGGGGGGAGGCGCGGTGAGCACGGACGTGCTGATCGTCGACGACGACGAGCTGATCCGGGTCGGGCTGCGGGCGATCATCGACGCCCAGCCGGACCTGCGGGTGGTGGGGGAGGCCGCCGACGGCGCCGAGGTGCCGCCGCTGGTCGCGAAACTGCGGCCCCGGGTGGTGCTGATGGACGTGCGGATGCCCGCCATCGACGGCATCCAGGCCACCCGGCTGCTGCTGGCCGCCTCCGCCGACCCGCCCCGCGTCCTCGTGGTCACCACCTTCGAGAACGACGAGTACGTCTACGAGGCGCTGCGCGCCGGCGCGAGCGGTTTCCTGCTCAAGCGGGCCCGCCCGGCGGAGGTGGTCAGCGCCGTCCGGGCGGTCGCCGCCGGTGACTCGCTGCTCTTCCCGGCCGCGATCCGCCGCCTCGCCGGAGCGTACGGGGGGCGGGGCGGGGACCGGCTGCGCGCGGCCCGGCTGACCGAGCGGGAGGCGGAGGTGCTGCGGTTGATGACCACCGGGCTCTCCAACCCGGAGATCGCCGGGCAGCTCGTGGTCGGGGTGGAGACGGTCAAGACGCACGTCGGCAACGTGCTGGCCAAGCTCGGCGTGCGGGACCGCACCCAGGCCGTGATCGCCGCGTACGAGTCGGATTTCGTCGTCCCCACCGGCTGATCCCCCCGCCGGGGGAGCGGGTTCGTCACCGCTCGGGAGGGCGGCGCCGGCGCCGCCGCCGAGGCTGAGAGCATGACGACGACCACTGTTCCCACCCACCGTCCGGCCTCCCGCCGGCCCGACCGGCTCGCCCCGCTGGCCGCCGGCTGGCTCGGACTCTGGGGCGTACTCGCCCTGCTCTGCACGCTGACCGGCGCCGGCTACCCGTTCGGCGCGAACGACCAGGACGGCGGCGGGGCGAACCTGCTCCGGTTGGTTCCCGTCGACGTCGCGCCGCCGCTCTTCGCCGGGACGCTGCTGGTCGCCGCGGTCGCCGCCCTCGCGATGAGCAGCCAGGGCGCCCGTACCGCCGGCCCGCTGCGCGCGCTGCTGCTCGGCTACGGCTGGACGGTCGCCTTCGTCCTGGCCGTGGTGGTGCCCGATGCGCGGGTGCTGGTGATCCTCGGCTACGCGCCGATGCTGATCCTCGGCGCCCCGTTCGGCTGGCCGCCGGTCGACTACGCCGACGTCTTCACCTGGTCGCTCGGCGTCAAGGTGGCCGCCATGGCGGGCGGAGTGCTGCTGGCCGGGGCGCTGCTGGTCTGGCAGCGGCGGACCGCCGACGCCTGCGTGGCCTGCGGCCGGGGCGGTGCCGACCGGGGCTGGACCACCCGGGCGGCCGCCGCCCGCTGGGGACGCTGGGCCGCCGGGACCGCCGCGGCCATCCCCTTCGCGTACGCTTTGACCCGGTTCGCCTGGGCGGCCGGCATCCCGCTCGGCATCTCGCCCGAGCTGCTGGACGACATGCAAGAGACCGGACAGGTCTGGGCCGGCGCCGGGCTGGGCGCCTTCGCCACCGTGGGCGCGGTCCTCACCCTCGGGCTGGTGCAGAGCTGGGGCGAGCGGTTCCCGCGCTGGATGGTCGGTCTGGCCGGCCGGCCGGTGCCCGTGAAGCTCGCGGTCGTCCCGGCCACCCTGGTCGCGCTCGCGGTCACCGCGGCCACTCTCGGCCTGGTCACCACGCCCGAGTTCTGGCGGCTCGGCGGCGGCTTCACCATGGCCAGCGCGCCGATGCTGCTCTGGCCGTTCTGGGGCGCCGCGCTCGGCGGCGCCACGTACGCGTACCACCTGCGCCGCCGGGGCGGCTGCGCCCGCTGCGGTCGAAAGTAGGAGCCGCAGCTCATCGCTTCTGAAACATCACCGAGGCAACGTCGGCCATCATCCCTAGAGCCCAATCAAGCTGTGGGCAGTTGTCCCGATCTCGGCACTCCAGGCAACCACCTGCTCGCCACGGAATGTCCAGTGCCCGAGTCCAGTGGGCGTCGATGATCCTCATCATCGCGAACAGTTCGTCTGCCGACGTGATGTCGCCGTCATCCATCGGCATGGTCGGGCACCCTCCGCACTAGATGAGTAGGCACGCCCAAGGGGGGCAGAGCCAGTGCGTCCGTGCTCCCCTTGGGCGGCTTCGTGGCCCGGCTCACCGCTTGCCGAACGAAGGAACCTGGCCACATCCGCAACCTTAGAGACCTTTAGTACCTAAGGCAATGTTGGTCTTGAAGCGGGGTGAGCGGCGTGATCCGATGGATGGGCCGAACGAAGGAACCTCCCGCATGCCCATACCAACCGGCGGATACCGCGAGGTAGCCGAAGACCTCGCGGCCCGCATCAAGACCGGCGAGTACGCGCCGGGCGAACGTCTGCCGACCTACAAAGAGCTTGCGGACCTCTACAAGGTCAGCGTGACCACCGTGCAAAGAGCAATCATTGTTCTCCAGACTCAGGGGTTGGTGGTTGGGCTACAGGGTCGCGGTCTGTGGGTTGCCGAGGAGCTACCGCGCCGATCTCCTTCTTGATCAACCTTTTTTGAAGGTTGCATCAACCGAAGCCGACAACACCCGTACGACACTTCTTCACGGGCGACGAGAGCAGGTTCAGCGGACAGCGCGCTAGCGTGGGTCGGGTGACTGCGCCAAACCAGGTTCTCCCGGTCCCGCCCGCCGACCTGCCGGGCACGCTCGGCGAGCTGCGCGCGGCCGGGCACCGGCACCGCACCGTCAAGCAGGAGCTCCGCGACAATCTCCTCGCCCGGATGCGTTCCGGCGAGGATCGCTTCCCCGGCATCGTCGGCTACGACGACACCGTCCTCCCCGAGGTCGAGCGGGCCCTGCTCGCCGGCCACGACATGGTGCTGCTCGGCGAGCGCGGCCAGGGCAAGACCCGACTGATCCGCTCGCTGGTGGCGCTGCTCGACGAGTGGACCCCGGTGATTCCCGGCTCCGTGCTCAACGAGCACCCGATGCACCCGCTCACCCCGGCCTCCCGCGCGCTGGTCGCCGAGGCCGGCGACGATCTGGCGGTCGGCTGGCTGCACCGCTCGATGCGCTACGGCGAGAAGCTGGCCACCCCGGACACCAGCGTCGGCGACCTGATCGGCGACGTCGACCCGATCCGGCTGGCCCAGGGCCGTACCCTCGGCGACCCGGAGACCATCCACTTCGGACTGGTGCCGCGCACCAACCGGGGGATCTTCGCGGTGAACGAGCTGCCCGACCTGGCCGAGCGGATCCAGGTGGCGCTGCTCAACGTGCTGGAGGAGCGGGACATCCAGGTCCGCGGCTACCAGCTGCGGCTGCCGCTGGACCTGTTCCTGGTGGCCAGCGCCAACCCGGAGGACTACACCAACCGGGGCCGGATCATCACGCCGCTCAAGGACCGCTTCGGCGCGGAGGTCCGCACCCACTACCCCGTCGACCTGGAGCTGGAGCTGGCGCTGATCCGGCAGGAGGCCGAGCTGGTCGCCGAGGTGCCGGAGCACGTGCTGGAGGTGCTCGCCCGGTTCGCCCGCGCCGTGCGGGAGTCGCCGTCGGTGGACCCGCGCTCCGGCGTCTCCGCCCGCTTCGCGATCGCCGCCGCCGAGACGGTCGCCGCCGCCGCGCTGCGCCGATCCGGCCTGCTCGCCGCCGGTCCCGCCGCCCACGGGGTACGCCCCGAGGCCCCGGTCGCGCGGGTCGGCGACGCGGTGTCGGTCACCTCGACCCTGCGCGGCAAGGTCGAGTTCGAGAGCGGCGAGGAGGGGCGCGAGATCGAGATCCTGGCCCACCTGCTGCGCACCGCCACCGCCGAGACGTTCCGGGCCCGGCTGGCCGGGCTGGACCTGTCCGGCTTCACCGGCCTGGTCGCCGAGGGCACCGCGATCGAGACCGGTGAGCTGGTCTCCTCGGCCGAGCTGCTGCGCCAGGTCGGCACCGTGCCGGGCCTGGCCAAGGCGCTGGACCGGCTCGGGCTGGGTGACGCGCCCACCCCGGAGGAGGCCGCCGCCGGGATCGAGTTCGTCCTGGAGGGGCTGCACCTGACCCGCCGACTCGGCAAGGACGTCACCGAGTCGGGCCGTACCGTCTACGGCGGCCGGGGCTGAGCGTGGCCGGCAACCGGTTCCGGTACGGCCAGTGGCGCGGCGGGCCCGACCCGCTCGCCCCGCCGTACGACGTCCGGGCCGCGGTGGACGCCGTCGGCGCGGAGGTGCTGGCCGGCGGCAGCCTGCGGGACGCGCTGCGCGACCTGCTGCGCCGGGGCCCGCAGGGGCGCGGCGGCCTGGACGACCTGGCCGCCCGGGCCCGCCGGCTGCGCCGGGAGGCGCTGCGCCGGGGCGACCTGGACGGGGCGGTGACCCGCTCCCGGGCGCTGCTCGACCAGGCGCTGGCGGCGGAACGCGACGAGCTGCGCGGGCGCGCCGACGACGACGCCCGCTTCGCCGAGGCGGTGCTGGACAACCTGCCCCGCTCCACCGCCCGCGCGGTGCAGGAGCTGGCCGGCTACGAGTGGGCCAGCGACGAGGCACGGCAGACGTACCAGCGGATCCTCGACGGGCTCCGCGGTGAGGTGCTGGAGCAGCGTTTCGCCGGGCTGCGCGACGCGGCGCGGGCCGCCGGCGACCCGGCGGTGCAGCGGCAGCTGGCCGAGATGATGCGCGACCTCAACGACCTGCTGGCCCGGCACGCCCGTTCCGAGGACACCACCGACGCGTTCGCCGAGTTCATGCGCCGGCACGGGGAGTTCTTCCCGGAGCAGCCGAAGGACGTCGACGAGCTGGTCGACGTGCTGGCCCGCCGGGCGGCGGCCGGGGAGCGGCTGATGCGGTCGCTGTCGGACCGGCAGCGCGAGGAGCTGGCCGGGCTGATGCGCCAGTCCCTCGGCGACCGGCTGGCCGGCGAGCTGTCCGCGCTGGACGGGCACCTGCGGGCGCTGCGCCCCGACCTGAACTGGCAGCGCGGCGAGCGGGTCCGCGGCGACCAGCCGCTCGGCTACGGCGAGGCGGCCGGCGCGCTCGACGAGATCGGCGAGCTGGACGACCTGCTCGACTCCCTCGACCAGGAGCACCCCGGCGCGACCCTCGACGACGTGGACGTCGAGGCGGTGGCCCGGACGCTGGGCCGCGAGGCCGCCGCCGACGTCCGCCGGCTGCGGGAGCTGGAGCGGGAACTGCGCCGGCAGGGCTGGGTGAGCCGGGACGCCGACGGGCTCACCCTGAGCCCGAAGGCGCTGCGCCGGCTCGCCGGTACCGCGCTGCGGCGGGTCTTCGCCGACCTCACGGCCGGGCCGCGCGGCCAGCACGACCTGCGCTCGGCGGGCGCGGCCGGCGAGGTCAGCGGGGCGTCCCGGCCCTGGGAGTACGGCGACGAGCAGCCGCTGGACGTGGTCCGCACCCTCACCCGGGCGGTCCGGCGGGCCGGCCCCACGGTGCCGGTCCAGCTCGACGTCTCCGACTTCGAGGTGGTGGAGACCGAGCGCCGGGCCTCGGCGGCGGTGGCGCTCTGCGTCGACCTGTCGTACTCGATGATCTCGCAGGGGCGCTGGGGCCCGATGAAGCAGACGGCGCTGGCGTTGTCGCACCTGGTGGCGACCCGCTTCCCGCAGGACGCCCTGGAGATCGTGGGCTTCGGCCGGGAGGCGCTGACGCTGACCCAGCAGGAGTTGGCCGCGGTGGAGCCGGACATGCAGCAGGGCACCAACCTCCAGCACGCGCTGCGGCTGGCCGGGCGGCACCTGCGCCGGCACCCCGGCGCGGAGCCGGTGGTGCTGGTGGTCACGGACGGGGAGCCGACCGCTCACCTCGACCCGGAGGACGGGGAGGCGCTGTTCCACTGGCCGCCGCTGCCGGAGACGATCGAGGCGACCATCCGCGAGGTGGACAAGCTGACCCGCTACGGCGCCACGCTGAACCTCTTCATGCTCGGCGACGATCCGGGGCTGCGCCGCTTCGTCGACGCGGTGGCCCGCCGTTCGAAGGGCCGGATGTTCACCCCCGACCTCGACGACCTCGGCGAGTACGTCGTCTCCGACTACCTGCGCGCCCGGCGGGGCCGGCGCTGAACCGCCCGTCCGGGTGATCCCGGTGCGGTAACGCCCCGGTCCGCGCCGGTCGGCGGGGTTGACTGGGGACGTGGAGAGCGCGAGGCTGCGGCGGAGCTACGACGAACTGCTCGCCGAGGTGGAGGCGGGCGGCTTCGGCGAGCCGCCGTACGGACAGCTGACCGCCGAGCAGATCGTGGCCCACCTGGCGGCCAACGACGAGCTGATGAGCGAGGCCACCGAGGCGGTCCTCGCCGGCTCGCCCTTCGCCTACTACGACCTGGAGACCATCCACCGCCCCCAGGTGGATGCGCTGGTCGTCGACTGCGGCGGGCTGGACGGGCTGGCCACCCTGCTGCGGGCCACCAGCCAGAAGCTCTGCGCCCTGGTGGACCGGCTCGGCCCGGCGGCGGACACTCCGGTCGACACCCACCTGCGGGAGGGCTTCGACCTGGTCGTCGACGACACCCTGCCGTGGTCGCGCACCCTGGACCTGCACGCCCGCGTCCACCTGCCGAAACACCTCGCGCAGCTCCGGGTCCTGCGGACACCGCCGGGGGCGCCCACCGTCGACCGGCCGACCGTCGACCGGTCGATCGGGTCATGAGCCAGCCGGCGCGGTGAGCCGGCGCGGGGCGGGCCCGCGTAGAGCGGCCCGCCGCCCCACCCTGACCCCGCCGTCCGCGCCCTCCTCGCCCGCGGCGCGGGAACGCGGATCAGGGGTGCCGGTGAAACGCCCGGCGGTACGCGCTCGGCGCGACGCCGATGCGCTGGCGGAGCTGCTGGCGCAGGGCGGCGGCGGTGCCGAAGCCGCAGCGGTGGGCCACCTGGTCGACGGTCAGGTCGGTGGTCTCCAGCAGCAGCCGGGCGTGGTCGGTGCGCTCCTGGAGCAGCCACTGGGCGGGGCTCAGCCCGGTCTCGGAGCGGAAGTGTCGGGTGAAGGTGCGCACGCTCATCCGCGCGTGCTCGGCCAGGTCGCGCAGGGTGACCGGCTCGTGCAGCCGTTGCCGGGCCCACTCCCGGGTGCCGGCGGTGCCGGTCCCCGCCCGGTGGGGCACCGGCCGCTCGATGTACTGGGCCTGGCCGCCGTCGCGCCACGGCGGCACCACGCAGCGCCGCGCCGAGCGGTTCGCCACCTCGCTGCCGTGGTCGGTGCGGATGACGTGCAGGCACAGGTCGAGGCCGGCGGCCACCCCGGCCGAGGTGAGCACGTCGTCGGAGTCGATGAAGAGCACGTCGGGGTCCAGGTCGACCGCCGGGTGCAGCCGGCGGAACTCCTCCGCGTACGCCCAGTGGGTGGTGGCCCGCCGGCCGTCGAGCAGCCCGGCGGCGGCCAGCACGAACGCGCCGGTGCAGATCGACATGATCCGGGCACCCCGCTCGTGGGCCGTCCGCAGCGCCGCCGCCACCTCGGGGTCGAGGACGCCGTCGGTCAGCGCCGGACCGCCGTGGATGCCGGGTACGACCACCGTGTCGGCGGCCTCGACCAGTTCGAGCCCGTGGTCGGGTAGCACCTGGTACCCGGCGGTGCTGCGCACCGGGCGGCCCCCCGGCGTGCAGGCGTCGACCGTGTAGAGCGGCTGCAGGTCCTTGGTGCGGGCGGTGCCGAAGACCTGGGAGGGGGTACCGAGGTCGAGGCCGACCACCTGGTCGATGGCGAGCACCGCCACCCGGTGCGGGACGATCGTCATGGCCCGATTATTGCGCATGATGGCTTTCCGGCCACTCGTCGGCCGCGGGCCCGCCGTCGAGACTCGTATCGTGAACCGAACCCGCCGTCTCCACCCCGCCTGGCTGGTCGCCGCCGTCGCGTTCGTCGCGCTGGTCGGCGCCGCCGGCTTCCGGGCCACCCCCTCGGTCCTGCTGCACCCGCTGCACGCCGAGTTCGGCTGGCCGCTGGCCACCGTCTCCGCCGCCGTCTCGGTCAACCTGCTGCTCTACGGGCTGACCGCGCCGTTCGCCGCCGCGCTGATGGACCGGTTCGGCGTCCGGCGGGTGGTGGCCGGCGCGCTGGCGCTGGTGGCGGCCGGCAGCGGCCTGACGGTGTTCATGACGGCCAGCTGGCAGCTGATCCTCTGCTGGGGGGTGCTCGTCGGGCTGGGCACCGGCTCGATGGCGCTCGCCTTCGTGGCCACGGTCACCGGGCGCTGGTTCGTCCGCCGTCGCGGGCTGGTCACCGGGGTGCTGACCGCCGGCGGGGCGGCCGGGCAACTGGTCTTCCTGCCGCTGCTCGCCGTGCTGGTCCGCGACCACGGGTGGCGCACGGCGGCGCTCGTCGTCGCCGGGGCGGCGCTGGCGGTCGTACCGCTGGTGGCCTGGCTGCTCCGGGAACACCCGGCGGATCTCGGCCTGCCCGCCTACGGCGCGGCGGAGGTGGTGCCGCCCGCGCCGACGACCGGCGGCGCCGCCTCCCGGGCGGTCGGCGCGCTGGCCTCGGCCGCGCGGACCCGGCCGTTCTGGCTGCTCGCCGGCGGGTTCGCGATCTGCGGCGCGACCACCAACGGGCTGGTCGGCACGCACTTCGTGCCGGCCGCACACGACCACGGGATGCCGGAGACCAGCGCCGCGGGGCTGCTCGCCCTGGTCGGACTTTTCGACATCGTCGGCACCATCGCCTCCGGCTGGCTCACCGACCGGGTGGACAGCCGGCTGCTGCTCGGCGCCTACTACGCGCTGCGCGGCGGGTCGCTGCTGGTGCTGCCCGGCCTCTTCGCCGGCACGGCCGAGCCGAGCATGCTGGTCTTCATCATCTTCTACGGCCTGGACTGGGTGGCCACCGTGCCGCCGACCGTCGCGCTGTGCCGGGAGTACTTCGGCGCGGCGGGCGCGGTGGTCTTCGGCTGGGTCTTCGCCGCCCACCAGTTCGGCGCGGCGATCGCCGCGACCGGGGCGGGCCTGGTCCGCGACCGCCTTGGCGACTACGCCATGGCCTGGTACGTCGCCGGGGCGCTGTCGATCGGCGCGGCCGGGCTCTCGCTGCTGCTGCGCCGCCGGGAACCGGTGCCGGTGCCGGTGCCCGTGGTGGCGCCGCCGGCCCGGGCCTGGAGCTACCGGGGCTGAGGGGTCAGCCCACCGTCCACTGCTGCTGGGCGGCGCCGGTGCAGGGGACCTGACGGATCTCGTCGCCGGCCTCGGTGCCGCCGTCCTCGACCTCGGCGCACTTGCCGGAGTGCACCGCCACCAGCAGCACCGGGCCGGTGCCGACCGGGGTCAGCCGCCACTGCTGGTTGGCCTGCCCGTGGCACGGATACTGCTGGAGCTTCGCGCCGTCGTCGCCGCTGCCGCCCTCCACGTCCAGGCACTGGCCGTGCGCCGCGTTGGTGAGGGTGACCAGGTCCGGGGCGACCGGGTTGGCGACCCACTGCTGTTCCGGCCCGCCGGTGCAGGCGGCCAGCTCGGCGGCGGCCTTCTCGTCGTCGCCGTCGGTGCCGACGCAGAGGCCGGAGGCCACCGCCCGGAACACCTTCGGCCCGGCCACCGGTGCGGGCGGGGTGGTGGGCGCGGCGGTCGGCGAGGGCGCGGCGGGGGTGGTCGCGGCCGGCTCGGTGACCTCCGGCGACGGCGGCTGAGCCGGAGGCGCGGAGGCGGCCGCCGCCGGCACCACCGGCTGGTCGCCGCCGCCGAGCACGCCGGTGGCGAAGAAGACCCCCACCAGTACGCCGACCAGCCCGGCGGCCAGCGCGAACCGCATCAGCGGGTCCCGGGGCAGCCCGGGTCGGGCGGCCCGGCGGGCGCCGTAGACGGTGCCGGCCGGGTCGTGGTGTTCGTCGGGGACGGACATGAGGGAATCCTGACCCACCGGACCGGTCGATGGCCACCCGGCCCGGCCGGCGGTGACTCAGTCGACGACCGTGACGTCCTTCCAGAACGCCACCCGGTCGCGCACCATCTCGGCGTCGGGCTTCGGGTCCGGGTAGTACCAGACGGCGTCGGCGCTGGTCCGGCCGTCGTGCTCGAGGGTGTAGTAGGAGGCGGTGCCCTTCCACGGGCAGAACGTGTGGGTCGCGGACTCCCGGATCAGGTCGTCGCGCAGGGCGCTGCGGGGGAAGTAGTGGTTGCCCTCCACCAGGACGGTGTCGTCGCTCTCGGCGATCACCAGGTCGTTCCAGACGGCTTTCGGCATGGGTCCACGCTATGCCGTCCGCCCCCGGACCGACCACCGGTCGGCGGCGGGTCAGCGGGTCGGATCCGGGTCGGTCACGTCGGCGACCGTCGCCCCGAGCGTGGTGATCGCCGCGTCGGCGTCCAGCGCGACGGCGACGCCGTGCTCGCCCGCGCCGAGGGTGATCTCCCGGGCGCGCAGCCGCTCGTCGGCGACGACCGGCCAGGCGGTGGTCGCGCCGAACGGGGTGATCGTGCCGCGTTCGTAGCCGGTGGCGTCGCGGGCCGCCGCCGCAGCGGGCATCGAGAGCCGGTTGACGCCGAGCAGCGCGCGCAGCTTGGGCCAGGAGATCACCCGGTCGCCCGGGGTGAGCACGAAGAGATGGTCGTCCGGGCCGCGGCGGACCACGATCGTCTTCACCACGTCCGGCACCGCGACGCCGCGGGCGGCGGCGGCCTCGGCGAGGCTGCGCACCGGCCCGTGCCGGATCACCCGGTACGGCAGACCGGCGGCGTCCAGGGCGGCAAGGGCGGGCGACGGCACGTCCGCCACCGTAACGGGATCGTCCGATGGTGGTGGCGAAAAGGCCACCGTGGACATCCCACGCGCGGGCCGTTCGGCGCGTAAGGTGATCTCATGCGCGCGCTGCGTGATCATGAGCTGGCGGTGGACACGTTGCGGCGGTCGTACGCCGCGGTGCCCCTCGGGGAACCCGTCCGCCTCGCCAAACGCACCTCGAATCTGTTCCGCCCCCGGGCGGCCACCAGTTCACCGGGCCTGGACGTGTCCGGGCTGGACGGCGTGCTGTCGGTCGACCCCCGGGCCGGTACCGCCGACGTGCAGGGCATGTGCACGTACGAGGATCTGGTCGACGCCACCCTCCCGCACGGACTGATGCCGCTGGTCGTGCCGCAGTTGCGCACGATCACCCTGGGCGGCGCGGTCACCGGCCTGGGCATCGAGTCCACCTCGTTCCGCAACGGCCTGCCGCACGAGTCGGTGACCGAGATGGACGTGCTCACCGGCGCGGGCGAGATCCTCACCGCCCGCCCGGAGGGCGAGCACGCCGACCTCTTCGCCGCCTTCCCCAACTCGTTGGGCAGCCTCGGCTACGCCACCCGGCTGCGCATCGAGCTCCAGCCCGTACGCCACGCCGTGGCGCTGCGCAACGTGCGCTTCAGCCGGCTCGAGGAGCTGACCGAGGCGATCGCCGACGTGGTCGTCAAGGGCGAGTGGGAGGGGCAGCCCGTCGACGCGATGGACGGGGTGATGTTCAGCCCCGGCGAGGCGTACCTGACCCTGGGCACCTTCACCGACGACGCGCCGCAGCTCAGCGACTACACCGGCCAGGAGATCTACTACCGGTCGCTGCGCCGGCGCACCCGCGACGCGCTGACCTCCCACGACTACCTCTGGCGCTGGGACACCGACTGGTTCTGGTGCTCGGCGGCGTTCGGGGTGCAGCACCCGGTGGTCCGCCGGCTCTGGCCGGCCCGGTGGCGGCGCAGCGACTTCTACCACCGGCTCGTCCGGCTGGAACACCGGCACCAGGTCGCCGCGCGAATCGACCGCTGGCGCGGGCGCCCGGCCCGCGAGCGGGTGGTGCAGGACGTCGAGATCCCGCTGGCGGCCACCGCCGACTTCCTCCGCTGGTTCGCCGCCAACGTGGGCATGAACCCGGTCTGGCTCTGCCCGCTGCGGTTGCGCGAGCCGACCGGGCCGGGCTCGGCACGGTCCTGGCCGCTGTATCCGCTCCGGCCGGGGCAGACCTACGTCAACATCGGTTTCTGGGGAAGTGTGCCGATCGCCGACGGTGCGGCCGACGGCGACGTGAACCGCTCGATCGAGCGGGCGGTGTCCGACATGGGTGGTCACAAGTCCCTCTACTCGGACGCGTACTACGACCGGGCGGCCTTCGACCGGCTCTACGGCGGGGAGACCTGGCGCGCCGTGAAGGACCGCTACGACCCGGATCACCGGCTCACCGGACTCTACGAGAAGGCGGTTGCACGAAGATGAGCCTGACCGACCGAGAACAGGGGGCGAGCAGTTCCCCCGCCACACCACCGCCGGCCGGGGGCCGGCGCGGCGGCCCCACCGTCGCCGACGTCGTCCGGGCGCTGACCACCGGTGAGCTGCCGGTGCGGGTCACCGGGTACGACGGCAGCGCGATCGGCCCGGCCGACAGCGGGATCACCCTGTCCATCTGCTCCGAGCGTGGTCTGACGTACCTGCTCACCGCCCCCGGTGACCTGGGCATGGCGCGGGCGTACGTCAGCGGCGACCTCCAGTTGCACGGAGTGCACCCCGGCGACCCGTACGAGGCGTTGCGGGTGCTCAAGGACGAGCTGCGGGTGCGTACCCCGTCGCTGGCCGAGGGGCTGGCGCTGGTGCGCGGGCTGGGCTGGGAGCGGCTGCTGCCCCCGCCGCCCCCGCCGCAGGAGGCGCAGCCGCGCTGGCGGCGGGTGATGAACGGGCTGCGCCACTCCCGCCTGCGGGACAGCACTGCCATCTCACACCACTACGACGTCTCGAACGCCTTCTACGAGAAGGTGCTCGGTCCGTCCATGACGTACACCTGCGCGGTGTTCCACAGCCCGGGCGACACGCTGGAGCAGGCCCAGGCGGCCAAGTACGACCTGGTCGCCGGCAAGCTGGCGCTCAAGCCGGGGATGCGGCTGCTCGACGTGGGCTGCGGCTGGGGCGGCATGGTCCGGCACGCCGCCCGGGAGTACGGCGTGAAGGCGCTCGGCGTCACGCTGTCCCGGGAGCAGGCGCGGTGGGCGCAGGCGGCGATCGAGCGGGAGGGGCTGACCGAGCTGGCCGAGGTGCGCCACCTGGACTACCGGGACGCCCCGCGGCAGCAGTTCGACGTGGTCTCCTCGATCGGGCTGACCGAGCACATCGGGGTGCGCAACTACCCGGCGTACTTCGGGGCGCTGCGCGACCGGCTGCGGCCGGACGGCCGGCTGCTCAACCACTGCATCACCCGGGCCGACAACCGGGCCCCGCACCGCTCCGGCGCCTTCATCGACCGGTACGTCTTCCCGGACGGCGAACTGGCCGGGCCGGGCCGGCTGATCAGTGAGATCCACGACGTGGGGCTGGAGGTGCACCACGAGGAGAACCTGCGGCAGCACTACGCGCTGACGCTGGCCGCCTGGTGCCGCAACCTCGTCGAGAACTGGGACTTCTGCGTCTCGGAGGTGGGGCAGGGCACGGCACGGGTGTGGGGCCTCTACATGGCCGGGTCCCGGCTGGCCTTCGAGACCAACGGGATCCAGCTGCACCAGGTGCTGGCCACCCGCAACGGGCCGGCCGGGGAGACGTCGTACCCGCTGCGCCCCGACTGGACGCCCTGACCACCAAACCGAGAAGAGCCGCGCCGGAGTCGGCGCGGCTTCTCTCGACTCTATTGACAAAGAGAGTTTTTACGTACAAGCTCATTTGTGCGATGAGAGACGTCATGTACCTGGAGCAGATCGAGCAGGCCGAGGTCCTGCTCAAGCCGCAGCGCGTCGAGGTGCTGCGGCAGTTGGCCGAGCCCCGCACCTGCACCGAGGTCGCCACCCGGCTGGAGCAGACGCCGCAGCGCGTCTACTACCACGTCAAGCAGTTGGTGGCGGCCGGGCTGGTCGAGCAGGTGTCCAGCCGGAAGGTGCGCGGCATCAGCGAGGGCATCTACCAGGCCGCCGCCCGGTCGTACTGGCTCTCGCCCCGCCTGGTGGGGCGGGTCGGCGGGGTGCGCCGGGCCCGGGACGAGCTCAGCCTGGGCTACCTGCTCGACCTGATGGAGGAGGTCCAGGCGGACGTCGCCGCCCTCGACCGCTCCGCGCCGGAGCTGCCCTCCATCGGGGTGTCCGGCGAGATCCGGGTGCCGGCCGAGCGCCGGCAGGAGTTCCTGCACGACCTGCAGTCCACGCTGCGGGACCTGTTCACCCGCTACGGCGGCGCCGAGGGAGACGCCTTCAAGCTCGCCGTGGCCTGTTACCCCAAGGGGGACGACCGTGAGTGAATTGTTGACGCTGGGTGCCCGCCTCGCCGCGCCGGTCGAGGCCGTCCGGCGCGCCCTGACCGACCCGGCCGAGCTGCGCGTCTGGTTCGCCGAGCACGCCGAGGTGGAGCTGCCCCGACGGTACGAGTTCTGGGGCCGCTTCACGCCGGAGGGCGACGCGCCGCACCAGCGCCTGCTGCACGCCGACGAGGACACGCTGCGCTTCGCCTGGCTCCTCGACGGAGTGGAGACCACCAGCGAGATATCCCTGACGCCCGAGGGCCCGGGCAGCACCCTGTTGACCCTCACCCAGAGCCACTTCAACTTCGCCGAGGCGCTGGCCGGCGGCACCATCCGGGGAGTGCTCCAGACCTGGTGGAGCCTGTCGATCGCCAACCTCGCCGGGCACCTGGAGGGGCGACCGCTGCTGCCGAAGACCGACTTCACCTCCGCCGACCTGCGCGGCGAGCTGCTGATCGGCGCGCCGGTCGACCGGGTCTGGCAGTCGCTGACCGACTCCGCCCAGGCCAGCGCCTGGTTCGGGTACCCGATCGGCATCGAGCCCTGGGTCGGCGGCCGGTACGCGATGGGCGGCTTCGAGACCGGGTACGCGGCCAAGGTGGTCGACCTGGAGCCCGACCACCGGATGTCCATCGACTGGGGACCGACCGGCATCAGCACCTGGGAGCTGGCCGAGTCCGACGGAAAGACCAAGCTGACCTTCGTGCAGAGCGGCTTCGACGAGGGCAACCCGCCGTACGCGGCCTGGAGCGGGTCGGTGGCCGGCCTGTCCGAGCTGCGCCGCTACCACGAGATGGCCGACTGGCAGCCGATCTGGGTGATGGCGGAGCTGCCCACCGGCGCCTGACTATCCCGCCCTCTCCACCGGCGCGGGCCGCACCCTTGGTGGTGCGGCCCGCGCCGTCCGTGCAGCCTGAGCCGGGTCCGGCGTGCCCCTTGGCGCGTCGACCGGCGGTGGTCTGGCGGGGTGCCGCTCCGGGCGCTCGTGCTTGTGCGGGGGTGCCCGCCCGAGCGCCTCAGGCGGGACGGGTGATCGGGTGTGGCCGGCGGCAAGGGCGCTGTTGGTGCCCTTTCGAGCTGATGACGCAAACGATTCATCCGGCACCGGCACCAGCACCGGCACCGGGCGGCCCGCGGTGTGGTCGCCTCGCTAGCCCCGATTCGTTTACGACATCAGCTCGAAAGGGCTCGCTGACACGATGTGACGGTGGCGGCGGCCTGGTGACGTCTGCTCCTGCGTTGGGCCAACAGGTGTGCCTGGGCGGCTGCTGGTCGATCACCGACGGCCTCGCGGCCGGCAGGCACCTTCGCGCTGGTCGGACCGCCGGCCATCCCGCCGGTGCCCACCGGCCCCGAGCCCGGTGGGTGCCGACGGGACAGGGCCGCGCCGTCAGCGGTCCAGCTCGCCCGCTCGGCGCAGCAGCGCCCGGCGTTCCGGATCGGAGCCGACCAGCTCGGCGGCGGCGCGGAACAGCGCGGCGGCGCGTACCGGGTCGCCGTGGCGGGCGGTCAGCTCGGCCTGCGCGGCGAGCGCCGGCGGGTAGCCGTCGAGCTCGCCGCCCGCGCGGGCCTCGGCGACCAGGGCCAGCCCTGCCGCTGGACCGTGGGCGTAGCCGTGCGCCACCGCCCGGTTCAGCCGGATCACCGGGGTGGGCCGGATCCGGGCGAGTTCGTCGTAGCAGTCGGCGATGGCGGCCCAGTCGGTGTCGGCGGCGGTCGGGGCGGTGGCGTGCGCGGCGGCGATCCTGGCCTGGAGCGCGTACGGGCCGTGGCCGGCGCGGTCCAGGGCGGCCAGACCCTCGACGATGGCGGCGTGGTCCCAGCGGGAACGGTCCTGCTCATCGAGGGTGAGCAGGTCACCGGCGGCGTCGCGGCGGGCGGCGCGGCGCGAGTTCTGGAACAGGAACAGGGCCCGCAGCCCGGCGACCTCCGGCTGGTCGGGCATCAGCCGGTCGAGCAGCCGGGCCAACCGGATCGCCTCGTCGGCGAAGGCGGGCTCGCCGTCGGCGTCGTACCCCCGGGTGAAGAGCAGGTAGAGCACGGCCAGCACGCCCGGCAGCCGCTCGACCAGCGCGGGCCCGGTCGGCACCCGGTAGGGGATGCCGGCCGTGGCGATCCTGGTCTTCGCCCGGGTGATCCGTCGGGTCATGGTGGACTCGGTCACCAGGAAGGCGCGGGCGATGTCCGCGGTGGGCACCCCGGCCACCGTGCGCAGGGTCAGGGCGACCCGTGCCTCCAGGGCCAGGGCCGGGTGGCAGCAGGTGAAGATCAGTCGCAGCCGGTCGTCCACCACGTCCCCCTCCGTCCCGGTCTGCGGTTCGAAATCGGTCAGCAGGGCCAGGTCCCGCAGCCTGCGCCGCTCCACCTCGGCGCGGCGCAGCACGTCCACGGCCCGGTTCCGGGCGGCCGTCATCAGCCAGCCGCCCGGATTGCCGGGCACGCCGTCGCGGGGCCACCGCTGAAGCGCCGAGGCCAGCGCCTCCTGGGCGCAGTCCTCGGCGAGCGTCCAGTCGCCGGTGACCCGGATCAGCGCGGCGACGATCCGCGGGTACGCCTCGGCACCCGCGTCCGCCACCGCGTCGGCCGCGTCGACCACCCGCGTCAGTCCAGGTCGGCGAAGGGGCGCAGCTCGATCCGCCCGCCGTACGCCATCGGGTGGGCCCGGGCGACCTCCACCGCCTCGTCCAGGTCGGCGCACTCCAGGATGTCGAACCCGACGATGACCTCCTTGGTCTCGGCGAACGGGCCGTCGCTGAGCAGCAGCTCGCCGCCGCGTACCCGGACCGTGGTCGCCCCCGAGGGCGGGGCGAGCACGCTGCCCTCCAGGCGCTGGCCGCGGGCGTCCCGCTCGGCCACCCACCGCTCGATGTCGGGCGCGGCGTCCGGGTCGGTGTCCGGCTCGGTGTCGGTGCAGACGAACATCATGAACTTCATCGGTCGGGCTCCTCGGTGTCGTGGTTTCTCACCAGGGTGACGAACGCCGGACCCGGATCCGGACACCGCCGAGCGGAAATTCTTCGCCGATGCGCCGGTACGGCGGGTCCACCGGGTCGGGGCCGGACACGGGTGGATCATCTCATCGGCACCGCTCACCGGCGACGGAGTTACCGAGGAGGACCGCGATGCCCCGCGACGACTGGAAGGGTCTCGTCAACCAGATCCTCTACGGGCTGATCTTCACCGCTGAGCTGGACGACGCAGCCGCCGCCCGGATGGCCGAGGCGATGGTCGAGCGCCGGTCGTTCGGCGCCGGTCCGCGCGTCTACGCCGCGGCGATCGCCCGGGCCCGGCGGCATCGCGGCCCGCTGACCGACGAGCTGCCCACCCCGCATGACGAGGAGCCGTTCCGGGAATTCCTGGAGCTGCTCGCCGTCCAGCTCGACGCGCGTCGGCCGTGGCGACGAACCACTTCCTGAAAACGGGTGTGTGAGCGCCCTCCCGTGGGTACAGGCCGGCGATGTTCTTCATCTTCGGACTGCGCACGTCCGTCAACCGGTCCGGCGTGGTCACCGCGGTCTGCCGCAACTGCGGCAACCGGGCCGCGCAGGTGATCACCCGCCGGTCGACGAAGTTCACCCTCTTCTTCATTCCGCTGTTCCCGGTCCGCACCCGCTACGTGCAGCAGTGCTCGTTCTGCGGGGCCGAGTACGGCATCTCCAAGGACGAGGCCCGCAGCCTCCCGGTCGGCTGACCCGACAATGGCCCGCTTCCTCTGCTGGCTGATCGGCCGGCAACCGGTCGTGCCGGCCCCCGCGCCGGTGCACACCGTCTCCCGTCCGCCCTGCACCCCGGGCCGTCGGCGGCACCGCCGCCGCAGCCGGCCGCTGGCCGGGGCCCGCTCGCCCCGGTCACCCTGGAACCGGTCCGCCGAGCGCTGACCATGTGATCTTCCGCCCGTACCGGATGCCTGCCCACCTCCGCGTTCTAGGCTGGGGCCGCCGTCCGAACGGGGAGAATCTTTGCGTAACCACCCGGCCGTCGTGCTGGTCGCCGTCCTGCTGTCCACCCTCTCGCTGCCGGTCTCGCTGACCGGCGCGTCGGTCGCGCTGCCGGACATCGGGCGGGACCTCGACGCCGGGCTGGCCGGCGTGCAGTGGGTGGTGAACGGCTACAACGCCACCTTCGCCAGCTTCATGCTGGCCACCGGGGCGCTGGCGGACCTGCTCGGCCGGCGCCGGGTCTTCGCCACCGGCGTCGCGATCTTCGCCGGCTCCGGGCTGCTCGCCTCGGTCGCCGGGAACATCGTGCTGCTCGACCTGCTGCGCGCGCTGGCCGGCGTCGGCGCGGCCGCCGCCGCGACCAGTGCCTCCGCCCTGCTGGCCCACGCCTTCCCGGGCCGGGCCCGCGCTCGGGTGTTCAGCATCTTCGGCACGACCATCGGCGTCGGCCTCGCCTTCGGGCCCTCCATCGCCGGCCTGCTGATCTCCGCGTTCGGCTGGCGGGCGGTCTTCGCCGCGCCGGCGCTGGCCGCCGTGGCGGTGCTGGCGCTCACCCCGCTGCTGCCCGAGTCCCGCCAGCCGCACGCCGGGCGGATCGACTGGCCCGGAACGGTCACCTTCACCGCCGCGCTGCTGCTGCTCATCTTCGGTTTCGTGCAGGGCCCCGAGCTGGGCTGGTCGGCCCCGGTGATCGTGGCGGCCTTCGCTGCGGCGGTGGCCCTGCTGGTGGCCTTCGTCCGGGTGGAACGCCGGCGGCCCGAGCCGATGTTCGACCTGGCCCTGCTGGCGAGCCCCCGCTTCCTCGGCATCTGCCTGGCGGCGGCCACCATCGTCGCGGTGCTGGTGCCACTGCTGGTCTACCTGCCCTCGTACCTGACCACGGTGGTCGGGATGAGCCCCGGCGCGGCCGGCGCCACGCTCATCCTGCTGACCGCGCCGACGCTGGTGCTGCCGTTGCTCAGCGGTGCGCTGACCCGGCTGGTGCCGGCCCCGGCGGTGATCGTCACCTCGGTGGCGGTGGTCGCGGTGGGCGCCGCCTGGGCCACCGTGCTCGCCCCGGACAGCGGCACGGCCGCCCTGGCCGGCCCGTTGCTGACGATCGGCGTGGGGGTGGGATTGTCGATCGGCCTGCTCGACGCCATGGCGATCGGCAGCGTCGCAGCGCACCGGGCGGCCACCGGCGCCGGGATGATCAACACGGCTCGGCTGGCCAGCGAGACGGTCGCGATCGCGGTGGTCGGCGCGGTGCTGGCCACCACCACCGCCGGCCGGCTCGCCGACCCCGGCTTCACCGGCGGCCTGCACACCGTGCTCTGGGTGATGGCCGGCGTGGCCCTGCTCGCCGCGGTGGCGACCGCCGTGCTGGTCCGCCGGGCCCGCGTACCGGCCGAACCGGCGCTGAGCGCCTATCCTGGCGGATCGTGACGAGCACCGCGCAGCGCCTGGCCGCGATCCGCGGCGACCTGCCCCCGAAGCGGCACAACGCCCGGACCATCGCCGCGCTCACCGGTAACCCGGGCTGCGCCCGTCGGGCGGTGCTGGACGGCGCCGGGGTGGACAAGCCGAGGCTGGCGGAGGCGATCGGCTTCCCGGCCCGCTTCGGGCAGTCGCGGTTCGCCATCACCCGGGGCAACGCCTTCGAGGCCCAGGTGAAGGCCGACGGCGGGGCGGAGCTGCTGCGGCTGGTCGCCGAGCGGCTCGGCGTACCGGTGCCGGAGCGGGCCGGCTGGACGGACCTGGGCGGCGCGGACGACCTGCCGGACCGGCACGAGCGGTCCCGCCGGGCGCTGACCACCCAGGGGCCGGAGGCGGCGTTGTTCGACCACCCGCTGCTCGGCCTGGACGTCGCCGGCCGGCGGGTGCACCTGGAACCCGACCTGGTCGCCGCCCGGCTCGGCGGCCGGTTCCACGTGGTGGAGATCAAGTCCTTTCCGGTGGTCGACGGGCAGGCCGACCCGGCGAAGGTGGCCGCCGCGGCCATCCAGTCCGCCGGCTACGTGCTGGCGCTGCGCGAGCTGCTCGCCGCCGAGGGCCACGCCGAGGAGCTGGTCTCGCACGATGTGGTGCTGATCTGCCCGCGGGACTTCGGCAACCGGCCGGTGGCCAGCCTGCTCGACGTCCGCAAGCAGCTGCTGGTGCTGCGCCGGCAGCTCGACCGGATGGCGAAGCTGGACGCGCTGCTCGACACCGTGCCGGCGGACTTCACCGCCGACCCGACCGCCGACCCGGCGACGCTGGTCGCGGGCCTGCGCACCGTGCCGGCCCGCTACGCGCCGGAGTGCCTGGCCAGTTGCGAGCTGGCGTACTTCTGCCGCAACGAGGCGGCCGGGCACACCGGGGCGCTGGGCCGGCCGGTCCGCGAGGCGCTGGGCGCCGCCGCCACCGTCGCCGAAGTGCTGGCGCTGGCGACCGGCGAACGCGCCCCCGAGCCCGAGCAGGAGGAGGCCGCCGCGCTGCTGCGGGCCGCCGCCCGGCTGCGCGCCGACGCCCTCGCCGGAAACCCCGCATGAGTACGCCCCGCGCCCGCCGCTCGCCGGCCGCCCCGATCCGGCGGCCCGAGTGAGTACGCTCCGGGCTCTCGCCAGGGCGCAGGCGCTGGCCGCCGGGGTGGCCCAGCCGGTCGCCACCGTCCGGCACCTGCACCTGTCCGAGCGTCCGCTGGTGGTGGTGCCGCTGGCCATGGCCGGCGAGGCGAACGCGCCACTGGCGATGCTGGTCGGCGCGGCCCCCGACGAGGCGCGGCTGCTGATCGTGCCGCAGCCCCGCAACCGCGACCAGCGCTTCCGCTTCGCCGCCGAGCTGGCCGCCACCGTGCTGCCGTACCTCGACGAGTTCCGCGACGGCACCGAGGCGGTGCCGGTCGACCGGGGTCGTGACGTCCGGCACCGGTACGTCGACGCGCCGCAGGTGCTGGTGCCGAACCCGGCCGGGATCACCTTCCTGCGGCTGCTGGGCCGCTCGACCCGGTTCCGCCGCCCGGACGGCGACTACCCGGTGCACCCGTCGGTGCCGCTGCTCGGGCGCTGGCTGACCTTCTTCGCCGAGCGGGCCGAGCACCCCGGCTCGTCGGCGCTGGTGGCGATGACCGACGCGCTGAGCCTGCACTGGGCCACCGGCCAGAGCGTGGTGGAGGACCTGCACCTGCCGGCGCTGCTCGGCTGGATCGATCCGCCGGCCGGGCTGACCGGGGCGCAGGCGGCTGCCCGGGCCGAGGACCCGGCGGTCTGTCCGCCCGCCGGCCCGGCCACCGACCCGGAGTTCGACAACCGGGTGCTCGCCCCGGCCGTCGCCGCGTACGCCGACGCGGGGGACGACCCGGTGGCGCGCGGCGCGGCGTACGCGGAGCTGGAGCGGGTGCTGCGCGACCAGCTGGCGCCCACCTGGGAGCTGATGTGGCGCGGCGTCGGGCTGCTGCGGACCCTGCCGCCCGGGGCCCGGGTGGCCGGCCGCTGGAACGGCGACAAGGACGCCTTCACCGGCCACGCCGAGCACGTCGACGCGGGCGGCGGCCCGCAGCCCCGGCGCGACGGCGCGGTGGTGGCCGCCCAGCGGCTGCACCGGCTGGAACGCGCCCTGACCACCTACGCGGTGCAGCGCGCCTACGACGACCCGCTGGTGATGGCCGAGCACCGGCTGACCGGGGAGGCGTTCGTCGGGGACGTGACGCTGGCCGACCCGAAGCGGGTCGACGACACGGGGAAGCGGCCGGTGCTGCGCCCCCGGATCCAGCTGGTCACCACCGAGCCGGTGCTGGTGCCGGTCGGCACGACGCTCTACTCGCCGGCCCGGCCGGCGCAGAAGGCCAGGGTGGTCTTCCTGACCCCGGCGGCGGACGGCAAGACCGAGGTGGTGCTGGAGCTGTCCGGCGCGATGGGCCGGGGGCTGACCGCGCCGCCTGGCAGCGTGCCGGAGGTGGGGGAGCGGCTCTGCTACACCACCCTGTCCGAGGCGTTCCTGCCCGCCGGGGCCTTCCCGACGCCGGAGGAGACCCCATGGACGCACGGCGGCCCGCCACCCACCCGCGCCGACGACACGCCCGCCGCGAGCGACGCCGACCCCGCCGAGGACTGGGCCTGAGCAGCGGCGGCCCGGGCGCCACCACCGGTTACCCGCCCGGCCCGGGTACGGCCGTCGACCACCCGCCCGGGTCGGCCCACGCCGACGGCGGCGGCTGACCACCGCGACGCCCCGCGTCCCTCCTGACCGGACAGCCCGCCGCGCCCGCCGTCGCGCCGGCCCGACCGTCCTGGACGGACGGTCCTGCCCGGTCCATCGGCCCTGGCGGGCCGCTGCCGTGCTGGCTAGGCTTCGGTGGTTCGCCGCCCGTGACCGGTCCTCACCGTCGAGGTGCGCCCAGGAGAGAGAGCCGGAGCGACCATCGTGCTGCCCGATGACGCCCGCCGAGAGGCCGTCGCGCCGCCCCGCTCGACCCGCGCCGGACGGGCCGGCGCGGTTGCCGCGGCGCTGGTCGTCTTCGCCGAGGCGGTCTGGCTGGCCGCCGCGCTGCCCGGCGCCGCCCTGGCCGGCGACCTCGGGGCGATCGCGGTGGCCGGGTGGTCGACCCTCGCCTGCGTCGGCGCGGCCCGCCGGCACCCCGCGAGGCTGCGCCGGTTCTGGACGCTGCTGGCGGTCACCATGGCCCTCGCCGCCGCCGGCCGTACGCTGTGGACCGTCGAGCGCCTCGGTGGCGAGGCACTGCCGCACACCCCGCTGATCGGGGCCGTCTTCACCGCCGGCATCCTCACCGGCACCGCGGCTCTGCTCTGCTCGCTCGCCGCCCCGCGCAGCGCGGTGGGCCGGGCCCGCACCCTGCTCGACGGGGTGATCGTGGCGCTGGCCCTGATCCCGATCGGCTGGGTGGTGGTGTTCCGGGACGTCGCCGACGCCGACCTGGCCGACCCGCTGCGCACCTTCGGCCTGCTCTATCCGATGCTAAACCTGATGCAGCTGACCATCCTGGTGGCGGTGGCCGGCCCGTCCCGCCCGATCTGGCGGCCGCTGACCCTGATCGGCGCGAGCCTGGCCACCCGGGCCGGCGCCGACGCGGTCTACGTCTCGCTCGTCGCACACGGCAGCTACGCCCCCGGGCACGTGATCGACGTCTGCTGGCCACTGAGCTACCTGCTGATCGGCGTGGCGACCACGTACCCGCCGCCGCCGGCCGGCGAGGGCGGCGACGAGGGCGTCGAGTCGCCGCTGCCGCCCTGGTGGCGGGTCGCCCTGCCGTACCTGCCGGTGGGCGGGGCGATCATCGCGGTGGTGCTCGCCCGGCACCCCACCGGCCAGACCCCGCACCTGGTCTTCATCGGCATGATGGCGCTGCTCGGCGCCCTGGCGCTGCGGCAGGGACTGGCCGCCAACGAGAACCTGCGCCTGGTGGCGCGGCTGCGCCGGCTCGCCTACGCCGACCAGCTCACCGGCCTGCCCAACCGGCTGATGTTCAACCGGCGGCTGCGCCGGGCGCTGCGCGACGGGCCGCCGGTCGCCGTCCTGCTGCTGGACCTGGACGGGTTCAAGCAGGTCAACGACCGGTTCGGGCACGCCACCGGGGACACCCTGCTGACCAGCATCGCCGACCGGATGCGGGATGCGGTCGGCGACGACGGCACCATCGCGCGGCTCGGCGGGGACGAGTTCGCCGTGCTGGTCGACGGGGACGGCCCGGTCGCGCCGGAACGGCTCGCCGAGCGGCTGCTCGCCGCCCTGCAACCCGCCGCGGGCGAGGAGGACATGGGCGTCCACCCGTCGGCCAGCATCGGCATCGCCGAGTACGGCCCGCAGCACGCCTCCCACACCGACCTGCTGCGCGACGCCGACATCGCGATGTACGCGGCCAAGGCCGCCGGGAAGTCGGCGTACCGGACCTGTACGCCGGGGCTGCGCGAGTCGGCGGTGACCCGGGCGGAGCTGATCGCCGACCTGCGCCGGGCGGTCGACGAGCAGCAGCTGCAACTCGACTATCAACCGATCGTCGACCTGGCCACCGGGGCGGTCCGCAGCGCGGAGGCGCTGGTCCGTTGGCGGCATCCCCGGTTGGGGCTGCTCGGGCCGGCCGCGTTCCTGCCGCTGGCCGAGGAGACCGGCCTGATCGTGCCGATCGACCGCTGGGTGATCCACGAGGCCTGCCGGGCCGCCGCGACCTGGCGGGAACGGGCGCCGGAGGCCACCGTGGCGGTGAACATCGCCGCTGACCACCTGCGCCGGCCAGACCTGATCGCCACCGTCACTGCGGCCACCGCCAGCGCCGGGCTGGCCCCCCGCGCGCTGACCCTGGAGCTGACCGAGTCGGCGCTGATCGACGGCAGCGAGGCGGTGCTGGAGCGGCTCGGCCAGCTGCGCGAGCTGGGCATCCGGATCGCCATCGACGACTTCGGCACCGGCTACTCGTCGCTGAGCTACCTGCATCGCATCCCGGCCACCGAGCTGAAGATCGACCGGTCGTTCGTCTCCCGGCTCGACACCGACACCCGGGCGTACGCGACCGTGGAGATGGTGACCCGGCTGGCCGGCGCGTTCGACCTGGCGGTGGTGGCCGAGGGGGTGGAGACCGAGGGGCAGCACGCGGCGGTCATCGCGATCGGCTGCGTGCACGGGCAGGGCTACCGCTACGGCCGGCCCGGCCAGCTGGCCGACCTGCACCCGGTATCCGCCCCGGTCTGACCGGCCGGCCCGGCCGGACGGCCCCCGCCGGTGGGAGTCGAAGGTCCCGGAAGGGACAGGGGGTTCGGCCCTGACCGAGACCGCCCGAGCCGCCGCAGGATAAGAGCCGACACCAACGACGCCCCCACCCCCACCGGGAGATACGACATGAAGCGACGCACCCTGGACCTGCTGTTCAGCATCGGCGGACTGGGCCTCACCGTCCTGCTGCTCGTCGCCGGCATCGTCCTCACCTCGAACGCGAACTTCGCCAACGACTACGTACGCGACCAGCTCGGCGCGCAGCACATCACCTTCAAGCCGGCCGACAAGCTGACGGACGAGGAGAAGAAGGTGGACTGCCTGGTCGAGTACGCCGGCCAGAAGATGACCACCGGCAAACAGGCCGAGTGCTACGCCAACGAATTCATCGGGCTGCACCTGAAGTCCATGGCGGGTGGGAAGACCTACGCCGACCTCGGCGCGCCGGAGAGCGAGCTGCGGGCCAAGGTCCAGCAGGCCACGACGACCAACGACCCGGCCCTGGCCGACCTGCAGAAGCAGCTCGCCGAGGTCAGCGGCCAGCGGGACACCGTGTTCAAGGGCGAGACGCTGCGCGGCCTGCTGCTCACCTCGTACGGCTTCAGCGAGTTCGGCCGCAAGGCCGGGCAGGCGGCCCTCGTGACGTTCATCGGGGCGGGGCTGCTCCTGCTGCTGTCGATCGCCGGCCTGGTGCACGCCTTCCGCACCCCGGCCACCGAGGCCTTCGCCGCCCCGGAGCGGGCGAAGGACCGAGCCACCGCCTGACCGATCCGGACGCCCCCGGCCTCTCCACCCCCTCGGAGGCCGGGGGCGTTCGCGTGTGCCGCCGCGCCGATCCCCGGCGAGGGTGTGACGCGACGCGCAGAATCGGGCTTGACCCTCACGCAACGGCAGGCGGGAGCCTTGGTCGCGGAAGGGAGGGAAACCATGGCGTACACGGTGGGTCAGGTGGCTAAGGCGGCCCGGGTGACGGTCCGGACGCTGCACCACTACGACGAGATCGGGCTGCTGTCGCCCAGCGGACGCACCGCGGCGGGCTACCGCCGCTACGACGACGCGGACCTGGAGCGCCTGCAGCACATCCGGTTCTACCGGGAGCTGGGGTTCCCGCTGGAGGAGATCGCGGCGATCCTCGACGACCCGACCGCCGACCCGGCGGCGCACCTGCGCCGGCAGCACGAGCTGCTCAGCGGGCGGATCGGGAAACTCCAGGAGATGGTCACCGCGATCGAGCTCGCGATGGAGGCGAGAAGGATGAACATCAATCTGACCCCGGAGGAGCGGTTCGAGGTCTTCGGGGACTTCGACCCGGACGCGCACGCCGAGGAGGCGGAGCAGCGCTGGGGCGGCACCGACGCGTACCAGGAGTCGAACCGGCGGGTGGCCAGCTACTCGAAGGAGGACTGGCTGCGCAACAAGGCGGAGAACGAGGAGTGGGGGCGGCGGTTCGTCGAGGTGATGGCGTCCGGGGCGGCGGCGGACTCGCCGGCGGCGATGGCGCTGGCCGAGGAGCACCGGCAGCTGATCAGCCGCTGGTTCTACGACTGCTCCTACGAGATCCACACCGGGCTGGCCGACATGTACGTGGCGGACCCGCGGTTCACCGCGCACTACGAGGCGGTCGCGCCGGGGATGGCCGCGTACCTGAACGAGGCGATCCACGCCAACGCGATCACGCGCGCCTGAGCCGGTGTGGGCGGTGCGGGTCCCGCCTGACAGGCATATTGGTGCCTGTCAGGCGGACCGCCCCACCACACCACCGGAGGTCACCGTGCTCATCGTCGCCGGCAGTCTCTACGTCGACCCGGCCGGGCGGGACGCCTACCTGGCGTCCTGCGCCGAGGTCGTGCGGCAGGCGCGTTCCGCGCCCGGCTGCGTCGACTTCGCGATCAGCGCCGACCTGGTCGAGCCGGGCCGGATCAACGTCTACGAGCGCTGGGACAGCGACGACCAACTGCTCGCCTTCCGCGGTTCCGGCCCGGCGGAGGAGCAGGTGGCGGCGATCCTCGGCGCCGAGGTGCACCGCTACCGCATCTCCGGCGTCGAAGCCCCCTGACGCGCCCGCCGCCCCGCCGCCCCGCCGCCCCGCCGCCCGGTCGCCCCGCCAAGATCCGGGCACTTTCTGGGAAAGAGTGGCTGTTCCGCGCCGGATGAGCCCTCTTTCCCAGAAAGTGCCGGCCCGGCTCGGGGCGGGGGTGGGTGGGGCGCTACAGGAGGAGGTCGAGGAGGAGGACGCCGAGGAAGCCGACCACCGAGATGATCGTCTCCATCACCGACCAGCTCTTGATGGTCTGTCCGACCGTCAGTCCGAAGTACTCCTTGACCAGCCAGAAACCCGCGTCGTTGACGTGCGAGAAGAACAGCGACCCGCAGCCGATGGCCAGCGCCAACAGCGCCACCTCCGGCCCCTGGAGGGTCTCCGCCAGC
This sequence comes from Micromonospora purpureochromogenes, assembly GCF_900091515.1. NCBI lineage: Bacteria > Bacillati > Actinomycetota > Actinomycetes > Micromonosporales > Micromonosporaceae > Micromonospora > Micromonospora purpureochromogenes. The sequence continues at coordinate 6,055,429 of NZ_LT607410.1, read as the reverse complement.
GGCGCGACGATGCCGGCGGCGGTGATGGTGGCGACGGTGGCCGAGCCGGTCGCCACCCGGATGCCGACGGCCACCAGCCAGCCCAGCAGCAGCGGCGAGAGGTTCGCGCCCTCGGCCGCGTCGGCGACCAGGTTCCCCACGCCGGCGTCGACCAGCACCTGCTTGAAACCGCCGCCGGCGGCGACGATCAGCAGGATGCCGGCGATCGGCGGCAGCGACCCGCCGAGGAAACCGGAGACCTGCGCGCGGCTGAAACCGGTCCGGTAGCCGAGGAAGATCATCGCGAAGATGACGCCGGCGAGCAGGGCGACGATCGGGGTGCCGACGATGTCCAGCGCCTTGCGGCCGGCGGTGCCCTTGTCCAGGGTCAGCTCGCCGATCGCCCGCAGCAGCATCAGCACCACCGGCAGCAGGACGGTGATGACCGCGGCCCACAGGGCCGGCGCGCGGCGCGCCCGCACCCGCTCGGTGGCGGCCTCGTCGATCGGCTCACCCGGGCGGCCGGCGCCCGGGTTGGCCAGGTCGTCCTCGGTGACCAGGTCGCCGTCGGCGTCGAGCGGGCCGCGACCGGTGGCCGCCGGACCCCGCCCGCCGGCGAGCGCGACCGGTCGCCGGGTGGGCAGCAACGCCTCCGGTGCGGTGGCGGGCACGTAGCGGGCGATGAAGTTGCCGAAGATCGGACCGGCGACGATCACCGTCGGGATGGCGACCAGCAGTCCCAGCGCGAGGGTCTGGCCGAGGTTGGCGCCCAGGGCGTCGATCGCGACCAGCGGGCCCGGGTGCGGCGGCACCAGGCCGTGCAGCACCGACAGGCCGGCCAGCGCCGGAATGCCGATCTTCATCAGCGGTACGTCGGTGCGCAACGAGACCAGCAGCACGATCGGCACCAGCAGCACGACGCCGACCTCGAAGAAGAGCGGCAGCCCGATGAGGGCGGCGACCCCGGCCATCGCCCAGGGCAGCGCCGTGCCGGAGACCCGGCCGACCACCCGTTCGACGATGCCGTCCGCGCCGCCGGATTCGGCGAGCAGGCCACCGATCATGGCCCCGAGCGCGATCAGCAGGCCGACCCCGCCCACTGTGGAGCCGACGCCGCCGCTGAACGAGGTGACGATCTTGTCCGGGGCGACGCCGGCGACCACGCCGAGCACCGCCGCGCCGAGGATCAGGGACAGGAACGGATGGACCTTGCCCCAGGCGATCAGGAGCACCACCGCGGCGATGCCCAGCAGGGCCGCGACGATCAGTTGGGCGTCACCGGCGTCGGTGAGCGGCTCGGCCGGTGCGGCGAGGAGAGTGGTCACGGTAATCACGACCTTCGGACGGCGTCCGGTCCCTTGCGGGACGGGCGATCACATGGGTGCGGGAGTGGGTGACGGCTCCGGCGGCAGGCTCGGAGCCAGCCGTCGCAGCGACGCGAAGGTCGGGACCAGCGCGTCGTACAGCTCGGAGAAGAGCGGGAGCAGCGCGGCGTAGGTGGCGGCGGCGGCCGGGTCGGGGGTTACCGTCTCGTCGATCTCCACCAGGTCGGCGGCGACGTCGATGGACGGGATCAGCCCGAGCGCCTGCATGCCGAGCAGTGCCGCGCCGAAGCTGGAACCCTCGTGCCCGGCGGGGAAACGCACCGGCATGCCGAGCGCGTCGGCGAGGATCTGCCGCCACAGCGGGCTGCGCGCGAAACCGCCGCTGGCCCGGATCTCGCGGACCTCGTTGCCGGCCGCCCGCACCGAGGCCAGCACCAGGGCGAGCTGCTGGCACACCCCCTCCAGCGCCGCCCGGATCAGGTGCTCGCGGCGGTGGCCGTGGGTCAGCCCCACGTACGCCCCGCGCGGCAGCGCGCTCCAGTGCGGCGCCCGCTCGCTGAGCAGGTACGGCAGCATGATCAGCCCACCGGAGCCGACCGGCGCCCGCTCGGCCAGCGCCAGCAGCTCCTCTTCGGAGTCCTCGCCCAGCTCCGGAGCCAGCGCGTCGCCGGCCCACTGGAGCACGATGCCGCCGTTGTTGATCGCGCCGCCGACCACCCAGCGGTCCTCGGTCAGCGCGTAGCAGAACACCCCGCCGAGCGGGTCGACGGCCGGCCGCTCGACGGCCACCCGCATCGCCCCGGAGGTGCCGATCGAGCAGGCCACCACGCCCGGCCGGACCGCCCCCAGGCCGAGGTTGGCCAGTGGGCCGTCGCCCGCGCCGACCACCAGCGGGGTGTCGGCGGGCAGTCCGGTCGCCACGGCCGCCTCGGCGGTGAGGCCCGGCAGCACCGTGGTGGTCGCGACGAGCTGCGGCAGCTGCTCCTCGACGATGCCGGCGATGCCCAGCGCCTGTGCGTCCCAGACCAGGTGGTGGATGTCCATCAGCCCGGTGGCCGAGGCCACCGAGTGGTCGGTCACCAGCGCGTCGGTCAGGCGCAGCAGCACGTAGTCCTTGATGCCGACCCAGTGCGCGACCCGCTCGAAGAGCATCGGCTCCTGCTCGGCGAACCAGACCAGCTTCGGCAGCGGCGCCATCGGGTGCACCGGCGTACCGGTACGCCGGTGCAGCGCGAGCCCCGGCGGGGCGGCCCGCAACCGCTCGGCCTGCGCGCTGGCCCGGGAATCCGCCCAGGTCACCGACGGGGTCAACGGGACGCCCTCGGCGTCCAGGCCGATCAGGCTGTGCATGGCGGTGCTGAACGACAGGCCCGCGACCGGCCCGGGCAGCTCACCGGCCACGGTACGGACGCACTCGACGACCGCCTCGAAGATGGTCAACGGGTCCTGTTCCGCCCAACCCGGGTGCGGCTCGTCCAGCGGATAGCCCACGGAATGGTGGGCGAGCTGCTCGCCTTCGGTGTCGTAGGCGACCACCTTGGTGCTGGTGGTGCCGATGTCGACGCCGAGCACGACCCTGTCGCTCACCGGGGATTCTTCGTTCGCGACTGCGGGGCTCGCAGAACCGGCTCGCTCCTCGCGCTCACCAATCCACCTCCGCATCACGATGCCGGGTGGCCCCGTCGCCGTCCGGCTGCGGCTGACGTTACCGAGGGTTTGGGCACCTCGCACGGCGCACGGGATGATCTCGCCTCGGCCGGCATCGGCGCCGGCCTGCCTCCGAGGCGAACGTGAATCGACGCGGCCACATCCACCAATCGCCCGGATTGGTCCGCCGATCGGGTGGTTCGCGCGGTTCGGCGTGTCCGCCGGACTCGCCGCCACCGTTGATCCGGATGACACCCCGGTTGGTGGCTCGCGCGGCGAAGGAGTCGGCGTGGCAGATACTGATTCGACGGGTTCCACCTGGCGTTACACCTGGGCGCGTAAGCAGAACGAGCGCCGGCAGCGGACATTCCGCGAAGCCGAGCGGGCGTGGCGACAGCGCGACGACGAGCTGCGGCGACTGCGTACCCTCGCCGTCGACCTGCACGGCTCGGTCGCCGCCGGCCACGGCCTGCCCCTGGAACTCGCCCCCGGCGAGGTGGTCTTCTGGGCACTGCCCGCCGCGCAACTGGTCGAGGTCCGGCACGCCACGGTGCTGCCCGCACCCGACCTGACCGTCGAGCCGCTGCCGGCGCCACTGCGCCACCGGCTCCCCGACGGCGTCCGGGCCACCGACGCCGGCGTGGCCCTGATCACCAACCGCCGACTGGTGCTGCTCGGCGGACGCGGCCGGCGCGACTGGGCGTACGGAAAGATGACCGGCCTGTCCCACGACCCGGCGGCCCCGGTGTCGCTGATCCAGGTCCTCGACCGGCGGCGCACCTGCGGCCTGCTGGTGCCGCCCACGGCGGCGGCCGACTTCCGGTTCACCCTCACCCTGGCCTTCGCCGACGCCATCGAGCAGCGCGCCGCGGTGATCGCGCAGCTCGACGAGCTGATCGCCGAACACGAGCAGACCCAGCCGTTCCGGCCGGCGATCGCCACCCCCGGGCAGGCCCGGCTCGCCGGGCGCATCCCCGGCGGCCGGCGCACCGTCGCCGTCGCCGCCGCGCTCGCCCTGGTCGTGCCCGCGGTCCTCTTCGAGTCCGACCCACCGGTCAGCCCCGGCTCCGACGTCGCCGTGGCCGCCACGCCGGTACCGGCGCGGGTGGCCGCGCCCCGCGCCGCCGCGCCCGCGCCGTCCGCCGCGGCGAAGCCCCGCCGCTCGCCGGCCGCACCCGCGCCGTCGGCCGAGCGGCGCTGCGGCGCCCCGACCAACCCCATGGGGTACGACTTCTGCGGCGGCGAGCGCGTCCGCCGGCCGGACCACCGGATCTGCGACTTTTTCGACTGCGTGCAGAACTTCTGGGCCGGGCGCGGCTACCTGGTGCAGTGCCGCGACGGCGCGGTCAGCCTCACCGGCGGGCGACGCGAGGCCTGCGCCGGCCACCGGGGGGTGCGGCGCACCGTGTTCAGCTGAAGTCGGGCAGGGTGAGCGTGCCGTCTTCGGCGAGCGGGAAGCCCGGGTTCCAGGCGATCTCCCAGACGTGACCGTCCGGGTCGGTGAAGAAGCCGGCGTAACCGCCGTAGAAGGTCTCCGCCGCCGGGCGGGTGATCCGCGCGCCGGCCCGCTCCGCCGTGGCCAGCACGGCGTTGACCTCGGCGCGGGAGCGGACGTTCTGCGCCAGCGTCAGGCAGCCCGGGCCGGTGTCCGGTACGCCCGCGTCGGCGGCCAGCTTCTCCCGGCCCCACAACACCAGGGCGAGACCACCGGCCTGGAAGAAGACGGTCTCCTCGACCTCCTGGCCCCGCCAGCCGAGGCGCTCGTAGAACGTCCGGGCGCGCGGGAGGTCGGCGACGCCGAGGGTGATCAGGCTGATCCGCTGTTCCATGCCCCGGACCGTACCGCCGGGGACCGTCACGTTCTCCCACGGCGTTCCGTCGAGTGAGCATGAGGAGCTTCGTCCGGGCCGCCTGCGCCCTGCTCGGGTTGACCGCACTGCTGGTCGGAGGGTGGGCGCTGCGCCGACCGGACGGTTTCGCCGAGGCGGTCGACTTTCCCGGCAGCCACCACTTCGTCCACGACGTCGGCGCGTTCCAACTGGGCATCGGGGTCACCCTGCTGCTCGCCGCGATCTGGGCCGACGCGCCCGCGGTCGCCCTGGCCGGATACCTCGCCGGAGCGCTCGCGCACACCGGAACCCACCTCGCCGACCGGCACCTCGGCGGCAGCGCCGGCCAGACCTGGCTGGTCGGGCTCTCCGCCGCGCTGGCGGCGGCGGCGCTGGTGGCCCGGTGGCGCGAACTCGGCGGGGTGCTCGGCACGGTCGAGGTCGACGCGGCACCGGGGTGGGCGCCGTTCACCCGACAGAAGACCGTGGTGCTGACCAGCTTCCGCCGCGACAGCACCCCGGTCGGCACGGCGGTGAGCATCGCCGTCGACGGCGAACGTGCGTACGTGCGCAGCTTCGAGCGGGCCGGCAAGACCCGGCGCATCCGCAACGGCCCCAGGGTCACCGTCGCCCCGTCCACCGCTCGCGGGCGAGCGACCGGCCCCGCCGTCGAGGCCACCGCGCGCCGGCTCACCGGCGACGAGGAGCGGCACGCCGCCCGGCTGCTGGTCCGCAAGTACCCCGTGCTGCACGGCGTGCTCGTCCCGCTGGCGCACCGCCTCGGGCGGCGGCGCACCGGCCGCACCGTCCACTTTGCCCTCACCACGCCGTCGGACCGACCGGCCTGACCAGCGCCCGGGTGGCGGGGCTGTCGCACCATGTACGGCGTGATCAACAGACTGTGGGGTCGGCGCACCGCCAAGAACAAGAACAAGCGCGACTGGGCCTACGCCGGCTGTGACGCCTGCGAGTGCGACGGTCCGAACTGCTGCGACCTCGGGCTCTTCTCCTTCCTGCTCACCCTTGGCGCCACTACCGCCCAGGTCAGCCGGGCGCCGGTCGTCGACCGGGCCGGCCGGGCCGCGATCCTCGGCTACCGGCGCTGGCTGTCGCACCGCTGGCCGGGCCAGTGCCGGTTCACCCCGACGTGCAGCGCGTACGGCCTCACTGCCGTCGAGCGGTACGGCCTGGCGGTCGGCGGGCGGATGGCGGCGGACCGGCTGCGCC